>NZ_JBNWAF010000004.1:0-516761 GCF_050496705.1 Chryseobacterium sp. MIQD13
TGGTAGATACCCCAGCCAGGATCAAGTAATTTAGCTATAAGCAATTACTATCTATCTATCTATCTATCTATCTATCCTAAGTAGTATATCCACTTACATCCGTTCGCTTCAAGAGATCAATGAAATTGATCCCTTCTTTGCTTTTCTTAAAACTTGCGGTATACAAATAAACCTTTGCGTTAAAAAGATTCAATACAGTTGTAAGATAGCCTGCTTTAAATATAGATTTCAGACAAATCTTAGATCATATTAAAGTAAAGATTGAAAAATACTAGATAGTATTAAGCTAATCATTTATCATTTTTATATACCACTTACTGTAAAAACAATCCTGCTTTGATAGCTGGTTGCAGGGATCGTTACAGAAACACCACTTAACTGAAATTGAATATTAATTCCAGTATAAGCTGCAAGGGCTAAAACAGCCTGTATCCTGAACAATTCAATATCAGTAAGAGTTACGGTCTGATAAGCTGTACCTCCTGTTATAGAACATAATGCACATACCGTTGTTCCGTTACTGGTTCTTTTAGCGGATAGAACCAATGAATTGTGCCATGTAGGATTGGCTTCATAATGAACGGATACCTTTGCATTTCCCAGGAGCAATGGTACGCTGACAGCCAAAATAGCCTGATTGGTTGCGCTTTCATAGAGCCCCGCATAATTGCTTCCTGCTTCCGTAATAGTGGGAACACTTACAGTCCAGTTTGTTCCGGTGACGGTGATTGTCTGGGCTTTATATTGAGATACAGATATGATAAAAATAATAAAGAGAATATATTTTGTGCAAAATACTTTTTTACATATAGCTAAGCTGGTAGATTTCATTTCTTTTTAATTTATTCAGTTATAGTATATGTTATGACAATGGGAGTATTGGTACGGGCTGAAAGATTGGCATATGTATTCACGGTAAGGCTTATCGTAAGCCTGTGCCCGTTATTGGCGCCATTGCCTGTAAATGCACCACCTATTCCGGTAATAATATTTACAGCAGTCGTGGATAATGTAAGCTGCCCGGATGAAATTCCTAATGTACCTCCGCCAGAGCCGGAAGCTGCGGCAGCCTGAAGCTTGATATCGACCCCGGGAATTGTCTGGTTAACAGATGCTGTAACCCGTCTTGTAAGTCCTGCGGGCGCAATGGCAGAAGTATAATTGATCCACTTTGATGTATTGGATGCAGGAGCAGTTACAGCCGATCCTGCTTCAGTAGGGGCTGTAAAATTCAAGCTGAAATTTCCTGTCGGTTCTATATCTAATAAAGTTACCACAGGCAGTGTCACAGAGATATTTCTGTTTCCTGTTGTTTGTGACCATACCATATGAGAAATCATACTGGTTATTATACATATTATGCGGATGGGCAATTTCATCTTTTCTTTTTAATTTCGTTGTATCCTACCTTTATTGTTTCCTGTTGATATTTAATTTCACTCTGCTGCTTTACGATATGAACCGTTATACTTTTTGTTTCCGATGATTTAAGATTAAACTGAAAAGAATCTACAGCTATTTTATACCGTTTGTCTAAACCATTTCTATAAAGCTTAACTTTCCATTCTCCCGGACGCAGATAAGTAAAATCAAAAGTTTCACCGATAAATGCTATTTTTCTGTAAGTCTTTTCCCCGTCTGATACTTCAATAATGATACTCTGCTTTTTCTTTTTTTCTGTTTTAGGCTGAAAGTGAACAAAACTGTACTGATTTTTTTCCTCATCTTCAGAAAGGAGGATAATTCCTTTAATTGTTGATGCAGTCGTTAACCCAAAATTGAAAGCATTTTCCTTGTTAATGAGATGAAGTGATGCTGGTAAAGAAATATTGGGAATATCATTAATTTCTGTTGTTGAACGATCTATCTCAAGAAAATAATCTCCCGGAATAACATTTTTAAAAAGATAATTTCCATCTTTATCTGTAACAGATAAATGACTTCCAAGCATTAATTTAATCCCTTCAGTCTTCTTCACACCCAGATTACTGATATTCCCTGACAAAGAAGTATAGTCGGCCGTTTTTTGTACCGGAACATTGAGACGAAGTGTATAGCGTAATGAAAAGATGAAATCCTTATTGCCCAGTTCACCACGCTGCAATGCATATCTTCCGGATAAATCAAGTTCACTGCCCCGGAAAAGCTGCTGATGGAATAAAACTTCAAAAAGATTCCTGTCTCTGAAATATTCCTCAGGAATATAATTATTCTGATAAAAAATACTTAAACTGCTCTTATCGGAAAACCTGCTGAAGATTCTTGCTCCATAATAAATCTGCTTTTCATTCTGCATCTGATACCTTGAAGTGATGGCATAGCTCGCATAGATATTGAATGATGTTTTAAATTTTTCAAAAGCAATATTCGTCGTATAAAAACTGGAATTTCCGTTGAATCCGCTCAGGTAATTATTTGTTTTTCCAAACTGCCCCTGAAGATTTACCTGGAATATTCCTATCTGCTGATCCACACTTACTTTAAAATACCGTTCATAATAATCAAACTGTTTCGGCTCCAGGCGGTCCTGATATTTTTGAAATCCATTATAAAATGTTACCAGGCCGTTTCGCATATATCTGTACTGCATACCATATTGAAAAAAACTTCTGTATGGAGCTGCCAGAAATAAAGTATCCCTTTGAAAGTTTCTGGCATCCTGTACATAATTGGCAAATAAATTGATCCTTTTGGAAAAATTATACTGAAGATTTCCGTTAAATGTACTGGTATTGGTAAAATATCCGGCAAACTTAGGACTTGCCCTCATATACATGACATTACCATTAAGTCTTTCGAAATTGGCCTGAGCCTGAGCCATATAAGCTGTTCCATCCATTTCTTCATTCTTACTGTAAGCTGCTTCTCCGGAAAGGGTTATGTTTTCTGAAATTTTGAATTTCCCGGCTGTGTAGGGGAGATGGGTTTCGGAATACAGCCTGATATTCCCGAAATTCATTTCTCCCTTCCTCGGAATTTTATAAAGATAACCTGCTGTAATTTCAGATTCTTTTCGAATTTTAAAGGTTGAATAAATATTAAACTCATCTTTAATATCCCTGAAAAATCTTGGATGATTATAAAAACCTCCCAGACTGATCTTTTTGAAATCATAACGGACTTCCGCACCACGTCCATATCTTGCAAACTCAGTTAAATAAGAAGCCGAATACATTTTATCACCCAGGTGAACGAAGAAATTATTTCTTTTATAATTAATAAAATACTCTTCATATTGGGTAAAAGAATTGAATTCAACAGGATTGGCTGATACTGCGTGAAATTCAACCTGATTTTTATTGTCCTTGTCCAGGCTTCCCTTTCCATATACTTCCCCCTGAAAGCCGTCATCGTAAACACCCATATTTTTCATCCCTATAAAAGATAATGAAGCGGAAACAGGGAGCCTGTGGTAAATATCATCTTCTACAGGCTTTACAGAGATGACCTTTACACTTACATAAGCTGTCTGATTTTCCTGTGGATTATCCGGAGAATATACAGAAAGGTTGAGATTCTGAAATTCATTCTGTCCGAGTGCTGTACTGGTGATTTTATAAATGTTGATGATCTTTGACTCGTTCGGAGCTAATGTTATGTATGTTTCATCGTCTACTACGGCATTTTTACTTTCCAGAATCAGTTTTTCAGTAACATTTCCGTTGTTTTTCAATAGATAGGATGCCCGGATCGTTTCCCCGGCTCTGATAAACTCAGGTGAATTTAATGCAGTCAGACTAAGCTTCCTGCTTCCTGAAATTGTAATCTGTGAAGACTTTGTAAAAGAGGTTCCATCATGCTGGTCTGTTCCATGCAGGGTAATGGAATACCGGCCTTGTGCTGCTTCTGTTGCAATGCGGACAGGGACGATATATACTGTTTTTTCATTGGCAGCTATGTTAAATTCTGCTTTTGCTAAAATAGGAGTAATGAAAGAACTTGAAGTGGTAACTGTAATGTCATACACCTTATTTTCAGCTGCAGTATTTTCCAGAGCAAAGGAAATAGAAGTAGACATCCCCGGCATGAGGCTATCTTTTTTGCCGGCCGGTTGATTGGACAGCTGTTGAGAAAAAATATGTGCCGGGAATAGTAATAACAGGATAATATATAAGATCCGGGTTTTAATCATTCTTTACTTCTAGTTCCACATTGAGTGCAAAGGCATTTTCATCTTCATCGGTGGCAATTAGAACAGCTTTGTATTGGCCTGCCGGAACTTTGCTGATGTCAATATGAAACGATTTGGAGGTTTGTGGCAGTAATCCCATCTGGATACTTGTATAGCTTCCGAGGCGTTCTCCGGTTTTCCGGTTGTAGATTTCAATGGTTGCCGTTGGTTTACAGTAGAGATTACCATTATTGGCTATCGCTATTTTCGCCGTTTGTCTTCCGTCTTCTTTCTCTATTTTTACATTTTCGAATTTCAGGTCCGGTTTTGCCCTTTCTGTTTCATAATCAGTAATGACCTGGATAGCATATCGTACTACAGAAGTAATGTTTACCCCTGCTTTATCATTGCTTGGTTTAATATCTTCTACAGGTTCAACAATAATGACACTCCAGTAACTTCCGGAATCAGCAGGACGGTCGGGGATTGTAATCTCATAGAATACATCAGTTTTTTCCTTTGCCTTTAATGTAACCAGATTAGTATTAAGTTTGATCCAGTCGCTGTTGGTTCTGCTGTTGGTATGCATGGCAGTATAGCTTATAGTTCCGTCAGCCTTATAGCTGAAATCCTGTAAAAATAATTTTACGCTCTGAAGAGTATTGCCTGTATTTTCAATGCTAACTTTTCCTTTATATACTTTTCCGTTTTCTACCTTGTAAGTATGGGTAAGACCGTTTAGAACAACAATACCTGCATATAGAAAACTAAACTGCAGCATCAGGAACATCAAAAGGAAAATGCGCTTTATCATAATAATGTAAAGTTTGAAATTAAATTATAGGCAATATAAAACAGAGAAGAAGCTGATAAACGACTTCTTCCAGTTTTATTTTAAATTGAAAGTTATACTAGTTATCCGAGATCGTGTAGGTAACTGTAGCCACGGTGCTGGCTGTTGCCTGTAGATCTGCATATACAGCTACTCCTCCGGGACCACTTCCTGCTGCCAGAGCATATGTAAGGTTGTGCCCGTTATTAGCTCCGTTTCCGGTGTAGGCACTTCCGATTCCTGAAATAATAGTCTGGTCTGCTGCACTCAGGGTAAGCTGTGCTGCAGGAGTACCTAATGTTCCAGCTCCACTGCCTGTAGCTGCTGCTGCTGTTACGTTGATATCAATTCCCGGGATAAGGGCATTTACTTTTACAGACACATTACGGGTAGGATCTGCTACAGATTTGATTGACGAATAATTCAGCCAAAGTGTACTGTTGGATGCACTCGGGATGATGGGATTACCTGCTTCTGTAGGTGCTGTAAAGCCTAATGTGAGGTTCTTGGTTGCAGCGGGTTCAATATCTACCAGTGCAACTTCAGGAATAGAAATTGTGATGGTATGGTTGTCTGTATTGGTATCCTGTGCTTGCAAGCTACCGGAAAATGCGGCAGTAATTAAGCATACCGCAAGGCCTAGGTTTAATTTTTTCATGATGCTTGTTAATTAGTTAGGTGAAATTAATAAAAATTGACATAATATGATAATAAAATTTCATATTTTAAATATTATTAATTATTCAATTATAATATTGTATTATGTATTAAAATATTTACATGAAAATTATATAAAAATAGTATATCAGGTTATGATTAAGATCATAATAAAAGCCTCACACTATTTGTGCAAGGCTTTCATTTTTTATTATACTTTATAATTATGCCCAATGCGGGTCCGAAACAGAAATTTTTCCGGTTTCTGTTCTTCCTGCAAAATGCCATATGTGGTCGTTAAGTATTACTTTTAGATCATACCAGCCTTCATTTTTACCGAGATCAATAGCTATTTTCTCTTCTATCTGATGTAAAGAAATAGTTTTTTTATTTTTTTCATACAGATCCTCCACAACAACAGAAGCATTTCCTTTTTTATTTTTGAAAATCAATTCAGCCTGATTTTTTGAACCATTATCAATTAACTGTACATCTATTTCGGGTGTAGTACTTCCGCTGAACTTTCTGAAAAAACCATTAGGCCCGAAAACTTCATAATCATATTTTCCGGGATTTACAACGTGGGATAATTCCTGTTTAGAATATAACGCATAAGAAAAGTGATAATTGCCGTTGTTAAATTGTGTTCTGTCATAAATCAGCAGGGGAACACCGGCTTCTTTTAAATTGACCATCCTGATCTTTCCGTTTTCTAAATTGACATGGTATTGGTAGGGAAGCGGGTTTGATGGCTTAATTCCCCTTTCCTGAATTTCAAGAAGATGATCGCTGACTTCACTTTCCGCATGCCATTTCAGGTCCGGAACAGGTTTACTTTTGGCTGCGTTGATGGTCTTTGCATAATCTTTCTGATCCAGATAATCCATTTTGGGGGCTTTTGTACCGGAAGAATTGAATGCAGAAGTGAGGTCTCCGCAAACAGCCCTTCTCCAGTCACTTATATTGTCAACTTTAACACTTTTATTATACTTTTTCTGAATAAAATTTTCCAGAAACTGCAGGACAGAAGTATGGTCCGAAACTTCAGAATTAACAAATCCTCCTTTTGTCCATGGAGATGCAATAATCATCGGAACCCTGTAGCCCAAACCTACGGTACCTTCTATTCTTTCGTGATCTTTCAAAGGAAGGGCAGACATATATTCCTGAGACTTATCTACATATTCAACACCTTCTTTACCGTTCATATCAACTGGCTGGCTTGGATTGACCGGAGGGGCAAAGGGAAGAACGTGGTCAAAATATCCGTCGTTCTCATCATAATTGATAATGAAAATTGTTTTTTTCCAGGTTTCCGGGTTTTTGGTCAGGATATTTAAAACTTCCGAAATATACCATGCTCCATACCAAGGCGATCCGGGATGGTCAGAAAAATGTTCAGGAGCTACCAGCCATGAAACCAACGGGAGCTTTTTCTCTTTTACATCCTTTCGGAACTGGAACAGGACATCTCCTTTCGGAACGACGAGCCTTTCTCCGTTTTCGTCAATTCCGGTTTCCAGATTCCAGTAATCGGGATCGATGCTATTGGTAGTAAAAGCTTTTTCGTGAAGATTTTTTTCCTGCTGCGAAAGTTTGGAATAGTTCTCAGGAGCATATTTTTCCTGATCTTCTTTAAGTTCGGCAATCATGGCTTCAAACCTTTTCTTCTGATCAGGTTTTTTTTCAATTTCTCCTTGCAGGTAAGCAATTATCTTAGGAATATTCTGGTAATAACCTTTTGAAAATTTAACGTTGAATTTTGCAAACCATTCAATCGGATTATCTGTGAAATTACTCAGCCATGCTTCCTGTTCTCCGGACATTCCTTTTGGAAGGCTGATCTCGTTCTGGTAGATTTTCCATGAAATATTCTGTTCCTCTAATATTTCAGGAAAGCTTTTCCAGTGCGCTTGTCTTGCTTTATCATAATCAATATTTTCATTGTAGACATTGGCTTTTACTTTTCCGCTCTGCTGTTCTCTAAGTGTTCCCGACCAGTGGAAAAGTCTGTTCGGAGTGGTTCCTGTAAGTGAAGAACAGAAATATTGGTCAAATATCGTGAACGCATCCGCCAGCTGGTAATAAAAAGGAAGATCTTCCCGGTTATAATAGCCTAAAGTAAGCGGAATATTTTTATAATCCTTATTCCCGGAAGCTTTAAACTGAAGCCACTTGTTGTATTTCCTTTTATTCAATGCTTTCTGCTGATCCGCCCATGAATGAGGCAGAGAGCTCATCCATGTAGATTTTGTATTTCTAAGATCTAATCTTGCAGGTGAAGCATATTTTCCGGTATCATCTTTTTGGAAAAAAACGGAATGTCCGTCCTCTTTGATGAAGGCCCTTTTGTCAAGAAAGCCCCGTACTCCTTTCAATGCTCCGAAAGCGTGATCAAAAGAACGGTTTTCCTGCATCAGAATCACCACATGTTCCGCATCATAAAAAGTAGATAAGGCTGCGGGCTCAATGGCCAGTGCTTTTAAAATGGCAGGATGAAGAACACTTGAAGTTCCCAGTCCAGCCAGTAAAAGGCTCGATTTTTCTAAAAATTCTCTTCTGTTCATATTCAATCTTAATAAGAAATAAACCGCAAGTTAATTGGATTTTCCTGCGGTTTACCTGTTTTTATATAAATATTTAAATTCTTACTGAAGCCACCACGGTTTGGAATTGATATTGTCGTTTCCTCCGTACTGAGCAGCCAGAGCCGCTTTCAGATTCGTACTGTTATAATTGTATTCCGCTTGCGGATATCTGAATCTGAATGGGGCTGAAACTCCTGTCTGTAAGGGATAATTCGGATAACCTGTTCTTAAATAATCATAATAAGATGTCCATTGCCCCTGGTGGAACATGATCATGTATTTTTGAGTCATAATTTTTTCCAGGCGGGTCTGAAGCGGGTCTGCATCGTTATAAACCACTAATGGAGTTGCCAGATACAGATTTACATTAAATCCTGTAAAATACTGTCCCGGATTTTTTACATAAGTCTGGTAAAAGCTGAAGCTTCCTTTAATGGCATTATCATAATGGGTTTTTGCAGATCCGGAAATCCATCCTCTGGCTGCAGCCTCTGCCAGGATAAATTCCAGTTCCGGATAGCTTAACACAGAAGAAGGCTCATTGGTAGGATCTTTATAAAAACGGTCATTTACTTTAGAAATATTTTTTGCAGTGATCAATGCTGCATTGTCAGAATAGGAAGATGTAGGATTTCCGCCATTATATCCTGTAAAATCTGTAAGTGGTTTTCCGGCTTCTTTGGCAGCAGTAGTTTGTGCAGCAAAAGTAAAAAGTCGGGGATCCTGTCTGGCCTTAAAAAAGTTGATAAAATAATCAGCCATATATAAACTTGATCCGTAGCCGCTGTTGTTGAACATGGTATATCTGCTGTCTGCTGCATCAGCAAATTTAAGCTCCCCATTATCTGAAATAGAAGTCATTAAAGGCTGGCTTCCTGCGATAGAAGCAAACTCAGTGGCTACATTATAACTTCCCAATGCAGTTTTTTTAGACATGGTTATTAAAATCTTCAGACGGAAAGAATTGATGAGCTTTTTCCATTTTGAAGCATCACCATTATAGATAATATCGCCTTCAATTTTATCTCCGGAATTGATCAGGTCATTTGCTTCTTTCAGTTCAGTTAAGATTCCAGTCATTACTGTTTCCTGGCTGTCGTATTTCGGCTGGGTAATTCCGGCTTCACCTTTTGCGGCTTCTGTGTAAGGAATGCTTCCGAATTTTAAACTTAAATTAAAGAAATAATAAGCTCTGTAGAACTTGCCGATAGCACTGTAATTTTTATTGTTGATCTTCTCTGCTTCCTGCATCATTTTTACCGTGTTCAGGATACCTTTTGTATATACATCAAAAGAAGCATCGTTCCATTTCATGTACTGATACGTATTTTCACCGTCGGTACCGATCATCATTCTTGAAGCATACATATTGTCACCGTTTACCTGAAAAGCGTCTTTTGAAACATAAGTCAGAAGAACTTTAGGGTCCACACTGGCCTGGTCGTTGGGATTCTCGTTAATCTTGCCAAGATCTGTTTCGCATGAAGACAGGATCAGCAGTCCTGCAAAAGCGGTTAATTTTAACCATTTGGCCATTCTATTATCTGGAAATTTTGCTGTTATATTATTTTTCATTGTTCGGGATGCTTATTCATTAAAATTTAAGATTAAAACCAACTCCTATCCATCTGCTGGAAGGATCCTGGATATCATTGTCGTCTCTTTTCTTAAGCTGATAATCAGGGTCGGAATAGAGGTTCTTGGACTTTTTCCACATGGCAAGATTGTAGGCTGAAATATTGGCGGTGAAATTTTTGATCATTCCTTTAGGATTCAGGAGATAGGAAAAATCATATTCCAGAACTACAGATCTCAGTTTGATGAAAGTTCTGTCGAAAACATTTGCAAACAATTCACTTTCATCCTCCGTTACTCTTGCCTGATAAGGATAATTCTGTGCCCAGTCCTGGAAACTGATCGGCTTGGTGTGTGGAGTATATGTGCCTGTAACAGCATTGTAATTCACACCGTCCGGTACAAAATAATACGTTCCCGGATTTGCATATTCAAGATCCCTGTAGGCTGTTGAGTTCGGGTGTTTTCCGCCCCACCACATTTTTTCTACGACCTGAGATCTCATTACGCCCCCTATGCTTCCGTCAATTCCGATATTCAGTGAGAATTTTTTATACTTGAAGGTATTGTTGAAACCAAAAGTCCAGTCCGGATTAAAGTGTCCTAAATTACTTGGGGTATCTGCTCTTGTAGGCATTCCTGTTGCAGCATTCAGAATTACTTTTCCGTCCGGAGATTTTTTCCAGGTATAATCGTAGAAACTGTCCATTCTTTCGCCAAGCTTGATATTGTTATAGTTCGGCATATCATCATAAATAGAAGTGAGTTTCTGTTCATAAGTGCTCCAGTTGATTAATGATCTCCAGGTAAAACTGGCTGTTTTTATTGGAACCAACCCCAAAGAGATCTCCAGGCCTTTTGTTGTATACTCGTTTCCGTTTACATATTGCGAGGTAAAACCTGAAGACGGTGCAGCTGGGAATTCAAGGATATTATTATAATCCAGCGTCCTGAAATAAGTAACATCTAAAGTAACCCTGTTCTTGAATAGTCCTGCGCTTAATCCCAGTTCATAAGATTTGGTCTGTTCGGGTTTTAAAGAATTTTCTACATTGAGGATCGTAGGATAGTTGAACATCGGGTTTCCATTAAAAGTAGCTCCTTTGTTATTCAGATAGTAATTTCTTATCGAATAAGGCTGGAAATCGTAAGCAACCTTCGCCCATGAAGCTGAAAGTTTTAAAAGATTAATGGCTTCCGGCATTTTAACAAGATTTGAAATAACCGCACTTACCGATGCAGAAGGGTAGAAGTAAGACCTGTTGGCTTTCGGAAGGGTAGAAGACCAGTCATTACGTCCTGAAATATTGATGAAGAAAGCATTGTACAAACCAATGTCAATGGTCGAATAGGCACTGTAGATCAGTTTTTCCTTTAGATAATCATAATATTTTACAGCTCCGGTCGAGTTTTCCAGAGTATATAGTTCCGGAATTTTTAAACCATCTGTAGAGGCATTATCGATATTGTTTTTATAATAAAATGTTGATCCACCGGCATTGATCGTAAAATCAAAATTATCGGATATTTTTTTCTTATAGGTTGCAAGGATGTCAGAATTCAGGTTCCATGTTTTGGTATCATTCAGGAGATAGCCACCGCTTCTCGGAGCACTGTAGTTGAAGTAAGAATACGGGCTTAATATTTCCTGCTTGTTATGGTTTTCAACAATAGATATCTTTCCTTTTACTGAGAAATCTTCAGTTGCCTTATATTCTAAGCCGGTCTGTGCATTGATGATGTTTGTTCTGTTTTTATTCTTATAGTTTTCAGCGCCGAACCACGGGTTATTGTACCATGCATAATTCCAGTTGGCTTGTGCAACCCCTTCTCTTCCCGGAATCCACATATGGTTTTTTAGGTCTCTTCCGTCTACATCTGCTCCCATCCAGATCAGGATGGTGTACATATGTCCGCTTGGATTGTATTCGTAATTGGGAATATTCGGAGTAAAAGTCTGATTAAAATTGAATTTGGTATCAAAAGTCAGTTTTTCTCCCAGATGATTTTCAGAAGAGAAATTAACACCATATCGCTGCAGGTAAGATCCCGGAATTCTGTCGTCGTAATTCATGAAATTTCCGGAAAGTCTGTAAATGTCCTTATTGTTTTTATAGCTTACTGCGAAGCTGTTATTATTAATCACTGCAGGCTTTAAAAAAGTATCCAGGTTATCATGATACTGCCAGTCGATCGGAACTCTTTCGTACCTTGATTTGTCATTGTACTGGGTTCCTGTTACCGCACCATACCACGGAATTACCTGTCCTGTCATCTTGTCCCTGATAGGACTGTTCCATTGGGCTATTTTCAGTCCGGGAACAAATTTAGGTCCCCAGATCATATCTCCGTCATTGACACCGCCGTCAGCTCCGTCCCAGAATTCATATTTTCCATGTGATCCGTTTCCGTATTCGTTCTGTGTCTTGGGAAGATTGGTAAATCCTGCCGTTACCATTGTATTCTGTGAAAACTCCACAGAAAAACCATTTTTCCTGGCACTTTTAGTGGTAATCAGGACAGCTCCGTAGCGCCCTCTTGAACCGTATAATGCAGAAGCTGTTGCTCCTTTCAGGACGTTGATGTTTTCAATATTATTAGGATCCAGATTCTGGAAAACCTCTTTCTCTACAATCACGCCATCGATCACAAAAACCAGATTGGAGTTTCCTCTTAGCGTAAACTGTGGAGCCTGCTGCATTCCTGTAGGGTTGGAAACATTCAGGCCGGCCACCTGTCCTGAGAATAAATTTCCTATACTTGGAGTTGTGATGGTTTCAAACTGTTTGGTACCGACTTCCTGGGTTGCGTAGCCTATCTTTTCTTTCTTTTTGGCAATTCCCAAAGCGGTAATAACCACTCCTTCGATCTGTTTTTCATTTGCTTTTTTCAAAACAACCGAATATTGTCTCCTGGAAGAAACCTCAATAGTATACATAGAAAAATCCGGAGCATAAAATTCAAGAATATCTTTCGGGTTGGCAGAGATCGTAAAATTACCGCTTTCATCGGTAACAGTTGTTTTCCCTGTGTTTTTGTCTGTAATATTCACCCCGGAAACACTGGAGCCGTTCTCGGATTTCACGTTTCCGGAAATATTGATTTCTTGAGCAGTAAGATAAAGGGGGAGTAAAAAAACAGTAAAAGTAGCTAAAGTCTTCTTCATTTTTTTTTGAGGACAAATTTAGCCAGCAGCTGTTACCTGGATTTTAATACTGTATTAACATAAAAATATGATTTCACCATTAAATGTTAAAAAAATTAATGTAATTGTAAAGCTTAAAAGAAGAATTAAATAATAATTTTTCTTTTTTAATATATAAGTAGGTAAAAATAAATTATGTTTATAAAAATCATTTAAAATAATTACAAAAGCCTCTTTGTGATAGGTTATTATTTCCAAGTATTGTGATAAGATAAAAATGATAATCAGGTTAGTTTTATTGTTTTTTTAATAAAATGCGAATTGTATTGTCTATTTTTTATCTTTGCGGGCGATTTTATAAAAAACACATATGACTCTTAAGCTTTTATCTCTTATAATTTTTGTAACCTTTAATTTATCTTACAGTCAAAGTATCAAAGAAATAGATAGTTTGTTTACACTCGTAACAGATAAGAATGCCTATGCTGACAGGGGAGATAAAGAACTATTAAGACTTTGTACCGAGGTTTATTACCAATCGAAAGAAATAGGTTATGATAAGGGAAAAGTGAATGCTACTGTAAAAATGGCTGAAATTTATTCAAATCGGGGTAATGCAAGAGAAAGCCTCAGATATATTAAAGAGGGTTTGGAGCCTGCAGAAAAACTGGAACAATATGCGAGTTTGACATCTCTAAGGATGATTCATGGGATAACCATGTCCAGACTCGGGTATTATAAGAAAGCAGACAAAGATTATCGCGAAGCATTGCACAGTGCAGAAAAGATCCGGGATGCCGATAAAAAACATTACATTATCTCTAATGTATATCGCCAGATTGCAGATCTATGTACAGAAAATACAAAAGATTCTGTCGTTTTTTATGCTCTTAAAGGGTATCAAAGTGCTCAGCTCATAAGCAAAAAAAGTATGTTTAGGGACAAAGCTGTCGCAGGAGCATTATTGACGGTTGCTTCCGGGTATTTTTATATGAATGATCTGTCAAAAGCAGAAAAATATTTGGATGAGTTTGATAAAATGATGGAAGGGATAAAAGACAAGCAGCATTTGACACAAAGTTTTAGAATTAAGGGAGAAATAGAAAATAAGAAAAAGAATTATACAAAAGCCATTGAATATTTTCAAGAGGCCATTACCTGGGAAAAACAATATAATAGCCGATATCAGTTGAAATTAATTTATCCTGAGATTGCTGATTCATATGGGAAACTGCTGGATTATAAGAATGAATCTCTTTATCTGGCAAAAGCTAAAGATATCACCGAGAGTTTATTGTCTGAGGAAAAGAAACTGCTTGAACAGGTGCATAAGACCGGGGAAAATGAAGATGATAGTTATGATATCTTTTCTGATAAGAAATTATTGTATGGAGGCTTACTTTCTTTTTTTATAATATCAAGTCTGATTATTTTTTTCATCATTAGAAATAAAAAAGGCAATACTAAAAATGAAAATGCTGCTGAAGATAAAATAGCGGCAGGTCATATTCCTTCGGCAAAAAATACAATTGAAGTAGATTCCAAAATGCTTAATCAGGTGATTAATCTGGCCCGCGATAATGATGAATCTTTCTATTTTAAATTTTTGGAATTATTTCCGGATTTTAATCAGAAGCTTTTGTCTGTCAATCCGCAGCTTACGCTTTCTGATTTAGAATATTGTGCTCTTATGAAGCTTAATTTTGATACAAAGCAAATAGCAGTTTATAAAAAACTATCAATAAGCTCTGTTGAAAGTAAAAAATACAGGATCAGAAAAAAGCTGAATATAACTTCTCAGGAAAGTATTTATACATGGTTTATGAAAATTTAATTATCCATAGTCGTGTTATTGATTGATTTTCATTGTTTTGAGTGCACTCGCGTGTTGTTGCGAGCATTTCGATGGATGTTGCTGGCAGCTTTTCTTACTTTTTTTTGACAGTGTTACTATGTTTGTACTCGAAGATGAGTTTTAAAGGATGGTCTATTAACTTTAATTCTATTCTTGTGCTTAAATAGGAATTGAGGCTGCGTGTCTTACAATGATTTTGGATATTAGGGAAGATTTTCCAAAAGATCTGACAGTTCCGGATATTGCAGGAAATGAATTAAAAACAACAGATATAGTTTTCTACCTTAAAGCGGAGTAGATACTTAAAAAACTTCTTAACTAATCTTAATTTTATTTTTTTACCAAGAGATTGCTGTGGGAATTCCTACGGCAATTTTATTTATTATTAATAATTCTGGAGATAGAAAAAATGTCTTAAAGCTTTTACCAGGCTAGAATCTGCTCAGGATTCCCCAATGGATTTTGATATCATTGAATTTAAACGGGTTTCCAAATTCATTGCCGTTTGAAAGCTGGAAACTCATCAGCCCGATCGGTATAAAGAAATTAAATCCGAGCCCTACACTGTAAAGTTTAGGTTTTACATTTAAAGATTTATTATTGAGCTGGCCATACTGCCCGAAGAAATCAAAAAACGCCTGGCTTCCAATGAGATATCGGTATTCTAAGCCTGCGTAATAATAAAAATCGGCAGCAAGGGATTTCTCATTGAAACCCCGCATGGAATTCCATCCCCCGAAGCGGTACAATTCATTCGCAGAAAATTCTACCTTGGAATCCATCATCGCTCCTTCAGCTTTTATATTGAGGAAATGATTGCCGGAAATATGGTAATTATGCTCGCCGAAAAAATAAAACTGGTTCTGGTTGGCCTTAATGTTATCTTTGGTATAGGTTGTTGTCAAGTAATCATAGCCTGCATTGATTCTTGTTTTGTAAAGGAAAAGATCAATGTCCGTAGGTTCTGTCATTTCAAACCAGATCCCGAGTCCTTTTTTATTATAATCCTTACCCTGAACATACAAAGTATCAATAATGCTGGAAGACTCCAGTGTTCCTCTAAGCCCGATCTTGTTGCGGGAATTGATATGATAATAAAAAGCAGGAAGGAACTTCACATTGGCAAATGTAGAATCCTGTCTGAAAATATTTACTTTCAGATTCATTCCCACATTAGATTTCAAAAGATATGGAATATCGGTCTGAAGATCAAAAGTCTGTCCTTTGTCCGGGTTTCTCTGCCAGTAAAGATTGACTGTTTCAAAACCATTGAACATATTCCGGAAATTCACATTCAAAGTACCGTTTAATGTAAATTTTTCCGTTTTATCGTTTCCGAAGCCGATTACCCCATCAAAAGTATTGGTCTTTTTCTTTTCCATAAACAGGTAAATGCTTGTGGAATCTTTAGTGAATAACGTCTGGGGAGGCCGTTCCAGGGTAACGAAAGCATGGCTCTGGAAATTTTTGCTGATGGCAAGAAGGTTTTTATCATCATAGGTCTTTCCTTTAAATTCCTTTTCCAGATTTTTCATAAACCTTTTTGGAACCCTTTCGTAACCTTTTACCACAAAACCGTCAATCGTACGTTTGTCATTTTTATTGATATCCAGCTCTATAACGGGATAGCCGTTTTTCTGACCTTTATATTTGGATTTAAGACGGCTGAAAGAATAACCGTCATCAATATACCTTTTGTTAATACTTTTTTTTGTGGAGTCTAGGTTTTTGGTGAAAAAATCTTTCTGGATCTTTAGTTTCAGCGCAATAGAGTCAGAAAGATCTACATAGGTTTCATTAAAGTTTTTTCCTTTATCATAGAAAATTTCTGTGCTGTCACCTTTCACTTTTACATCCTTCAGTTTGGTGAAAAAATAATTGTTCTGCGATAATGAGTCCAGAAATTTAACTGCTGAAACAGAATCTTTTACTTTTTTCCTGACATTGGTTTCCGTATCAATAAGCCAATACTGCTTCTTCTGCGCTTGTACAAAAACGCAGGACAGGATAAAAAATATTTTCAGAAATAGCTTCAATACTCAATTTACTTAAACCATTAATTTTAATTTGTTCTTACAAGGAACTCAAAAGCGAAGTTCACTTAATCATTCTTAACAGCTTAATATATCTTAACGGTTCAACTGTATATTTAAATAATTTTTAAAATAACTGAATTTAATCCAGTTTATTATACTTTTTCATCAGATTTTCATAAGTTCCCTGAGGAAGTATCCATTTCAGGGGAACTCCGATCTTCTGTCCGAATTTACCAAAATAATAATGAGCTTTCCATTTATTTTTGTCCAGAAGCTTTTCAACATAAGTGGCCACCTCAAGAGGTTCAGTTCCGTCACCCACATGCGAGTTCATCAGGGCATAAACTTTGTCAAATATATTTTTGTACGGTTCGGAAACCTGGGTTTTCACCCTGTTCTCTGCAATATTCGTTTTGATGTCGCCAAGATGTAATGAGCATACTTCAATATTCCATGGGTATACCTCATATCTTATAGCTTCTGTTACTTTATCCAAAGCAGATTTGGAAGCAGAATAAAAACCACGGAAAGGCAGCCCCATTTCACTTCCTATACTTGAAATATTGATGATCTTTCCGAATTTGTTTTCACGCATTTTCGGGAGAACGGCACTCATCATCTGCACAGAACCTACAAGATTCAGGTTGAAAAGCTTTAAAATATCTTCCTTGGTAGAATCTTCCACGGCTCCTACCATTCCCATTCCGGCATTGTTGATAAGAACATCAATCCTTGATTCTGTTTTTAAAACTTCAGCGATAGCATTCTGAACGGCAGCGTTATCGGTAATATCTGTAGGGATAGATCTGAAATACCGGCTTTCTGTATGTTTTCGGCTTAAGCCATATACTTTATGGCCTTTCCCTCCAAAATATTCGGCCAGTACAAAACCTATTCCTGATGAGGTTCCAGTGATGATAATAGTCATTGGATTGTTTATAATTTTAGACTTTTGTTTTTCTTCCGGCTGCTGTGTTTCAGCATAAACCGTAT
Source organism: Chryseobacterium sp. MIQD13 (assembly GCF_050496705.1). Lineage (NCBI taxonomy): Bacteria > Pseudomonadati > Bacteroidota > Flavobacteriia > Flavobacteriales > Weeksellaceae > Chryseobacterium > Chryseobacterium sp. MIQD13. The sequence goes on from NZ_JBNWAF010000004.1 coordinate 17,793, forward strand.
TTTCAGCAAATGTAAAAAAAGAAAACAGGAACTCTGTTATTTATTATATCATAAAATTGTTCAGAAAGAAAAAGACCAGCTATAATCTCTTTTTATGAATCATAAGTAAAATGATATTCATAAGTTGTGGATAACTCTGTGGATAAGTATGTGAATAAGTATAAATAAAAATGAGCAGAAAATTTAATTCTGCTCATTATATTTTTGATTTTCAATAATTTAAATATTTTATTGGAACCTGGATTTTTAAATTTGTTTTCCCCAATCCTGTAATTGTTTATTTTAAGAAGGATCAAAATACCAAGCCAATATCTTCTTTCTGGATCATTCCGGTATCTTCCAGGTTGCATACACAGCCTTCAATGGTTTTGGGATTACCTGAAATACGTGTCTCTTTACCTTTGCTGTCAGTAATAATGATTCCTGCGGCAAATTTTTCATCTTCCGCAAAGTAAGTCCTGAACAGAAGATATTCGTATCCATTGTTTGTAAATGAAAGGTTATCTACTTCCATTCCTGCATTCTGTTTTCCGCCCCCTCTGTGATAGGAATTGTATCTGAACTGTTTCCAGCTCTCTTTTGTCCTTGTATTTGGAAACTCCATATCCATATGATCTTTGCTTCCGAATCTGTATTGGATATATTCATCCTGTTTATCCTTAACCAAAGTCATGATCTTTCCGTTATTTGTTTTAAACGAGAAAATGGTTTCTTCATTGGGAAACAGATATTGTGCCTATGAAAACACAGGAATAATCGGAAAAAGAAACAGATACTTTCTCATTGTATCAGGAATTTTAAATTGACGTCACGTCCTTCAAATCTTTCCAGAACATCGGGTAAGATTTTTCCACCACATCTTCTTCCTCAATATTAAGTTCTTTAATAAGGCAGAACGGAGCAAAACTCATCGCCATTCTGTGGTCCTGGTAGGTTCCTATGGAAATATTTTCTTCCGGCTGCCCGAAATTTAAAGATTTAATGGTAAGATCTGTAATTTCCGTTTCAGTACCCAGTTTTTTCAGCTCATTATATAAGGCTTGAAGTCTGTCGGTTTCTTTTACCCTTAAAGTACCCAGTCCGGAAATTTCGAAAGGAATTTTCAATGCTGCGGCTGTTACACAAAGTGTCTGTGCAATATCCGGACAGTTATTCATATCCAGAACAATTTTCTCCGGGAAAATAAAATCAGGTTCCGGCTGAAGCGTAATCTTATGCTCATCTTCGGTAAATATCGTCTTGATCCCAAAGAATTCTTCATAAATCTTAACAATGGCAGAATCTCCCTGGGTAGATTCTTTATAAAAGCTTTTTAGATGAATGGTCTCTCTTCCTAATGCACAGATCGAGTAGAAGTAGGAAGCTGAGCTCCAGTCGCTTTCCACTTCATAGCTTGTCGCAGATAATTGGCTGTTTACATCAAAAGGTTCCACTTTAATTGTGTTTCCTTCAAAACTGTTCCTGATCCCGAATCTTGTCAGGATATCCAGTGTCATCTCAATATAGGATCTTGAAGTAACTTCTCCAACCAGATTAATCTCCAGTCCGTTTTCCAGTTTCCCGGCAATCAAAAGAAGAGATGTGATGAATTGGCTTGATATATTGGCCGGAACATTTACCTGCTTTTGGGTGATTTTTTTTCCTGTAATTTTTAAAGGAGGAAAACCTTCATTTTCCAGATATTTGATTTCAGCACCCAGATCTTTCAGGGCGCTTACAAGGTTTTTTATAGGTCTTTCCTTCATTCTTTTAGATCCGGTGAGAACAGTTGTTTTTCCTTCAGATATTGAATAATAGGAAGCCAGGAAGCGCATGGCCGTTCCTGCGTGGTGGATGTCTACGGTTTCTGTATTCTCAGACAGTGCCTTTTTCAGCAGCTGTGTGTCCTGGGAATTGGACAGGTTCCCGATCTGTATGTTTTTGAATAAACTTCCCAGAATCAACAAACGATTCGAAATACTTTTCGAACCGCTGATCTGAACTGTTTTATCCGATGCTAATTTTGATTTTTCTAACTTCATTATTTCTTCGTTTAAAAGATACCGGATGTTAGGATTTCCAGATATCAGACCTTTTTTAATCTGATATCTGTGTCTATCATCTGATATCTGTTTTGTTATTTCAACTTTTCGTTGTTCTGATGCCGTTCCTTATCACGGTCAGTTTTAATCTTCATTTTTTTGTCGAAAGCTTCCTGCAGATTCACTCCGGTCTGATTGGCCAGACATAAAGTGACAAACAGTACATCTGCCAGTTCTTCCCCGAGGTCTTTGCTTTTATCACTCTCTTTTTCGCTCTGTTCCCCATATCTTCTGGCGATGATGCGGGCTACCTCGCCTACTTCTTCGGTCAGCATGGCCATATTCGTCAGCTCATTAAAATAACGGACTCCTATGGTTTTGATCCACTCGTCAACCTGTTGCTGCAACTGTGTGATTTCCATTATTGATAAGCTCCAAGAGTAGGATTAGTTGTTCTTGATACATTCACAATATCAAAAGGTACGGTTCCTGCTACGGTCACATTTCCTTTTCCTCTTGCCGGAGATGTTGTTTTTACCCTCAGGTTCATCTTGGCTGCAAAATAATTAAGGAATTGCGGATCTTCATTTTTAATACTCTGTATCACATTAACATTATTATCGAAACTGAATCCGGCTTCCGGTACGCCGGAATATTTTATTAATGAGTTCTGGATCAGGAATTCAAACTGCTGTCCCGGAGTCTGTTCAAAATTTACAGAATTATCCCTGTCTGAAAAGACGATACTGTTTTTTATATCCAGACGCTGAAGCGCTCCCTGCTCTGTAGTTCCTGCAGCATTTTTCCATTCGTTGGCTGCTGTAATTCCGTTTCTGTTGAAAGAGCCCATGGTTTTAGAATAATTTGCAATCGTAGCATGGGTATAGCTGTGGTTTCCACCTCTGAAGATCCCGATACATGATTCACCACAGTTATTCATGACTAAATTTTTGGCAGTAACCGTTGAGCCTACTGCATAAATACCATATTCAAAGAAAGTATGGATGAATGAGTTGCTGATATTGGCCGTATTCTGTTTCATATCCAGTCCTCTGGTTCCTCCGAAAAGTCTGGCGAAATTCATATTTAGGGTAGAATTGGCCTCCATCCTGATAGAATTCCAGTTCCTGGGGATCGTATCATAATATGGGTCATTTCTGTCTCCTCGCAGGATTACTTCATTGTCAAAAACTCCGTTGATATTTAAGGTGGCACCGGATGATACCTTCATGCCGCTGTTTTTGTGGAAATAAACTTTAGTTCCCGGCTGGATATCCAGTGTGATATTAGGATCGATGGTAAGATCTCCGTAGATGATCTTAGCTTTATTATTATTCCACGTTGTAGAGGCTGAAATTACGTTAGGATTGGTTGGTGTTTCGATGAAGAATTCAGCGTCCTGCACTACGGAAAATAAAGTCACATGTTGCTGCCCCGCTCCGCTGCTGAACAGGATTTTGTCTTCGGCAATAGCCTCAGGTCCCGTAGCTTCAGGAGCTATTTCAACGAAAATGTACATACTGTCTTTCTTTCTTAAAGGAACATCCTTGAAATCGTAGCCGGGTTTTCCGTCTACATTGATTCTGTATAATGACGAGCTTCCTTTTTCCAGATTGATTCTCGGAATCAAAACGTCCTTGTCTTCATTATTATATACTTTCACAAGATAAGTTTCGGAACGTACCTGATGATAAACCGTATCACAGAATACAGTGTCCTTTGAAAAACTTAGCTGTTGCGAAGGCGCATCAAAAGTAATATCATCCTTATTACATGATACCGCTACAAGAAGCATCCAGAAAGAAAAAGCCAGTAATAGTTTGAATTTCATCGAAATTAAAGTTTAAATAGATTCCAAATTTAACGAAAATACTTTGAATTTCTTATCAATAAAAAATATTGAATCGGGTATTTGTATATTTGAAAAAATGTTGTACTTTTGCAACCTAAAATTAGCAGAGAAATACCATTACTATTTCGAAAGCAAACTTTAATTTTTTAAAAATTGTATTATGAAAAAAGGAATCCACCCAGAAAATTATAGACTTGTTGTTTTCAAAGATATGAGTAACGACGAGGTGTTTCTTTGCAAATCTACTGCAGAAACTAAAGATACTATCGAGTTCGAAGGACAAGAATATCCATTGATCAAAATGGAAATCTCTTCAACTTCTCACCCTTTCTACACTGGTAAAGTGAAATTAGTTGACACTGCAGGTAGAGTTGATAAGTTCATGAACAAATACAAGAAATTCGCTAAGTAATTTTTTGTTATCAAACATACTGAAGTCTTCCAATGTATTGGGAGACTTTTTTTATGCATGAAGTTAGAGATTAGAAGTTAGAAGTTAGAAGCTAGAAATTAGTAAGCATATGTCTAAGTTTTGATTTAGCCTGTTTTATTGGATTTAAAAATAGAATACATGGCTATTGTGAACATCTCTAATCTAGTTAACTTTTCCATTCAAGGTATTTTCGTATTTTTGTTCTGAACAGAAATTAGGGACTGTAAATTTATTGTCAAGTAAAATTTTCAAAGGACAGTTTCTAGCTTCTAACTTCTAATCTCTAACTTCTATATAATGCAATTAGTATTTTCAGATGCTCAATATTGGGAAGATTTTCTTCCGCTTACTTTTACCCGTCCTGTTGCCGCGATGCGATGCGGGATCCTTACTTTTTCCGAGCGGTGGCAGAAGATCCTGGGAAATACCGAGGTTTCTTATTTTACCGAAAGTTATCTTCAGAATAAATTTAAAGAGCCGGAAGAAAAAGAAAGTCTTTTCCTTGTTACCAATTTTCTTCCGACTGAAACGGTGATTCAGCAGATTAAAGATCTTAAGCAGGGTGAAGCTCTTGTTTATGAAGATGAACTGGTTGCGGCCAGAATTAATATGAAAGGGTTTTCTCTGAACCAGATCGAAAAAATGACAGACATAAAAGAGAAACTGACTTTCTTTAAAAAGCCAGCCGATTTATTTACCTATAATCATCTTGCCATAGATTTTGATTTCAATTTGCTTACTGAAGGAAGGACTTCGCAGGAACTGTCTTCTACCAACGGTTTTTTAGGTGATAAAAAAGATCTTTTCATCGAAGAAGGCGCTCAGATAGAATTCTCCACAATCAATACGAAAACAGGAAAGATTTATATCGGAAAAAATGCTGAGGTGATGGAAGGCTGTAATCTTCGTGGACCTATATCGCTGGGAGAAGATTCCAAATTTAATCTGGGATCAAAAATTTACGGTGCTACGACTGTCGGTCCGCATTGTAAAGTAGGAGGCGAAGTGAATAATATCATCATATTTGGTTATTCAAGTAAAGGGCATGAAGGATTTGTAGGAAATTCAGTGATTGGGGAATGGTGTAACTTTGGAGCGGATACTAATTCTTCCAACCTTAAAAATAATTACAGTCAGGTTAAGCTGTGGAATTACAGAACAAAAGCCTTTGAAGATACCGGGCTTCAGTTTGCAGGTCTGATCATGGGTGATCATTCAAAAACAGCGATCAATACCCAACTGAATACAGGAACGGTAGTGGGTGTTGCCTCTAATATCTTTAAGCCCGGTTTCCCGCCAAACCTTGTAGAGAATTTCTCATGGGGCGGATCTAAAGATGATGAAAGATTTAAGTTGGATAAAGCTTACGAAGTGGCTGAAAGAGCAATGGCAAGAAGAAAAGTGCCACTGACGGATGAAGATAAATCTATATTGAAACATATTTTTGAAGTATATTAAATATAAACCCCTCAGAAGATTCTGAGGGGTTGTTTTTTTAGTAATATTCAATTTTTCTGATCCATTTATATAAATCTTTTCCATAAGTGATATTTTCCAAATCAGGACAACCTTCATCATGATTCGGACGACTTGTACATTCTTCAAATTGTTCTAATGTTCCTATAACTTATGCTTTACAAGAAAACACAACAAATATCCCTAAATATGTTATAAGTCTTTTCACTATTGTTTTGTAAAAATCAAATCTTTTGTTTCCGGCAAATAAATATTAATATCTGTTCCCGGAGGACATCTGTTATCATCAAGTATAATATCATTAGGACGATATTCCCATGAAATTTGAGTAGAATTGATTTTCTTTAATTTTATACTTCCCCAGCCAACACGACAATTTGTACCTCCATAATAAAATAAAAGACTATTTCCATTATTCTCTGCCCATTGACTGTAGATAGTATGCTTCAATTGTTCTACTGAAAAAGTCATATTTTGGGTATTTTGAAGAACAGTTCCAGAAGAATTTTTAATGATATATTTTATAGATAAAATATCTTTATAATACTTGTATTGATTCTCGTTAAAAAGTCTGTGTACCTCTTTTGTTGCAGATAAAATAATTAAATTACCATTAAAACTCCCTTGCCATGTACCTACAAAAAAGTCTAATTCATTATTTAAATCCTTTAAATAAGAGTTTTGAGCAACTTCAGTATAGTCAGTTTTTAAAGGATAAATTTGTTGCGCTTTACAAGAAAAAGCAGAAAATAATATAAAAATTATTATTGATTTAAAAATTATTTTTTTCATATTTTTATTTTTTAAGGACATGGTACAGCATTTATTGTACCATCATTATTTTTAGATATTGTTTTAATGCCATCACTTTCAACTCTTTGTAAATTTACTTTTCCTGTCAGCCCCATATCATTTAAAGTTTTAAGAAATGATTTTTCCAGTCCTTCACTTCCACTAGAGGATCCATAAAGTCCATTTCTCGTTTCAAAATTTTTAATAAATATATCTAATTGTTGCTGTGAAAAACTAATTAAAGCATCATTATAATTTCCATTGAAATTTGCTACATAATGTATACCATTGGGAGCTATCATTCCTATAAATGCATCACTTGGATTTCCATAGTTCCCCTGGGCTAAAACAAACTGAAGAAGTTGCTCTATGTCCGGTGGAGAAAGCATAGGTGTTCCTGTTGTAGTATGGTTGTGATAACCTCCAGTATACCCTGCTTTATCTCCGAAATTGACACTGTGAGCCTCACCTATAATTTTTGCTGATGGAGTTCCGTCTTCTTTAAACTTATATCCAATCTCTCCACTATTGGGATCTGAAGCCGGCAATGCTGATTGGTTTTTCATGTCATCTATTGCAGGTTTGCTTTGGAGATTATTTACGATACTTTTTGTTTTCTCACAAGGATTATCCGGGGTATTATTAGGATTTGTTGGGCCTTCACCTCCACCAGGACCACCAGGACCTTCAGGATTGAGACAGTTATCATAAGGTTGACATCCTCCGGAAGGAAGAGTATCCCCATTCCAAGTTCCCCCTGTGTATCCTCCTGTTCCAGGCATAGTGATAACCACTTCTCCGGTATCACAAGGTGATCCATCAGAGCTACAGCTTCCGTTTGCTTTGGCTGCAATTCTCTGTGGTAAAGTATTTTTCAGATAAGCTTCCCTGAATAATTTAAGCATCGTACTGTAGTTTTCTGCCTCAGGATACATTTTCAAAAATTCTACCTGAGTTTCATTCTCCTTCAGCACGGCAATAATAATACCATTAACCTGTTGATTTTTAATCAAAGGAAAAAGGGTAAATTTTTCATTGGTCTTTGTTGTAAAGTCCTGAGAGCGGATATTCGTTTCTACATATTCGCTTACCGTTTCCCGTGAATTTTTCAATGCATTTCTAACTGCTTGAGCTGTGTGTTGAACATTATGGATCTCATCATAATACTCTAATAATGTTTTGAACCCTTTTCCATAATTAATGGTCTCGTCTTTCTGAGCGGTGAATGCCCTAAATTTAGAAGGAGGTGCTTCTTCATTGCTATTAAGAAGGTCTTCTGAGCGACAGGAGACCAAAGAAACAACCAGAACTGCATAAAGCAGCCTGAGAAATAAATTTTTCTTCATGTGTTTTTGTTGTTTTTAAGTCGTTAAATATAATACTTTTTTCTACATCCCAAAGATGTGAAAAAATATAATATATAATACCGTAAGAAAATACTGATTTCCGTATTATTTTTCTAAAAGAAAAAAATATGTAATTTTGATAAAAATACTTTTAGGCTATGACTTTAGGTGAAAAACTGAAAAAAGCTAGAATCAACAAAAACTTTACGCAGGAATACCTGGCGGAAGTTATTAATGTTTCCCAGAAAACCTATTCCAATTTTGAGAATGATAAAAGCATACCAGGTTTTTCTCAAGTAGAAGAAATTGCAAAAATTCTAGGTGTAAGTGTATTAGATTTTTTAGCTGGAGATAATATTACTGTAAATCAAAATAATAATGAAGTTGCAATAGCACAAAATTATGCAACAATTAATGTTTCTGAGAAATTAATTGAACAGTACGAACAAAGGTTGAAAGATAAAGACACAGAGATTGCTTATCTCAAACAGCTTCTCGATAAAAAATAGAAACTTCAAATTTTTTTTGAAGTTTTTTTGTTTTTTGATGTAATAGTTTTAAAACTGCAATTGTCTTACTTATAGAAACAAAACTCATGACCCAGGAAACTTTCAAGAATACGGTGTTTATTCTCAAAGACGAGATGTATCGTTTTGCGAAAAGATTCGTTATGAGCAGTGATGAAGCAGAGGATGTGGTGCAGGACCTGATGGTAAAATTCTGGCAAAAGAAGGATGAACTAGAGCAGTTTGGAAATTTAAAGTCCTATGCTTTGAAATCTGTCCGGAACGAATGCCTGAACCGGCTGAAACACCACGATGTGAAGTTGGGATTTGCAGATTTGCAGCTTCACCGCTCAGAATTATACAGCATGGACATCAATAATCTGAAGGAGCATATTATAGGATTTATCAACCAGCTCCCCGAAAAACAGAAAATGGTGATCCATCTGAAAGATGTAGAAGAATATGAGGTCTCGGAAATCTCTGAAATGATGGAAATGGAAGAAAATGCAGTAAGAGTAAACCTGATGAGGGCGAGACAAAAAGTAAAAGAACAAATATCACAACTGATGAATTATGAACAAAGATCAATTTCAGAATAAATACGACGAGATCTTCCATGATATAAAGGAGGAAAAGATGGACTGGAGCTTTGAGGATCTTCTTCAGAAAGCAGAAGGTGGGGATTCGGAATCAAATGAGGCTCCCATTATCCCGCTTCAAAAGAATAAACCTTCTTTCCCGAAATGGTTCTGGATGGCTGCCGGGCTGATGCTTCTTTTCAGTATAGGCTTTTTCTTTAATAATTACCGCACAGGTACTGTCGAAAGAGAAAAACTAGTAAAAGATGAGGTTTTAAAGCAGAAATCAGAATTTATTGAAGAGAACAATAACCATCAGGAGCAGGTAGCAGTTAATCATACTGATTCCATTTCCGGAGCAAAAAAGGATTCTGTTTTCCAGGAAAATTCAGTAGCAGAAAAAGATGTGCTGGATGAGATCCTGCCAAAAAGAGGAAGGCTGAAAAAAGAAGCTAAGCCAAGATTTGTGGACAATTCCTCATTTAAAAGTAAAAACAACTTAAAAGATTCTACAGGTTACAAAGACTCTTATGTCATTGTGAACGGTAAAAGAATTGATAATGTAGATGAGGCTATCAATGTGACTAAATACTCATTTCAGGTATTTGCCAATAACGTCAGTGAAAAACTGGCACAGCCTACAGTAGTAGACGACGATTATTAATTATAAAAACAGATTATGCTCCTGATCAGGCAAGAAAATAATCAGCTTAGAAAAATAAAAATTGACTCATGAAAAAAATACTCATAATATTCGCACTCGCTTTTTCCCATTTCTTTACAATGTATGGGCAAAGGGATAAATTCGATATGCTTTTTGACCGATATCAGGAAGTGGAAGGGGTTACCTCCATTAAAATTGCAAAACCCATGTTCGGCATGCTGAGCAGTCTTAATATTGATGATTCGCAGCTGGATCAGATTAAACCTCTGCTTTCAAAGATTAACGGTTTGAAAATTCTTATTACGGAAAATCCGGAAAATGCCAACACTACAGAAGGACGTAGGGTTCAGGATAATCTTTCCAGACTGAGTAAGGATGTCTCTGTATATTTAAAGAACCTTAATTATAATGAGATCATGTCCGTTAATAATTCCGGGGCAAAGATCAAATTTCTTTCTTCTGATGCAAAGGACGGGATACTGGATGATCTTCTGTTAAGCATAGACGGAGGAAAAGGAGAAAATATCCTTGTGATGCTGGATGGAAAACTTTCCATGGATGACGTGAACAAGATCATTAATTCCAGCGAAACCAAAACCAATCCTGTAACCAATGTGAGAAGCAGCCTTACCTCTGAAAATAATTCCTCTTACCTTAACGGGGAGGCCAGAAACGTAGCTGAATTTTCAGGAATTAACGTAAGTACAGGAGTGAACGTAGTTTTCAAACAGGAGAGCCCTACTAATGTAAAAGTGATTGCTGATGCAGATAAACTTCAGTATATCATTACAAAAGTAGAAAACGGAATACTGAAAGTTTATATAGACAATAAAGGCACGAAGAACTTAAAGTTTAAAAACCTAAGCGTTAATATTTCTTCCCCAAGAATGGATAATATCAAGGTGTCTTCAGGAGCTATTTTCAGTGGAGTAAATTCTATAAAAGAAAATAACATGGCAATTGATGTGTCATCCGGAGCTAATTTGAAAGGAGATTTTAAAATTTCCAATACACTAGACATCGGGACTTCATCAGGAGCAATCATAAGAGCCGGAGTAACTGCGGGAACCATTACGGTAAAGGCTTCAAGCGGATCCAATACTGCTATCGAGGGAAAAGCAGATTCAGGAATCATAGACATCAGCAGCGGTGCAATCTGTAAAGCGGATGAACTAAAGATGGACAATCTTGAAGCAGAGGCTACGTCCGGAGGAAATCTTTCCGTAAATGTTTCCACCAGACTGAAAGTAAGAGCTTCTTCAGGGGGGCTGGTTAAATATAAAGGAAGACCTGAAATAGAATCCAATATCAACAAAATATCCGGAGGAACTTTGAAACCTATTGACTAAAAAAACTGATCACCATGAAAACTTTAAAAAACATTTTTTTAGGAAGCTTTATATTGCTGTTGCTTCAGTCATGCCTTCCTTCAGGAAGACCGAATATGGAGTTCGTTAGACAGTCAGAACATGATTTTAAAGGAGCAAGATTTGTCAGCTTCAATGTGCCTGTATTTATGGCGAAACCATTTATTAAGAAGGCCCTGAGAGAAGATGGTGAAAGTGAGGAAGTGATCAGTCTCATCAAAAAAGTCTCAAAAATAAAAATAATGACAGTTGATAACGGGAATAAAGACATGCTGAATGAATATTCCAGGTATCTGAATAACAATAATTTTGAAGAATGGGCTACCATAAAACACAACGGTGAAAACGTTAATGTAAGGGTAAAGCAGAATGGTGAAACCATTAAGAATATGATGATCACTGTAAATTCAGATAAAGAACTGGTTTTTGTAGATGTAAAGGGAAGTTTTACAGCAGATGATATTTCAAAGATGATTAACGCGGCTACAGATAAATAATTTGTCACCAATCATTTTATTATGGAAAAACTGATCAGAGAAGTACGTATTCTTAAAATTTATGCAGTTTCACTTACCGTTGTGTGCATTCTGTTTTTCTTTTTTGGATTTAAAAACCAGAAGACTACTCAGCGTTTTGACGAAATAGATGTAGAACGCATCAACATTATTGAAAAAGACGGAACACTGAAAATGGTGATCAGTAACAAGAACCGTCAGCATCCGGGAATGTTCAACAAAAAAGAACTGAAACCACGGGAAAGAGAAGCCGGAATGATTTTTTTCAATGAGCTGGGTGATGAATGCGGAGGGCTTGTGTACGGCGCAGATAAGGACGGTTCGGGAATGGTGTATTCCGTAGATCAGAGAAATACAGATCAGATCATGCAGCTTCAGTATATGGAGGGGACCGGTGATAGAAAGAACAGAACCTATGGCCTTAAACTATGGGACAGGCCGGACAACTTTCCTATAGAGGATATTATAAAGTTTGAAGACTCCTTAAAAAAACTCAATGATCCTGTAGCTTCAAAAAAAGCTTATGCAAAGTTGAGAGCCGAAGGGAAAATTACACAGGAAAGATTCTTTGCAGGGAAAACGGCAGATGGAGACGTAGGACTTTTTTTAAAGGATAGCAATGGGCGCATAAGACTAAAAATTTACGTAGATAAAAATAATCAGACCCATATCGACAAGCTGGACGAAAATGGCAAGATTGTTCAATAAAAATCATAAAAGACAAGTAGTTTTCATACACACTCAATTATTTTGTACCGAAAAACCGTTCCGAATAAGAGCGGTTTTTTCATTTAAGTTATTGATTATTAAATTTTATTTAAACTATTGAAAAGGATTTTCATATGTCGTCAAAATAACCTAATTTTGCAAAGAAAGTAAAGATGTCTATTCATAACAAAATTGTAGAGACAGCCATCACTTTCGATGACGTTCTTCTAGTCCCTTCTTATTCAGAAGTTTTACCTAATCAGGTATCATTAAAATCAAGACTTACCGATAAAATTACGCTGAATGTTCCGATAGTTTCTGCTGCGATGGACACAGTTACTGAAGGAGATCTCGCTATTGCACTGGCAAGAGTGGGAGGTTTGGGTTTTATTCACAAAAACATGACGATCGCTGAGCAGGCAGCACAGGTAAACCGTGTAAAGCGTTCAGAAAACGGAATGATCTCTGATCCCGTTACCCTTTCAAAAGATCATACCCTGGCTCAGGCTAAAGAAACCATGGCCAAATATAAAATTTCAGGTCTTCCGGTAGTTGATGCTGATAATGTACTGATCGGAATTATTACCAACAGAGACGTAAAATATCAGGAAAACCTTGACATGAAGGTTGAAGAGATCATGACCAAAGACAATCTGATCACTTCCGATAAAAATACCAACCTTGAAAAAGCAAAAGAAATCCTTCTTAAAAACAGAGTGGAAAAACTTCCGATCGTAGATAAGGATAATAAATTGGTTGGATTAATTACAATCAAAGATATCGACAACCAGTTAGAATATCCTAATGCCAATAAAGATGAGAACGGGCGTCTTATCGTTGGTGCAGGAGTAGGAGTTGGCGAAGATACTTTAGACAGAATCGAAGCTTTAGTGAAAGCTGGAGTAGATATTATAGGAATTGATTCCGCTCACGGGCATTCAAAAGGAGTTTTAGATAAAATTGCTGAAATCAGAAAAGCTTACCCGGATTTAGATATCGTTGGAGGAAATATCGTTACAGCTGAAGCTGCAAAAGATCTTATTGAAGCTGGTGCGAACGTTCTTAAAGTAGGAGTTGGGCCTGGTTCTATCTGTACAACAAGAGTTGTTGCCGGAGTTGGAGTTCCTCAGTTATCTGCTATTTATAATGTTTACGAGTATGCTGCATCCAAAAATGTAACCGTAATTGCTGACGGTGGAATCAAGCTTTCCGGAGATATTGTAAAAGCTATTGCAAGTGGAGCAGGAGCAGTAATGTTAGGTTCACTTTTAGCCGGAACAGATGAGGCTCCAGGGGAAGAAATTATTTTCCAGGGAAGAAAATTCAAATCTTATCAGGGTATGGGAAGCCTTTCTGCTATGAAAAGAGGAGGAAAAGAAAGATATTTCCAGAGTGAGGCTAAAAAATTTGTTCCGGAGGGAATTGAAGGAAGAGTTCCGCACAAAGGAAAATTAGAAGATGTAATCTTTCAGTTGACAGGAGGTCTAAGAGCCGGTATGGGATACTGTGGAGCTAAAGATATTGAAGCTTTACAAAAAGATACCAAAATGGTAATGATTACAGGAAGCGGTTTGAAAGAATCTCACCCGCATGATGTGATCATCACTCAGGAAGCTCCGAATTATTCTTTTTAGAAATTAAATTACTAAATGATATAAAATGCCATACAATTTGTATGGCATTTTTATTTTGAATTAATGTTTTACTTCCCTCCTTTGTATATATCAGATTTTTAATTTATTGAATACTGATAGGTGAATGAGTGTCTTTACTAAAAAAAGGTTGGATTACTTTGAAATGATATTTTTTTACCTGCAAATTCGAGAAAAACTGAATAATTTTTGTAACAAAAACCAATTATTGTTACTAATAGGGGTATTGGGATAAGTCTGTCCTTGGAAAAGACAGATTAAAAAAATAAAAAATAAAATATTTGAAGTTATGAAGAAAACTTTCCTTTATGGAGCAGTGCTATTTTCGCTTTCATTAACTGCACAACAGCAGTTGCAACAGCAGAAAATTTGTGGTTTTGATCAAGAGTTACAATTACAGGACAGAACAATTCCTGGAGCAAGACAGATTTTTGAAAAAGTTATTCAAAATATCGAGGCTGGAAGAAAAGCAAATCCTTTAGAAACTGCTAAAGGAATGGTAAATGGAGTTTATGAAATTCCGGTTGTAGTTCATGTTATTGAAGGTAATAACCCAACATATACAAGAACAGACGCCCAGATTCAGCAGTGGCTGGATAATGCTAACAAAATGTATTCAGGAACATATGCATGGCCGGCTAACGGTACACCTGCAGATTTTGGAACATCGGCTGTATTTCCTATTAAATTGGTGTTAGCTAAAAGAGATCCAAACTGTAGCCCAACAACAGGTATCGTAAGATATAATGGTACTACATTAAGCGGTTACACTACTTCCGGAATGGCTTATCAAACAGCCAATGGTGCTACAAGAGCAGCTATTAAAGGACTAGCCCCACACTGGCCGGAAGCTTCTTATTTTAATATTTATGTAATTACTACGTTTGACGGAAGTACGACTCCTAATGCAGGTCTGATGGGATTTGCAGCATTCCCGAACAATTTAGATTCTAATTACGAATCATTTATGAAAACAGGGGTTGTAACCAATCCTCATGATACAACATTTGCCCATGAATTTGGACATGCAATGGGATTATATCATACTTTCCAGAATGGAAGATACGATGCAGTTCCCGCAGATTCAGATTTTTGCCCGCCTACAACAGGAGTATGCGCTAATGATGATGATAGGGTTTGTGATACCGAAAGATCTGGAAGTGGCTACTGGGCATCGCCTGTTCCTTCCAATTCAACAATAAATTCTTGTACGGGTGCAAACTATCAGGGAGTACAGTATAATATGATGAATTATTCGAATTCTGTTGCTCAGAAATTTACTGCCGGACAGGGAGCTAGAATTAATTCTTCTTTTATGTTGTTTAGAAGTAGTTTAACAACATCAAAAGGAGCTACTGCTTTACCTGCAACTCCTGCACCTTCGGTTGTTCCGATTGCGGCAACTTGTAATCCATCCGGCTTGGCCAATCCGGGAAATTATCTGGCTGGTCCGGTTGGTGTTAAGTTAGGACAGATAGATAATGAATCTCCGGGATATTGGGATGCACATACATTATATTATGTAGACTATACTACAAAAGCATGTACTCTGAAAACATATACTCCGTTGGTGGTTAATCAGCAGCAGACTGTTGAGGTTAAGATTTTTCAAAACTCTCAATCAGTACGTGTTTGGATAGATTATAACAACAATGGAACTTTTGAAGCCAACGAATTGGTAGCTTCCGGAAATGACGTGCCTCTAGCTGCGAACTTGTATGGAACATTTACAGGAACCTTCACTCCGCCTTCTACAGCTACAATGAACACTCCGCTAAGAATGAGAGTTATGGCAGATGCTGAAAGTACATTCACACCATGTGGACAACTTGGATACGGACAGGTAGAAGATTATTCCGTAATGTTGGTAAATAACCTTGGTACAAACGAGGTTAAAGCAGATAATGACGATCTTGTTATCTACCCTAATCCGGTTGCAACAGGGGATAAAGTATTTATCAAGGCTAAAAATGGTAAGAATTTAAAAGTTTCTATTTCTGATATGTCAGGAAGATTGGTGGCAAGCCCATCTGTAACTGATGAAGGAACAGGAATCTATAAAATAAACCAACAGCTTGAAAAAGGAGTTTATATGGTTCAGATTTCCAATGGAAAAGACAGCAAGACTTCTAAGCTGATCATTAAATAATTTTTTTGATGATATAAAATAAGAATGCCTCCAATAATGGAGGCATTTTTTGTTTCATTTCTTTCAGCTGATTTTAAGGTACTTAAATCCTGGTTTTATAATACTGTTCAAAAATCTGCCTTTCGATCTGGCTTCCCTGAATTTTTCAGCTATAGTTGCCGGTACCTTAAGATAATCGTAGATTCTTCCTGACTGATAGATAATTCTTAATATCTCAGTCTCAGGAAAATAAATATAACTGTTGACTACACTTGACGGCATAATATGCATAGCCAGCAAAAAATATTCCCTGAAAAATAGCCTTCAGAAATTCCGAAGGCTGTATCAATAATCAATTAATGTTATAAAGACATTATAGTTCTACTTTTTCACGAATTTAAATTCATGAGATTCAGAATTTTTCGTGGTAATTTTTAAAACATAAACCCCTGTGGAAAGATGGGAAACATCAATTTTTTGATCAAATGCTTCAGACCTTACCAACTGTCCATCTAAATTATAGATATGTATCGTCTGCCCGTTATCAATCCCGGAAATCCGGATTATATCTGAAACAGGATTCGGGAAAATCTGTATTTTAGATTTTGTAACATCTGATGTTCCCAATGAAGAACTATGTACATCACCCGTTAATGTGGAATTGGTACCAGTAAGGTTTCCGCCGCATTGCCCGTTTGTTACTGCTGTATTTTCTACCCATATGCCAAATGTATTGCTTGGTGGCCTTACACTGGTATTATTTCCTGTTGCATTATGATAGATCAATAAAGGGCTTGTAAAAGTTCCGTTACCTTCATCTGCAAGAAATTCCCATCTTGTCATTGCATTGTTCCATTGAATTTTAAATTCACAGGTTCCCAACCCACCGCAAGGCTGTCCGTCAACTGGTGTTGTGATATAAATGTTTTTGTTGAATGAATCAACTCCGGTTTTCGTGAAAACAAAATTCTGGTTGTCAAATAAATTATGACACCCGTTGAAAGTAATAGTCTGTGCAGCCAACGGGCTTCCAATAGCTATAGCTAATAAGTATAGACTTTTCATAACTTATTAATTAAAAGATGGATAAATACCTTGTAAAGCTATAATACATCTCATAGTAACAAACGGAGGTCTGTTTTCATGGGGCTGGGATCCTCCGGCAGGATTCACCATGGTAGCCTTCATGGTTGTATTGGCGGCGGCATCAGAATATTCTTTGTCTAAAAGTTTGGTATCTGCCGGAAGATTTGCTGTAGGAGTATTCTGATTTCCTTCTGCGGTCACAGCATTTACAGTGTGATTGTGAATAGGCATCTGCTGTTGAGTCAGTGTAACTGTTTCGCTTCCTCCTGTGTCACCTATAAGGTAGTTCTGGGCAATACCGGGTCCTTGTCCCTGGGAAACCAGAACTCTTCCTCTCATATCCGGTAATGCAAAATTTGTTGTTCCGTTTCCTCCATAAGTAGTTCCTAACAATGAAAAAAGAGCCTGATTTTGGGCTATAGGCAATAATTGTCCATTGCAGTCTGCCCATCCGTTTGGTGCTCTGTTATAAGGTACAAAAGCGATCTGTCCAAGGAATGGTTCTGCCTGTGCTTTTAAAGTAGGGGTGAATGCACTGCTTACCAGCAGTGTGCATACTAAAATTAAGTTTTTCATGATGATTTGTTTAGTTATGTAAAATTATGAAATATTCTATATAAGATAATTATATATAGAAAATACCTCTCAGAATTAACTGAAAGGTAAGATTTTATTAATATTAATACTGTAATTATTTTTTTTTCTCTATTGCCCCAAGATCTTGTGATATTCTGCAATATGAAGATGTCCTTCTTCTTTAATGCTCACCTCCAGATGATGCTTTTTTGCCGTCAGATAAATTTCTTTAGGCAGCATGCTTCCTTTTTTGCTGAGTTCAATACTCATATCTTTCAGAAGATCTAAATGAAGAATAAGGTCTTCTCTCGTTTTTTTGGCAAGATCCTGTATCAGTTTTTCGATCTTTTTATCTGTAATATCATGTTGCATACGGTGAGGATAATCTTCAAGACTATATGCTGCCTGATACTCTTCATCGAATCCGTATTTTCTGATATAATCAATGGCAAGTATTGTCGCTTGTTCCCTGTCATGGCTTCTTCCGATACTTGCATTATTTTCTCCGAAAACAATTTCCTCGGCAATTCCGCCAGCCAGATAGATTTTAATTCTATCAAGAAGACTTTCCTTAGTATCATGAATCTGATGAGGGAAAGTGAATCCTGCTGCATAACTGCTGGCTACCTTACTTTTCAGCTGCAACGGCGCAAAACCTGTATAAAGCATATAAGAAACGGCATGTCCACATTCATGGACACTGATGTTGGCCACTGCATCCTGCTGATTGGATTGACGGATACTGTCGATTCTTCCTGTATAAGGAATCTCAATCAGACGTTTCCCTATTTTTCCTGTAATCATTTTCTGTTTCACCAGATAATCAATTTCAATTGTCTTATCGTCATTGATGATGGATTCAAACAGAAATTTGCTGAGGTTCGTATCCAGAATATCAACCACACTGCTAAATACGGGACGTACACCCTGTACAGGAAATACTCCGTTCCTGTAGATCAGATCGTTAATATTTTTATTGATTTTTAGGCTGATACCGAATTTTGATTTCGTCTTTGTTTTAAGATTATTGATTTCCCTTTGGATAAGCTGTTGAAAGTCCTCTGTTTTTAATGAAAAATAGATCAAATGAATATTTCCGAACCTGGCTACCTGTTCCGGGCGGAATTTCCTTGACAATGCATTTTTTATATCAACAACAGTTATTTTCTTTGTGAACGCATGGTAAATATTGGCATCTACATCTGCCTCACTGGTTTCCCGTGACATCTGAAAGGCTTCGTCCAGATTTCCGCTGATAATAATCAGCATTTTGCTGTAATCCACCGGTTCATAGATTTTTTTCTCTTTCTGCTTCTTCATGATCAGCTTGATCATATCCTCTTCCTTCATATCAATGATGCTCATCACATCATCCTCCATACTGAGATACTTTTTTAATTCCTTAGCATCCCAAAGATTCAGATAAGGGTTCTCATCTATTTCTGTTTCACCGTTTACTTTACGCCGTTCATTCTCTTTCTTACGTAAAAGATAGGAGAACAGATAGTGTTCAAGGTCATCACGTTCCCTTTTGCTTAATCTGCCATCACTTAAAAGTTCCCAAAAATCTGTGAACTTAGTCTGTGGTACAGGTGTACCATCCGTATCCAGCGTATTAAAGCGCTGAATTTCATCGAAAAGCACAATGCTCGGCTTCTCATCACTGAGACGGTTGCTCTGAAAAATATCGGAAACACTTTTGCTCCATGAAGTTTCATCGCTGTTGCTGAGCTCTATCTCTACAAAACGGTTCTGGAATTCCAGGAACCGGACGGTTTTTCTTACCAGGTCTGTTTTCCCCACTCCGGTCATTCCCCATAGATTGATTACTACAGGTCGGGTCAGGATTTCAGGCATCAGATACCAGATCTGAATGTATTCCATTAAATCATCAATAATCTTATCAATTCCGATGAATTCTTTTTTCAGGAATATTTTGCAGTCATCCAGCTTCTTCTTTTTCTTCTGGATCTCTTCTTTATCAATAATCATGCGTGAAAAATACGCTATTTTTTTAAATTATCCTTAAAATCATCAATTCTGAAATCAGTGAGGGAATTTCCCTTCTCAATTTTTTCCTTAGAATAAAGTCTGAAATCATTTTCTGTTTTTTCTAACAGGTAATCATAAGGTCCTACATGAGAAATCAGTTTTACCAAAACCGGAGAAATTTCAAGGCAGATAAATAGCCCCATAATAAAAGCTGCTGCCAATCCTATGATGGCTGAGTTTTTACCCAATTCGTCCAAAGCCTGAAGTCTCGCTGCAAACCCGTTGAATTTATCTTCAAAGGTATCTGAAGATTTTCTTTCTGTTTCCAGATTAGTATAAACCTTGGAGATTTCTTTGTCTAAATATTCCATTCTGGGTGCGGTCTGCTTCTGGAAATTTTCAAGGTCCTGGCGGCGTTGTTCCTTCAGTTCCTGCTTACGTTTAGCATTGGGACCATAACCTTCTTTTCCGCTGGTAAGCCCGGACTGTTTTCCAAGGATTTCTTTTTCAAGTTCTACTGCAGCAGAGTCATAAGCACGTTGATATTGTATGGTCTTTTCAGCGATTTCTTTCTTTTCGGCTTCAAATGGCCCGCTCTGTTGCAGAATCCTGCCGCTCATTTCTCCCTGAAGCTGTTTCTTATTCCGTTGAATAATGGTATTAAGCTGCTTGTTGACCTCTTTTTCAAAAATTTTAAGCTCCAAAGGTTTAGAGATAATAATTCCTAAAAATGTTGCTAAAACCAGACGTGGGATAGACATTAATATCTGATTCCACCATGTACCTGTTTTTTTGATAGAGGAAACGATATAGCGGTCCAGATTGAAAATCATCAGGCCCCAAAGGATCCCGAATCCTACAGAAGTCCATATATTATCAAATACGGTATACATCGCATAACCTGCAGACAGGGTTGCGAATACAGCTGTGAATAATACGATCCCTCCGATTCCTGAAAATTTGTTCCATTCGCTCGGAGTCTTTCTTAAAATATGAATATTTCCTCCGGAACATACCATCAGAAACTTCTGGAACCAGTTTATTTTGTGATTCGTTTGATTTATAGTTTGTTGGTTTGTTTTCATAACTGAAAATTTATACAAATGTAGTACTAAAAATCATACCAATGTAAAAGATAGTATTATGTTTTGCCAAGTAATTATGGGTTTTTGTTTAATGGATTGATTTACATTGTGTTATTTTTATTTTGAAGAAGGATGAGCTTTTAGGTGAAAAGCATTATTTTTATGTACGGATAGAACAGAAATAAAGTTAAAATTATTAATAGCTGATTGTACAAGAAAGATGTCGAAAAAATTATTTCAAAATAGGGTAGTCTGTTGTTCACAGATATTTTCCTTTATAATAACTGCTGGTTTTTTTATTACTCATGAGTATAATCTGACAGTAAGAATAATATTCTCAATCTGTATGTTATTCAACTTGTTAGCCATCATTATAATAGCAAAGTCGAAATTTAAATTATTTAAATCCAGATTTTTAAATATATTTTTTTTCATCACAGCAATCTTATCTTCATTATTAATGATTACTATAATTACTGTGTCTTATGTGTATTTTAAACTAAATAGTTGATATATATCTTTGATGGCTCTGATTACTTCAACCTGTCCGGATTCTGCTTCAAAAAGCTATCCCATCCACTATAAGACTTCGTATCTGCTATAGTACCGGAATTGAAATGATGACATACTGCCACAGCTAATCCGTCCGAAGCATCCAGATACTTCGTGGGAAATTCTTTCAGTTTTAAAAGATTCTGAAGCATTCCTGCAACCTGCTCTTTACTTGCATTCCCGTTTCCGGTGATGGCCATTTTGATTTTTTTAGGCGAATATTCTGTAATGGGGATATTTCTGTACAGGCTTGCTGCCATTGCTACTCCCTGTGCACGTCCCAGTTTAAGCATACTCTGTACGTTTTTTCCATAAAACGGAGCCTCCAGAGCTACTTCATCAGGATGATATTCATCGATCAGGGCTAATGTTTTGTCGAAGATATATTTCAGCTTTGTTTCGTGGTTGGGATATTTTTTCAGGATCAGTTCGTGGATGGAGATCATTTCCATTTTGCCTTTTTTCACGGAAATAATACCGAAGCCCATGATAGCTGTACCGGGATCAATACCTAAAATTATCTTCTCTGAAATCATGCTTCAAAGATAGCGTTTATAAATGTTTTAATGAAGATCGAACAGTATCTTTGATATCAAATTTCCTTTAAGGGTTTTTCAGCAATGGGAGTCCATTTTCCATCGTAGCGGAGAAGTAATATTTTGTCAACTAAAAAATTAGTTTTGTATATTTTGTTTTTATAAACTTCCCATGCTTTCAGATAGTTTTCAAAACTAAGGTCTCTGTAACCTACGGTCATGTGAGGTGTAAAAGAATATTTGATAAAATTAAAATGCTGCTTTACTTTTTGCTGAAGCAGGTTTAAATTTTCACTGATCTCCGGCTGTACAAAAATGACCGGATTTTTGGGATTGGGAAAACTTCCGAAGCCGTTAAGTGTTATCTCAAAAGGAAGAATATCCGTGTCTGTTTTTTCGAAGGCAGTATGAATATCACTTTCCAATTCGAGATCACGGGAAAAAGGCGGGAATAAAGTAATGTGGGCATCATTTTTTAAAGCCTTTGAATTGGCATAATTCAAAGCCAGATCTTTTTTAAATACCTTAATCTCTTCAATGACTTCCTGCGGAGGATAAATGGCGATGAAGTACATTTTTTTCATATCACAAAGATCAATGTTTTGCTTTAAGCTGCAATAATGTATTCTCCAGATTGTCTGTGATCTTTTTAACTTCCACATGAGGTCTGAAAGTCCAGCTCTTACCCTTTTCTTCATCAGCAATATTGGATAAGATGATAACGGATGTTTTTGTTTGCGGATAATAAATATTCAGGGAAGGGGAGCCTTTTACATAGCCGCTGTGAAAATAACTTTCAGGGTTTCCGAGATTGATCATGATTCCATAGCCGTAGCCCATTTTTCCCAGAATTGCGTGATGCCTTTCAGAGCTTTTTGAAATAAACTGCTTTAAAGTTTCAGGTTTGAGGATTTTTCCTCCATAAATTGCGTTATTCCAGATATGAAGATCCTGTATAGTAGAGAGAATTCCACCAGCAGGGGTCCCTATATCTTTTCCTCCCAGACGTTTCGGCATGCCCGGAACAATTGCAGGTTTTGCAGGACTTCCCAGATAAGCGCTGGCAAAATTTTTACCTTCAAAAATATTTCCTGTGGAAGAATTTTTCATTCCGGCTTTTCTGAACAATTCAAGGACATTTTCATCATATGATTTTCCTGAAACAGTTTCTACTATTTGTCCCAATGCATTAAACCCGTCATTGGAATAGAAGAAATCCGTACCGCTTTTAAACATTAGTTTTCCCCCGAAAGTATTTAATCCGGAAGTATGATTTAAAAGCTGATGGATAGTAATGTTTTCATACTCTTTCGTCTGAAATGTTTTCAGGTACCTGGATACTTTATCGGTAACATTCAGTTTTCCCTGTTCCATTTGAAGAAGAATAAGGGCTGCAGTAAACTGTTTGCTTACAGAACCTATGGCAAAAACTGTATTGCTGTCAATTTTCACCTTATCCTTGAAATCAGAATACCCATTTTCTTTCCTGTACAGCTGTAATGAATCTTTAAATACGGCAATGCTACCGTTAAAATCATATTTTTTAAAAACAGAATCAATCTGCTGTTCCAAAAGTGTTTTCTGAAAAGCTGTGATCGTGGAATCAATAACCGCATTTTTGTCAATAGGTTTGGCTGTAAAGATCAGTTCATTTTTGCATGAAATTGTACTGGATACGAATAAAATAAATAAGAGAAAAGAGAAGGTGTGTTTTATCATCTTGGGATTGTGAATAATTTTTTTTACAACATTGTCTATCAAAAATAAGAAAAACCTTCCAATATTGTAAACAGGAAGATTGGAGTATCAGTGATGATAAATGAAATATATTGTAGTCAGTTATTTCTGGTGGGCGAAAGCAGTGTGTACATCATGAGTGCTTTCATCATCTGTAAAAAGATTCACAAATTTTTTGAAATAAGGGAAAGGCTATATTTATATTCTTTGGGCAGTTATTTCAAAACAAGATCACAAAACCAGAAAACATATTCGCCGTCTTCATCTCCAGGGTTTGTTTTGGGTTTAGGGTAAGTTTTCTTTACCGTTTCTCCTATTGCAAACTGAATAGGTTTTTTAAAAATTGGTCCGTCAAAAGTAAATGTATGGAATTCTCCGTTTTCTCCACAGGGATCAACGTTTTCAGGTAGGTCCTTAATGAAATCCTGATCAATAATTCTTCCTGCAAAACTTTTATCCAGATAAGTTTCATTAACACACGTCACAATTGTTTTGAAACCAAGATCCAGAAATTCATGAATAAGATCTGATGTATTCTGTTTCCATAATGGAAATACAGCTTCCATACCAATAGCTTTCAGCTGATCTTCACGGTAGTTTCTAAGGTCTTCCAGAAAAATATCCCCAAAAACGGAATGGGTAATTCCCAAAGATTGAACTTCTGACATTGTTTTACTCATAATTTCATGGTATTCTTCCATCGACGGTTCTTTTGGAAGCTCCATTTTAATCAAAGGAAGTCCCATATTTTCAGCCTGCTTTTCCAAAAGTGAAATAGAAACACCATGCATGGAAATTCTTTGAAACTCTTTATTGATGCTGGTTAACAGAGTAGTTACTTCAATCTGATTTTCCTGCTGGACTTTATAAAAGGCAAGAGCAGAATCTTTTCCGCTGCTCCAGTTGAATACGGCTTTGGGTTTCATTGAATTTAAATTGATGATAATAGTAAAAATTGTAACTTTTCAATCATTTAATTCGTCTAATTGGGATATAAAACGAAAAAACTTAATTGAAACTTTTAACAAAATTAAATAAAAGAGATGAAAAACCTACTTATCGGGACTGCGGTCCTATTTTTTACCGGTGCTGTAAACCCGGTTTTTTCTCAAAAAACAGAGGCTCCTAAATTTGTAAGTAATACTGAGGGTGTAAAAGAATATACTTTGAACAACGGTATGAAAGTTCTTTTGGTTCCTGATGCCTCTCAAAGTAATATGATAGTGAATATCATTTATAACGTAGGTTCAAAACATGAAGGCTACGGTGAAAAGGGAATGGCACACTTACTTGAGCATATGTTATTTAAAAGCACTAAAAAATTAGGTGATATTAAAAAGCAATTGTCTGACAAAGGAGGTAATGCAAACGGAACAACCTGGTATGACAGAACAAACTATTATGAAATTTTTCCTTCAAGTGATGAAAATTTAAAATGGTCTCTGGAGATGGAGGCTGATAGAATGATTAATGCTACAATTCTTCAGACAGATCTTGATAAAGAGTTTTCTGTAGTACGAAATGAGTTTGAAATCGGGGAAAATAATCCGGGAGCTGTTTTAATGGAACGTATTGTATCGACAGCCTATTTATGGCATAACTACGGGAACAGTACGATTGGAAGTAAAGAAGATATTGAAAGAGTAAAGGCTCCAACCCTTAGAAAATTTTACGAAAAACATTACCAGCCGGATAATGCGACTTTAGTAGTAGCAGGAAAATTTGATGAGAAGCAGGCTTTAAATTATATTTCGCAGTATTTCTCTGTTATTCCGAGACCATCAAGAGTTTTAGACCAAACATATACAGTTGAGCCAGCTCAGGACGGTGAGCGTTTTGTTGAATTGAAACGTTCAGGAGACAGCAAAATTGTCGGAGCATTATATCATACAGCTCCTTATGCAGATAAAGATTATGCCGCTTTGGATGCTTTGTCAGAAATTCTGACATCAGATCCTTCAGGATATTTATACAAAGCAATGATTGATTCTCATAAAGCTGCTTCTGTATATTCTTATCAGCCAACGGTAAGGGATGCCGCATTCATGTATTTTGGACTTGAGGTTCCTGCTGATAAAGATGTAAAAGCTGTAGAAAATGATTTCAGAGCCGAGCTGGATAAAGTCTCTGCAATAAAATTCACTGAGCAGGATGTACAGAGAGCTAAGGCTAAAATTCTTAAACAAATAGAAAATACAAAAAATAATACCATTAGTTTTGCTGTTAATTTAACTGAAATTGTGGGTGCAGGAAGTTATAAACTGGGAATGTTGTATCGGGATAGTATTGAAAAATTAACTTTAGCAGATGTTCAGAGGGTTGCAGATAAATATTTCAAAACAAATAACAGGACGGTTGGAGTATTTATTCCAACCAAAGATGAGATAAGAGTTAAGAATAATGAGTTTTCGGATGAGCAAATTGCCACTTTAACGAAAGATTACAAAGGCAAAGCCTTAGAAAAAGAAGCAGCACCTTTCGAAGCAAGTATTAAAAACCTGAAAGCTAATCTTTCTGAAGGAAAGTTGAGCAACGGAATGAAATATGGTATTATTAAAAAGGAAATTAAAGGAGGTAAAGTATTGGGAAGCTTCCGTTTTCCGGTAAGTAATGCCAAAGATTTAAGCGGAAAAGCCCAGATTGGTTCTCTGATGGCTCAGGTTATGAAAACAGGAACAAAAACCCATACAAAAGAACAAATTCAGGATATGCTGGATTCATGGAAATCAAGTATAGGTTTTTCATTTAACGGCCAGACTTTATATACCAACGTAAGTACTTATAAAGAGCATTTACCAAAAGTAATGGATTTGGTGAAAGAAATTCTGACTGAATCTAATTTCCCTGAAGCGGAACTGGTAAAAACCGTAAATGAATACAATACTTATCTGGAGGGTTCTTTAAATGACCCGCAGGCTTTAGCATTTACTGAAATTGAAAAAATTACAGAAAATTATCCTAAAGAAAGTATCTTTTACACTCCTTCTTTCAAAGAACAGATTGAGACTAATAAAACCATAAAAAGACAGGAGCTTGTAGATTTTTATAACAAAATTTTAGGAAGTAATAATGGAGTAGGTACCCTGATTGGTGATTTGGATTCTAAAACAGCGTCTGCTCTAATGGAAAATACTTTTGCAAAATGGAACTCAAAATCTGTTTACGAGAAAATTAAGCCTGAGCTTTTTACAACCAAAAAACAGGATAAAGATTATTTGACTCCGGATAAAGAAAATGGGGCTGCAGTAGGAAAAATAAGTTTTTCTATGGACAGAAACAGTCCTGATTATCCTGCTTTTGTTATTGCCAATGAAATGCTGGGAAGCGGAGGTTTCCTTACCTCAAGAATTCCGACCAGACTTCGTGAAAAAGAAGGAATCAGCTATGGAGCAGGCTCTTATATGAGTGTTCCTTCTGACAATACGGTGGCTTCATGGGGTTGGTATGCATTCTTTAATCCGACTAAAAAAGATGCTGTGAATAAAGCGTTGAAAGAAGAAATAAATAAAGCGGTTAAAGAAGGATTCACAGAAGAAGAATTGAAATCAAACCTAAATTCATGGCTTACTTCAAGAAAAACAGATTTAGGAAGCGACACCAGCTTGGTAGGTCTTGTGAACAGCCAGTTACAATTTGGTATTCCGTTGGAAGATTATGATGCTTTGGAAACTAAAGTTTCTGGTCTGAAAGTAAGCCAGGTTAATGAAGTGCTTAGAAAGTATATCAGCGAAGATAAACTGACTTCTGTTTTTGCCGGAGATTTTAATAAGAAATAAATTTCTTCATTACAGCCAGATAAAACCCGCAGAGATAGTCTGCGGGCTTTCTTATTGAGTCCATTAAAAAACAAACCTCGAAGAAATTTCTTCGAGGTTTGTTTATGTAAGTTTATCCAATGCGGATTACATATTTCTTCTGTATTTACCACCCACCTCAAATAAAGCATTGGTGATTTGTCCAAGAGAACAGTATTTTACAGCATCCATCATTACTGCGAATAAATTCTGCTGGTTGATTGCTGCATACTGTAAATGCTTTAAAGCTTCTGCAGATTTATCATCATTGGATTTCTGGAAATTATGAAGATTTTCAATCTGAGCCTGCTTCTCTTCTTCAGTAGAACGGATAACTTCTCCCGGACGAACCGTTGGTGAACCGTCTTTTCCAAGGAAAGTATTTACCCCGATGATAGGATATTCACCCGTGTGCTTTAGCCATTCGTAATGCATGGATTCCTCCTGAATCTTGGAACGCTGGTACATGGTTTCCATAGCTCCAAGAACTCCGCCTCTTTCAGTAATTCTGTCAAATTCTGCATACACAGCTTCTTCCACAAGATCCGTCAGTTCTTCAATGATAAATGATCCCTGAAGCGGATTTTCGTTCTTCGCCAATCCTAGCTCCTTGTTAATAATCAACTGAATTGCCATTGCTCTTCTTACAGATTGTTCAGTCGGAGTTGTAATTGCCTCATCATAAGCATTGGTGTGAAGAGAGTTACAGTTATCATAGATTGCGTAAAGTGCCTGAAGGGTAGTTCTGATATCATTGAAATCAATTTCCTGAGCGTGAAGAGAACGTCCTGAAGTCTGGATATGGTATTTCAGCATCTGGCTTCTTTCATCCGCCCCGTATTTCATTTTCATTGCTTTGGCCCAGATTCTTCTTGCCACACGACCGATAACTGAATATTCAGGATCGATACCGTTAGAGAAGAAGAACGATAGGTTAGGAGCAAAATCATTGATATCCATTCCTCTTGACAGGTAGTATTCCACATATGTGAAACCGTTTGCCAATGTAAATGCCAACTGGGAAACAGGATTAGCACCAGCTTCAGCAATGTGATATCCTGAAATGGAAACAGAGTAGAAGTTTCTTACTTTTTCCTTGATAAAATATTCCTGAACGTCACCCATTAGTCTTAAGGCAAATTCGGTAGAGAAAATACAGGTATTCTGAGCCTGATCTTCCTTTAAAATATCAGCCTGAACCGTTCCACGAACGGTTGCGATTGTTTTGGCTTTAATTTCAGCATAAACATCCGCAGGGATTATTTCATCTCCAGTGATTCCCAATAATTTTAAACCTAAACCGTTATTGGAAGGAGGAAGTTCTCCATTATATTTTGGTCTTGCTAAGCCTTTATCATCAAATTTTGCTTTTAAAACAGCTTCAACTTTAGATTCCAGGCCGTTTTCTGCAATATATTTTTCAACGTTCTGGTCAATGGCTGCATTCATAAAGAAAGCCAGCAGCATTGGAGCCGGACCATTAATTGTCATGGAAACCGAAGTTAATGCATTGATCAGATCAAATCCTGAATAGAGTTTTTTGGCATCATCCAGCGTGGCAATAGAAACCCCTGCATTTCCAATCTTACCATAAATATCCGGTGGTAAAGCAGGATCCTGTCCATAAAGCGTTACAGAGTCGAAAGCTGTAGACAAACGTTTTGCAGGCATTTCAGCAGAAACATAATGGAATCTTCTGTTTGTTCTTTCCGGACCACCTTCTCCTGCAAACATCCTTGTAGGATCTTCACCTGTTCTTTTGAAAGGATAAATTCCTGCCGTATAAGGGAATCCTCCTGGAAGGTTTTCCTGGCCTTTCCATTTGATAAGATCACCCCAATCGTTGTATTTAGGTAGAGCAATTTTTGGAATTCTCAGATGAGATAAAGACTCTGTTGAAGTTTCCACTTTGATTTCCTTTCCTCTTACGAAATAAGAATAGAATTCTTCGTGGAAGGCTTTTTTCGTATCATCCCACGTTCTCAGGAAGTCGATGTTTTCCTGTTGTAGCTCCTTTTCGGCCTTTTGATATTCGGCATCTAAAGCTTCATTAGAGATGATTTTTTTCACTCCGTCAATATGATACATTTTTCTGGCAAGTTCAGCCTGCTTTTCAATGTTCTCATCGTATATCCTGTTATTTTCAACAATTTCAGAAAGATAACGGACTCTTTTCGGAGGGATAATGGTTACTTCATCTGTAATTTCCTGTTCGGCAAAAGTTTTTAAGCCTAAACCTGAAAATTTATCGTTTACTTTTGAAATTAACCTGTTGTATAATTCTGTAGTTCCGTGATCATTGAACTGGGATGCTTTTGTAGCATAAACCGGCATTTCATCCAGTTGCTGCTCCCATAATAAATGGTTTCTCTGGAACTGTTTTCTTACAGCCTGAAGTGCATCAAGAGCACCACGCTTGTCAGATTTATTTAAAGCCACTAAATCTGCATAATCCAGCATGTCGATCTTTTCCAGCTGTGTTGAAGCTCCATATTCAGGAGTCATCACGTACATGGAAACGTCTGCAAAATCAGAAACTTCCGAACCAGACTGCCCGATACCTGAAGTTTCCAGAATGATTACATCAGGATGAGCCAGTTTCAATACATTCAATGCAGAATGGATGAATGGCGAAACAGAAACGTTGTTTTCTCTTGTGGCCATTGAACGCATATAAACTCTCGGATCATTGATCGCGTTCATGCGGATTCTGTCTCCCAAAAGAGCACCCCCGGTTTTCTTTTTAGAAGGGTCAATGGAAATAATGGCAATTTTTTTATCAGGATTTGAACGGATGAAACGTCTTACCAGTTCATCTGTCAATGAAGATTTTCCGGCTCCACCAGTACCTGTGATACCGATGATAGGAATATTTAAATCTTTTGATTTTTCGTCAATTGCTTTTACAAGCTCAGGTTTTTCCTCTGAAAAGTTTTCAACAGCGGAAATAATTTTGGCAATGCTTGTAGAGTTTTCAAAACTGATAGCATCCAAATCATTAGCTGTAACCTCTTTTCCGGTTGAAAAATCCGATCTTTTTACAAGGTCATCAATCATTCCCTGAAGACCAAGCTCACGGCCGTCATCCGGAGAATAGATCCTGTCGATTCCGTAGTTCATAAGATCTGTAATCTCTTCAGGCAGGATTACACCACCGCCACCACCGAAAATCTTGATCTGTGGCGAGTTTTTTTCTCTTAAAAGGTCGTAGATATATTTAAAATATTCATTGTGGCCGCCTTGATATGAGGTTAGCGCAATAGCAT
This sequence comes from Chryseobacterium sp. MIQD13, assembly GCF_050496705.1. Classification (NCBI taxonomy): domain Bacteria; kingdom Pseudomonadati; phylum Bacteroidota; class Flavobacteriia; order Flavobacteriales; family Weeksellaceae; genus Chryseobacterium; species Chryseobacterium sp. MIQD13. The sequence goes on from NZ_JBNWAF010000004.1 coordinate 48,455, forward strand.
TGGCATCTTCCTGAATGGCTGTGTTTACAACTTCTTCAGCTGATTTGTCGTGGCCAAGGTGGATCACTTCACATCCTGTTCCCTGGATCACGCGGCGCATGATATTGATCGCAGCATCGTGTCCGTCAAATAATGACGCCGCTGTTACGATTCTTACTTTGTTGGTTGGAGTATATTTTTGGGTTTCCATAAAAAAACTAGAAAATTTCTGAATTTTCAAATATAATAATAAAATAAGAACCTTGTTGTTTTATTTAACATGCTGGTTGTTAGTGTTTTATTTAAACGTAGAAGATTGGTTTTTCCCCGACTTAACAATCAGTCATTTAAAAATGATAAGGAAATTCTCTATTTTTGCACCATATTTTATAGATATGCAAAAAGCTCTGGTTTATTTCGCTTTAGGAACAGTAGTGAGTTTCCTTATCAATTATTTCTTTTTAAGCTCACAAAATATGGGGTTGGACTTCTATTATGCCATTGCTTTTGGTTTTGCCTGGGGACTAGCCTATTATCTTGATACGCCGGATTTTACCCTGCCTAAAAAGTTGGGATTGTCATTTGCTGCTATGGGTGTTCTGGTATTGATCGGAGCTTTGATTTTCAACCTTGAGCTTGCCATTCCATCTATCCTGAAGTTTTCTACAGTTTTTGTAGCATACTATCTGATTGCAAGTTTCAGGGGAAGCAAGTCTCTGCGCAATTAATGCATCATTATAAAGCTTACATACATTAATATCATAAGCATTAGCGTAATTCCTACAGAGTTGATGATGAACAAACTCATTCCTTTAAGAATGCTTATCCTCTTACTGCTTTCATAGACTCTGTGATGAGCCACAAAAAAATAAATGGAGGTATAGAAAAATAAAGCAGTATATAAAAGCCAGAATATCATATTAATTATCCCATAACTGGGGATAGCGTCAAAAATCCTGGTGATAATAATAAAAATAAGGGTAGATAGAAGCAGGAAAGAAAAATAATGAAGGGTAAATATACCATGATCAAAATACCACCACTTCTTTTTATTATGAAATAGCCATAAGAAAAAAGCAAATACAGGAAGATAAACAAAAAGTGCTTTTGGAATGGTATGGATAAAGGTTTCCTTATACTTATCCCGAATCTGTTTTTTAGTATATCCTTCTTCTTTTAAAGTAAAAATTTTTTCAGCAAAGGGTCTTGCCAGCTGATAAAATCCGGTTTTATCTTTAGCCCGGATAGAATCATATTGCTTTATATTATATGCATTAAAGACGGAGGACTCTTTAGTACTTAATGTACTTTCAATGACATCTTCACTGTGTGCAAGGGCATCATTAATTGAGTCTTTTGCCTTTATGGTATCCATTCCTTTTTTTATTTCTTTTGAAACATCCTTGGAGAGGTATCCTTTTTTCTCCAACTTTTCAAGAACTTTTTCCGAAGTTTTTCTTTTATCCTCAGTTTTTTCAATTTTTGTTCTTTCTGATTGAGGGCTGGTCTCTTTAGATTCCGGTAAGAAATTGGGAAGCAGAAATGTGATGAAACTTATAAAGATATATAGTTTTACAGGAGCCACATACAGCTGTCTTTTTCCGGAAAGGTATTCCTTGGTGAGTTTTCCGGGGTTCACAAGCAAATATTTGATCGTCTGCCAGAACTGTCCATCATAATGGGTGAAATCTTCAATAAAATGAGTAAAAAGAAAATAAAACGGCTGGCGGCTTTCAATATTCTCCTGTCCGCAATGAGGACAGAATCTTTCTTCTACAGTATGCCCGCAATTCAGGCATGTTTTATCTTCTCTGATTTTTCCGTGGCTCATGGATAAAGGGGTATGGTTTTGGCGCAAATATAAATATTTCGCGACATTAAATAACCATATCAGTAAGCTTTTAGGGAAATCTTTAAAGTAAAGTTAATAAAGAAAGAGTTTAGAGATCAAACTCTTTACTTTATCGCCTGTGTTTTTAGAATCTTCGAAATGTTTTTTATCATTCAGTCATTTTACAAGTTCTGTGCCAAAGCAATAGTTGATATAATCTATTAAAAGATGATGAAATCGAGCAGGTGAAATAGATTAAATAAAATATGTTTTTGGGTTACAAAAATAATTTGTACCTTTGCACACCCTTTTAGGGGAAAATTATGTTTAATCTTTAACTAAAACGTGTGAATACATTAAGTTACAAAACTGTTTCAGCGAACAAAGCTACTGCTAATAAAGAATGGGTTGTGGTAGACGCTGAAGGACAGCCGTTAGGAAGACTAGCTTCTACGGTTGCAAAGATTTTGAGAGGTAAGCACAAAACGAACTTTACACCTCACGTAGATTGTGGTGATAACGTGATCGTTTTGAATGCTGGGAAAATTACGCTTTCCGGAAACAAGTGGGCTGATAAGACTTACATCTGGCATACAGGTTACCCTGGTGGACAGAAGTCTATGACTGCGGCTGAACTTCAAAAGAAAGATTCTTTAAAAGTATTGGAGAAATCTGTAAAAGGTATGTTGCCAAAAAACAGATTAGGATCTGCTTTATTGAAGAACCTTTATCTATATGAAGGAACTGAGCACAAACATGAAGCTCAACAGCCTAAAACAATTAATGTTAACGAATTTAAATAATTAATTATGTCTATAGTTCACAAAATCGGAAGAAGAAAAACTTCTGTAGCAAGAGTTTACGTAAAACCAGGTTCTGGAAACATTACAGTAAACGGTAAAGATGCTAAAGAATATTTCTCTACAGACGTGATGGTTTACAAATTAAACCAACCGTTCATCCTTTCTGAGACTGTTGGTCAGTATGACGTTACCGTAAATGTTTTCGGTGGTGGTAATACAGGTCAGGCAGAAGCTATCAGATTAGGTATTTCAAGAGCTTTATGCGAAATCAATGCTGAATTCAGATTAGCTTTGAAACCAGCTGGTTTACTTACAAGAGACGCAAGAATGGTGGAAAGAAAGAAGCCAGGTCAGAAAAAAGCAAGAAAGAGATTCCAATTCTCAAAACGTTAAAAAAGCGTATGGCTATTGGCTTATGGCAGATAGCTTTAGAAAAATTTTTAAAAAATTATTTTTTAACCCAAAGCTGGAAAGCCCAATGCTAAAAGCAAGAAGCCAACAGCAACTTTGCCCGTTACGTTTAGCATCCAAACGCTTCTCCCATCTAAAGAAGTTGTTGATTGTTTAAAAGACGGAAAGTAAACTAACAAAAACAGAAAACATGGCAAAAGCAAATGTAAAAGACCTTTTAGAGGCTGGCGTACACTTCGGTCACATGACTAGAAAGTGGAACCCAAATATGGCTCCATACATTTTTATGGAGAAAAATGGTATTCACATTGTAGACTTACATAAAACAGCAGTTAAATTGGATGAAGCGTGCAGCGCTTTAGAAAAATTAACTTCTGCAGGTAAAAAAGTTCTTTTCGTAGCTACTAAAAAGCAGGCGAAAGAAGTAGTTGCTAAGCACGCTGCTGAACTTAATATGCCTTATATTACAGAAAGATGGCCTGGAGGTATGCTAACGAACTTCGTTACTATCAGAAAGGCGGTAAAGAAAATGAACCATATCGACAAAATGAAAAAAGACGGTACGTTCGAAACTTTATCTAAAAAAGAAAGATTACAGGTAGACAGACAAAGAGCTAATCTAGAGAAAAACTTAGGTTCTATCTCTGACATGGTTCGTCTTCCTTCTGCAATCTTCGTTGTAGATATCATGAGAGAACACATCGCTGTAACTGAAGCTAAGAAATTAGGTATTCCAGTTTTCGGTATTGTTGATACAAACTCTGACCCTAGAAAAGTAGACTTCGTTATCCCAGGAAACGATGATGCTTCTAAATCTATCGATATGATCTTAAACATCGTTTCTGATTCTATCAAAGAAGGTCAGTCTCAAAGAAAAGCTGATAAAGAAAAATCTAAAGAAGAAGGAGAAAAGGTATCTGCTGATACAGATGCTGATTTCGATGCAGAATAATTAAAGATTTTCTTTAATATAGGAAAAACGCTGGATTTTTGTCCAGCGTTTTTTTATTGATATATCAGTTTAACCCAATATAAGAAACCCCGCCCAATAGAGTGGGGTTTTATCTTAATTACTGATCTTTATAGCGTATGAAGTAGTAATGAATTTGGTAGACTGATAAGACGAATTACAGAGCATTCCGGAGAGGCTGTAATTTTTGTTTTTAGGAACCATTGTATAGCCAACCTTGCCGGAACCTATAGGGATCTTTTTAAAGAAGCCACTGCTGCTCACAGTAAGAACCATATTGCAGGGAGATTTATTTTCCACCGAAATAGAAGTTCTTGGATTGGAAGGGGAGTCCTCATTAAGAAGATCATTTAAAACATCTGCCGTTTCAGGCTTATAGGTTTTAATAAGCTCTGCATATTCCCTTTCCGTACTCATTGCAGTACTGCTTCCTGCAGTATTTCCGGAAGCTGAAGGATAAGACGTTCTTATAGGGTAGTTACCATAATTTACACTACAGCTCATAAGGATAAGTGAAATTCCGGAGAAAGCGAAAAGCTTTTTCATACAGTTATTTTTTTGATCTTTTCTTTTGTGAAGGTTTTACCGGTGCTTCTTCTTTTTGATCTTTTACAGCATTTTTGTTTGGATCGGATTTAGTAGGTGTGCCCGGATTTTCAATTACTACAAATATACCTTTTTTTATGTCTTTCTGAGAAGAGTATCTTACATCACAAACATTGCTGTTCAGAGTATAGGAACCTTTATTGAGGATGATGAAGTTTTCTCCGTGTGCAGGCACAGCCAGATTGTAAAAATCTTTTCCTTCAATTCTCAGGATGATGTTGCAGTCTGAATTATTTCTGAACAGAAGCACAGCCTCCTTTCTGGTAATATCTTCATCAAACATAGCATTCAGAAGCTTTACCGTTTTGTCTTTGTGCTGATCAGATGTTTCAGCGAGCAGTTTTTTAAACTCTTCAGCGTCATTGGAATTTGAGTTTCTCATGAACCTGTTCGGAATATCGGTCATTACAGGTCTGGCTTCCATAGGCTTGGCTGTTGCAGCCCCTTTTGTCCATTGAGAATTCTTTAAAGCAATAAGTTTAGGTTTCAGCACAGTCCTTTTAGGGTCTTCGGGATGTGCAGTTTTAAGGTACTCTTCAATTTCCTTGATATTTGTGCTTTTTAAAATGTCTTTGGTTTTTTTCTGCGCAAAAGCAGAACCCGAAACAAGGAACAGGAAGAGGAGGGTCGTTAAAATTTTTTTCATCAATTTGTTGTTAATTCATCAGCTTATCCGGAATTTTATATAAGTTATTGTCTTTCCTTTAGCCGAGAAAAGTTCTTCGTAATAAGTTTTTATATCTCTCAGGTGCTCTGTGTTGGGATCATATTCAGGAGCGCCGTAAATATCGTGATGAGCAGTTATTATTTCATAGCCTGCACCCTGCAGATAGCCTAATGTATAGCCGTGCAGGAATTCTGAATCCGTTTTAAGATGGATAATTCCACCCGGTTTCAGGAATTTTTTGTATCGTTCTAAAAAATCAGGATGGGTAAGTCTGTGCTTCGTACGTTTGTATTTAATCTGAGGATCCGGGAATGTGATCCAGATTTCATCCACTTCATTTTCTGCAAAAAAATGATCTACAAGCTCAATCTGACTTCTCAGGAATGCTACATTATTCATTCCTTTTTCCATAGCTTCCTTGGCTCCAAACCAAAATCTGGCACCTTTAATATCTATTCCTATGAAGTTTTTTTCAGGGAAAGTTTTGGCAAGTCCTACAGAATATTCTCCTTTGCCGCAACCCAATTCCAGTACGATTGGATGGTCATTCTTAAAGAAATCTTTTCTCCAGTTTCCTTTAAGCGGAAAACCGTTGATTGCATCTTCTCTGGTAGGTTGGATAACATTTGGTAAAATCTTGTTTTCAGCAAATCTTGCTAATTTATTTTTGCCCATCGAGTCATTTTAAAATCCTGCAAAAATAGCAAATTTTGCATAGATAACCTTGTCTTTTAAACATAAAAGACGGCTCTCTACAGATTTAAGGAATGCTTACTGTGCTGCAGAACTTCCCAGTGTAACCATTATAGCCTTTTCGATGGTTTTTTGAGAAGCATACTGAGCGCCACAAACGAGGCTGGTGAAAAGATACTGACCCTTATCTATAACAATGGTACTGTCATCATGGGCAGGAACAGCAAGCCTGTATTTAGTAGTTCCCACACCTTCCATTCTTACAATGATATTACAGTCAGAATTATTCTTGATAAGAACTATGCTTGTCTTGCTGTTTGGATCGTTGTCGAACAATGAGTTCAATATTTTTACTGTTTTGTTTTTGTGCTCTACCGGATTTTCGGCCATCAGCATATTGAATTCTTCGGCTTCAGCATTCGGAACAGCAGCATTGGCAGTGGTATTGACAACAAAGGTATTCTGGGCATTACTTGGAGTATAAACTACTGTAGATTGTTTGGCAGCAAGTTCAGCTTTATATTTGGCGATCTGTTTCTGTTTGATAATGGCGTTCATTTCATCAAAACTGATCTTTGTGGAAGGTCTTCTTTTCAATAAGGCAAGCATTTCCTGCATGTCTTTCACTTTCTGGTCGGCAGGATGGGCATCTTTGATGTACTGTGTCATCATTTCCATTACCCTTGGTTTTAATACGGACCTTCTGGGATCGTCAGGGTGTGCATCTCTGAGAAAAGCATTAATCTCATAGATATTTTTACTTTTTAAAATATTGCTATAGTCTTTCCCTCTTTTCTGGGCAGACACATTAAAAAATAGAACAGAAACAAACAGTAAAAGTAATTTTTTCATTAACAATTATTAAGTTATAAGCTGATGTTCTTCTCTTAATTTGTGTTTTAGGCAATTAGTTTTAATACAATAACGAAATACCATTATTTTTATTTCAGGCATTTAATCATGAGATAAAATTAAACATATTTTTAAATAAAAAAAGAAATGTATACTATAAATTATTAAACAGTATACATTTCTTAAAATATGTAGCCAGGAAGCTTACTTGATTACGTCCTGAAGATTTGAAGTTTTAAGCCTTTTCTGATAGATTGGAAGGTATTTTTCGATAGGTACTTTTATAGCTTCAAAATTACCGGCCAAAACATAAGCTTCAATATTTTCTGAGGTATAGACAAACTGTAGGAAGTTGTCAATAAGATTTTCAGGAATTTTGAACTTGGCAAAATAATCTTTGCCGAGATAATTCTTGATCTGTGTTACAGAATTATTCATTCTTTCATAGGCCATGTAACGTTGTTTTTTCTTTCTGTCCCCCGAAAGGATGTCATAGATGCTTTCCAGGCTGAAAGTAAGACCGCCATCCCTTAATCCGGCAACCGGAAGCTCAGGAGATGTTCCGTCCCCTTTTGGCTCAGGCAGTCCAATTACTTTTTTGATAGCCAGTCCTTTATCCTCTTTTCTTATAGAATTTACATCGTACCTTAGGTTTCCGGTAGGCTTGAACCTGCTCAGTACAATTTCCTGAATCTCGTAATAAGCAATTTTTAATTCAATTAAGTTTTTCTGCTGCATCATCTGGGGAGTAAGTTTCACATCTTTCCGCTCTGTGACGATAGACGTAAAGCGGATTACATCTCCGGGAGCTGCAGGTATATTGTAAGTACCGTTATAGTCAGTAAGAACTGTTTTCTGAGTATTCAGATTGGTTACATAAACCTGATTAAGATATAAGATGGAATTGTCTCTTAAAAATACCTCTCCGGAATATGTCTGTGCATTGATTTTTGCCAGAAAAATCAGCATAAAAAGGGTAATTAGCTTCTTCATATAATTAGGGCAAAATTACGTAGAAATACAGCAATTTATACCTATTTAGATAGTGATTACAGGTTAAAGTTATATTAAACTTTAATATTAAACTGTTAATGAATGTTATAAATGTTTATAAATAACAATGATATGATAGAATTTAAACAAAAATCATCTTATTATTTATGCTTTACAAGCAGCCAGCTTGTATATTTTACTAAAGTAGAAGTGCCATATTCTGTCCAGGTGACAAAATACCAGTAAGTAGCTGTAGGAACAGGTCTTCCGCCCATTCTTCCGTCCCATGTATACCGGTTGGTTGGACTTCCTCTGAAGATTTCTGCCCCATAACGGTCAAATATTCTGAATTCCAGATTTGTATTGCTCATTAAAGCAGAATAGTCTATCTCATCATTATGTCCGTCACCGTTAGGAGTGATGGTGTTAATCAGATTGATAATGGCAAATTCTCTGGAACCTTCACCACATAATTTGGAATCCCTTACAAAGACGGTATGACTTCCTCTTGGTACATTGTAGAAGACATTTGAGCTCTGCCAGCTTACTCCATCCAGTGAAAATTCATAAGGAGGGATACCGCCGCTTGCTCCTACGGTTACTGTAGATCCGTTGATTTCAATAGTTGCTATCACAGGCAGAAGAGATTCTGCAACGGTAACATACTGTTTGTAAATACAGCCGTTGAACGTAAGCTCCACCCAATAATTTCCTACCGGAACATTGGTGATAGAAGGAGAAGTAGCTCCTGTACTCCAAAGATATTTTTCAAATCCCGGGCCTGCATCTAACGTCGTGGTAGCTTTTGGACAGATAATCTGGTCTTTTAGCAGGTCAGATTTTTTTGGGGCCTTAACGGTGATTTTAACAGATCCTACTTCAGGACATACTCCATTTTTCTCAAATCGGATGTAATAAGTCTGTGTACCTGTAACATTAACTGTAGCCGATATAGCGTTTATGTCATTCTGGGCATCAGCTAAAGTGCCATGGAAAGTATAAGTTACATTTGGATCTGTTGTAAACTGCGGGATAAATTGTGAAAGATTGACCGTTTTGATTCCGTCAAGATCATCATCACATATACTGGTAACAACTGAGGTTGTTAATAAAGTAATACGCGCTCCGATACTGAACTGTAAGGGTCTTACAACCACAGCGCAGCCGTCCGGAGATTCAACTCTAATGTAAATGGTTGTCGTAGCGGTATAGCTCCAGTTGTTAGGAAGTGTATTGGCATTTCCTGCATTAGCATCTGCGAGGGATGCATAATATCTTACATTGGTAAAATAACCGGGGTTATTCAGTACAATACCTGTTATATTGGATAGTGAGACAGTGACTGTTCCGTCCATATTATCATCACAGAAAGTACCATTATAATTGTTGACTATAATTGCCAGATTATATAAAGACAGGGTGATCTGAGCAATACTTTTACAACCCAGATTATTTTTTACCACTGCATACACAATGGTGCCGTCTGGTGCCGTATAAGCATTGGCAGAAGTGATAACTGCTCCCGGATTTTCGTTCTGGGCATCTATCAAAGTAGGGTAGTACGTTATAGTTACCGGAGAGTTGTTGGTTACATTGGCAGAAGTAAGATTAAAAGTCCCCTGTCCGTTAATATTGCAGGCATGTAAGGTGACATTTGTTACGATAAGAGATAGAATATTAACGGTTACAGTTACGGTTTCACAGTCCGGGAAAACAGGATCGTCTCCACAGAAAGTATAGGTGAAAGTATCTGTCCCTGTACTTCCGGGTGTATTGACGGTATAAGTAATGATACCTGTTACAGGATCTACCACCGCAGTTCCTAATGTAGGAGCAGTTACGATAGAAACTGTAGAAGGTACAGGTGTTTGCGCAGAACTGCTGAATGTAGGAGTAATGGTTTGCGTATTACAGACAGTATATGTTGATGTAGTCAGTTTGGTACAATTCAGTACTTTAAACTGATCGGTCACCAAAGCTGCACACCTTCCCATAGTTACTGAACATGTGTAATATCCGGATTGTGTTGGCGTAATTGATGCTCCAGTGGCTCCGGGAATAAGAGTTCCGTTTACATACCACTGATAAGTATCATAAATAACAGGGTCTACGGTAAGAACAATGCCGGGAACACAGGTTCCTCCTGACCTTAGAATAACAGGTTGTGTAGGAAAACCTGCAAAAAATCCTCCATATCCTACAGCATTACTCCCTGCAGTAATTCCTGCAGTAATAGCTTTATCTGAAATTACAGTGATAGTTCCGGTAACGTTAGGAATACCATACGTAACCCAGTTGTTTGTACCTGTCATATTGAAAGGACCTGTTGTTGCCGGTGGAATACCTCCGTTTACGGTAACATTGGCGCCTCTTTCCGTAATAAGATTCAGCTTTGTCGGAATATTAAGAAGCCCTGACGGGTTGGCAGTGGAATGAACAAAGTTTTCATCTATCAATCCCAATTCATTGATCTGTTTGGGAAGATAGCAGTTCAGGGCGGGAATAAAATTAAACCCTCCGGTTGCTATTTCACTTCCTGAAACGGAATCTCCGGCAAGAATCTGATATACATAAGCATTCTTGGACGTTTTAAGGTAAAGATTATAATGGGTTGCTCCTTGTAGCTTATATTTCGTATTGGGAACAATAAAATACTGGCCCGCATTCAGAGTTGTAAGCGGAGGAATTTCATCGTTGACGAAGATTTGGGTATTGTCTTCTGTAGCAATCACAATAGCTCCTTCCATATTGGACCCGACACTGCCGTTTCCTTTTACCAGGGCAAATTCAGTTCCAAGCCTTTCAACAGGGACAGCCTGATCCATCAGAATATCAGAGCTTGAAGGGAAACTTCCAGCATACTGGCCATTAAAATTTCCATTGGTAACATTCACAGGTTTACTGGCTGTGATCTTAGCACCGATGAAACCATCAGTGTTTACTGTCCCCGATCCGTCCATAATGTATGACTGTCCTTTATTAAGGGTAAAGGTCATTGTAGGATTGGTGGTTCCGGTAGTTCCGTTGGAAAACTGTACCGTTGGTTTGTATCCGCTGACTGTAACTGTTGTATTATCCTCAGTTGCAAGAACGCTGGCCATAAAGTTTAAGATGGGGTTGTTAACCGTTATGGGAGCATTTGCAACATAAAAGTTTTTTCCTGTGGAAGGTATTCCTTTCGAAGTAATAATCTCAGCATGATTGAATACGGAAAACCTAAGGTTAGCATAAAAAGGGAACTCGGCTTTTACATATAATCCTTTTGTAGTAGGAGTAAATACATCTGCCTGAAGTGTTGTGATGATATATTTTCTTAATACGTCAAATTTCTGAGGATTGTTTTTACTGATGGTTACCGTACCGATAAGGATATTGTTATTATAGATGCTTACCGGGAAAGGGGTTGTCCTGTTGGTAGATAAATATAACTTCTGATAAGGATTGGGTCCCGAACTTCTGTCCACCATTGGGGCAAACCAATGTTCCCTGTCCAATTGGGCGAAGGAAAAGGTGAAAAAGCAAACTATAAACAAAAAAGATAAAATTTTTTTCATTCAGCTGAGGGAGTTTAACACAAATTTAATAATAAAATGGATTCATGCCCTGAAAAAGTAACAAAAAAACCGCGATGTTAAAATCGCGGTTTGGAAAGTTATATTCTTTAGTAATTATTCTCTGCTTTTGACAAGGATCCAGCCCGTGTATTTTACAGCAGTTTGCTTACCTGCAGGCTCATTCCAGTGAATTTCAAACCAATAGTTTCCTGTAGGAACCCTTTTGCTTCCGCCTAAAGTTCCGTTCCATTTGTAAGCATTTGATTTGTCTCCCTGGAATATTTTACTTCCATATCGGTCAAAAATAGCAAACTCCAGATCCTTTTTGCCTGATAGCAATGAATAATCAAGTACATCATTTACCCCATCATCATTAGGAGTAATAGCATTGATTAAATTAGGAATGGTAATCTCCACTTTAATTGGTTCACAGTTATAGCTGTCTTTTACATATACTGCAGATATTCCTCTCGCCACATCCGTAAATATATTGGAATCCTGCCACTGGATATTATCAAGTGAATATTGATACGGAGGATTTCCGCCTATTGCATATACGGTAACTGTAGTATTTGAAATATCAATATTGGAAACAACAGGCTGCTCAGAAGCATATACTTTCACAGTCTGAAGTGTAATACAGTCGCCGGTTTTCAGTTTCACCCAATAGGTTCCTACACCAACATTTTGGATGGCCTGTGTTGTAGCTCCCGTACTCCATTCATAGCCATTAAATCCAGGTCCTGCATCAAGTGTTGTTTTATCTTCCACACAAATAATCTTATCAACAAGAACTGTAGATTTTACGGGTGGGAGAACAGTGAGAGAAACCTCTGCAATTCTGTAGCAACCATTCGCATTGATCACTTTTACATAAGCTACACCGGTAGGAGCAATATAATTTGCCGGATTTAAGATTTCATTGGTACTATTGTCAGCATCTGTAGGAGAAGGGTAATATTTTTTGGTAACCCCTATCTGTGTGGTTACTGAAGCGTTGGTAAGATTAAACAGTCCTGTAGCCGGATTAGCTTCCAGATAACATGTTCTTAGAGAGGCATTATTGACAATAGGACTCTCAGAAACCGTTAAATTTAATGTTACTTCTTCACAGTCTGTAAAGTCAGGATTATTTCCGCAAAATTTGTAAACAAAAGAATCGGGTCCAACATAATTATAAGCGGGAGCATAGCTGATAACCCCTGTAGTAGGATCAACTACTGCATTACCGTTGACAGGTGGTGTAATGATAACTACGCTGCCCGGTACTACAGATTGTGTAGAATTTGTAAATGTCGGAACAATCAATTTAACCCCATCACACACTGTTTGGTTTGATGTGGTTTCCGTAAGGCATGTGAATACTTTATACACCGGGGTGGTTATCGGAGGACAAGAACCTACCGTTATTTTTACAGTATAGTTACCGGACTGTGTCGGAATATAAGAATTGGCTGTAGCTCCGGTAATGGGAGTATTATCTCTGTACCACTGATAGGAATCAAAACTGTCATCTACTTCCAGTACGATTCCAGGAATACAGTCGCCTGTCTGTTTGGCAATAACCGGAATGGATGAAAATCCTGCGAAATAACCACCATAGCCAACCACACCACTTCCTCCGGAAATCCCTGCAGTCACAGCTTTTGAAGAAGTAATTGTCATATTGCCTGTGACATTCGGTACAGAGTAGGATACCCATGATGAGGTTCCTGATACAGGATAGGGACCTTGAGCGGCAGGAGGCGCTGCACCGTTTACTGTCACTGCAGCTCCTGTTTCCGTCAGGATGTTTAACTTAACAGTGTTGGTTGTAGGAGGCAGGATATTAATGTTCCCTATTTCATCAATTTTTCTTGGAAGATAGCAGTTCAAAGGCGGAATATAATTAAATCCTACCGTTGCATTGCTGTTTGAAACACCTGCCAGCAACTGGTACACATAAACGTTTTTAGTCGTTTTAATATACATGTTGTAGTGGTTGCCTCCCTGATTGATGTAATTATTGTTATTCAATTTGTTTACCCTGTAACTATCTCCCTCATTTAAGGTTATTGCAGGTGTTGCTCCATTGTTGATGAATACCTGAGTGCCGCCTTCAGTGGCAACAATCAGGGCATCTTCCATCCTTTCACTGATATCACCGTTTCCTTTTACAAGGACGAATTCATTTCCAAGTCGGTCCGTAGGTACGGACTGGTCCATTACAATATCAGATCCGTCATAAATAGTACCAGGCGGGATGATGGCAAATTGGCCGTTAAAGTTTCCATTGGTAACAGAAATAGGTTTATCGGCCTCTATTTTTGCACCGATAAAGCCTTCTTTGTTTCCTGCGCTGTCACCAACTCCTTCAATGATGTAGGACTGGCCTTTATTAAGCGTAAATGTTAGAGAGGGATTAGTTACCCCAGTCCATCCGTTGGTAAAGATAACATCAGGTGAATAATCCGAAACGGTCACTGTAGTATTATCTTCTGTAGCCATTATACCGGTGGTAAAATTGAGTGCTACCACAGGGTTTTCTATGGGAGCGACTACTGCATAAAACTTTTTGCCGATTCCTGCTTTTCCTTTAGATGTAAGGATTTCACCGTGGCTGCTTACAGAAAACCTGAAGGTTACAAAATAAGGTTTTGTTCCTTTTGTGTATAATCCTTTATTTACAGGAGTAAACATTTCAGAAGTACTGCTCGTAACAATACTTCCCAAAGGAATGTTAAATGTCTGCGGAGCTCCTTTGGAAACTGTAACTGTTCCAAGCAATATGTTATTGCTGTAAATTTCTACAGGAAAAGGAGTGGTAGAATCCGTAGAGAAATAAAGAGCCTGCTGGGGGCTGAGGACATTTGTACTTCGTGCCGCCATCGGAGCAAACCAATGCTCCGTATCTCTTTGGGCCGAAAATGGGCTGGCTGTTATAAACAGCAAAAGAAAAGTTAGTAAAAAATGTTTCATGTATATGGGAATTAGGATTGTCGCAAAAATAAGGGAATATTTAATGTAGCATTGTAAAATATGTAAAAAATATCAGTTTTAGATCAAAAAAAAACCGCGATTTCAAATCGCGGTTCATTATTTATAGGCAGAATGGTTTATTCAATGTTTTTAACTAAAATCCATCCTGTGTAGTAGATCGGAGTCTTTTCTTTATTGGATTCATTCCAGTTGATATGATACCAATAAGTTCCTGTCACAAGTTTTTTATCAAAATGTTTTCCGTCCCATTTGTAATTATTGAATTTATTTCCTGTGAATACCATGTTTCCGTAACGGTCATAAATTACAAAAGAAAGGTTTTCTTTATAAGCCAGTTCACTGTAGTCTATAAAATCATTTTTATTGTCACCGTTAGGAGTAATGGCATTTAACAGATTAGGAACTGTTACTTCCACAGCTACAGGATCACAATTGTAGGCATCTTTTACGTAGAAAGTATGCTGACCTCTTGTAAGCCCTGTAAATATGTTGGAATCCTGCCAGTTGCTTGGTGAATCCACAGCATATTTGTATGGGAGATTTCCTCCGTTTACAATTACTGTTGCTGTAGTATTGGAAATTTCAATTTTAGTGATTACCGGATCTTCAGCTTTTCTTACTCTTACAACCTGTGGAAGTAAACATCCGTTTTTACCCAGGATTACAGTATATTCTCCGATACCTACATTTTGAATAGAAGGTGTCGTAGCTCCTGTGCTCCATTGGTAAGATTCATATCCCGGACCGGCATCTAAAGTCGTTGTGCCGTCTGCACAGATAAACTGGTCAACAAGAATTGGTGATTTTTTTATCGGAAGTGCAATCAGTTGAACTTTTGCGTTAGCTGTACATCCTTCATTAGTGGTAACTTTTATATAAATATACCCTCCGGCAGATGGATAATTTGCAGGTGTGGTGATTTCATTAGTTCCCGCAGCAAGATCGGCCAATGTAGGATAGTATTTTTTTGTTACCGGAGTATAGTCGGTAACACTGGCTTTAGTAAGATCAAAATAAGCATAAGGATCTACATCATACTGACATGCTTTGATTATGGCATCTCTCACAACGAAAGGTACTACAGTAAGGTTTAAGGTAACCTGCTCGCAGTCAATAAATTCAGCGGCATTACCGCAGAATTTGTATACAATCTGATCCGGACCATAATAGTTGGCATTAGGAGTATAGGTAATCGTTCCGTTTGGATTCACTACAGCAGTACCATGTGTTGGAGCGGTAATGATAACCAGTGTACTAGGTACCGGAGTCTGTGTTGAAGAGGTGAATGCTGCCGTAATGACTTTCGTAGAACATGCATTCAATGTTTGTGTGGTTAGTTTTAAACAGGTAAATACCTTATAAATTGGAGTGGTAACAGCCGGACATGAACCCATTGTTACTTTTACAGTATAGTTTCCTGAGGTTGTTGGTGAGAATGTATTGCTTGTTGCTCCCGGAATAGGTGTTCCGTTTAAGAGCCACTGATAACTTTCATAACTGTCATCCACTTCTAATACAATACCAGGTGCACATTCACCTGTTTTTTTAGCAATAACAGGAATTGATGAGAAGCCAGCAAAGTAGCCACCGTATCCTACAGCTCCACTTCCCGCAGAGATCCCTGCTGTAATTGCTTTTGAAGATGTAACAGTAACATTGCCTATTACATTGGGAACAGTATAAGATACCCATGCTGTAGTTCCTGTTATAGTGAAAGGTCCTTGCACCGTTGGTGCAGGAGCTCCATTTACAGTAACGTTAACGATTGCTCCAGCTTCAGTAATCATATTTAGTTTAATATTTTTTGTACCACTGGAGTTGGTTTCAGGAAGTTCATTGATCAAACCTATCTCGTCAATTTTTCTAGGCAGAAAGCAGTTCAAAGGTGGAATATAATTGAATCCTTCCGTTGCCGTACTATTTGGAAGACCTGCCAGAAGCTGATAAACATAAGCGTTCTTTGAAGTCTTAATATGCATATTAAAATGAGAGCTTCCCTGATCAATGTATGGAAATATATAGGTGTTGTTGGGTCCTTGTCCCACTCTCATCCATTGTCCTTCGTTCAGGGTTTGAACCGGAGTGGTGGAACCATTAAGAAATACTTCCGTGTTATCTTCAGTTGCAACAATTATTGCATCTTCGTCTCCGTCATCGCTATCTCCGTTTCCTTTTACAAGGGCAAACTCATTTCCTAGTCTGTCAGTTGGGATGGTTTGGTCCATAACAATATCAGAACCGCCTGATCCTGCACTTGGTGGAAGAGCAAACTGCCCGTTAAAGTTACCGTTAGTTACTGATATGGGTTTATTGGATACTATTTTTGCACCGATAAAACCGGAGGCGTTGGCTCCATTATTTTCCCTCCCCTCTATAATATAAGCCTGCCCTTTATTAAGGGTGAATGTAAGGGTGGGAGTGGTAGTTCCTGTACTCCCATTAGAGAACTGTACTCCTGAATTATATCCGGAAACAGTAACCGTTGTATTATCTTCTGTGGCCAGAACACCGGTTGTAAAATTTAAAAGAGTAACATTTTGCCCGGTCATCGGACTAGAGACAGCATAGAATTTTTTTCCTGTACCTGCTTTACCCTTAGAAATTAATATTTCTCCGTGGCTGGTGACACTAAATCTGAAATTAGCATAATATGGTTTTGCTCCTTTAGTATAAATTCCTTTACCAATGGGTACAAACATCTCTGCAGCATTCGATGTAATCATTGTAGCTGTTGTAATATCAAATACTTTAGGATCCCCCTTCATAATAGTTACCGTCCCAAGCAGTACATTGTTGCTGTATATTTCTACAGGAAACGGAGTTACGGAATCTGTGGAAAAATACAATGCCTGTTTAGGACTGTTGAGCACATTGGATTTAGCTGCCATAGGCGCAAACCAGTGTTCAGTATCCCTTTGTGCAAAGAGCGGGTTAATTGATAAAAGAAATAATACTAAGCTGAGTAGAAATCTTTTCATGTGTGTGGAATTAGGATTTCTACAAATTTAAAATAATATTTGAAATAGTATTAAATAAATATGACAAAAGTTAAAAATTAATCACGATTTTTAATTAAAAGCCATCCGGAATATGAAACTGGTAATTTCGTATCTGGTTCTGTCCAGGTAATCACAAACCAATAGGTTCCCGTAGGAAGATTTCTCCCGTTTACCTTTCCATCCCAGATATAATTCTTGTCGGATGATTTGTAAACAGGAAAACCATAACGGTCAGCAACCTCTATTTTTACGTTTTGCTTAATCCTTAAATCGGAATAATTAAGGACATCATTAAGCCCGTCACCATTAGGAGTAATAGCATTAACGAGGTTCAGGATCAAAAATTCTTTTATAACCGGTGTACATCCGTCAGAACCCAGTACATATACTTTATGTATTCCTCTTGAAAGCCCGATAAATACATTGGAAGCCTGATAATTAATTCCATTCAGGGAATACTGATAAGGAGGTGTGCCTCCGGTCACGTAAACCGTTGCTGTAGAACCTGATGTGTCAATTTTGGTAATTGTAGGTGCCTCAGTAGTTGTTACACTTACAGTCTGACGGTACACACATCCGTTAAATCCGAGATCCACATAATAATTTCCGGCACCTGCTGTGATACTTGGTGTTGTCGCACCGGTACTCCATAGATAAGAAGAGAACCCGGGACCTGCATCCAGGAGCACTTTTTCACCCTGACACACTACCTGATTGTGGAGCATTCCGGATTTTTTAGGCGTTTTTAATGTAAGCTTAAGGAGTCCTGTGTTCGGGCATCCCGTACTGCTCTGGAACCTTATATAATAGGTATGAACTGAAGTGATATTCTGCGTAGGGGAAAGGATGTTTGTTCCTGCCTGAGCATCAGCCAGCGAGGCATGAAATGAAAGTATAACAGCAGGGTCTGTTGTAAATAAGTTCTTATAATCATTAAGGTTGGCCGATTCAGATCCGCTGATATCGTTGTCGCATACATCAGCCGTAACTGAACTTGCAATTAAAGTAATTTTATTTCCTACGGTGAAATTAATCTGCCCAAATACAGTAGGGCAGTCGCCAACAACAGGCGAAACTCTTATATAAACAGTAGTGGCAGCATTATAGGTCCAGTTTGCCGGAAGGGTATTGTTATTTCCTGCAGTGGCATCTGCCTGAACAAGATAATATTGTACATTGAAATTGGCAGGATTCGTTACGATTTGTGGAGTAACAGTTGCAAAGTTTACATTGATAATCCCGTCAAAATCATTATCACAAAGGTTTGCATTGAAGTTTCCGGTATTTATATTAGGGGAAGGATTCACTGTTAATGTAATCTGGGCTGTCTTGGAACATCCGAATGCTGAGGTCACATTAGCATAAACTGTTCCTGCAGGTCCTGAATAGGCAGCCGGGTTTGTGATTGAGCCTGTTAAATTGGAGTTCGTATAATAGGTTGTTGTTGTACCTGTGTCAGGACTTAAAACTGCAGAGGTAAGGTTAAAGGTTCCGTTCCCGTTGACGTCTGAGCACGAAGACATAGCTGCATTCTGGGTTTGAAGAACATCAATATTCACCTCCACCTTGAAATATTCAAAATCGGCCGGACTGCTGTTTCCATTAATATAATAGACAAAAGAATCTGTTGTGTCTGTTGTAAGCCCGGTATTCGGAGTATAAGTAATTTGCCCTGTTGCAGGGGATACTGTTGCTGTTCCTAAAGAAGGGGTAGAAACAATGCTTGTATTGGCAGGAACAATCGTTTGTGTTGAACTTGTAAATGCAGGAGTGATTACTTTTGTGTTACATGATCCGATATTATAAATCGTTGTTGTAATCGGCGGGCATTTAATATGATAATAATTGTCTGTAAGTAATGACCCGCAACCGCTTTTTGCAACTGAGCACGTATAATTTCCTGTTCCGTACAATTCAGGGTCAATAGAATAAGATGTAGCTCCCGGAATAAGATTTCCGTCAAGATACCACTGATAAGAATCATAAGAGTTATCCACCTGTAATAAAACACCTGTATAACAATCTCCTGTTTTTGAAATTACTGGAACTGATGAGAATCCTGCAAAATATCCTCCATAGCCTACTGCGCCACTTCCTGCTGCAATTCCCGCAGTTACAGACTTGGTTGAATTCACAGTTACAGTACCTGTAATGTTGGGAACTGTATAGGTTACCCAGTTTGGATTTCCATTCACAGGATAAGGTCCGTTTGCTGTAGCAATAGGATTCCCATTTAAGGTAACTGTTGCTCCGGTTTGAGTAATAATATTTAATCTGGCATTAAAATTCTGACTTCCAATCTGATTGATAAAACCAATCTCATCCACTTTATTTGGCATAAAGCAGCTTAAAGGTGGAATAAAGTTCATTCCGCCTGTCGCATATTCATTGCCTCCTGTTGTGCTGGAAACTCCTGCTAATAATTGATATACATAAATATTGTTATTAGCCGAAATGCTCATATTATAATTGTCACCCGCTCCATGCTGTACATAATTCATGCTGGGAACCATGTAATATTGCCCTTCATTTAATGTAATGCCTGTAGGAATTCCATTGACGGTAATGTTAGTGCCGTTTTGAGTGGCAACAACTAAGGCGGTTTCCATTTCAGAAAGGATTGTTCCGTTTCCTTTTACGACAACAAACTCTTTTCCTAATCTCTCAACAGGGACTGCCTGGTCCATCAGAATATCATTGTTGGTTAAATTTAAGCTGGTGTAAATTCCGTTACAGTTTCCATTTGTGACAGACACAGGCTGTGATGCCTGAATTTTTGCGCCAATTAACCCGTCAAGATTATTCATGGAAGCTGTACTTAGGGCATCCATAATATAAGATTGCCCTTTATTTAATGTAAAAGTTCTGGTAGGGCTTGAAGTTCCGTCTGAAAAAATTACATTTGGATTGTAGCCGGAAACAACTACGGTAGTATTATCTACGGTTGCGGTAATTCCTATTGTGGAATTTACATAAGCTGCTGTACCTGTTAATGGAGCCAATCCTACGTAAAATGTTTTTCCAAGTCCCGCTAAACCTTTTGAAGTAATAATTTCAGCGTGGTTGGGTACAGAAAACCTGTAATTAGCAAAGAATTTTTTAGACCCCTTTACATTTAAACCCATCGAATTTGGGGTAAAAAGATTTGATTGATTATCTGTAATTAAAAAATTATTGGGAATACTGACCTGAGCCGGATTTCCTTTACTAACCTGAACCGTTGTATAAAGTACATTATTGTTAAATATTTGAACACTAAACGGAGTTGTCTCGTTCGTTGAAAGATATAAATATCCCTGAAGCCCTACCATACCGGATTTTGACGCCATCGGTGCAAACCAATGGTCGGTATCAAGCTGTGCATTGAATAATAAACAAAGAAAAGTACAGATGGTTAGTAGAATTTTTTTCATTTTTCTCAATAAGGGATGCAAATGTAAGTATTAAAAATCAATATTTTACATAAAATTGAATAATGAATTTCTATAATGCTCACTATTGTTGAATATTTAATATTTTTTAATGTTGTCTGAAACTTGATATTAATAAATAAAAAATCCCGGTGAAATTTTCACCGGGATTGTATTATTCTTTGAAAGATGATTAAGCTAAGCTTACTCTTACAAATCCTGTTACTTTAAGGTCTGCATTTACAGATTTTACATAGTCAGCAACAGAAATAGAGCTGTCTTTGATGAAATCCTGGTGTACCAAAGTGTTGTCTTTGTAGAATCTCTGCATTTTACCTTTAAGGATATTGTCGATAATGTTTGCAGGCTTACCTTCTTCAGTAAGTTTATGTCTTTCGATTTCCAATTCTTTATCGATAGTTTCCTGAGAAACCCTAGTTTCGTCAAGAGCGATAGGGTTCATTGCAGCAGCCTGCATAGAAACAGCTTTAGCAGCCTCATCAGCTCCGTCTACTTTAGCAGAAAGTGCAGTGATAGCAGCGATTTTGTTTCCAGCATGGATGTAAGCTCCCAGGTAAGGTCCTTCGATTCTCTCGAATGCTCCGATCTCGATTTTCTCACCGATAACTCCTGTTTGCTCGATTAATTTATCAGCAACAGTAAGTCCGTGGAAATCTGTAGCTAAAAGCTCTTCTTTAGTAGCAGCGAAAATAGCCATTTCAGCCAATTCATAAGCAAGCTCGATGAAAGCTTCGTTTTTAGCAACGAAGTCAGTTTCGCAGTTCAAAGAAATTACAACACCTAAAGTGTTATCTTCGTTTACTCTTGCAATTACTGCACCTTCAGAAGATTCTCTGTCAGCTCTGTTTGCAGCTACTTTCTGTCCTTTTTTTCTAAGGATATCTACAGCTTTTTCGAAGTCTCCTTCTGCTTCAACTAGAGCTTTCTTGCAGTCCATCATACCTGCACCTGTTTGGTTTCTTAATTTTGCTACGTCTGCAGCAGCTGGTGTATAAGACATAATATCTATTATTTTTTTATTTAAGATTAGTATTAATTTTTAGCTTAATTTTAAAGCAGTGCAAAGATAATGATTTTAATGATAAACTAAAAAATGACTTTTCACGTTATTGATATATTTAATACTATTTTAAAGACTTGATTAATGAAAAAAAACTTTCTGCTTATATTTCTATGCATTTTTGCCTTAGGTTTCTCCCAAAAAAAGAAGAAATCGAAATCCAAGGCTGTAGTAGAAAAAGAAACAGTAATCATCTATACAGAACAGGATGCTGAGGCTTCGAAAGAAGCAAGGGTAATTGCAGGCTTCCTGAAACAAAATCCCGGACACGCCAAAACAGATTATTTTAAAAGAAAACTGATTGATATGATTATGGCTGATAATTCTCCTGAAGCCAAACCTACCATCAAGCCGATCAGTAAAGAAAAAATTGAAAAAATTGTTCAGAATAATGAGCTGAACAGCGGTAAAGTGGCAGCTGCCAATAAAACATCTGCTGAAAATAGTGCCAAGAACACGGACAAAGTGAATGATGCTATCAATGCCTTGAAAGAAGAGAGACTTGCAAGCTATGCTTCAACAAGTTCAAACAAGACTGCCGGTGTTGCCAAGTCAGAGCCTAGTGAAGCCAATAAAAAAACTGCGGCAATGCTTACCCATCTTTTCAATAATGATATGAATAAAAATGAAGCTTATGTTAATATCAAGAACAGATCGAGCTGTAATCTGGTTATAAAGATAAGCGGAAAGAAATATTATAATTTAACTGTTCCGGCAAAAGGACAGAATTTTATTCTGATAGATAAGGGAGAGTATGTACTGACTACCATGGTATGTGATGCAAAATACTCTTCAATCAAAAAAGTTACCCAGGATATTGAGATTGCGCTCAACGTAGCGGACGACTAAATAATGTAATTAAGAAGTACTATAAATAAAAACGGTTAAGAAATTTTCTTAACCGTTTATTTTTTTATCCTTTAAACTGTCCCATTGCAATGAATTTCTCTTGTCTTTGGGTTTCAAGTTCCTGTCCTGAGAACTTTGAAAAAGCTTTGATATTCTGTAAAATCGAATGTTTCAGATTCAGATAAGCTGCTTCCGGATCATATTGAGCACCTCCAAGCGGTTCTTCAATAATACCGTCAATGAATTTTTCTCTTAAAGCATCTTTTGGAGTAAGGTTCAATGCATTGGCTGCATCTTCTTTGTGATCCCAGTTTCTCCATAAGATGGAAGAGCAGCTTTCCGGTGCAATTACGGTATACCATGTATTTTCAAGCATGTATACTTTGTTTCCTACACCTATTCCCAAAGCTCCGCCACTCGCTCCTTCACCGATGATATAAGTGAAAATAGGAGTTTTAAGCTGAACCATTTCAAAAATATTCCTTGCAATAGCTTCACCCTGGCCTCTTTCTTCAGCTTCTAATCCCGGATAAGCTCCCGGTGTGTCTACTAAAGTTACTACAGGAATATTGAATTTTTCAGCAAGCTTCATTAGTCTTAAAGCTTTTCTGTATCCTTCAGGGTTCGGCATTCCGAATCTTCTGTATTGTCTTTCTTTGGTAGTTCTCCCTTTCTGGGTTCCTATGATCATTACTTTCTGACCGTCCAATGTAGCCAGTCCGCCAATCATTGCAGGGTCATCTGCGAAATTTCTGTCTCCGTGAAGTTCCAGAAAACTTCCTTTATCTACCATTCCGTTGATATAGTCAATTGTATAAGGACGATCAGGATGACGGGATAGTTGTACTCTCTGCCAAGGGGTAAGGTTTCCGTAGATTTCTTTTTTCTTTTCCAAAATCTTATCCTCAATCTGGCTGCATGCTAATTTTACATCAACACCACTTTCTTCTCCTACTAAAGAACAAGTCTGAAGTTGATCCATCAGATCTTTTATAGGAAGTTCGAAACTTAAATATTCCATTTCTTGAAGTAAATTAAATCTTTCAAATTTATGAAAAATTATGAAAAACTATTTAAAATTATTGATAGCATTGTTTATTCGGGAGATAGTTTCCTCTTTTCCAATCAGTTCCATGATATCCGGAACGTCCGGGCCTTTCAGTTCTCCTACCAGAGACAAACGAAGCGGCATCATCACTTTTCCCATCCCCAGGCCTTTGTTTTCCACAAAATCATGGACTTCCTGCTTCAGTATTTCTGAGGTAAATTCAATAGTGGTAAGGTTTTCTGCCAATTCACCTAAAATAGCAGACGTTTCATCGTTCCATGCTTTTTTCGATGCTTTCTCATCATATGAAACAGGAGCTTCAAAGAAAAATTTTCCGTTTTCGTAAATGTCTTTAGGAAAAGTTGCTCTTTCTTTCATCAGGCCAATGATCTTGACCAGTTTTTCATCAGAAACACCGGAAAGGTTAAAATTTGTATTCTTAAGCATCTGAAGAAGTTCGTCATCCGACTTCATCTGGATATACTGATGATTGAACCATTCAGATTTTTCTTTACTGAATCTAGCACCTGCCTTATGTACTTTATGAAGATCGAATTCTTTCGCCATTTCTTCCAGAGACAGAACTTCTTTATCATCTGCAGGAGACCATCCCAGCAAGGCTACCATATTGATGAATGCATCAGGAAGGTATCCGTTTTCTCTATATCCTTTGGAAACAGCTCCCGTTGCAGGGTCTTTAAAATCCAGCGGGAATACAGGGAACCCAAATTTATCACCATCTCTTTTGCTTAATTTTCCGGAAAGCCCCTTCTTTAAAAACTGTTTTACAGAAGCAGTTAACGGATTATCCTTGTCATTTTCTCCCAACATAGATTTGAATCTCGGGCTTTTTACCTCTGCAAAGAATGATTTGATAAGCTCTGCTGATTCATCGAAAGAAAACTGGCTGTTTTTCAATACAAATTCTTCTGTAAAAGATTTTGTAATGCTGTCGATATTATCTTTATTAATTAAAGTTGATACATCCGGCTTTAAAATCAGGGAAAGGTGGGCAAACTGAGGCGCTTCCCAGCTCATTGCTTCGTATAGTAAAGTGTGAAGTCCTAAAGACGGCAGCCATTCTTCTCCACGGATTACGTGGGAAATTTCCATTTCGTGGTCATCAATGATGTTGGCAAAATGGTAAGTAGGCATTCCATCGTTCTTTACAAGAACTTTATCGTCCAATGTATTGGTATTCACAGACGAATGTCCACGGATGATATCTTCAAGATTCAGGGTTCTGTCCACCGGCATTTTGAATCTTACTACATAAGGGGTCTTTTCATCCAGTAGTTTCTGAACCTCTTCTTCAGAAAGTGCAACACTGTTTCTCAGTCGGTTTCTGGTTTTGTTATCATAAGAGAAAACCTCTCCGTTGGCTTCAAACTCAGCACGGATGGCATCCAGCTCTTCAGGGGTATCGAAAGCGATGTAGGCATAATCTGTTTTCAGGATCTGCTCTGTGTATCTGTCATAGATATCTCTTCTTTCGGACTGTCTGTAAGGGGCAAATTTTCCTCCTTTCTTAGGACTTTCATCAGGAATGATTCCGCACCATTCTAAAGCTTCTTCGATATATTCTTCAGCTCCTTCCACATATCTTGCCGTATCTGTATCTTCAATACGAAGTACAAATTCACCACCCTGGTTTTTGGCAAAAAGATAATCATATAATGCGGTTCTTACGCCTCCCAAATGCAAAGGTCCTGTAGGACTTGGAGCAAAACGGACTCTTACTTTCTCCATTTCAATAAAAATTTTGTGCAAATTTACTTAAAATTATATGTTTTAAGGATTATTTACAGTTCTGTTATCGGCTTTTTTTATTTCAAAGATTAAAAAAGGATAAAGTCGAAAATGACTCCATCCTTTTTATTTATTTTTTAAGCATCAGCAGTTTAAAGAACAGGACAGGATTTTTGTACTTGACTCTGTATTTTTCTTTTTTCCATTCTGTTCGCAGTCTTTCTTTTTCGGATTCTGAATCCGTTTCTGATAAAAGAATCTCATATTTGAAATGGATAAGCTTAAGCCTGTATTTTTTATAAAGTTCCTGATCGGCTTTTATATAATCGATATATTTATCGGTAACCTTTTCATAAGAGTCTTTCATCAGTTTCCAGTTTCTCGAAAGGCTGGTGGAAAGTATTCTGTAATAAAATAGTTTTTTGTCGATGAATCCTATTTTATACCCTTTTGAGGTCAACCTTAGATTCATGTCCCAATCTTCGGTGTTGATATTTTCATCAAACGGATATTGTACCAGAATCTCTTTTTTTACAAATGTTCCTACATTGGCTGTTTTGTTTTCGGAAACATTTTCATGGAAAAAATTGTCAAGGGTATCTATGATCTCTTTTTTGTCTTTTTGGGTATAGGCATCTGTCATTTTATCTTCAGACTGATAGTATTTGTAACCGTCTGAAAGGATAAAATCTACAGGATTCTTCTGGATATAGGATACTTTCTCCGCAATACTGTCTTCCGTATACCAGTCATCCCCTGAAAGAAGAGAAATATATTCTCCTGACGCATGCGAAACAGCAATGTTAATATTCTTTGCCACACCAAAACTTTCTGTATTCCTGATCATTTTGTAATGCCGGCCAAACTTTGAAAGGACCTTCTCAGCATTTTCAAATGTATTGTCTTTGGAAGCATTATCTAAAAAAATAATCTCATAATTAGGGTAAGTCTGCGAAATAGCGGATGTGCAAGCCTGCTCAATGAACTGCTCATGGTTCATGGTGATGATGATAAGGCTTACAAGCGGGGGAGTATTCATTGTTTAAAGATACTGATTTTAGATAGGATGAATTTAATTGCCGTAAATTGTAAAGTATTTTGTCTTCTTAATTACTTTTTTCTGTTTTATAAGTTCAAGAGTCATTGAACTGACAAAGAAACCTTCTTTATAATAAGGAAGAAGTTCGTTATCTACAGCGATTGTATTTGTCTTTAATTTTTGCAGATCAGATTTCCAGCTTGGATATTCAACATCAATCTCCCATGATGCACGGTTTAAAAAACTTAAATTAATAATATCCAGAAGAGGGGAAGCAGGCAGGAAAATAACATCTTTGTGTATGCTATGAATCTGTTGTGCCTCCAAGATATACGAATATTCTTTTTCCGAAACCAGTAATCCTGAAACTGCCGGAACGTTTTTAATAAAGAGGTGTTTAGATGAAAGGCTTTCTGAAGAGTACGGATACTTGCTTCTGTAGAGCGAAAAAACGGTTAATACGATTCCCCATAAAAGGAAGAAAAACCTGTCTTGCTTTTCTATGAATTTATAAAGAAGAATCAAAATAAAAAAAGCCGGTGTATTATATCCCCAGGAAATAGAAGAACACCATCCGAGAAACAGAAGTAAAAATATAAATTTATTCTGCCTTTCATACTTTAGAAACAGGATGAATAAGAGAACATATAAAACATAGGCTCCTTTGAATTGTCCGTCATTAAAAAAAGGAGATATGATGAAAATGGGCAATACAACCAGTAATACTGTTTCAACTATATTTTTATTAATTTTTATAAAATAGATCAGGATCAGTAAAAGAATATAGATTATAGTGTGAAAATTTTTTTCAAAAGAAAAGTAGGGAGCTATACAGCCTTCATAAAGATATGATGGTGATGCAGATTGTAAAACCTGCTCCACAAATAAGTTGAAATTTTCAATAATCCGATACTGAAACAGTATGGCAACTAAAAATAAAAAAGAAGGAATAAAAACGTATAAATCCTTTTTTGTAATCACAAATTTTTTAAACAGATCAATCAGGATAATGACAGATGCACCCAGCCCGAAAATAATAAATGACTGTTTGGTAAGTGAGGCAAATACAATAAAGAGGAGTGAGCTGAGATACCATTTTTTTTTATAAAATAATAAAGCAAGTACAGAAAAGAAAATTCCATCTATGGTATGCCATGGCATGACCGGAAAAGTATGGAGAAAACATAATACCAGAAATACAGTAGTCTGCAGATCCTTCCTTTCAAAAATCAGCTTCTGTATAACATGGCAGATGATAAAGCTTTCTATAATAACAAGAATCCTGGAAATGAGAATTGAATAATCAAACTGCAGCGGAATAAACTTTAGAAGGTAATCCCAGAAGATAACTCCAAAAAAAGGACGGATAAAATCGAAATCCTTGTAAATAACCTGTCCGGCTTTTAACCTTCCTACTGCAGACAGCTGAAAGCCTAAATCAACCTGGTTAATGGAATAAACACTTATGAAAGCAAAATACAAACCTGATAAAAATAATATTCCGTAGGAGAAAATCTGTTTTTTATTATAAGCCGGTACTGAATTCATATTTTGTAATTATCGTGTGTTTAATCTGCTTCTTTTGGTATATTGATTAGTTTATCCAGATATTGACTGAAAACTTCAGGATCCAGTCTGTAATCTTCATGAAAACCTTCATGATCCTGAGGATAAATATAAAAATAAAGATCAAAACCTACTTCTTTGGCTAGCGTAGAAAAAATAGCGAAATCTCCCCAGATAGAGCTGAACCAGCTTAAACCTTTTGCGTCTGCATTAGCAAACAGCCCATTCGTCCAGGCTGCACCGCTGGGGCCTATCATATAATCAGCGTTGTTTACCATATAGATTTGCTCATGAATATTCAGGTCTTCAAAGAAAACTTCTTCAAATCCATGTTTTTTTGCAACTTCCAGGATTTCTTCGTCATTATATTTTCTGTACTGGGATCTTCTGGAAATAAATATTTTTTTAACGGGCTGAATATGAACTTTGGTAAGATCTAAGTTATCAAAAGCTGTTTTTCTGAGATATTGAAGGGAAGATTTTGATAATTTGGCAAATCCAGCTTCATACTTCATACCCGGCATGATATTCGGGACTGCATAATTATTGCTTGTGATGTGCCACAGCTTTTTAAACTGGTAATAATTTTTTTCGTGGCTGAGGAATACAATTTTATAATCTTTGAGAAAGAACATTAACAGGTCTTTCAAATTTTCAACCTTCTGTATATCCTCATCTATAACGATAAGCTTATTTTTTGCATCGGGAATATATTTGAAAAACTCAACTTTGGAAAGGATGTCAACCAGAAAATGATAATAGTTGAAGGTAAAAGTTCCGCCCAGAAAAATCGCCTCCTCATCATAATACACATTCTTATAATTCTTTACCTTGGCAAGAGTTATTGAATGCTGCATCAGATTGTTGGTGTTGTACACATAGGTGATCTTGTCATCATCATGCCATTTTTCATAATAGATCTTTTCTTTTTTCAGATCTAAAAAATAAGTGGAATTCGGAATGCACAATACATTTTGAAGAGCAAAAATCTCTATGGCATTTTTAGGCGTTTTTACAGAAACCTGTGGAGCATCAAAAGTTTTGGGCAGAAAAAGTTCTGACTCCTGTTTTTCAGTAATCTTAATTCTTTCCGTACAATATTTTGATGGTATAGAATCCAGCGGTAAAAAATCTGTTACCAGTCTTTTTGCTTTTCTGAAAAAAGATTTGATATAATATTTTTTTCTGAGTGCTTTAAGCTGTTTCTCTAAATTTTCAATTTGTTCCTTAGCATTCATATTCTAAAACTTAAGATGAACTAAGAAGTTCGGTCATTATTTCAGATGATGCATAGGTGTATTTTCTATTTAACCTCCTGGTAATAACGTATGGTTTCATCAACCATTTTATCAATGCCGAATTTTAATTCTATTAATTTTCTTGCATTAACTGATAGTCTGTTTCTTAGGTCATCGTCTTTAAAAATAAGACTTATTTTTTCATGGAAGTTTTCTTCCCTGGCAATGAGGCCATTTACAGGCTCTTCGATGATCTCTTTAAATGAATCTATCGCAGAACATACAACAGGTTTCTGCATGGCCATTACCTCGAGCAAAGATAAGCTAAAATTTTCACCTTTAGAGGGGAAGCATACTACCTCTGCTTTGCTGATGAGGTCTACAATTTCAGGACCGGATTTATTGCCATAAAAATAAACCGAATTTTTGATTTCAGAATCTTGGATATCAGCTATATAGTCAGGGTAATGATTCGGCTTTCCAATGAAATGGAGGGATGCTTCCGGATAATTTTTTTTAAGTTTAATAAAAGAATTGATCAGGGTTTCTGCCCCTTTTTCAAAAGAGACATTTCCTAAATAAAAGACAGATTCGGGAATAATTTCCGCATTTTCTACAGGTTTGTAGAATTTTTCATCAATCCCGTTGTAGATAAGTTTCGGCTCTTTGATGTCGAACAGGTTTTTATTGATCGATTCATTATATCTGGATATCGTAATGATGTTTTTTGAGCTTTTAAAAGCTGCTTTTTCACAGAAGATCCGCCCTTTGTGAACTTTTTTATATCCGAAATATTTTTCCAGAACAGACCAGGAGCCGTGGCACCTGATCACGTAAGGGATATCTTTTGGTATGGAAAGCGCCAGACCATCAAAGTCATGGGTTTCTGCAATATCGAAATGAAAGTTGTTTTTTTTGATCCATGCACTTATTTTATCCGATATGATTTTCTTCTCGGATAAATAGGTTTTAAAATGAATCTGTTCAAAAGCTTTTACTTTTCCGGTAGATGATCTTAGCAGTTCAAGAAAAGGATTGGCTTTGAAAATATCTTTCACGGAATGAATCTTTACCCCGTCTTCCTCTACATCAAATGTGTATTTTGAGATCAGGAACACACGTACCGAGATTCCTCTCTTTACAAGTTCTGCACATAAATTTTTATAAAAAACGCCTGTACCGCCTACTTTAGGAGTGCGGGAAGATTTGTATTCTCTGGTTACAATAAGCACATTTTTTATTTCTTTCATGAATTCAGTTTAAATACTGTATTTACCCAATGGTCGAGAGTATATTTATTATAAATTTCTTCAGGCAGCTTTTCGTATGGAGTACTGAAAAAATCTTTTTTCACATTACGGAAATTCTTATCCAGCACCAAAATATTATTTGGATTGTAAAAATCATACATTTTGATGGTAGGATTATCTGTAATAATTTTCTTTTCCAGAGCCATTGCTTCGAATATCCTGAAGCTTAGTCCGGTCTGGTCTGCACGCATCAGGTCAAGAATCACTTTCGTATTTTTATAATAGGCCGGTAGTGCGTGATGAGGTATTTTTTTTCTTCCGAATTTTAAAATATGAATGTTTTTTTGATCAATGATCTGGTTCAGCTTATTTTTCCAGCCTTTTTTGCCCACCATATATACCTCGAATTTTAGTTTCATCGGATATAGACGGTTGATCAGTAAGTTCAGCCCGGAAAGCCTTTTTTGATCATAAGATGTGATGTAGAACAGGTCCAGCTTCGGATGCTGCTGCGATGCAGGAATATGATCAAGATAATTATAATTGGTAATTTTTTCGAATCCGAAATTTTTCACATCATTATCGTCAAAAGAAAATATCGTATCGAAATAATGCAGAAGATGTGTTGCCGGGTTTCTGGCCATGCTGTCGTAAAGATAGGCAATGTTCCGGTCTGCATATTCCCGGATCTTCTGGTGAATACTTTCGTCAATAGCCTCTGGGTTAATAACCAGAATCTGGTCCTGTCGTCCTATTTTTTCCAGAGATTCCAGTATGAAACTTTGTCTTTTGTGATATTTCGGGTTTTTGCCCAGAAAAATCTTACTGAAAGTGTTTTTTATACGCTCTCCGGTATTTTTATGGGTAAAGGCTCCGATGTTGATATGGCATGCCTCAATGCCTTTATCACTCAGTTTTTCCACTATGTGTTCATCATAATGCCAGAAATCGAAGCTGATTAAACAAATTTTCATACTGCAAAAATAAAAATTTCATAATTAAATTTATATTTTTGATGAAAACCCTGACTGGAATGCAAAAGAAAATTCTTATTGATGCCGAAAGATTAAAGTACCCGAAGTCGGGAATTGCCAACGTATGTGTTTCATTAATAAAGGGTCTGGACGAGAAAGCTTCTGATTTTGAGTATAGTTTTTATGGACCAAAAAAAAATATTCCGGAGACGAAAAAAAAGTTTAATATCATTGACTGGAAGTTCTGGCAAAAGAAAATTTCGATCAATACCCGGTCTTTTGCCCTGATTCATACAACTCACCAGCTTTCTAAATATTTTCATACTGTAAAAAACGGGCAGAAAAAGGTTGTTACGCTCCATGATCTTAATTTTCTTCATGATGGAAGCTCAGAGCAGAAAGTAAGAAAATATACTAAAGTTGTTCAGAAGAATATAGGAAATGCAGATGCCATAGTTTGTATTTCAGAATTTGTAAAAGAAGATTTTCTTAAAAACAAGGGGCTTTTTACTCTTAAAACTAATGTGAGAGTAGAAGTAATCTACAACGGCCTGATCTTTCCCCAAACCACAGAAGTAAATTCTGACAAAAAATACAATTTTATCGGGAAGAAATATATTTTAAATATCGGAGTGCTTTTTCCGAAAAAAAATCAGAATGTGCTGCTGGACCTTATTGCAAAAAACGACAGGGATCTTGTTCTGGTAACTTCGTCTGCAAAGTCTGATTATAAAGAGAAGTTTCTGGAAAAAGTTAAAACTTTAGGACTGGAAGACAGGGTACACATCATGGAAAATATTGATAATTCCGAAAAATATTTCCTTCTTGCACATTGTGAATCGTATTGTCATCCTTCACTGGCAGAAGGTTTTGGAATTCCTCCTGTGGAAGCAATGTACTTTGGAAAGCCTGTTTTTTTAAGTAAACTGACGAGCCTTCCGGAAATTGGCGGAGATCTGGCTTTTTACTTTGATAATTTTTCAGCAGAACGTATGCAGCAGGTTTATGCATCCGGAATGCAGATTTATGCTTCTAAATCGGAAGAGTATGCTTTACGGTTAAAAGAAAGGGCAATAAAGTTCGGATATCTTGAGATGGCTGATGCTTATGAAAAGCTTTACAGCGAACTGCTGAATTAAAATTTGATCTTTCCGAGTCTCAGTTTCCATTTAAATGTACTGAAACTATCATCTCCTTTGATATCAATCCTTTTGATTTCAAATTTATTCTTCCACGGATAATAGGCTATATTATTACCGATACGTACTGCTGAGGTAATTCCTGCCTTTTCAAGGATGGAAAAGAATTCCTTTTTCTGTTCTCCTTTTTTAGGAAACTTACCGTAAGGGTAGGCGAGTACCTTTGTAAAAGGAATCTCTTTTTCCTCCAGGGTACGGATATTTTCATGAATATCATCAGCTGCTTCCTGAAGGGAGATCTGGGAATAATTCCTGTGGGAATGGCTGTGAAGGGCAATCTCTACATATTTTGGATTAAGGGATCTGATCTCATCAAATGTCATCATTTCACGCTTTGTATCCTCCTGGTTATTTTGTATAAGTCCGGTTGGGATAAAGATCGTAGCTTTTTGCTGATATTTCTCCAATAATGGTATCAGATGCTGAAGGTTGTTGAGGTAGCCATCATCAAAAGTAAGAATCAGTTTATGTTTCAGCTGTGTGTTGGTATTCAGATCATTGAAGAATAAGGTATTGTAATTGCTTTTAATATACTTAAGCTGCTTTTCCAGATTTTCTGCTGACACAGTAAGCGTGTCTCTGCCTGGAATTTCTTTCTCGGGCAGAATTTTATGATACATGAGAATACGAACACTGTCTGTTTTTGAAAATCCGAGTGTCCTTTTGACGAATTTGAGCATGGTTATCTGAATTTTAAACCATATGTTTTTATAAGATGTATACCTATAAAATTTATTTATGGTTTATATAATTCTGTTATTTTTATATATTGACTAATTTATTACTATGAGTCTACATAAAAAGACATCTGTTACAATTTTCAAAATTAATTAAATATTGAATGCATGAGCTTAAAAATAAATTAAAATGAATTGTAAATGACTGAAACTGATTACAAAATTAAAGAAAGAGATACCGAATAAAGGTGTTAAAAGGACAAACAGAAACTAATTACCTATCTATAACTTATAATATTTTTTAAAACAGATGAAGGAGATCATCGGTAAAATAGAAGTTGGCTGCTTCTGTTTTAAATCCAAAATCTTATTTGAATTTAAGGATCTCATTGATCTTTATATATTTCAGAAAAGTGTAGAATGCTCCAGTAATAGATATGTAAAATCCGGCGAGACCATCCAAAAAACCCAGCTTGAAAAAATAAGTTTTCATGAAGTCATAGAAAGGAGAAAAAATGATCTTGAGAATGGATACTGATTTTCCGTTGGAGACCTTTTTTTCTGCCATCAGCTGTGTATAATTATTGATTTTCTCAATATGATGGGCAATACTTTTGTAAGTGTAATGATTAATATTTCCGGGTAATTTCCCTTTTTTATCTTGTGTAATAAAACATTCATGCACCAGATCGTCAGTATATTTTCCGTGCCCTTTTTTGAAGAATCTTTCTCTCCATACATTTCCCCAGCCTCCATATTTAATGGTTTTTTTCAATAGGATATTGTTGAAATGGATCTCGTATACATTAAAAGAAGGATCTGAACTTTTTAAAATCTCTTTAATGGCATTTATAGCCGTTTCGTCCGGAACTTCATCGGAATCTAAAAACAGGATCCATTCTCCTGAAGCTTCGGACAGGGTATAGTTTTTCTGACAGCCGAAGCCGTGAAATTTTTTTCTTATAAATTTTACCTTTGGAAACCCGGTACAGATTTCTTCGGTTTTGTCTGTGGAAAAAGAATCAACGACAATAATCTCATCAGCTATCTCATGGATGCTTCTGATGCTTTTCTCAATGATTCTTTCCCCATTTAAAACAATATAACAGACTGATAACTTCATTAATGAAATTCTGTAATAGTTTTTTCAATGATTTTTACGCAGTCTAAAAGCTGCTCTTCTGTAATAACCAAAGGCGGTGCCAATCTGATAATGTTTCCGTGGGTAGGTTTTGCAAGGAGGCCGTTTTCTTTTAACTGCAGACATAAATTCCAGGCTGTTGAACTTTCCGGAGTGTCATTAATTAAAATAGCATTTAAAAGGCCTTTTCCTCTTACTTTGGTAATAAGACTATTTTTTTCGATGATCTTTTCAATTTCGGATCTGAAAAGCTGACCCAGTTGTTCTGCTCTTTCAGACAGTTTTTCATCAGCAACTACATCAAGCGCTGCTACTGCCACTGCACAGGCAATTGGATTTCCTCCAAATGTTGAACCGTGCTGTCCCGGCTTGATCACATTCATGATATCGTCATTGGCTAATACGGCTGATACGGGATACATTCCCCCTGAAAGGGCTTTTCCTAAAATAAGAATATCCGGCTGTACATTTTCATGGTGACATGCGATTAATTGTCCTGTTCTTGCAATTCCGGTCTGAACCTCATCTGCAATAAACAAAACGTTATGTTTTTTACATAAATCAGAGGCATTTTTCAGGAAACCTTCGTCCGGAACATACACACCGGCTTCACCCTGAATAGGCTCTACTAAGAATGCGGCAATGTTTCCTGCTTCTCTGTTCAGAACTTCTTCCAATGCTGCAATATCGTTGTAAGGAATTTTTATGAATCCGGGTGTAAAAGGGCCATAGTTCTGGTTGGCATCGGGATCATTGGAGAAAGAAACAATGGTAGTTGTTCTTCCGTGGAAATTATTTTCACAAACAATGATCTTGGCTGCATTTTCTGAAATCCCTTTTACTTCATAGCTCCATTTTCTTGCTAATTTTACGGCAGTTTCAACAGCTTCAGCTCCGGAATTCATAGGAAGAACCTTATCAAATCCGAAAAGAGAAGTAATTTTCTGCTCGTACTCTCCTAATTTTGAATTGTAAAATGCTCTTGAAGTAAGTGCCAGTTTCTGAGCCTGATTTACTAGAGCAGATACAATTTTAGGATGCGAATGTCCTTGATTAACAGCAGAATATGCTGAAAGAAAATCATAGTATTTCTTACCTTCCACATCCCATACAAAAACACCTTCTCCGCGGTCAAGAACTACTGGAAGAGGGTGATAATTGTGTGCTCCGTGCTTGTCTTCAAGGTCAATAAGATACTGTGAATTTTTTGCTGTTGCTGCTGTTGACATATGTTTTGGTTTTCTACAAATTTAAGCATTATTAATGAGATGTATAAACAAAAACGTAATAGGGTATATAGCAGTAATTAAAGTATATTTTAAGGTTTGGGTGGGTAGTTTCAGAAAATATTTCTTTTCTGGATTATGGGTTACAGGTTTTATATCTTTATCAGCTAATATTTTTTCTTCAGAGCTGAAAGAAAATAATAGCGATTGAGAATATGTTTTTAAGTATTTATAGCTTTTTGATATCCATTTTATTGGTAAGTGAATTTATTTCTTCAATAGATCAAGAGGTCACACATTCACCGAAAATCTCTTTTGTCCAGTACATTGAATTAAAATACGAGTAATATTAAAATATATTTTACCATTGTTTGTATTTTATAAATAAAGCATAACCGTTTGGCTATGCTTTTGTGTTATTTCTTTGGATGTTGCTTTCGCCATTCTGTTATATTCATAGGCTTGTTATCTGGTCCACATGTACCATTATATTCACATTCCTCAACAAAATATTCATCATAATCAGCATTGTCCCACCATTCTTTGAACTTTGGAAGGCTGAAATAATTGTTTTTTATCAAAATATTAACATCCTCCTGATTAAGAAAAAATCTGAGTCTGCCCATTATTCTGGAACCATCGTTATAAGATGAATTATATTTATATTGTTCTGCAAAATAAGCAAGATTTGCCATTATTTTTACTTTCTCCTCTTCATTTAAATTATTTTCTGCGCTTTTTTCACCTAAATATTCAAGATAGCTTTGTATGTCGTCTAAGATAAATCTATTTTCAGAAGGGTCTTTTGGTAGATATAATTTTTGAAGTATTTTAAATGTGTTCGCATGAAGTTTTAAACTACTGTCACATTTTTTTATCCAAAACAATTTGCCATAATTCTGAGGATCATTTTTATCAAATCTTGTTTTTTCTATAACCCACTTTAGTAAATCTGTATCTTGAGTGTAACCAAAAGTTTTGACTAAACTTTCCATGAATTGCTGATCATTAATAATAAGCCATTTGTATTGAGGCTTACTGTCATTAAACAGATACATATTTCGTGCAATAACATACCTAGGAATTTTAGTTTTAAATGAATTGTTGTTGCTTACAGCTCCTAAATCTTTTAATAAAAACATAGGATGTATAAAGCGTCCATTTGTATTGATGAAAATGTTTTGAGTTGCCGCGTAAAGATCATATTTGTTCTCCTCCAATGTTTTTGGGTTACCATCCATCATATTACCAAACAATGTAATATATCCATTTTTATTGTCGATGCTGGTGCATTTATTTAAAGCTTTGTCATCAACTGAAAAAATCTTTTTAATTTTTTCGTTGAACTCTTCACTTTTTGGCTGGATATAAGCATTGTCTGCCAAATCAGAATAAATAATATCTGAGGTTAATTTTAAATCTTCTATAGTAAGTTCATAAGGGTTATCATATTCTTTTTCATCAGATTCTACTCTTTCTTGTAGTTCTATATGTTTTTTTATTTTTTCAAAATCAAGTACTTCATGCATCTTTTCTGACTTTATTTGTTGCTTTCCCGATGTATTTACGTTATTTTGTTGGCTTTTATTATTGCAACCCATAAAAAATAGGACGAATATGAAAATATTTAAAAACTTCATAATGTAAACATTTAATTTGTTGAACCACTATTATTACCTGTTCCTATACCAAATTTAGCATTAATAATATCACCGTCATCATAATTATCATTATTTCCATCATCATAATAATCTGATGCGCCTAGTTTATCTTTTTCAGTTGGGGTATAATCTGTTGGAATATAAAATCCCCATAATTTTTTCTTTTTTGATTTACTTGTGTATTCATCATAGGAACTAAACTTTACAGTTTGATCTTGATTTCCTCCAAGAAGTATATATGCTCCTTTTTTTGTCATACCATATAAAAAGCCTGTATGCCCTTTCCATTTTGAAGAATGTCTGTAAACTACCAAGCAACCAAAAATTGGCTCGGAAATTTGTTTGTACTTCTTACCCGCAACACTATCAATAGGAGCTAAAGATGAAGCTGATTTCGCATGCATATATGGTGCATTGGTTTGAGGGTTTAAGGTTTGTCCTATACACCAATTCATGTAAGCGGCACACCATGGTCCATTTTCTCCATCTGTCGGCTCAAAAGTATTACCACAATATCGGAGGTAAGATTTTGCTTTTGAATACATTGGTTCTTTTGATTCTTCACATCCCTTCATTTCTTTTGCAATTTTTAAAGCAATTACCATCCAAGGGGCTCTATCAGCAAGCTCAGGCATTGCTGTTGCCTCACCATTGCAGGCACTCTTATCATA
This sequence comes from Chryseobacterium sp. MIQD13, assembly GCF_050496705.1. NCBI lineage: Bacteria > Pseudomonadati > Bacteroidota > Flavobacteriia > Flavobacteriales > Weeksellaceae > Chryseobacterium > Chryseobacterium sp. MIQD13. Next base: position 86,571 of record NZ_JBNWAF010000004.1, read on the forward strand.
CTTAAACCAAATCTTTAATTTTTCTAACGCCTTTTTGCGGTTTTCCCAGCCATTGGGAGGACGCTCCAGTTTATCTTCGATGGAATATCCATTTAATATTTTTCCTTGTAAGAAGAAGTATTTTTCCTCTTCTTCTTCCATTAATAAACCTAAATCATTAAGACTTTTTCCCAGACCTTTGCTAAAATATTCTCGCTTCCATTTAAATACGTCCAGCACTTCTTTAGAATATTTTTTTTTAGGATTGGGAGTCCAGGATGGTACTTTTTTATAATTAAATATCCAACCTCCAACATCTACAGCATAGTGTAGATTTGTTGAAATTAAGTCTGCATTATCACCAATAAATTTTTTTTCATTTGCGTGACGTTCTTCACCGTATTTAGAGTAAGGGCCGGGAAGATTATAAAAACCTGTTCCATCATCAACTCCTGTTATTTGTAAAATGCCCCTGCCTTTGTATTTACTTTTACTGGATAAATGTTTACTTTCTTCCTCTTTACTTTGTACAAAGAAACCTGTTTCTTCCGAAACATTTGCTAGAAATGATATTTTTTGCATACATCGGTTAATTCCGTTGCTTGCAAACATGGCATTAACTTCGGCGGTCAAGCTTTTTATAGTCTTATCCGTAATATCACACTTTTCTTTTATTCCCTGCCATATCTTCGTACCACCTGTCATAGTTTTTATAAGATCTTCCATTTCCTGTTCTGTAAATCCTCTGTTGCAGTAACAAGTTTTCTGTTTCTTTACCTCTGCCATTTCTACCACAACAGGCATTACATCATTATCAATTGCTTCGGGTGTCTCTTTTTGAGATACTTTCAGGCAACCAGCCTCATAAAATATAAACTGCTTGCGAAGCTCCAGCATTTCGTTTTGTGTGAAAGGTGTTCCGTCCTGCTTGTAAGCTTTGATACCCAGCTTTTCCATATCTTCGGTACGTACCAGATCAGCAGGAAGGGTATTATTAATGGTAACCTGTATTTTTTCGGCTTTCCATATCTTTTTAGAGGGATCTGCCGGATCTTTCAGTTGTCGGGAAACCTGTGCAATATAATAATCGAAGTTTTTAGGTGGAGTTTTCCATTCCTCTTTTGCGGTGAAAGAAACTTCTAAAAGACCATCTTTTCCTACTTTTTCATCTTTGTAGGATTCTTTACTTTCATGGGTGTAAACAATGTGATCTTTTTCATTGAGACCCTCTTTCGGTACTTCTTTGAAAACATCAATTTTCAGAGTTTCTTCTGTCATATTAACTGTATGCACCCATATTTTATGAGTTTTTCCATAGAATGTCTGCATACGCTGTATATCCTTCCCGTTTTCAGTGGAAAACATAATGGAAACAATTTTCTGTTCGGAAGTAATGACGAGTTCTTCATTGGAATCCAGGACTTCAAGATAGGTAGTCGCAGCATCTACAACTACAGGTCGTGTCCCTTGTATTGAAATACTTGCAGGAAGCATTATATCCGTTGAGGTACCGGCCTGCAATTCTATGGTAAAAACAAGGCGGTATTTTGGTGTAGGATTTTCGGCTGTTTTAGGAATGGCGGTATCCAGCTTTTTTTTGTAGTCTTCAGTTGTGTTGATGACAAAAGAAGCTTTGCCTTCGTTGTTAAGTGTTACGCTCTTTTCTTCGAGCATATATTTTTCTTTCTCGTTATAAAAATCATCACCTTCTCCTTTTACCCAGATTTTTACTTTAAGAGATTGGTTTTGAAGACCATCAATTTCAATAAAACCGTAAGTTTCCTCTCCAAAACCGGTTTCTGTACGTTTCACCCCTGTTCCGTAAGCCCAAAGTGCTCTTTTAACAGAAGGTTCGGAAACTTTTATTTTAGTGTCAATTTTTTTATTATCAGTATTATCACCTGTCAAATAAGCAGAAATGGTAAATTCACCAAGCTCATTGAATGTGAGGGTGCCGTCTCCATTATCTGTAACGTTTTGAGGAACTTCTATTTTTATGGCTTCATTTCCGGCCAATGTTGCGATTCTTGCGGTAGCAGTATATTTCACTTTTGTTCCTTTCGGAATATTTCCTGCAGGCAGCGAAAACTTATCAATTACATTTTTAATGACCTCAAAATGGAAAGTATCCGATCCTGTAAATGCAGGCTGTTTCCCTGCTCCAAGTGGATTAGCGTATGCCTCAAGTACATATTTTCCTATATAATCTCCCGTAGAAAGCTGCGCATCCTGACTTAGAAATGCATCTGCTCTTTTATTAATTGTAGGAGCTTTGAATGATGAAGAATTTTCAAATGCTGCAATTCTTCCCTTGCCTTCTTTTTTTAAATACCAGTGTACTGTTTTCCCTGTTGTGGGAAGATAGGTTACATTAAATTTGGATGCCTGAACTTTTAGCATATCACCCGGCCGAAGCAGTCCGGGTTCTCCACTGACTCCCATCACGCTTAATACATTTTCAATTTTTAATTCCACGGATTCTGGTTTGGGGTCATTGGGATCAGTAAATGCTTCTACTGTATATTTATCTGCATTTTTAAAGCTGAGCATTATCGTTCCACCAACTTTGCCGACCTTAACAATATGAGGTGAAGCAGCTCCTGAATAACTGTTATATAATACGGTTGTGCCTTGTTTTATTGTCCAGTGTACCGTATTAACGAGAGGCATGAAACTGTTTCTGTTCAGGATTTTCATCTGATCGGCATTTGTGCTCAGTTTATATTCTACAGAAACAGGAACAGGGATATTGATGAGAGTTGAAGCTCCGGGAACGATAATTTTTTTAACGAAGTCTTTTACAACTTCAATAATGATTGCACAGTTCTTATCACCGGCTTTTTTTCCATATGCTTCAATTCTATATTTGCCCTCCGGAAGACTGTCAAAAATTTTGCTTAAAGACTGGTTGAATATACTTCCCAGCCCTACAAAGGTTTTTACCTTATCTTTTGTGTCTTCACCCTTGAAGATTGCCCAGATGATTTTTGTCGCATCTCCTTTAAACTGGGCATTAAGTGTAAGATTATCTGCTGAAAGAGGATTTAAAAAAGAAGTCAGAGGGTTTTTAGGCATCTGAATGTAATAGTAGGTTCCTGTAGGTTTAGCTACCAGAGCAGGAAGAGTCATTGAAATTGAACTAACTGATGTAGAGGCAGCCGCCGTTCCGGAAGTTTCCCATTGCGGCGAAGTATTGGCTACAGAAAATTCATCTGCTTCTTTTACATCAATCTGCGAGACATTGTTGGCCTGTCCGGTAGTTGCGAATGCAATGGTTCCCGGAACTCCGTATCCGGGACAGGTAGCGGTAGAAACGTCCAGAAGTACTTTCATACTTTTGTTAAATTCTACATTTTCATAATAATCTTTATACTTAAGGTTACACTTTCCTTTACACGGATAGGTTTTACCGTCTGAACCTTTACAGTTGCCGAATCCGTTTCCCCCTCCAAAACTTTCTGCTTTATCGTCCAGATAAGTAGCTACAGGTTTGCTCTGGGCAAAATATTTGTTTTTCCCAAGCTTCTTTTTCTGGCTTTTTACTTCCATAGGAACAGCAGTCCCTTTGGAATTATTGGCTACGGAACTACTGCAGTATGCGGTAGCTCCTTCTACAATGATCAATCCTTTATTCGCCATATTATGTGTTCATAAAGTTATATAATACTGCTTGTCTCCTGATATACTATTTTGTCTCCGTCCAATATGATGAAATCTGCTTTTTTCTTTGCATACTGCCTTTTCCGGGAGTTATATTGCATTTGTATGGTCAGTTCTGCTTTATATTGTCCGGCCTGACGTAAATATTTTTTATCTATTTCTTCTTTGATGTTATCCGGGATTATGGTTTCCGAAGTGAAGAAGGCATCAAAACCATAGTCTCTTTGTTCTGCCCGGATAATTCCGGGACATTCTATATTGCCAATTCCTTTGATATTCCATGCAATAGATTCCTGATTTTTGCCTCCGTTGTCTACATAGGAAGGGGCAAAAAGCAGAAGATTCCAGAAGGGTTCTTTTAATTTATTTTTATAAAAGAGCTCTTCATCCTCAAAAACTGCAAGATATTGGTTTCTGAAAAGTTCAGAATTGTCATATTTTTCGTGAATGTGCTCTGTTTTCTGTTTCCAGCCTTCTATATTTTTCTGATGATCTATAGCATTTAAGAATACTCCCTTTTCATCTACTTTTATTTTTACCGGATATGAATTTTTTTCCAGTTCGTGGAGAATTTCCATAAAGTTGTTTTCAGAAGGAAGAGGAGCATCTTCTATTTTCTCTACCAGCCAGTTCTTGGTTTGGTCATCATTTTCAGTTTCCTGAATGACAACTTTGTAAGAGGAATGAAAACCCTTAGTTTCTCCAAAACGTATCTCAAGAGCATTTTCCGCCTGGTAGGTATGCTCTTCTAATGAATATTTCTGAAAAGGTTTTACCTGGTTTTCTTCCATGTTGTTTTTATTGATTTATTTTGTCAAATACTATTTTACTGTCTTTGTATATAATAAGATGCTCTTCAGCCTTGGTACCGGATGTATCATACCATACTTTAATAACCAAATCGTCCTGGTGCCCCTCAATGCCTCCAAATTCATTGTCTCTTGCTGATTCACGCATATTTTTTTTATAATTATTAAAAAATGAATCTTCATAGAACAAAATCATTTTTGCATTTTTAACTTCATTTTTATTTTGATCCAGATAATTATGGATATATGAAGCCAGATCTTCGGATTTGTAATCTTTGTAGCCGGAAATAGTGTAGTACTGAATTCCAAATTCCAGTTGTAAATTAAATTCTTTGTCTATCGGCTCTATTTTTATATTTTTCATTTTTAGGTTGTTATAAATAATGCCGCCGGCTATAACAGCCAGTGCAATAATGATGATATAAATTTTTTTGCTCATTGATTTAAATCATTTTTAAAATGTTCCTTTAAATTCTCCTACTATATCTATTTTGGTAATGAAAGGTTTATACCCTCTGAAGTGTTGCAAAATAAACCAGCTGTAAAATATATCCTTGTCATATTTTTGAATGTCCGGGTAGTCCAGTCCAAAATGGTCGTAATAAACATATTCCAGCCCCATTTCGAAGCTGCGACCGTTCTTTTTATATTTTGTTATATAGATCTGATATGCCCAGACATCATTGATTGTGATACCCAATCCGCTGAATTTATCACTGAACTTAGGATTGTCAACTCCTCTGTCCACAAGATCTTTATATAAAACTCCATTTGAGGAATCTGTGATCTCGAGATTTTGAATGTCTCCGTTATTTTTGGTAAGATAGGCTTTTATAACAGATTTTATAGATGATATAAATGCCTGTGAGTTTTCATGCTGAATGACTGCATCTGTAAGATCCTTATCGGAAAATTCGCCTCCTGAATTTGCCTGCATTCTGTCAACCATTTTTTTAGCAACGGTTTCTATTTTGCCTTTTGAGTACCATTCAATCTCGCTTTTGAAGATTTTAAACAGATCATCACTGGATTTTTTACAGAAATCTTCTACTTTTTTTATAGTATAATCTGAATTATTAGTTGCATTATCTGTTCTGGAAGTAGTGTTATACCAGCTATCCTGTTTTTCTACATCATAGTTTTCAGTATATAATTCTGATTTAAGTTTATTGAACCCGGTTTGATTTTCAGGATAATCTCCATAAAGCATATCAACAGCTGTGTCATTGCTACTGACTTTTTTCCCGTCTTTAACAATAATTTTTTTCCCTTTTCTTCTGGTACCTTGTAGAATAAGCATTGGAAATGTAAGCTTCTTTATACTTACTTCAACACTTACCTTATCAATAGGACTTTTAAAATAGGCATAGGCACGCATGTCATAGCATGGGAGTTTTACCTGTATGGTCTGCGTATTTCCTTCTATGGAAGAGTAGTCAAAGAAGAAGGGGATAGGAATTCCACCTATCTTTATTTGCCATAAAAGTTTTTTATATTCGTTTTTTGCTGCAGATCTGTTGAATGTTGCCTTGAACCAGTGTTTTTCTCCTTCTTTAGGCTTACTTATTTTTCCGCCGTTATCGTCAAGAGGGCCTTCAACTTTGGTTACAAGTAAAGTATTGTCTTTTTTAGCCTGATATTCATCTAGTTTCTTACCGCCTTTTTTACCATAAAAAGTATTTTCCTGTGGTGATTTAAAATCCAATGCACCTTTGGAAGCATCTTTCATGATATGTTCCGCTTCCTTATAAGATTTGCCAAAGACATTACGTATGATATTTCCGCCTTCCATGGTTGTTTTAAGTTTACATCGGTTATTTGATATGTTTTTATTATAAATAATATGCGAAAAATTCTCTGAGAATTGAATACACATCTCTGATTTCAAAATAGATAGGGCTGGAGCTGGTTACATTATTAAAATGATGTTTTTTAAATAATTTCTTAATACGGGTTTGATGATAATACTGGGATACTGAAATAACACTTTTATACTTTAGGCTGTCTGCTATTCTTATTGTGTTGATAACTGTTTTCTCAGTAGTATCTCCATAGTTATCTGTAATAATTTTTTCGGAAGGAATTTTATTTTCAATTAAATATTTCTTCATTTCCTTTCCTTCCCAGTATCCTTCCTTTCCCAGGCCGCCACTTACCAGTATTTCTTTTACCTGTTTGTTTCTATAAAGTTCAAGAGCCTCATTCAATCTGGCTTTCAACCTCGGAGACGGGGTTCCGTCTTCATTGATTTTATTGCCAAGTACAACTGCTAAATCAGCCTTTTGATGAGTGTTGGTTAAACCATCTGTTATTATATAAACCGAATGGATCACAAACCATATTGCTCCTAAAATAAAAAGATATCTGAAAATATTTTTCAACATATATTTATATGCCCTTTATTGCATTTTTACCTGTTTCCCACTATTAATATTAACTTCCTTAGCGCTTTCCACATTGATGGCATCTTTCGTACTGATGTAAGAGCCGGCTTCCATATTTTCTGTTATATTTTTTGCTTTGGAACTTCTGCCTACTTCTGCTGTTTCAATAATGTTGCTTGCAGTAAGGTTATAATCATCATTTGCTGTCTCAGTGATATCTTCACCGGCCATGATATTGATATTTCTTTGTGCCGATGCGATAATATTCCGTCCTGCATTGATCTGTACATTTTCTCCTGCAGTGAATGTCATATTCTTTGGAGCGTTCACGGTTATATTTCCTTTTCCATCCATTAAATAAGTATTTCCACTCGGATCTTCTATAAAAATGCTTCCTTCCTGGTCATTAAATATAATTTTATTTCCACTCCTGGTCTGGATTGATTTTATATGATTATTCAATCCTCCTCCCAATGCAACCTGCCCATGAAACATTCCTCCCATTGCAAACGGAAAATCAGGATGATGGTATTCAAAGCCTACCATAACCTGGTCTCCAACTTCAGGAATAGCTACAAAACCTCGGTTCTGGGTAATGGCATCTGTTCCTCCTGCGTCGGGACTCATCATTCTGATAAAATGAGTCGTGTCAGGATTTCGCTGCCAGTCAAACTGCACCTGTATTCTTCCCTGATTCATAGGATCAGTGTTGGAAATCACAGTTGCTATCTGCGGTTGTGCATTAGGTATAATAAAATCCGGTTTAGGCATGAATCCTGTTCCTTCGGCCATTGCTTCAAAGCTGCCGGTATAATATCCTCTTGCATTTACTTCATGGGTGACTTCTGTAATAGTCACTTTTGTGAAATAAGAGGTCTCGCTGGTATCAGGTTTTCGCATTTCAATATCTGCAGCACATCCCGGGTATAAGAACGGAACAGTGGTATTTCCTGAAACTGTAAAAACTTCTACTGCTGCACTTCCTGCTGCACTCTTTTGAGAATCGTCAACATCCATAAACATATTGGCGTTTACCGGAGCGGGAGAGAGGGAACGGGTTTTGAAGATATTGCTATTCAATTCATAGGCTTTAGCCGGAACTTCTCCCAGGTGCCTGATATTATTTTCAGAGCCTTCCATTTTAGTATGGCTGCTGCTGTTATATCCAAAAAATTCAGGTTTTGTGTGTACTGCTTTCATTTCTACCTGTACATCACTTACATTGCTTCCGTAAATAAGACGGACAGGCTTTTCAGCCGGAGGCAGTTTTCCGAAATGGAGGATCTCACCGTCGTAATAGAATTGTTCCCCATAGGCTTCTGCAGTTCTTGCAAGAAAGTTATAATGGGTTTCGTTGTATTGTGAGCTGTAGTTGATATAGCTTTTATTCTGAGTATCAACCCTGAAATCGAATTTAGAAGACCCTAAAGTATCTTTAATGATCTTGTCTGCAATAATTCCTGTATTAACAGTTTGGGGACCTCCGAAACTCTGTGTATGAGGAGCTGAATCCATAAGGATTGTAGGGCTTTCACCTTTCAGGACGATATTGCCAAGACTCATTTTTTCCTGACTGAATGCAGCTTTGGTAATAACCCCTACAAAAGTTCTTTCCGGGCTTTCATTTTCGTAATCCTTATATTTAAAAACTACGGTTATCCTTTTTCCTAAGAACTGCCGGGCTTCTTCTAAAGTATGATTTTGTGTAGAGCCCAAAGAGTCATGAGCAAGAACAAGCTCAAAATGATGATGTCTTCTTGCACTCTGCTGTAAACGGAAATGTTTAAAATGATTAACGGATTTTCCTTCAATCACAATATCCAGTTTTACCACACGATTAATCCCCGGAATATGGTTTACCGAAATTTTATCAGCATTGGCAGGAGCTTTATGACTATTAGGGCGGAATGAAAAATTGCTGTTTTCTTCCATGATTATTATTGTTTTGGTGTAAACTAAAAACCTGTTAATATAAATCCTATATCATCTATCTGTATTTTTTTCATCAGAAAATAAATAAAGACAGTCATTACAGCCAAAAAAGACAGAACAGCATCCCTCAAGCCGGGTTTACCATTCTGTCTGCTGTTTTTCTTGATGTAGGAATTACATTCTTAAGATGTAGGCCACTCTGCTTTGTAAGAAGAATTACCCAGATCAATAAGTTCCGCACTTACTATAAAGCTGATGTACATACTGTTTTCATCCACTGCATCAAAATCTACTTCGTGCTGAATTACATATCCGTTTTCCCACTTCAAAGTAGTCAGTGTTCCTTCTTCGTGAGATTTGTTGAATGTAACTTCTCCGGTTGTAGGTTTGTATTTTCCGTTAAGAAGACTTTCCAGAATGTCTGATTTTTCAGTAGCTTCTACTGTAATTTTGATAAGTGCATTGGAAGGATCTGATGCCACTCTTCCTGATACGTCTGTAGAACGGGATACACTGTAGTTAAGTTTTAATAACTTCTGTCCTTCACCGCCGTTGAATTTTAGAATTCCTCTTGAATTTCTTTCTGCCATGATTAGTAAATTTTAATAATTAATATTTTGTGATTTGTTATTTATATCACCAAAAATAGAAGTAATTATATGAGCAAAAAAAATTTTTTAAATAAATTTTAAAAAGTGTAGTAATTCTGCGACTAACAAGTGTTAGGTTTGTTGCTTGTTAATAATCAATAGTTTATGAACTTAATATTATGTGTTTATTAATTCATCATAGGCATTGTGATAGGAAGAGTTCATGAGAATGAAGCCGGAATTTTTTTTAAAAATAAGATAACCGGGAAGAATGGGAAATAAAAAACTGCCCCGAAATGAGGCAGTTTAAATTATATAAAAATAATCTTAGTGATTATCATATTTTCTATCCATTACAAAATCTTCCATGAATTTTGTAGTGTAGTTTCCTGCAAGATAATCTTCATTATCCATCAGTTGTCTGTGGAAAGGAATGGTTGTTTTTACTCCCTCAATATAAAACTCTTCCAAAGCACGTCTCATTTTAGCGATAGCTTCCTCACGGGTTTGAGCCGTAGTGATAAGCTTAGCGATCATTGAGTCATAGTTGGAAGGAATAGTATAGCCTGAATAAACGTGAGTATCCACTCTGATTCCGTGTCCGCCAGGGATATTTAATCCTGTGATCTTTCCCGGAGATGGCCTGAAGTCTGCATACGGATCTTCAGCATTGATTCTGCACTCAATTGAGTGTAATTTCGGGTAATAGTTGATCCCTGAAATAGGAGTTCCTGCAGCAAGAAGAATCTGTTCTCTGATCAGGTCATAATCAATTACCTGCTCAGTAATAGGGTGTTCTACCTGGATTCTTGTATTCATTTCCATGAAATAGAAATTTCTGTGCTTGTCTACAAGGAATTCAATGGTTCCTACACCTTCATACCCAATAAATTCTGCTGCTTTTACAGCGGCTGCACCCATTTTCTCACGAAGTTCGTCAGTCATGAATGGAGAAGGAGTTTCCTCGGTAAGTTTCTGGTTTCTTCTCTGTACGGAACAGTCTCTTTCAGAAAGGTGACATGCTTTACCGAACTGGTCTCCGGCAACCTGAATTTCAATATGTCTTGGCTCTTCAATCAGTTTTTCCATGTACATTCCTCCGTTTCCGAAGGCAGCCACAGCTTCCTGAATTGCAGATTCCCAGTGATCTTTAAGGTCTTCAGCTTTCCATACGGCTCTCATCCCTTTTCCACCACCACCTGCAGTAGCTTTGATCATAACAGGATATCCTGTTTCTTCAGCTACTTTTACAGCATGCTCGTAAGATTCAATAAGCCCGTCAGAACCTGGTACACATGGTACTCCTGCAGCCTTCATCGTTGCTTTGGCATTGGCTTTATCACCCATTTTTTCGATCTGCTCAGGAGAAGCACCAATAAATTTGATGTTGTTTTTCTGGCAGATTCCTGAGAAATTGGCATTTTCAGACAGGAATCCGTAACCTGGGTGAATGGCGTCAGCATTGGTAATTTCTGCTGCTGCAATAATATTAGGGATTTTAAGGTATGAGTCTTTACTCATAGCGGGACCTATACAAACTGCCTCATCAGCAAATCTTACATGAAGACTGTCTTTGTCTGCAGTAGAGTATACTGCAACGGTTTTGATCCCCATTTCTTTGCAGGTACGTAAAATACGCATTGCAATTTCGCCACGGTTGGCTATTAATATTTTTTTGAACATCTTTCCGAAATTTTAAATTATAAATTTTGAATTTTAAATTATTTTAAATGAAAAAGCATTCATCTAAAATTTATAATCTTTAATCTGAAATTCCTTAAGATGGATCTACTAAGAATAATGGCTGATCGTATTCTACCGGAGTAGCATCATCTACTAAGATCTTCACGATTTTTCCGCTGATCTCAGAATCGATCTGGTTGAATAACTTCATTGCTTCGATTACACAAACTACTTTTCCTGCAGAAATTTCGTCGCCTACATTTACGAATACATCTTTATCCGGAGATGGCTTTCTGTAGAAAGTACCAATCATAGGAGATTTGATCGCCACATATTTGCTGTCATCAGATGCTGCTTCAGTTTTTTCAACAGAAGCTGCTGCCGGAGCTGCTGCTACAGGAGCTGGAGCTGCTGCCTGAGGAGCTGTATGGTAAACTGCTGGCTGTGCATAAACCGCATCGCTACCGGCTAATGGAGTTTTAATAGTGATTTCGAAATCTTTAGTTTTGTATTTTACTTCTGAAACTTCAGCCTTAGATACAAACTTAATAAGATTTTGTATGTCTTTAATGTCCATAAATTTGATATTTGATTTTGTCCCAAAGATACCAAAAAAACACAAAAAACAACAAAAAACCGCCTAATTTTATCAAAATTGGGCGGTTTTTGTATTAAAATGAGGCTTTTTCAGCGAAAAGCGACTCTTAGTTTTCTTCTGTAGTTGCTACTTCTTTTTCCAATACTACTTTACCTCTGTAGTAAAGTTTTCCTTCATGCCAGTGAGCTCTGTGGTAAAGGTGAAGTTCACCAGTTGTTGCATCTTTAGCTAATTGAGGAACTACTGCTTTATAATGAGTTCTTCTCTTATCTCTTCTTGTGGACGACTGTCTTCTCTTAGGATGTGCCATTTTGAATAACTTTTTTAATTGATGAGCGATGAGATTCATCATCTCATCATATTTAAATTATTTTATTTAATTATTGTCTTTTAACTTTCTCAACGCGTCCCATCTTGGGTCGCTGTCATGTTCCTCTTCTTCAATTTCCTCAATGTCTTTTGGACTGAACCTGTTCAGAATTTCCAGATCTTCATCGCTTACATTCGGTGAAATCTTTTTCATCGGTATGAAAAGCTGTACGTTTTCGTAGATCAGCTGTGCTACATTGAATGCGTGATCTGATGCCGGGATGGTAATAACGTCTTCATTGCTGTCGTCGTATTCTTCACCAAAATTCACCAGAATTCTGATCTCATTTTCAATAGGGTAGTCGAATTCATCATTTGTGATGTCACAAATAAGCTCTACTGTTCCATGTACTTTGATCTCAAATTCTAAAAATGTAGTATGCTTTTCAAGAAAAACATCTGCTGCTATTTTAGGATTTGTAAATTCCTGTTCAGTGTCAAATAATTGAAAGAACGTTTTATCTATCTCAAATTTAAACTCGTGCTTCCCGTTTTTAAGTCCGGAAAAGCTTACGTCATAGTTTCTTAACTTGTCCATAAAATGAGTGTGCAAAAATATGCAATTTTTTTATAATAACAAATAAAATCCCCAACAAATTAATTTAAAATTTGTTTTAACAATTTATCCTTCATTTTCATCCGGCAGATCTTCATCCACTCCGTTATCAACAGCCATCTTTCTCGGCTGCATACGGTTACCCATCAGATCGTTATATTCAGTTCTGTTCTTGAAAATTTTGATGGCAGTGAAGATTGCTTCGGTAAAACTCTGCTCGTCAGCAACATTTTTTCCTGCAATATCATAGGCTACTCCATGGTCAGGAGAAGTCCTGATAAACGGAAGTCCGGCCGTATAGTTGACACCTTCTTCGTAAGCTAATGTTTTGAAAGGTGCAAGTCCCTGATCGTGATACATAGCCAGAACTGCATCGAAGTTTTTATATTTATTAGGCTGGAAGAAGCTGTCCGCAGGATAAGGGCCGAACGCCAGAATTCCATTGTCGGAAAGTTCTTTTATAGCCGGTTCTATAATCTCGATCTCTTCTTTCCCGATCACGCCTCCGTCTCCCGCATGAGGATTCAGCCCCAGTACTGCAATTTTGGGTTTCTGTACACAGAAATCTTCAATTAATGTCTGGTTTAAAGCTCTGATCTGTTTTTTTATTTTTTCCTTGGAAATATTCTCTGCAACACTTGCAATTGGGATATGATGGGTGGAAACAGCTACTTTCAGATCTTCCGTAACTAAGAACATCAGTCCTTTTTTACTGAATTTCTCTTCAAAATACCCTGTATGCCCCGCATGTTTGAAGCCCATTTTTACCATTTCATCCTTATTGATAGGAGCGGTAACAAGAACATCAATATCACCTTTTATTAAAGCTTCTGTAGCAAGTTCCAGGGAATCAATAGCCATTTTGGTAGATTCTTCTGTAGGAACTCCCAGTTCTACATTCACATTATCCTTGGTAAGGTTCACCATGTTGAGTTTTCCGGCCTGAGCCTGTGAAGCTTCGTTTACATAGTTGAAATTCAGATTCAGCTTGAAAATATTTTTCTGGAAGGTAAATAACTTTCCGGACCCAAAAATCACCGGTGTGAAAAAATCCGTAATGGTTTTGTCACTCAGGGACTTCATGATGATCTCCGGACCGATGCCGTTAAAATCACCGATTGAAATTCCTACTCGTACTTTATGGTTTTTTGGGCTCATTTTGATTATCTTTGAAGATTATAATTTACAAATTTAGCAAAAAATAATATGTTCACAGGAATTATTGAAGCAGTTGGCGTTATTGAAAAGATTGAAGAAAAAGGAAGCAACATAGATTTTACACTTACTTGCCCTTTTACAAACGAACTGAAGATAGACCAAAGCCTTGCCCATAACGGATGCTGCCTTACGGTTGTTGAGATCAAAGGTGATCAATATGTAGTAACGGCAATCAACGAAACGCTGGAAAAGACCAACCTTGGAAAATGGGATGTGGGCACTGTGGTAAATCTTGAAAGATGCATGAAGATGGATGGAAGATTAGACGGGCATATTGTACAGGGACATGTTGACAAAACAGGTGAAGTAGCAGGAATTGAAAATAAGGACGGAAGCTATTTCATTACCATTAAATATGAAGATAACGGTAGTTTTGTAACTGTTCCGCAAGGTTCTATTACGGTAAACGGAATAAGCCTTACTGTGGCAAAAAGTGAAGATACGCAGTTTTCTGTAGCTATTATTCCATATACTTGGGAGTTTACCAATATGCAGCACCTTAAAATAGGGGATAAGGTTAATTTAGAATTTGACATTATTGGTAAGTATATTGCTAGGTTAATTAAAAAATAGGATGCCAATAAGTAAATACAAAGGATATAGTTTAAGAAACCGGGTATTTTTCGGGTTCTTGCTCGTATGTTTTTTAAGTGTTGTTGCCACATCACTGGTTCCCTATTTTGTTTTAAGGAATAATTCCCTTCAGCAGAGCAATATTGATATGCAGGAGAAGACCAATGCTGTGATGAGATATCTGGATTACGCAGTCAGCCGTACTCTTGTTGAAACTAAAGATCTGCCGCAGGTTCTGGGCAATAAGATTTTTGAAATAGCAGATATCAACCAGCATGATATTGTAATTTATGACCTGAAAGGAAATTATCTTCTTTCTAATAATGAAAGCCTTATTGACCGGAAAACCATCCCGATTAATATAGTCAATAAAATTCTGGCCACTGATTCCAGAGTTGATATTAAAGGATATGATAAGACCAAAGATGCAGGACGTACTTCATCCTATCTTCTTTTAAAGAATAATGAGCTTGAACCTATAGGAATTGTATATATTCCTTTGTATCATAATGAATCTGCCTATCTGGATGTTCTTCATCAGTATGTAAAATATATCCTGTTGGTAGATATTTTCCTTATTCTGTTCAGTGTCTGGATTAGCTGGGTGACCTCTAACAGTCTCGCAAAAAATATTACTAAATTTTCTGATATGATCACCCGTATTACATTGTTTGAAAATGAAATGCGGCCCATCAGATATTATAAAAATGATGAGCTTAATGCTTTGGCAAGAGCTTACAACAGAATGATACTTCAAATTCAGGATCAGAAAGAAAGGCTGCGTTTCAAAGCCTCTGAAGAGGCCTGGAGGGAAATGGCAAAGCAGGTGGCTCATGAAGTTAAAAACCCGCTTACTCCTATGAAGCTTACCATTCAGAATTTTGAAAGAAAATTTGATCCTGAAGATCCGAATATCAGAGAAAGGGTAAAACAGATGAGTAAAACTATGGTAGATCAGATCGATCTGATTGCTACTGTGGCCTCTGCTTTCTCAGAATTTGCAAAGCTTCCCGAAAAAAATAACGAAGTCATTAATCTGAATACCGAAGTTGAAGATATTCTGCGTGTTTTCAATGATGACAGTATTTTTATGCATTCCAATAAAGGAAATATTATGATCAATATGGACAGGATTTATCTTTCCAGGATCATTACCAACCTTGTGACCAATGCAAAGCAGGCTCAGAGCGATAATCGTAAACTGATCATTAATGTAGACGTGGAACAGCATCAGAGAAGGGTAATGATCTCCGTACAGGACAATGGAATTGGTATTCCTGAAAATATGTACGAAAGGATATTTGAACCTAATTTTACCTCTAAAAACAGCGGAATGGGCCTTGGGCTTTCCATGGTAAGAAAAATGATCGAAGATTACAAAGGGGAGATTGCTGTGAAATCAGAAGTAGGGAAGGGGTCTACATTTACTATTACACTTCCTACCAATTTATAGTGAAACCTTTTACCTTTAAATATTTTGAAATTCAACAGTCAAAAGACGTCTTCCGTGTAGGAACAGATGGGGTTTTGCTGGGTGCTTTAGCTGATGTGGAAAAAGCTTCGGAAGTTCTGGAAATAGGAACAGGAACAGGTCTGATCTCATTAATGCTTGCCCAGAGAAATTCAAATGCATCTTTTTTGGGAATTGATATCAACGAAGAGGCTGTTTTACTGACTAAAATGAACTTTGAACATTCCCCTTTCCATTCAAGGCTGGAAAATATCCATCAGGACCTTAAGACTTTTAAAACAGAAAAGAAATTCGACCTGATCGTTTCAAACCCTCCTTATTTTGAAGAATCGGAATCTGATAAAGATAAATTGGCTCGTCAGACTATTGAACTGAACTTTCAACAGCTGATTGAAGCTTCTGCAAGATTGTTATCCGGGTATGGAATTTTGTCTGTTATTATTCCTGTTGAAGCGGGAAGCAATTTTATAGCAATAGCTTTAGAAAATCGTTTATTCTTAAAACGTAAAATTAATATCAGAGGAATTGAAAATTCAAAAACGAAAAGACTGGTTCTTGAGTTTTCATTCACAGAAGAAGCTGTTCAGGAATCTGATTTTGTGATAGAAAAAAGTCCGAGACAATACTCGGACCAATATCTTGAACTCACAAATGAGTTTCATGTTTTTAAAAGCAGAAGTTAGAGATTAGAAGTTAGATTATATCAATCTCTGATTCTTACATTTTTAAATCTTACTCAAATAGTTCTGCGGTATCCAATACGGAAACTTTTCCGTCCTCACATCTGATAGCTTCTCCTGGGAAGTTCTGGATCATGTGATAATCGTGTGTTGCCATTACTACAGCAGCTCCGTTTTCAAGAGCTACCTGCTTCAGAAGGGTCATGATCTCATTGGAAGTTTCAGGGTCAAGATTTCCTGTAGGCTCATCGGCAAGGATAAGATCAGGATGGTTCAGTAATGCTCTGGCAATAGCGATACGCTGCTGTTCACCTCCGGAAAGCTCGTGTGGCATCTTATGCTTCTTGCTTTTCATGTTTACGCTTCCCAAAACCTCATTGATACGGTCTTCCATTTTTACCTTATCGCTCCATCCGGTTGCCTCAAGAACGAATCTCAGGTTTTTCTCAACCGTTCTGTCAGAAAGAAGCTGGAAATCCTGGAATACAATTCCAAGTTTTCTTCTCAGGTTAGGAATATCTGAAGGTTTCAGTTTGGCAAGTTCAAAACCTACTACAGCTCCGTGTCCTGCTGCTAAAGGAATATGTCCGTAAAGTGTTTTCAGAAGTGAGCTTTTCCCGGAACCTGTTTTTCCGATAAGGTAGCAGAATCTGCCCTTTTTAATGTTAAGGTTAACATCAGAAAGTACAGTGAAATTTTTTTGAGCAATCTTTGCGTTCTGTAAACTTATAATATTATCTCCGGAGATATTTGTATGCGGCATAATTCAATTTTATGGTGCTATTTCTAAAATATTTTTTCAGATCTTAAAAATAAAAAAAAGAAGCTTAAAAACCCTAAACTTTGGGAAATTTTAACAACAAAAAATGCCTGAAAAGCTACTTTTCAAGCATGATTTGTATATGATAATTCGAGATATTATCTCTTAGCGCGAGATGCACTAACAGTTAAACTCTTTCTGCCTTTAGCTCTTCTTGCTGCCAAAACTCTTCTTCCATTTGGCGTAGACATTCTTTCTCTGAAACCGTGTTTGTTTCTTTTCTTTCTTTCTGATGGCTGGAATGTTCTTTTACTCATTACTATATATTTAAATCGTAATTAATCTATTAATTTTCAGGTTGCAAAGATATAGAAATTTTTAAAAGTTACAAACTTTACTCATCTTTTTTTAGAAATTATTTGAAATGCTTTTTATCCCGATCCAGACAAACTCTGCCTGGAAACGAAATTTTGTGTAAATAAATAATATGTAGATGATTTATTTAAAAACTCTATCTTTGGAAACTCAAATTTAAAGAAAAATAAACACAGGATGTTTACACCAGCAGAACTTTTAGATATCAATGCATTACTTACGCCCGAAAACAAAATAGTAATCCTTACTCATTATAATCCGGACGGGGATGCTATAGGTTCCAGTATGGGGTTAAAACACTATCTGGGAGCAAAAGGAATTCCGGCAGAAGTAATTGTGCCTAATGATTTTCCGAAATTTCTGAAATGGATGCCGGAATCTAAAAAGGTAATCATCGGTGAGTATAAAAGAAAATATGCATTTGATCTGATCAGCGGGGCGGATGTGATCTTCTGTCTTGATTTTAATTCTCCTTCGAGAATAGGATTATTAGGAGAGTGGCTGATTAAATCCAAGGCGAAGAAAATTCTTATCGATCATCATCAGCAGCCGGAAAATTTTGATTTTGTGTATTCAGATACGGTAATTCCTGCCACTTCACAGATGATTTATCATTTTATTGAGGCTATGGAAGATGAGAAGCTGGTAGATCAGAACATTGCCGAATGTCTTTATACCGGTATCATGACCGATACGGGAGGCTTCCGTTTCCGTTCTACCAGTGCAACTACCCACAGGATTATTGCCAATCTGATAGAAAAAGGAGCAGATCCTTCAGTTATCACTTCAAATACCTGGGATACCAATACAGTTTCCCGTCTTCATCTTCTTGCTCTTGTCTTGGGAAGAATAGAAGTGGTAAACGATGGTAAAGTGGCGGTATTGTCGCTTACAAGAAATGAACTGAAAGAATTCGGTTTCCAGAAAGGAGATACAGAAGGTTTTGTAAACTACGGACTGAGTATTGCCGGAGTAAAAATGGCAGCTTTCTTTATGGAAGACCTGTACGATGATTTTATTAAAATTTCTTTCAGAAGTAAGGATGATGTGGATGTGAACCAGTTTTCCAGAAAGTATTTCAGTGGAGGCGGACATATTAATGCTGCGGGTGGAAAATCCAATGAATCTCTGGCAGATACTATCGAAACATTTAAGAAAAGACTGCAGGAAGAGGAATTATAAGTGGTAAAAGATAAATTATGAGCTTATTACTCGATAAACTCTTATACAAGCCAACTCTAAAACCCTCAAACTCTTACATCCTCAAACCTTTAGTATATCCTTTGCTTTCGAGTTCTTCACAGGTATATTCATAAACTTCCTGAAACATCACATCAAGGTTTTTCTTGCTGAATAAACTGAATTTTGTCATTTTAGGAGGGTCTAGGAAAATATCACAGGATTTCACCTTAGAATAAACTGACTTTGCAATCGCTAAATGGAGGATTCTGTCGAATTCTTTCATCAGGCTCATCTTTTTTAATTCATCATAGCTTATTGAATTGACGTGGGAAGCAATTAAAAAATCACATTTATCAATAATAGGTTCTATAGGGAGATTGTCTATAACACCTCCGTCAACATATATTTTTTCTCCTATTCTTACAGGGGGTAGAATAAACGGAACACTTGATGAAGCCAGAAGAGGCCCGAAAAGCTCACCTTCCGAAAAGAAATCCACAATTCCATGGGTCATTTCTGTGGCGGTAACGTAAACGGGAATTTTTAAGATCTTAAAATTATTCTCAGGAAAATGATCGTTAAAAAGTTTTAAAATAAAATTGGAGCTGAAAATACCATTTTTAGAGAGCTTCAGGTAAGATCTTGAAAAGAATGTGGTCTGCCTTACAATGTCCATCATTTCATCCGGTGATTTCCCAAAAGAATAAAATGCCCCCACAATGGATCCTGCGCTGGTTCCTGAAATAATATGCGGTTTCAGATCATATTCTTCAAGTGCCTTCAGAACTGCGATATGGGCAATCCCACGCATGCCCCCACCGGAAAGCGTAAGGCCAATAATAGGCGGTTTCTTTTTTTTGAACGAGAATAAACCCATCGAAAAATATTAATCAGGACTAAGATACAAGAAATTTTGATATGCATTGGCTAAGACAGCCTTTTCCGGTTTATTTACAATACTAATTTTTTCGGAAGGTTGTGAAGAAGTTCGGTGTTGATAATTTCAGCACAGATCCCCGGTTTTTCCCAATGTCCATTATGTCCGCAGTCCAGAATGTAAGATTTTATATTGGTTCTGTCCGGAAGATGCTTAATCATAACATCTGTTTTCACGGCATTATCGTGCTTTCCTGCCAATATTAAAATTTTGGCTTCCAGATTTTCCAGGATATGTTTTTTGTCTGTTCTTTCCACCATACCTTTTACACAGGCAAGAGCCCCCAGATTGTTGGTAGAAAGGGCAGTTTCGAGCGCGGTTTCAATTTTACCCTCCAGAATATCTCTTTCATTGGGGTTGAAAAGATTGGGAACGCCGGCTCTTGCATAATGAGCAAAAGCATCTTTGATGATTCTGTAACTTTTGATCCGTTGCTCCTTCTTCTCTTCGTCATCAGGAAAATAAGTTGAAAAAAATAAGGTCAGGCTTTTAAGGGTTTCAGGATATTTTTCAGCAAAAGCCAAAGAAGTATATCCTCCCATGGAGTGCCCCAAAAGATGTACTTTATCGAGCTTTTCATGGTCTAGAACCTTTTTCACTTCATCTGCCATCAGTTCCATAGTATGAACTTCGGCCAGGATATCAGACTGCCCATGACCCGGAAGATCTATTTTCAGCAGAGAAAAATGATCAGAAAGATGAGGTTCCATATCACTCCAGATAGAAAGGTTTTCCATAAAACCGTGAAGCAGTACCAGTATTTCCTTTCCGTTTCCTTTTCTTTCAAAGTTCAGCATAATCTTAGTTGTTTCTTCAAATTTAAATAAAAAAAGAGCATTGTAAAAATGCTCTTTGGTATTACTTTGTTACTTCTGTATAAACTTTCTTTTCCCAGGGTTTTATATCTGTGATGCCGTATCTTTCTTTTTTAGAGATTGCGATATTGTCAAGGATGTCTACAAAATTTTTATAGTTGGCGTCATCGGTAGGTTTTACAATGATGGTAAAGTTTTCAGGTACCGGAGCATTTTTATAAGCTTCAGAAATAATTTTAGAGATTTTCACACCACTGAAATCTGTCTCTTTCAGGTTTCCTGTATTCAGGTCTTTCTCATTGCTCTGGTGATAAAATACCCTGTTGTCTTTACCGAGAATAAAGGTAACCTGGTTTTTTTGGTCTACGACAGGTCCGCTTGGAGGGTTTCCTTTTGCCGGAAGCCCCAGATCCATCACATTGGGTTTGGTAAAATTGGTTGTAAACATAAAGAAGGTGATCAGCAGAAATCCCAGATCCACCATCGGGGTCATATCTACTCTGATTAATTTTTTTCTTTGCTTGCTTCCTCCTTGTTTTTCTTGTGCAATTACTTCAGCCATAATTCATATTTTTAAAATGTTAAACGGTATTTGATGAAAAGTAAAGTATCGATACTTATTTGAGGAAATCTATACAAAGTTTATACCTAAAATTAATGAATGATAATAAAATTTAAAATTTATAGAATGTTTGGCATAAAAAAACCTTATGAAGTTATATATTCATAAGGTTTTGTGATTTTTTAAGAGGCTGGCTGTTATTTGTTTATAAGCAGTTTGTCAGATAAAATAATTTTTCCTCGGCTTTCTATTTGAATAATGTATGTTCCATTGGTAAATTGAGAAATATTTATGGAAACCTTGGCATCATTATAGTTCTCAGAGAATAATTTTCTTCCGGACATATCGGTAATACTGATTGTTGTCTCACCCGGCAAAGAACTGATATACACAAAATCTTTTGCAGGATTGGGGTATAATACAGGCTTACCGGAACCTGAAGCTTCGCTTATCCCCAATTCTTTGTTTCCTAATAGTTTTACGACCCAATAATTATAATTTAATGTAGGAGGTCCTGTAACAGAGTTGGAAAAACCGCTGATGACATATCCCCCATCTGAGGTCTGTTGAGCTGCCATTGCATAATCATCTGTGGGGCCGCCCAGTTTTTTATCCCATTCCATATTTCCATTAGGTAATAATTTTATCATCCAGTAATCATTAGATCCATAACCTTTAATGGGGGTGGATTCTGAATATCCGGAAACAATATATCCGCCATCACTTGTGTTTTTAATATCAAATGCATAGTCATAATAAATTTCGCCATAAGATTTTTGCCACTGAAGATTACCTGTGGTATCCAGTTTCACAATCCAGTAATCAAAGTTTCCATGATTCCCCGTAACATCTCCATCATCGGAAAATGAGGTTCCGGCAACAACATATCCACTGTCCGGGGTTTGTGTAATAGAATATCCAAAGTCTGTATCGCTGCCTCCAAGAGATTTTTGCCATTGAAGATCTCCTGCTGAGTTAAGTTTTACAACCCAGTAATCGGTACTTCCGTGATTTCCTGTAACGTCTCCATTGGTGGAAGTAGAAGTTCCCGCAACGATATACCCTCCGTCTATTGTCTGTTCAATTGAATTGGCATCATCGCCGCCATAGCCTCCGAAAGACTTTTCCCACTGTATACTTCCGGTAGGGGTCAGCTTTATTATCCAGTAATCGCTGGCTCCGTGATTTAAACTGATATCTCCATTGGTGGAAGTAGAAGTTCCCGCAACAATGTATCCTCCGTCAGAAGTCTGTCGTACCGATCTGGCAATATCACTATTGCTCCCACCCAGGGCTTTCTGCCACTCTAAAATACCCAAAGCGTTCAGCTTAACGACCCAGTAATCACCGTTTCCGTGATATCCTGTAACATCTCCGTTGCTGGATTCTGTGGTACCAGCTATGATATATCCGCCATCTGTAGTTTGACGTACAGAGTGTGCTTCGTCAAATGCTGTTCCTCCCAATGATTTTTGCCACTGAATGTTTCCGTTGGAGCCTAATTTTACAATCCAGTAATCACTATTTCCATGATTTCCTGTAACATCTCCATTAATAGAATTAGAAGAGCCTGCCATTACATATCCTCCGTCTGAGGTCTGGTGAATATCAGGAACCCGTTCGGTGTAATTTCCTCCCAATGATTTCTGCCATTCTACAGCAGGAGCAGTTTGTGCTGACAGAAAAGGATACACGGCAACGAAAAATAAAAAAGTAAATTTGAATTTCATATGTAATTGTATTTGAATGGATAACGGCTGAATTTAGTAAAAAAAAGTAATTGTTTTCATATAAATTAGTAAGTGTAGTTGTTCTTCTAATAAGTGTATAAAAAAGCCTTATCAAAATAAATTGATAAGGCTTTTTGTTATGTTTAAGTTAAGTAAGTCTTACTTTGTAGTTTTATAATAATTTACACCACATTCTAGGAATTTTTTGAAATCCTCTTTCGGCATATATCCGGATACAGGCGTGTTGATCACTTTTCCGTCCGGAGTTATCAGAACATAGTGCGGCTGGGAATTATTATTGAAATTCACCTGCTGGAATAAGCTCCATCTGTCTCCGATTGTTTTTACCTTTTTCACCTGTCCGTCTCCAAGGTCAATCTTTGTTTTCTGATCTTCAGGAAGCTCTTCCTTATCATCCACATACAAAGATGCCAGTACCACATCATTCTGTAAGATTGGAAGAATATCCGGTTCGCTCCATACGAATTCCTCCATTTTACGGCAGTTTTCACAGCCATAACCGGTGAAGTCAATCAGAATAGGTTTGTTTTCCTTTTTGGCAATCTCTATGGCTTTAAAGAAATCATGCTCAGGATGCATTCCCAGAATTCCGTCCTTTTCATCATGGAAATAGCTTACATTCAGTGGAGGCAGAATTCCACTTAATAACTGTAATTTTGGACGGTCAGAAGGAATTAATCCCTGAATCAGATAGATCACAAAACCTATTCCCAAAGCTCCTAATATTTTTCTTGTAACAGATATTTTCGGTTTCTTATCATCGTGCGGGAATCTTATAATTCCGAATAAATAAAGCGCCAGTCCCAATGCAATGATGATCCATATAGCAATGAAAAGCTCTCTTTTTAATAAGAAAGTTTTGGAAACCAGATCCGCTTTAGATAAGAATTTTAAAGCTAAAGCCAGTTCCACAAAACCGAGAACCACTTTCACCGTATTCATCCATCCTCCTGATTTCGGAAGACTCTGTAAAGCCTGCGGGAATAAAGCCAGCAGTCCGAAAACAATTGCCCACGCCAACCCGAATCCTGCCAAAGCAAATGTCAGCAGCATAGGAACGTTGGTAGATCCTGTTACTGCACTTCCCAATAGACTTCCCAGGATAGGTCCCGTACATGAGAAAGAAACAATAACCAAGGTTAAAGCCATGAAGAAAATACCGATAATTCCGCCTGCTTCCTCTGCTTTTGAAGACTTATTGGCAATAGAACTCGGTAATGTGATATCATAATATCCGAAGAAACTTCCTGCGAAAAAGATGAATATGATAAAGAACGCAATATTCAGCCATACGCTTGTAGAAATTTCATTGAAAATATTTCCGGCAATTCCATCAATCAGATGGAAAGGAAGGCTTAAAAGAACAAAGATCAGAAGAATGAAAAATCCATAGATTAATGCATCTCTTTTACCCTTTGCTTTATTTTTATTTCCTTTTGTAAAAAAAGAAACCGTAAGCGGGATCATAGGGAAAACGCATGGTGTCAGCAAGGCAATTAAACCGCCTACAAATCCTAAGAATAAATAGGTCCAGTAGTTTTCGTCAACTTTTGTTGAAGCAGTTCCGCAATCTGTCAAAGGCTTCTGGAAATCAATTGTTGCTATTTTGAGCTGCTTTGGATCTAGTTTTGAAGTTTCGGCCACTGTTGCTTCTGTTTTTGCAGGATCTGCAACAACAGTTTCTATCACTTTTACTGAATCTTTTGGAACTTCAGTTTTTTCTTCTGTAGCTTCCTCCGGAGCTCCTTTTGGAGTTACTTTTTGATTAAATTCTAGAGTATTTGGAGCCAGGCAAACCCTGTCGTCACAAGTCTGATATGTAATCTCAGAAACCACATCTGCAGGTTTTGCAGGATCTTTTAATTTGAATTTCTGTTTGAAACCGGCGGAATTGGAGTAAAAGACAATCGTTCCCCCGAAAGCTTCCGAAAATTCTTCATGCTTTTTACCAACCTCAGTAAACTTTCCGATCAGCTCGATATTCTTTCCTGAAACTTTATATTCGGTAGGAATTCCTGTATCCTCAGGGAGATCTTTGGAATAAATATGCCAGCCGCTTTCCATAGTAGCATTCAAAACAGCTTCATATTGGTTATTCCCCAGATCATTGATTGTAAATTTGAATTTTACGGGATTCTTGATCTGTGCATTAATTCCTGCCGCTAAAAACAGCAGCACTACTAAAAACCAGTTTCTAAATTTCATTTTTTCTTTTCATTAAAAATTTTGAGAATACTTTGCGTTTTCTCATCATTTGCATATCTTCTGTCCTGTCTGAGAGGGATAATCCCAAGTACGGAATTGTTGTCGTCACACAGGATCCAAATTTTTGGCCTCGCTAAAATAGATAATTTTTCGTCCCTAAAAAACTTAGAAACTTTCTTTTTGCCCGAAAAACCGGATGGATAGAACTCATCGCCATCCTGTAGCTTTCTTAATCGTAATGGGAACTGAAGTTTTGAGGCGTCAAAATTCCATTCAAAACTGTTATTGATTCCGTCAATGTTTTCAATTGTGTTTTCAAGGCTGATACTGATCTGGTTTTCAGCAAAATCAAAATTCTCGATCAATAGAATTTCATTCCTGCTCTCTTTCTTTCCATTTTTATGAATGAAAATTAATTCATCACGGCCGATCATCAATTGATAATCTTTTGAAAAAAATGAACTGCCGTTTTCTGCAGTAAATATTTTAGGAATCTCTTCTTCGCGATCGAATCCGTATTTCTTTAAAATTTCAAACTGTACAAAAGCGCTTTCCAGGCCCAGCTTTCCTTTTGATAGAATTTTATGGTCAGAGTTAAATAAAGTGATCTTATTTTCAATTTCTTCAATCTGTTTTTCTATAAAATCTTTAGTTTGGTTTAGATAAGAAGTACTTTTTTTAAAGTTCTCAAGAAAATGCTCATTTGTTTCTAAAAGTCGGGGAACTATTTCGTTCCTGATTTTGTTTCTTAAATAATCATTTTTTTTATTGGAAAGATCTTCCCGGAAATCAATACCGTTTTCCTCAGCATAGTCATAAATCTCTTTTTTTGAAAAATTTAAGAGAGGTCGGATTGTATTATTCCTGTCTGCAGGAATTCCACTTAGCCCGTTGATGCCGGAAGCTTTAGAAAGATTGATGATAAAAGTTTCCAGCTGGTCATTCAAATGATGTGCTGTAACAAGAAATTCCAGTTTTTCCTCTTCCTGGATTTTTCTGAAAAAACGATAACGAAGTTCTCTTGCCCAAAGCTGAATGGAATTTTCCGGTTTTTTATCCTTTTCTGAAACTTCATAAAGATGAAACTGAATATGATTTTTCTCACAAAAAACCTGAACTGTTTTCTGATCCAGATCGGAATCCTCACCCCGAAGTTTATAGTTGATATGAGCCACCTGGAAGGTAAGCCCCAAATCCTGAAAAAGAGAGGCCAGAACCATAGAATCGGCACCGCCGCTTACCGCCAGAAGATAACCGTGGTTTTCCGGATTTCTGACAAGGTTTTCAAGCTGATTTTTAAAACTAGATTTTTCCAAGAGGTATGTTGAAGATTTCTTTTATGCAAAGATAATCCATAAAATTCAATTCAATTTCCCTAACTTTGATTCGTCTAAAAATGATTACATATGAAGATTATTAAAATTTTAGGAATTTCTGCAATGGCGTTGGGATTGACATCTTGTGTCAGCAAAAAGCAGTACGATGCATTAAGCTCAAACTATAAGCAGTGTATTGAAAATATAGGGGAAAGACAAAGAGAGATTCAGGATTTAAAATCTCAAAATTCTGCATTGTCAGGGGAAAATAATCTTTTAAAAAGTCAGCATGATGCTTTGAAATCATCTTTGGATGCATGTCTTGCCAATACAGGGAAAAGTTCAGCTAATATTGATAAACTGGTTGGAGAAATTAATGCTTCAAATTCATATATCAAACAGCTGATCTCAAATAATGCTAAAAATGACAGTCTGAACATGGCATTGTCTAACAAGCTTAAAAGATCTCTTGATAACGTAGCTGATGATGATGTACAGGTGAAAGTATTGAAAGGAGTGGTAATGATTTCGTTATCAGATAAAATGCTTTACAAAACAGGGGATTACAATGTATTGCCTGCCGCTCAGGAAGTGTTAGGAAAAGTGGCTAAAGTAATCAATGATTATGATAAGTATTCTGTACTGATTGAAGGTAATACGGATAATGCTCCTTTAAGCTCTCCTAATCTGCCAAGAGACAACTGGGATCTTTCTGCATTGAGAGGTACGGCGATTGCTAAGGTTCTTCAGACACAGTTTGGTGTAGATCCGGCAAGAATTACAGCAGGAGGACGTTCCGAATACAATCCTAAAGCAACGAATATGAGCGTTTCCGGAAGAGCTGAAAACAGAAGAACGGAAATTATCATTATGCCGAAGCTGGATGAATTCATGAAATTAATGGATATTGCTCCTAAAAAATAATTGAAAATATATTCAAAAAAATAAATCCCGAAATTATTCGGGATTTATTTTTTCATCAAATCAATTCTTCTTTTTTCAATAATGAAATAATTCGTTGAAGAAAAGAATTAGATATTTCTGTTTTAGTTTTTTTGGACGAAGAATCCGCCTTGCCTTTTGGCCCTGCGGTCTTCTGATTCTCTGTGTTAATTAGTTTTCCCCCTACATTCATTTTCTTTTTTCTTTAGTGTTTTTACCCCTTGTTCTCTGCAAATGTAGAATTATCTTCAATGTGAACATATCCGTATTTTTACGGTATTTTAAACAGGGGTTTTACGGGAGAAAAGATGAAAAATGCCGATCAGTAATAATTTTTCTTTATATTTAAGTACTTTTGAATAATATAAAAAGATTGCAGTATGAGCTTTTTTGAAGAAAAAAATCCTGAAATGGACAGGTATCTGGAAACGCATGCTTCCTCCGAACCTGAAATTCTGAAAAAACTGAGAAGAGAGACCTATCAGAAAACCACACAGCCACATATGATATCGGGATATCAGCAGGGAAGGCTATTAACTATTATTTCCCAGATGATGCAGCCTGAAAATGTACTGGAAATCGGAACTTTTACAGGGTATGCAACACTTTGCCTTACAGCTGGGCTGGCGAAAGACGGGAAAATTATAACACTGGACGTTAATGAAGATCTTGCTTATCTGCCGAAGAAATATTTTGAAGAAAGTGAATATGCCGGACAGATTGATTTTAAGATTCAGGATGCCAAAGAGTTTTTAAGAGAAACAGATGAGGTTTTTGACCTTGTTTTTATAGATGCCGACAAGGAAAATTATGCCGAATATTTCAGACTCATCAAACCCAGGACAACATCCGGTTCTGTGGTAATGTTTGATAACGTTCTATGGTACGGAAAAGTACTGGAAGAAGATCCTAAACAGAAATCTACACAGATCATTAAAGAACTGAATGATTTGATCGCAAAAGACGACGATTTTGAAAATCTTATTTTACCTTTGCGTGATGGAGTAAACTTCCTTCGGAGGAAGTAATTAAAATAGTTAAAGATTAAATTTTTACAGACTTTAATGTTTTTAATCTTTAAACTATTCAATCTTTTAATCTTAACGAATGAATAAAGGAATTTGTAATGTTACAGTAGCACCGGTTCGTGCAGAGAATTCTGACAAAGCGGAAATTGTTACGGAAATATTGTTTGGGGAAAGCGCTGATATTCTGGAAGTAAATAAAAACTGGACCAGAATAAAAATGCACTATGACGGATATGAAGGATGGATGGATACCAAACAGCTGAAACCTGTAACAGACGAGGAATTGGCAAAAAGAAAAGTTACCATAGTAACTGAAGATTTCTCTTCAGTGCTGATGAATGACGGAAAGACCCTGCTGTCAATGGGTTCTGAGGTAGAGTTTCCTGCAGTGGCTTCAAGAAGGAGCCATGATCTTCGTGAGAGTATTGCTTTAGCAGCAAAAGAATTCCTGAATGTACCCTATCTATGGGGGGGCAAGAGCTTTTTTGCAGTAGACTGCTCGGGTTTTACCCAGCTTATCTATAAAATTCATGATATTAAACTGCCCAGAGATACTTATCAGCAGGCGGAAGTTGGTGTGCCTTTGACCTTTGTGGAAGAAAGCCAGCCGGGTGATTTAGCTTTTTTTGAGAATCCTGAAGGTAAAATTATTCACGTAGGAATCATGCTTGATAATCAAAAGATCATTCATGCTTCAGGAAAGGTGAGAATAGATACCCTTGATTCTACAGGAATTTTTAATAAAGAAATGAATAAGCACACCCATAAACTGAGAGTAATTAAAAACGTACTCTAGCTTTAAACAGAATCTGAATGGAAAATATTCTTTTTACAATTTTTGATATTTTTAATTTCGGATTAGTCGTTTTTTTCTGGTGGTTTACCCTGAAACATTATAAAACCCTTCCCAAAAGAATTCCTGTACATTTTGATTTTGACGGAAAAGCAGATAATTTCGGGAACAAAGCTTATTCTTTTTTAACGCCGGTTCTGGGAACTGCTTTCTATTTTCTGTTTACATATGCACTAAGGCATCCTGAATCTGTTAATTTCCCTGTTGAAATTACAAATCAGAACAGGAGTGCCCAGTTCCTCATTATGGAAATTTTTATAAGATGGCTGTTTGTGCTGGTTATGCTTATCTTTATGAATGGACAGGATTATATGTTCAGGTATTCCTTTGATGAAAAAGTGAGACCAAGAGTTCCGTTACCCACTGCTATTTTATCGGTGATCGGAAGCTTAATTGTTGTTTTTATTTTTGTAGCGATATTCAAATGATACATTCTAAAGAAAATTCAGAACACTATATTTGGGGAAACAGCTGTGACAGCTGGATATTAAACGATTCAGCCAATCTTTCCGTAAAACAGGAAAAAATGCCTGCAGGAACAGCTGAAAAACTCCATCTCCATGAAAGAGCAGAACAGGTCTTTTATATTTTAAAAGGTGAAGCAGTACTGTACATCAATAACAAAAAGTTTGTGGTAAAATCAGGAGAAAGTATTTCCATTCAGCCCAAATCAGAGCATTTTATTTCCAATGAATCTCATGAAGAATTGGAATTTCTGGTTATTTCCAGTCCATCTACCCATAATGACCGAATTGAAATTGAAAAGTAATTAGAATGTCTTTCCTATACAACATATTTGTAAGTCTTCTCATTTTTGGAATGAAGGTTTTTTCATTGTTTAATGATAAAACTAAAAAAGGAGTTGAAGGAAGAAAACAGTCTTTAAGCAAAGTAAAAGCAGCGTTTTCACCATCAGATAAAGTCATCTGGATGCATGCAGCAAGTCTGGGAGAATATGAGCAGGGGCTTCCGGTTTTAGAAAAGCTTAAAGAGCAATTTCCGGGTTATAAGATCCTTGTCACTTTCTTTTCCCCTTCAGGCTATGAAAATGTAGTGAAAAAGAAGCATATTGCGGATGTAATTTGTTATTTGCCCTTTGATAAGAAAAACACGGTAAAAGAATTTATTTCCCAGTTTGATACAGAACTGTTTTTTACGGTTAAGTATGATTATTGGTATCATCTTCTGGGTGAGCTTAAAAACCAGGGGGCCAAAATCTATGTGATCTCTGCTTTGTTTTATGAAAGCCAGGCTTTCTTCACATCTTATGGAAAGTGGTTCGTAAAGCAGCTTAAAAAAGACGTTGACTGGTTTTTTCATCAGACTGCTTTTTCTTTTGCATTAGCTAAGAGTGTCGGGCTTATGAATTCTTCTGTGACGGGAGATACAAGATTTGACAGGGTAAAACAGCTCCGGGCAAGAGATAATCACGTTGAATTTATTTCAGATTTTATAGGAAATCATCAGTCCGTCGTGTTTGGAAGCTCATGGCAGGCTGAAGAAAAGATTGCCTCTGCAGTTTTCAGAATGAATGCCGGTTTAAGATTGATTATAGCTCCTCATGATCTGAAAAGGGTGGAGCATTTGAAAAATATTTTTCCTGAAGCATTATTGTACAGCCGGATAGATAAAGCAGAACTTCCCGTTTCTGATTATCAGATTTTAATCATAGACAGTATCGGTTTATTATCGAAGCTTTATTCCTATGCGGATGTGGCAGTGGTAGGTGGCGGTTTTCACGATGCAGGCCTGCATAATATCCTGGAAGCAGCTACATTTGGTACTCCTGTGATCTTTGGAGACCATTACAGAAAAAATCCTGAGGCAGACGATCTTATTGCAGCCGGTGGCGGAAAATCTTTTTCAGAAGAATATGCGGCAGCGGATTTTGTGTTGTTTCTTCTTAATAATGAAGAGGAATTGCAGGAAATGTCCGGCAATGCCAGAAAATTTATAAAAGAAAAACCTGATGCCGCGAATCTTATCCTGCAGAAAATTCTATCTTAAAAATCCCTGACTTTTGGTGTCTTTCATGATCTGCTCTATGTTTTCCGGAATACTGTCGGATTCAAGCCAGTTCATATCTAAACCGTTATTAATGCAAAGCTTTTGCAGGTAATGATTTTCGGAAATCTTATTTTGGGTTTCTCTCAGAAGTTCATCAATCTCCATCCAGTAATCTTCATCCAGTTTTTTAGTTAATACCAGAGCTTTGAATACTTTATTGATGATATAGATGTACAATTTGTAAACATTGTCAAATCTTTGTCTGCTGAGATCACCGTTGGAATCCAGAATTCTGTTGACCAGCAAAAGATTCAGCGAAACCTCCCCGAATTTATCTGTTGTTATTTTGATGTGCTCCGTTATTTCGGCGCTTAGCTTCCGGATAGTGCTCAGGAAATATTTGGCATTTCCAACATATTTTGAGGCAAGGAGAACCTGTTCTGCAACATGTTCTTCCATTGCATTTCTTTTATCATCCGTGGTTTCCTGATCAATCAGTTCAAAATAAAGTTTTTTAGACAAAAGTTTATCCTTTTTCAGTAATCTGAAAATAAGACGGTCTTTTTCTACACTGGAAAAAGCACTCAATGCAGCCTTGAACTCCTTTGAATACTCCATTAATTGAAAATTTTAGAATACTTCAGAAATCCGTTAATAGCCCAATTGGCAGTATAATAAAAAGATTTTACTGTAGAAAATCCCATGAAGTCTTTGTATACCAGATACTGATCCTTGATAATGTTCTTTTTCTTTCTGGAAACACTGTTTTCGCGCATCCTGTATTTCGCCAGTGTCTTATTGATAGGCATTCCTTCAGGGATTACCTTTAAAAGATTCAGCCACATTACGTGATCTTCACGTTTGCTTTTTATCGGGAATAAAAATTTCCCAACCCTTTTGGTATCGTACATTGTGGAAACCGGTGCCAGTCTGCAGGTTTTAAGAAGATTGGAGAAAGTTACCACCTTATCCGCCAGAAAATCCTTTAAGACAGGCTGCAGCTGTTCATTACATCTTGAATAATTACAGTAGACCAGTTCTGCATTATTCTCCTGCATATAATCTGTCATGGTTTCCAGATATTCAGGATACCAGAAATCATCAGAATCCAGAAAGGCAATATATCGACCTGTAGCTCTTTCCAGGCTATTATTCCGCGCATTTCCGGCACCGCCGTTTTTCTCTAGAACCTGTAATTTTATCCTTGGGTCATTATATTTTCGTATAATTTCTACCGTATTATCTTTGGACAGGTCATCGGTGATAAGCCATTCCCAGTTTTCATAGGTTTGGTTTAAAACAGACTGTATCGTTTCTTCGATGAATTCAGCAGAATTGTAGCAGGGAGTGATGATGGAGACGAGGTCTTTCATTTGTGTTTTAACTGGGGTAAAATTATAAAAATTTTTTCTCATACAGATGCCACGATGCAATACCTACTGTGATAACCACCAGCATACATACAAAGCTCATAAAGAAAGGATTGAAATTTGCAAATAGTCCGAGCGTAGCAAATACCCTGATAATAGGGAAATGGAATATATAAATGCCATAAGTGAAATCCCCGTATTTCCCGAAATTATTCAGGAATTTAAATGAATAGGCAATGTACAGCACGATAATACTGATCATAATTGGCGAGAACAGCTTGATATGTAAGACGAGGTCTATCCAAACTGTAATAATTGCAATGATGAAAAGGATATTTTTATATTTAATAAACTTATCAAAATGAAAATAGCCAAGCATTCCGCCTATAAAATAGCACAGTGAGCCGGGGAGCTGTTTGGAAACAGAAATTTTTCCGGCCATTTCGAAATAATTAAGAAATACCAGAGAAAGAAAATACAGTACAATCAGGCTGATATTTCTGTATTTGTTATTTTTCCCAAATAATAAAAAGATCAGGGGAACAACAAAGTAAAAGCACATTTCAATCTTAAGGGTCCAGAGAGCTCCGTTTACAGCCTCATTACCAAATACTCCGGGAAGGGAAGGTGCCATGAAATTCATGAAAATAGAATTCCAGAAAAGATATTTATAAACCTGTATATTCCCAAAATAATCTGAAAAAGACAGGGTGCTTACCAGACTCAGAAGGGTAGTGCAGAGAAATACGACCAATAAATAGGCAGGAACAATTCTGTTGAATCTTTTTTTTGCATAGCTTTTCAGGCTGGAAGATCTTTCGTAGCTTCTTGCAATAAGGAATCCGCTGACGATGAAAAACGAAAAAACGGCAACTTCTACGGGACTGTTGGTTAAAAAGTAAAGCTGGTCTGAGTCGCTTAACGCTCCCAAATGTCCTACAAAGACAATGAAAGCAAGGAGAACACGTATGAAGTCAAAATTATTTTTCGTTATACTCTGCATTTTTGTTTTCTTTCTGCAAAAATAGTTTTTTTAATAAATAATAGAGAAAGCCGGGATTCAATATTTTGTTAAATAATGCCTGTTTTAAGCATTAATGTTCTAAAATTTTCAGAAATATACTTTATCGAAATTATTTTTCACAAAAAATGGTGATATAAATCAAAAAAATTATAATTTTAGCGCTTGAAAATTTTATTTATGAAGAAATTAGCATTACTATTTGCAGGTTTATCATTATTTGTAGCTACAGGGTGTAATGATGATGATAAGGAGATGGAGTATCCTCTTGTAGGGGTTTGGCAGCCGCTGAAAGAAGTGGTTACTACAGTAGAAACTGGTGAAGAGCCTGTTTCAGACCTTATTACGTATACCGACTGTGAGAAAGAGAGCAGATGGAGATTTACCTCTGACGCTACAGGGAAATTAACCAAAAATGGAGAGATCGGAACAACACCGCAATGTACTATCCTATCTGATCAGAATTTTACCTACACATATGATAGAAGTGCAAAAACAATAGTGATCAAATACCAGGGAACTGTGGAACCGGCCAACGGGAAAATAATCACCCTCGATGAAACTACCTTGAACCTTGCCATAAGAGAAGAGACTCAGGATCCGACGGTATATAAAACAAGAACGTTTACGATGAGGAGAATACCTCAGTAAAATATACATTTCATATCCAAACATAGATCTCATCTCAGGATGGGATTTTTTTGTTAATGGTAATAGTGAATTAATCAAAAATTAAAATTTCCATTTCTTTTAAAATCATTATTTTTGTGAAAATTAGAATGGAAGCTGACAAAAAACTAACATCTAATATCTAACATCTAATATCTATAATAAAGTGTTTTACGATCATCAGCAGATAGAAAAAAAGTGGCAGAAGTACTGGGAGGAAAATCAGACCTACAAAACCTCTAACAACACAGATAAACCTAAATTTTATGTTCTCGATATGTTTCCGTATCCATCCGGGGCAGGGCTTCACGTGGGGCACCCGCTGGGATATATTGCATCAGATATTTATGCGAGATATAAAAGACATCAGGGTTTCAATGTTCTCCATCCGGTAGGGTACGACAGTTTCGGCCTTCCTGCTGAACAATATGCTATCCAGACAGGGCAGCATCCGGCAATCACAACTGAAGAGAATATCAACAGATATGAAGAGCAGTTGAAAAAGATCGGTTTTTCATTCGACTGGAGCAGGGAAGTAAGAACTTCAGATGCCTCTTATTATAAATGGACACAATGGATCTTTATCGAGCTGTACCATTCATGGTATAATAAAAATACGGATAAAGCAGAATCTATCGATACCTTAATTCAGCACTTTGAAGAAAAGGGAACTGAAGGATTAAGTGCCAACCAGAATGACGAATTAAACTTTACGGCAGAAGAATGGAAAAATTCTTCAGACCTTGATAAGGAAGATGTCTTATTAAATTACCGTCTGGCTTACAGAGCAGAGACCACTGTAAACTGGTGTCCTGCTTTGGGAACCGTATTGGCTAATGATGAGGTGAAAGACGGAAAATCCGAAAGAGGAGGATTCCCTGTATTCCAAAAGAAAATGATGCAGTGGAGCATGAGAATTTCTGCTTACTCCGAAAGATTATTACAGGGCCTTAATACATTGGATTGGCCACAGCCTCTTAAAGATGCCCAGGAATACTGGATCGGAAAATCCCAGGGAGCGCAGGTTCAGTTTCAGGTTGAGAATCACAGTGAGATTATTGAAGTTTTTACTACAAGACCTGACACTATTTTCGGAGCAACATTTATGGTACTGGCTCCCGAAAATCCTTTAGTGGATACTATTACTACAGAAGCTCAGAAAGCAGAAGTAGATTCCTATATAGAAGAAACTTCCAAAAAAACAGAGAGAGACAGGATGTCTGACGTGAAAAACGTGAGCGGTGCCTTTACAGGAAGTTATGCGATCAATCCTTTCAGCGGAGAGAAAATGCCTGTTTATATTTCAGATTATGTATTGATGGGGTATGGAACTGGTGCAGTAATGGCCGTTCCTGCACACGATGAACGAGATCACAGATTTGCAAAGAAATTCAATCTTACTATTAAAAAGGTTGTTGAGACTGATGAAGATGTTCAGGAAAAATCTTTTGATTCTAAGGATTCAGTTTGTGTCAACTCTGATTTCTTAAACGGATTACATTATAATGATGCCAAATCAAAAATAATTTCTGAAATAGAAAACAAAGGAATTGGCCACGGAACTACAAATTACAGACAGCGTGATGCCATTTTCTCAAGACAGCGTTATTGGGGCGAGCCTGTTCCTATATATTATAAGGAAGAAATGCCTTACACGCTTCCGGTTTCAGCTTTACCATTAGAACTTCCTGAGGTTGAAAAATATTTACCGACTGAAGACGGAGATCCGCCATTAGGAAATGCTAAAGTATTTGCATGGGATGAAGCCAACCAGAAAGTTGTTTCTACAGATCTGATTGATGATAAAACAGTATTCCCGTTAGAATTATCCACAATGCCGGGTTGGGCAGGAAGCTCATGGTATTTCCTCAGATATATGGATCCGAATGATCAGGAGGTTTTTGTGAAAAAAGAACTTGCAGATTATTGGGGACAGGTAGACCTGTATATAGGAGGTAGCGAACATGCAACCGGTCACTTATTGTATTCCCGCTTCTGGAACATGTTCCTAAAAGACAGAGGATATATTAATAATAATGAACCTTTCCAGAAACTGATTAATCAGGGAATGATTTTGGGGATGAGCGCATTTGTATACAGAATTGACGGAACCAACCAATATGTTTCCAAAAATCTGTCAGGTAATTATCAGACTCAGAAGATTCACGTTGACGTATCCTTATTAAAAGGAACATCTGATGAACTGGATACGGAAACCTTCAAAACATGGAGACCGGATTATGCTGATGCGGAATTTATTCTGGAAGACGGAAAATACATTACAGACCGTGAAGTAGAAAAAATGTCCAAATCTAAATACAATGTTGTAAATCCTGATGATATCTGTGAAGAATATGGAGCAGACGGATTAAGACTTTATGAAATGTTCTTAGGACCTTTGGAGCAATCCAAACCTTGGAATACACAGGGATTAAGCGGAGTATATGGTTTCCTTAAAAAATTCTGGAATCTGTACTTCAACGGAGATGCTTTTGAGATTTCCGATGAAGAGCCTACAAAAGCGGAATACAAAGTTTTACATACCTTAATAAAGAAGGTTGTTTATGATATTGAGAACTTCTCATTCAATACCTCTGTATCTTCATTTATGATTGCTGTTAACGAGCTTCAGAAAATAAAATGCAACAAACGCAATATTTTAGAACCCTTAGCCGTTATCATCTCTCCGTATGCACCACACATCTGTGAAGAGCTTTGGAGCCTATTAGGAAATAAGGAATCTGTCGAATTTGAGAAATTCCCTGTATTAAATGAGGAATACCTTGTAGAAGATGAAATTGAGTATCCGGTAAGTGTAAACGGTAAAATGAAGTTCAAAATTTCGCTTTCTGCGCAGTTATCAGCTAAAGAAGTGGAAGATTTGGTGATTTCAGATGAAAAAATACAGTCGGTTTTAGAAGGTAAAATGCCTAAAAAAATCATCGTAGTGCATCACCGTATTGTGAATATCGTAATTTAAAAAAAAGTTAACATTGGGAAATTAAAAAAAATGGGGGTCTTATTTTTTTAAATTTCTAACTCAAATGTTAAATTTGGGGAAAATAAATAAAATATTTAAAAATAATTATTATATCGAAATCGTATTAAAATTTCTTTATCAGAAAAATGCAAAATGTTTATTTAAGACTCTTGCATTTTAATTAATTTTGCCTTTAATTTACACCTTGTAAAATTTTAAAACAATATAATTTAGTTAAATATGGAAATGAATGTTTCAAAAAATGATGAGCAAGTAGTTGCTAGAAAAGCAGGAGGTTTAAACCCGGCTGTTATTATTCCTATTTTATTCGTTATAGGAGTTTGTATTTATTTATTTGTTCTTGGGAATCCAGGAAACTTTAAAGATGCAGAAAAACTAGGTAGTGGATCTGTAGCTTTCTCAAGTGTTGAAGGAAAAGACATTCATCCAGAATCGTTTTTAGGTATTATCTACAAAGGAGGGGTTATCGTACCAATCTTGATTACTTTCATGATCACTGTAATCGTTTTCTCTTTTGAAAGATATTTCGTTCTTGGCAAAGCTGCTGGAAAAGGAAACTTAGACAACTTCGTAGTACAAGTAAGAAGCTTATTGAATCAAAACAAAATTGATGAAGCTTTAGAAGAGTGTGACAGACAACAAGGATCTGTAGGTAACGTAGTGAAAGAAGGTCTTACTACTTACAAAGCACTTTCTCACGATACTACTTTAAATAAAGAGCAAAAAATGGTAGCTCTTAACAAAGCTATCGAAGAAGCTACAACTCTTGAGATGCCAATGCTTGAAAAGAACATGATGATTCTTTCTACTTTAGGTACTGTAGCAACACTAATCGCGCTTTTAGGAACTGTAATCGGGATGATCAAAGCATTCTTCGCATTAGGTTCAGGTGGTGGTACTCCGGATGCTGCTGCACTTTCTACAGGTATCTCTGAAGCCTTGATCAACACGGCATTAGGTATTGGTACTTCAGCTATCGCGATTATCCTTTATAACTTCTTTACATCTAAAATTGACGGATTAACTTATAAGATCGACGAGATCGCTATGAGCATCCAGCAGTCTTTCGCTGAATTCAACTAAGAATTTGTAGCAAGGAATTTGCATTCCAATAAAAGAAGTTTAATTAAAAATAATTCAAAACAATGGCGAGAGTCAAACCTAAAAGACATGGTGTAGTGACGGATATGACGGCAATGTGTGACGTTGCCTTCCTACTACTTACATTCTTTATCTTGACCACTCAGTTTAAAAAACCTGACGTGGAGCAGATTAAACCGCCATCTTCAATATCAGAGAAGTTACTTCCTGATGCAAGTTTGATGACAATCAACGCTACTCCGGATGGAAAATTCTATTTCCAGCCGGTAGACAATGCATCAGAGAGATTACAGCTTTTAGACAAAATGGGGCAAAAGTATAATATGACTTTTAGCAACCAGCAAAAAGCGGCATTTCAGAAAGTACAAGCGATTGGGGTTCCTATGAGCCAACTGAAAGGCTATCTCGATATGTCAGATGAGGATCAGAAAAGTTTCAAGAGTCCTACAGGGATTCCTATGGATAGTACAAATAAGCAGTTAGTAGACTGGGTACAGCAGAGTTTGAGCGTAAATCCTGATTACAAATTAGCAATCAAAGGAGACGTTACCACTCAGTATCCAAAAGTTAAAAGCCTATTTGAAGGTTTAAGAGATATTGATTTTCTTAAATTCTGGTTGATTACATCACAAGAAGGTAAACCATAATAATATCATTTAGAAATGGCAGAAGTACAAGTACAGGAAAAAGGCGGCAAGGGCGGCAAGGTCCGTTCCAAGAAGCAGAATACCAGAGTAGATATGACTCCGATGGTGGACTTGGGTTTTCTATTGATTACCTTCTTTATGTTCACAACCACATTCAGTAAACCGAATGTAATGGATTTGGGACTTCCGGCAAAACCTAAAAAGGATCAGCCGAAACCACCTCCAACAGAAATTAAACTTTCTAACTCAATTTCTTTATTATTGGGTAAAGACAATAAGATATTTTGGCATCAGCAGGATCCTACATCTTTAACTGATCAGAATCTTAATGAAACAACTTACGATAGAGAAGGAATTAGAAAAATAATTGAGAAGGCAAGAGCAGGCGCAGCTGACAAAACAAAATTTACTGTTATTATCAAGCCGACTGACGATGCTGTATATAAAAACTTTGTAGATATTCTTGATGAAATGGCCATTACCAAAAGCGAGCAGTACGGGGTAACCGATGTGAAGCCTTGGGAGAAAACCATCTATGACAGAAAAGTTGGGAATAATGGAGCTGCGGCTGCACCAGCTACAAAGTAATTTAACCATAAAATTGTATATCTATGGCAGATGAAAATGTATACAATCAGAATCTTACTTTAGACGAGATTGTATTTGAAAATAGAAACAAGGAATATGGTGCCTATGATCTGAGACATCAGTATCCAAGACTTCTGACAAAATCTTTTATTGTTGGAACGGCATTATTCCTGGTTGCGGCTTTGTCTCCTTTTATTTATCTTACCATTAAGAGACTTACTGAACCTCCTAAACAAGAAGTGAAGGCAGATTTGGTAAACATTATTGAAGAAGACCCGATCATTGAGCAACCAAAAGAAGAAGAACCACCTCCACCACCTCCTCCAAAAGAAGAGGAAAAAATTGAGGTAATCCAGAACGTGGTTCCTGAGCCTGTAAAAGCTCCGAAGATTGAAACTCCACCGCCACCAATTTCTAAGCAGTTAGAAACGACGACTGGTTTGAACAATCAGGAAGGGGTAAAAGCTCCGGCTTATACACCACCTCCACCACCGCCATCTACAGGTACTAAAGCTACCACTGTAGAAGTAAAAACAAACAACCCTAATGAGATCTACAAAGATGTAGACCAGTCTGCAGAATATCCTGGAGGTATGGGAGCATTAAGAAAGTTCCTTGGGGAAAACTTTGATACTTCTTTAATGGAAGGAGGTGAAGGTACTCTTAAAGCTAAACTTAAGTTCGTTGTAGAAAGAGACGGAACTGTTTCAGCAGTTACTATTGAAGAGAAATCTCCAAATGGCGACTTCAACAATGAAGCAATTCGTGTAGTTAAGAAACTTAAAAAATGGACTCCTGCGAAAAGAAACGGGGAGAGCGTAAGATCTTACTATAGCGTACCATTTACTATGAACTTTGAATAAGACTTATTTATTCAACTTATAAATAAAAAAGAGAAGCATATGCTTCTCTTTTTTATTTTTTTTGGTATTTTTGTTACATGATGTTCAATTGGTTATCCTTAGTTACAGGACTTTTTTATATCGTATTGGGAGTTGTAGTTATTATCTACAAATTTTTCTTTACGGTTTTGGAGCCCGCTATTGCCTATGCAATGGGTGCGGTGCTTATTCTTTATGGAATATTTAGAATCTATAGAGCAGTTTCAAGAATTAAAGATTCAGGAAATGAGAAATAGTTTAAAAATTGGGCTGCTTTCCATAATGGGCATCATTGCTCTAAGCTGCAAAAAAGAAGATAAATCTCCATCTTATCATAAAGGAGACCTTACCATACTCACCGATGAATCTTTTAAAAGCGTTACTGAAGCATTGGCAGACGGATATATGATCAACTATCCGGAAACCCATATCAAGGTAGTGACTCAAAAAGAAGATTTAGCCTTCCTTGATTTATTGAAAGATAAGGCAAGGATAACAGTAATGTCAAGAGATCTCACCCCTGAAGAGAAGAAAGCTTATGAAGAACAGGTAGATCTGAAATTTCTCCCTGCTAAATTTGCTGCAGATGCTGTAGTATTTGTAGTACCGAAAGATTCCCCGAAACAAAGTATTTCAATGGATGAAATCAATAAAGGATTGGAATCTGATGCCAAGAATTTTATTTTTGACGGGACCAATTCAAGCAATCTGAATTTTGTTGCACAGAAACTGAAGAAACAGCCAAAAGATCTTAAATTCTCTATTATTCCAGGTAATCAGAATATCATAGAAGAATTGGGGAAATACCCAGATAAAATTGGGGTTATCGGTCTGAATACATTCAGCCGTCCTTATGATAAGACTTCTGAAAGACTGAGAGATATGGTAAAAGTTCTTCCGGTGGAAAATAATGGAGAATTATATACTGTTGATAGCGAAAATTTACGTGAGATGACCTATCCTTTTACCCGTGTTCTTTACTTTTTAACGAATGAAGGTAACTTTAATATAGCGAATGGATTTATAAGATATTCATGTACGCAGTTAGGCCAGATGATTGTACAAAAAGAAGGCCTGCAACCGTATAATGTATATAAGAGAGAAGTGCAGATGCGTTAAAAAATATTAAAAAAATATTACACCCTTTATAAAAATATTATTTTGGTCCAAAAATTGTGGAGCATATAACTCAAATATTAGAAAAATATAAAATGAAAGATATAATGATTATGAATGTAAAGAAAATTGCTTTTGGGGCAGCCGTGGTATTCTTTTCCGGTTTAGCTACTGCACAAACACTGCAGGATGGTATCAACAGTATAGACAGTGATAAATTTGCACAGGCTAAGACCAATTTTACGGATATGGTTACCAAAGCACCTACAGCAGAAAATTACTTCTATTTAGGAAATACTTACCTGAAGCAAGGCGAGCCTGATTATGCTAAAGCTACAGAAAGCTTTAACAAAGGTTTAGCTGCTGATAACAAAAGCTATCTTAACAAAATAGGATTGGCTACAGTAAAATTAGGTAAAGGAGATAAAAGTGCAGTTGCTGAAATTCAGAAAATTGTTGCTGATTCCAAAGAAAAAGATGCTGAAGTATTATTCAGAGCTGCGGAAGCTTTAACATTATTTGAAAAAAACAGTGCTCCTGATCTTGCTATTCAGTTCCTGACTAAAGCTGTTGAAAAAGCTGAGAAAAAAGGAGTTCCTGCCCATTATTACTATACACTTGGAGATGCTTACAGACTAAAAAGAGTTCC
Source organism: Chryseobacterium sp. MIQD13 (assembly GCF_050496705.1). Lineage (NCBI taxonomy): Bacteria > Pseudomonadati > Bacteroidota > Flavobacteriia > Flavobacteriales > Weeksellaceae > Chryseobacterium > Chryseobacterium sp. MIQD13. The sequence goes on from NZ_JBNWAF010000004.1 coordinate 128,849, forward strand.
TGGTGATGCTATGTCAGCTTATGATAAAGCACTTCCTTTAGCTAAAAATAAGGCATCTGTTTATACAAGAATGGCTACTTTATGGATGGCAGCACAACAATGGCAGCAAGCTAAACAAAGCATTGATAAAGCAATTGGTGTAGATGCAACTTATGCACCTGCGTACAAGGCTTTAGCTTCTTATGATATCAGATACCAGCAGAATGCAAAAGCAACACAAGATCTTATCAACTATACAAAATATGCTGATGAGGATCCATATACTCAATTAGAAATTGCTAAATTATACTTCACTAATGAAGATTATGCAAACTCTAAAACAGTGCTAGATAAGATCTTTGATAAAATTGATGACCCTATCAAATTCAAATTGAGAGCTTATCAGTCTTATGCAGATGGAAACTATGCAGATGCAAAACAGAACATGGATACTTTCGTATCTCAGGCTGAAAAAACAAGAATACAGCCGGCTGACCAGGGTCTTCAGGGACTTATCGCAGCTGGATTAGCTAAAACTGAAACTGACGCTGCTAAAAAATCAGCTTTAAATACAGAAGCACAGCAGAAAATTGCTATCGCTAAAGCGGCTAAAGATGAAACAATGAAGTGGGATGTAGAGCTTGCCAATATTGCAGGAGGAGGAGCTTCTCAGGCTGAAGCAGAAAAAGGACCTACTAACCCTGAGATTGAAGCATTGAAGAAGAAAGTAGCTGCCAATAAAGAAGATTCAGATTCATTATTTAAGCTGGCTACAGCTTACCAGGATGTTAAAAACTGGAACGGAGCTATTCTTACTTGGCAGAAAATGAGTGCACTTCTTCCGGATTGGGCTCCGGCATACTACAGCCAGGGTTATTCTTACCAGCAGGCAGGAAATAATGATGCTGCAAAATTAGCTTATGAAAAATTCATCAGCACAGTAAAACCGGCTGATCAGGAAGCTAACAAACAGACTTTAGCATATGCTTACTTCGCGGTAGCTTATATGAATAAAGATACGGATGCTGCTAAGGCTAAAGATTATGTAGCTAAATCCTTACAGCTTGATCCTACTTATCAGGATGCTGTAAAATTAAATGCAGAACTCAATAAGTAATTTAAAATTTAAATTATAGATATTAAAACTTCCCATTCGTAATGTTTGGGAAGTTTTTATTTTAAGTCTTATCTTTGAAAATATGAAAACAGATATACTTGCTTTTGGGGCACATCCTGATGATGTAGAGCTGGGATGCGGCGGAACTATTGCCAAAATGATTTCGGAAGGTAAAACATGTGTCATTGTAGACCTTACAAAAGGAGAACTCGGAACAAGAGGAACTGATGAAACCAGAAAACTGGAAGCTGCTGACTCCGCAAAGATCCTTGGTGTTTCTGCCAGGGAAAACTTAGGAATGAAGGATGGGTTTTTGGTGAATTCTGAAGAATATCAGATGGAGATCGTAAAAATGATCCGCAAATACCAACCAGAAATCGTTTTAGCCAATGCAATTGATGATAGACATCCGGATCATGCAAAAGGAGCGAAATTAGTGTCAGATGCGTGCTTTTTGTCCGGGTTGAGAAAGATTGTAACTGTTTTGGAAGGCGAAAATCAGGAAGTGTGGAGGCCAAAGCAAATTTTTCATTATATACAGTGGAAAGATATCAAGCCTGAATTTGTTATCGACATATCAGAACATCTGGATAAAAAGATTGCAGCCTGTATGGCTTTCAAAACCCAGTTCTATGATCCTACTTCCAATGAACCTGTTACTCCGATTGCAACAAAAGATTTTTTTGAAAGCCTAACTTATCGCGCACAGGATTTAGGACGATTATCGGGAGTGACTTATGCTGAGGGATTTACGTCTGAGAAGTTGATTGCGATGAAAAATTTTGACGGAATTGTTTGGTAATTAAAAAATCTTTCCTATATTTGCACTCACAAAACGGTGATTGTAGCTCAGTTGGTTAGAGCGTCGGATTGTGGTTCCGAAGGTCGTGGGTTCGAGACCCATCATTCACCCAAGAAAAGTACACTTTTTAAAAGTGTACTTTTTTATTTTATACTATTTTAAAATCAATTTTCTTATTCTTAAACCATCAGCCAGTTTAAATTTATTTTAGAATTTCCTGAACCATTTAAGTCTGGTGCTATTAATCCGTGAATTCCGGAAGGATTTAATGATTTTAAATCTTCAGTTTGGGCATAAAAAAAGCATCTTTTTCAGATGCTTGTGTTTTTAGATATTCTTTTTTAAACCTCGTCGTCAGAATCAATTGTGAATGATTTGCTTTTGAAGTCTTTGTCATGTTTTTCTGATATTACATCCTCACCCTTTTCGTTAATGATGAAATCTGTGGATTCATTAAACATCTCCTGAAAACTTTTAAAATCTTCTTTATAAAGATAAATTTTGTGTTTCTCGAATGTAGCTTCCCCATTCTCCCCGAAATTCTTTTTACTTTCAGTAATCGTAAGATAATAATCTCCTGCTTTCGTCTCGCGCACATCAAAGAAATAAGTTCTTCTTCCTGCTTTTAACACCTTCGTGAAAATTTCATTTTCATGGCGTTCCTTGTATTCACTCATTGTTAGATATTTTTTAATCTTGTTAAGAACAAATATAAAAGAATTCTTTTAATCACAAAATTTTTTTTATGATTTATTTAACAATTGAGAACGAAACAGCTAAGCGGTTACAGAATTGGCAATTTCGGTAAGGTTGATGATTTTATCTGCTCTCTGAGCGCTAGACTCTCTGTGTGTGATAATTATGGATGTAGCATTGCTGATTTTCCTGTCAATATTTTCAAGGATATTCTGCTCGGTTTCCGTATCCAAAGCAGACAAAGAATCATCAAAAATAATGATATTTGGATCCTTAATTAAAGCTCTTGCAATACATATTCTTTGTTTCTGACCTCCCGAAAGCATTACACCGCGCTCACCTACAAGCGTTTTATACTGTTCTTTAAATCCAATGATATTTTTGTCGACATCAGCAATTTTAGCATATTCCACTACTTTTTCATGGGAAGGATTATCTATGGCAAACCCTATATTGTTTTCAATGGAATCTGAGAATAAATAACTTTCCTGGGGAATGTAACCTATGAAATTTCTGTAATTGGCCAGATTATGATCCTTCAGATTTTTACCGTCAATCAGGATTTCTCCTTCGGTAGGATCAATAAGCCTGCAGAGCAAAAGAGCAATTGTAGATTTTCCGCTTCCTGTTTTACCCATGATCGCAAGTGATTCTCCGGCACCAATTTTAAAGCTTAAGTTGTCTAATGCCCTGATTCCTGTATTAGGATAAACATAAGAAACATTTCTAAATTCAATATCACCTTTAATAGGATAATTCTCAAAATTGGTATTGATAACTTCAGATTTTTTATCTAGAAATTCATTAATTCTCTGCATTGAAGCCTCCGCTCTCTGATTTACAGAAGTTACCCAGCCTACCATTGAGAACGGCCAGATCAGGATATTGATATACATAAAGAAATCTGCAATTTTACCGACGCTTAATTGTCCTGCAATATATTTCTGCCCCCCGATAAGGATAACGGCAACGTTCAATAATCCGATTACAAATAAGATAATAGTAAAGAAATACGCTTCGGTTTTTGCCAGATCTAATGCTTTGTCTTGATAATCAGTTACTTTTATTCCGTAATTCTTCTTAATGTAGTTTTCTTTGGCAAAAAACTTTACAACCCGGATTCCTGAAAAACTGTCCTGTACAAAAGTGGAGATCGCAGACTGACTTTTCTGCATAATCTTCGACTTCTGATTGATAATTGAGCTTACCTTAAATATAATATAGGATAAAATAGGAAGAGGAAGCAAGGTCCATAAAGTCATGGAAGCATCTGTTTTCACCATGTAAATACTGGTGATCAGAAGAAGGATTACTAAATTCACGACATACATTACACCCGGTCCCAGATACATTCTGACAGCAACAACGTCTTCACTTAACCTGTTCATCAGATCACCAATGGTTGTCTGTTTATAATCCGTCAGAGACAGCTCCTGGTAATGTCTGTAAATTTTATTTTTCAGTTCATATTCAATTCTTCTGGAGGCAACAATAATGGTCTGCCTCATCATAAAAGTAAAAAATCCTGTTAAAAGTGAGCATCCCACAATAATAGCAACATAAATCAAAACCTGCTTATTGAAACCCAGATTTCCACTTTTTGTAAGTTCATCCACAGACTTTCCTACAAACTGAACTTTATAGATATTGAAGAAATTACTGGCAATGATAAATAACAACCCCCAAAACAATAATATTTTGTGCTTCCAAAAGTAAGGGTTTAAGGTTTTTAACGCTTTCATAAAGTTTTACAAATTTACAAAAATGTAGACAGACTACGAATTTCATCAATTTTAAATTTCGTATCTTTGCACCCATAAAAAGCTCTTTGAATGTTAGGAAGACGACAAATCCGTGAAAAAGTAGTACAAACAGTGTATTCATACTATCAGAATCCTGTAAAATTTGATGTTTTAGAGAAAAACATGTTCTCAGGAATAGAGAAAATCTATAATCTCTATATCTATCAGCTTAATTTTTTGGTAGCTCTGAAAGAATTGGCAGAGACCCAGATTGAAATCGGAAAGAATAAATATATCAAAACCGATGCTGATATTAATCCTAACCAAAAATTCATCAATAACCAGGTACTGATTAAGCTTGAAGAAAACCCTGAAAGATTATTTTTTACAGGTCAGCACAAACAGCTGAAATGGGATCTGCATGATGATTTACTGGTAAAAACTTTCCAGAGAATTACAGGAGGAAAACGTTATCAGGACTTCATGAAGGAAGATGGATACTCTTTTGAAGATGATCAGAAATTTATCGGAAAGCTGTTCTTAAGATATATTGCTGAAAATGATGATTTTCAGGATTATCTGAGTGATAAGGAGCTTTCATGGTATGATGATATCCATATTGCGAATTCAATGGTACAAAAAACAATCGGATTCCTGAAAGAAGATGAAGAAAGCAGAACTTTAATTAAAATGATTAAAGATGAAGAGGATAAAACTTTCGCAGCAAAACTTCTTAAAGATACCCTTAACGGTTGGGAAGACAATGAGAAAAAATTGGGTGAAAGACTGGAAAACTGGGATCTGGAAAGAGTTTCTCTAATGGATAAAGTTATTTTGTCGACTGCTATCTCGGAACTGGATAAATTTCCTTTTACGCCTTCAAGAGTTATTATCAATGAATATATTGAAATTGCAAAAGTATTTGCAACCGACCGTTCCAATATCTTCATTAACGGAATTTTGGATAAATATTGTAAAGATCAAAATAGAATTTAACATGAAAAAGACGTTATCAATTATCGCTTTGTCTATTATAGGCTTTGGTTTGGTTTCTTGTAAAAAAGAAAATCAGCAAGCTGCTACAGGTGCTGAAGCTGCTAATATTACAGATTCTACAGCAGGTGCAACCAATTTAGCCCCTGAGAACACTGCTGCTCCGGTTTCCGCTGAGACAGCTGCAGCTGCTCCGGTTTCTAACCAGCCGTTAACATCAGTAGCATTATCTGAAAGTAACTTTGATTTTGGAAACATCAAAAAAGGAGAGAAAGTACAGCACATCTATGAAATTACCAATACAGGGAAAAATCCTTTGGTGATTTCTGAAGTAAAACCCGGATGCGGATGTACAGCTCCTGATTTTACAAAAGATCCAATCCTTCCAGGTAAAAAAGGAAACATCACTTTGCATTTCGACTCTTCAAACTTTGACGGAAACGTTCAGAAGTATGCTGACGTATTTGCAAACGTAGATAAGGCTCCTATCAAATTAACGTTCACAGCGAACATTCAACCGTAATTTAAAAATATGTTGACAATCTTTTTACAGGCACAACCACAGGGATCTTCATCAATGATGCTGATTATGATGGGGGTAATGTTTGTCGGGTTTTATTTTCTGATGATAAGACCACAGATGAGAAAGCAGAAGCAGGAGAAAAACTTTCAGGAAACTTTAAAAGTTGGAACCAGAGTGGTTCTTACTTCAGGACTTCACGGAAGAATTGCTCAGGTTCAGGATGACGGATTTGTTATTGAAACACTATCCGGAAAATTGAAATTCGAAAAAGCAGCAGTTTCAAGAGAATTTACTGAAGCTCGTTTTGGAGATAAAGCAAAAGCTGCTGAAAAAACTGCAGAGAAAAAAGAAATAGAAACTGAAAAGAAATAGTTTTTTAGTTTGACAATATCAGCTCGGCGCGGTGAACGAAGTTCACCGCGCCGAGTCTTTTTATACAAGTATAATGTTAGTTGTTATCTTGTTTTTTTTATTTAGCGCAAAGTTTAATTTAGATACCACGTAATTTAAGAATGCAAAGAGAGAATCAATCTTTGATTGATCTGATGAACCATATAGTATAAGCATATCCTTAATCAGTAGCGAAGTCACATCTCTTTGCTAAACTTAAGCTAATACATATAACATTAAACCATTGTGTTAAAAAAATATTGCATAACCCGAATCTATAAAATTTGCGTTTAGATTTGTGCTTAAGCTCTCAACTACCTTTAAAATTCCCGTTTCATAAAAACAAATAAAATATCTTTGCACTATGAATCAAAATACAGGTAAAACCGTTCTCATTTTAGGAGCCAATTCAGATGTTGCCAAGCAATGCATCAAACAGTACCTCGAAAAAGGATTTTCAGTAATCGCAGCTTCAAGAGATACTGCTTCACTACAGAAATTTGTTGACGACAATCATCTTGATTATGCAAAAATGACTATTCTTTATTTTGATGCTATAGATTTTGATTCTCATCAGAAATTTTATGATGAACTTTTTGTAAAGCCTCATATTGTTGTATATGCAGCCGGTTTTTTGGTGGATAATGAAAAAGCATTGCGAGATTTTAAAGGTACCCGACAGATGATGATGGTCAATTATATGGGAGCTGTTTCCATTCTGAATATTATTGCCATGGATGAAAGTAATAAAAACCTGGAAAGAATCATTGGATTGTCTTCTCTTTCAGGGGTGAGAGGGAGGAAAAGTAATTTTGTGTATGGAAGTACAAAAGCAGCATTTACACAATATTTAGCAGGTTTAAGGCAGGAATTAGTGTCAAGAAAAATAAAAGTCAACGCTTTGGTAATCGGTTATATCAGAACCAAGATCAATGAAGGTCTTCAGCTCAATGAATTCTTGATTATGGAACCTGATTATGTGGCGGAACATATTGTGAATGCAGGAAACACTTTCATTATTGTTCCGAACTTTAAGTGGAAGATTATTTACCTTATTTTAAAAATACTGCCGGAAAGTTTGGTTGCGAAGCTTCCTTAGATTATTTGTTTTCAATAATGACTTTTGAAAGACCAAAACTCTTCATCAAACTATTGTAGTTATAAAGTAATTGAATATTATTTCCATATTGAGAAATCCTCAACTGTCCTTTACTATCTTCAATTAAAAAAGAATTTCCACTATTACCATATTCTTTATCGATGAATTTTAATTTCATCAAATTATTAAAGTAATTCATTAAGCTTAATTGTTGTACATCAGATAGAATAAAATTAGTTGTAAAATATTTATTCTGAATAATTAAGCCTGAGCTGTCCATCCTATCACAGCTAACTTTATATTTAATATATGTTAATTTGATTTTTCTTTCCGAACGATACACTTTGATAAGCTCTTCATGACCTCCCCATTCACCACAGTCTGCAAATCGGGATTTTATAAAAATTGTATCCTCATTATTATTACTTAAAATATTTTCAAATGAAAATTTAGATTGTTCTAAATTAATTTTCTCAAGAGTTTCTTTATTTGAACAGCTTGTAAAAAGTAATAATAAACAGATCAAAAAAAAGGTTTTCATTTAATTTTCGGTTGTATTCAAAAATATTAAAATTATCAGATATTCTGTAGTATTTCCAACGCCTTCATCATATCAATCCCTTTGCCCAAAACAGGTTTAAAAAGATCCCCTTTTTCCTTAATTCTTTCCAAAGCATTATCAATGGTAAAATCAGTAGGTTTCAGCCCGGGTTGGCGGAGTAGATCTTAACAGGGATATTAACTAAACCGAATCCAATGGCGCCATTCCAAATTGCTTTCATTGTCTTACGTTTTTAAAAATCAATCAATTAACATGCCGTGTGAGGGTGGTGTGGTATATTTTATATGCTTTATTGTCAAATGACAATAGATTTTAAAGACTGATTCTGTACCTTTATATTTTTCCGAAATATGGATAAAATAATATGGAAGAACTTTTTAATTACATAAGGAAATTCGGCATACTGAATGCATCAGAAGAGCTGCTGATCGCTGAAGGATTGCAGGAAATTACTATAGAGAAAGGTGATGCTTTCATAGAAGCAGGGAAGGTAAGCCGCAAGATTGCTTTTGTAAAGGAAGGAGTTTTCCGGTCATTGTATTATGACAGGCAGGGAGATGATTTTACAAGATATTTTATTTACGAAGGAAGGTTTATCGGAGATTTTCATGGTTTTACGGACCAGACTCCTTCTCTTGAATATATTGAGGCTATAACTGATGGAGTGCTTCTTGCAATAGATCTGGAACATTTTAAACAACTGGAAAAAGAAATTGCCATCTGGCCTGTGTTATTTGCCAAACTTCATGCTTTTGTAGCAGAAAATAAGCTTAAAGTAGCGAGTACAATGCTTAATCTTGATGCCAAATCCCGGTATGTTCATTTTTTAAATCATTATCCGGGACTTGCCAACAGGGTGCCACAATCTATGCTGGCATCTTATCTGGGAATCACACCTTCTTCCTTGAGCCGGATCAGAAGAAATATTACCTGAATACTTTTTTGCCAAATGACAATGGCTTCCCTTACTGACTGTTATAGTTTTGCATTATAAAAAATGTAAAGTATGAATATGGATATTGTATTAGGTCTGCAGTGGGGGGATGAAGGTAAAGGTAAATTTATTGATCTTATCAGTGAAGATTATGATATTACAGCCCGTTTTAACGGTGGTGCAAACGCAGGGCACAGTATAGAACGTAACGGAAAAAGAATTACACTGAAATCTCTGCCTTCAGGAATTTTCATGAATGGTGTTCAAAATGTAATTGGAACCGGAACAGTGTTGGATCCGGTAAGTTTCAGAAAGGAAATTTTAAACTTGCAGCAATTCGACGGAGCTGTTCAGCCGGAAAAGAATCTGATTATTTCAAGAAAAGCCCATCTGGTTCTTCCGACCTACCGACTTCTGGATATTTTTATGGAAGAAAATCCGGATTATACAACAATCGGAACTACAAGAAACGGGATTGCACAAGCTTATTCCAATAAAATTTTAAGACAGAATTTAAGAGTCGGAGATATAGAATCTGCTGATTTTAAAAGCAGGGTAGAGCATATTTTAGAAAGAGATTACAGGATGCTTGCCGGTGGAGATATGATCTTTCCTTCTCTTGAGGAAATCCGGAATGAGTTTTTCGATGCTATAGATTTTTTAAAGAAATTTATCCGTACAGAAACGGAAATATTTTTAAATAAAGCTTTGTCTGACGGGAAAAGAATTCTGGCGGAAGGATCTCAGGCAGCTATGCTGGATATTGATCACGGAACCTATCCTTATGTAACGTCTTCTTCAACAACAGCGGCAGGTGCAAGCAGCGGATTGGGTATTTCCCCTAAAAAAGTCGGTGAAATATTTGGAATCGCGAAAGCGTATTGTACAAGAGTAGGCAATGGTATGTTCCCTACAGAGATTTTTGATGAACTGGGTGAGGAAATAAGAAACAGAGGTAATGAGTTTGGCTCCAATACAGGCCGCCCAAGAAGAATAGGATGGCTGGATCTTCCGGCATTAAGATATGCTATAATGATCAATGGAGTTACTCAGGTTATATTAACGAAGGCAGATGTTTTGAGCGGAATAGAATCGGTAGCTGTCTGTACGCACTATGAACTGGAAGACGGAAGAAATGAAATGATTTCCGGAAACTTACCGGAAAATGCCATTCCTGCTCTGAAATTGATGAAAGGGTGGGAAGGAGATATTTCAATGATCAATGACGCTTCTGATTTACCTGCAGAGCTGAAAGATTTTCTTTCTTTTCTTAATCAAGAGCTGGGAGTGCCTGTTACTTATCTTTCAACCGGTCCGGGAAGAGATCAGATATTGAAAATAAAAGAATTGGAACTGGTAAAATAAAAAAGCGGAGAAATTTTCTCCGCTTTTTTAGTATTAACTGATGTAAATTGTTTCAGTCTGATTGTTTTCTGTATTTAGAATAATAATGCCTTCATTCTGATCATTAAGCTGCGCGATCAATTGACCTTTGTTATTCCAGATCGAAGATTTTCCGGCACATTTATAACCTCCGGATTCTCCTGTAAAATTTGCCATTAAAACATGCATATTATATTTTTTCGCAATATCGGACAGTTTAATAAGGTCATCATCTATCCCATTTACAGAATTAAGAACACTTGCAGTATAAATGTTGGAACCAGCCTGATAAGCCTGCTGAGAATGTATGGGATCAGACAGGTCATAGCAGATTGCCAGTGAAATTTTGTTTTGTAATATATCTAATTGATAAGGTAGGTCGCCTTTAGAGAAAATACCTGTCTCTGTCCGGAAAAGATTATTTTTTGAATAAATACTTCTTTTCTTTCCCGGCTGGAATATTATTGAGCTGATCAGTAATTTATCATCTGCTTTTGTCGGCATTCCAACAGTGATGGTGATGTTATTTTCATCTGCCATTTTTTGGAAAATATCCAAAACAGGATCTTCATAATAAATTGAAAGCTGCTCTGCCAATTCAGGCTCGTAGCCGGTAATTGAGAGTTCTGGGAAGACAATCAGATTAACCTTATTGTTAATGGCTAGATTAATCAGTGTTTTATGATTTTCTATATTACCTGTAATATCTCCTTTTATTGGTTTGATTTGTGCTGCTGCGATTTTCATCTTTTTTCTCATTAAAAAAGCGGGACATTTGCCCCGCTTTATATTATGCTTTTAAATTTAATTGTATTTCTAATTCATCCAGCTGTGCATCTGCGATAGATGCCGGAGCGTCGATCATCACATCACGGCCTGAATTATTCTTAGGGAATGCGATATAATCCCTGATCACTTCGTTTCCGTCAAGAATAGCCACCAGACGGTCAAATCCGAAAGCAAGACCACCATGAGGAGGTGCTCCGTATTTGAAGGCATTCATCAGGAATCCGAACTGGGCCTCCGCTTCTTCTTTTGTGAATCCTAAAAGATCAAACATTTTAGACTGAAGATCTTTATCGAAAATTCGGATAGAACCGCCACCAATCTCATTTCCGTTAAGAACCATATCATAAGCATTGGCTCTGGCTTTGCCCGGATCTGTTTCCAGTAAGTGAATATCCTCCGGTTTTGGAGAAGTGAAAGGGTGGTGCATCGCATGATAACGGCCACTTTCTTCATCGAATTCCAATAGCGGGAAATCTACTACCCAAAGCGGAGCAAATACATTCCCTTTTCTCAGTCCCAGACGGTTTCCAAGTTCCATTCTCAAAGCGGAAAGCTGTGCTCTTACCTTATTTTCATTTCCGGATAGGATCAGCATTAAGTCGCCTTCTTTAGCTCCGAATTTTTCAATAATTTTAGTAAGATCTTCCTCATTATAGAATTTGTTTACAGAAGATGTTTTCACACCGTCATTCTGGAATTTGGCCCAAACCATTCCGGATGCTCCGATCTGCGGACGCTTTACCCAGTCTACCAGTTCATCAATCTGCTTTCTTGTATAATCAGCACATCCTTCTACATTGATTCCGACTACCAATTCGGCGTCATCAAATATTTTAAAGTCTTTTCCCTTTACAAGCTCATTAAGTTCTACGAATTCCATTCCGAAACGGATGTCCGGTTTGTCATTTCCGTATTTTCTCATTGCATCTGCGAAAGTCATTCTAGGGAAGTCCCCGAATTCCTGTCCTGTAATATCCTTGATCAATGTTTTTGTCATTCCTTCAAAAACATTCATAATATCTTCCTGCTCTACGAAAGCCATCTCACAGTCAATTTGTGTAAATTCAGGCTGTCTGTCTGCTCTTAAGTCCTCGTCACGGAAACATTTTACAATCTGGAAATATTTATCCATTCCACCTACCATTAAAAGCTGCTTGAATGTCTGTGGCGATTGCGGAAGGGCATAAAACTGTCCCGGATTCATTCTGCTTGGAACCACGAAGTCCCTTGCTCCTTCCGGAGTAGATTTGATTAAAACCGGAGTTTCCACTTCAATAAATCCTTCATCTGAAAGATAGTTTCTTACCTTCTGAGCCATTTTATGACGGAAGATCAGCTTTTCTTTTACAGGATTTCTTCTTATATCCAGATAACGGTATTTCATTCTTAATTCTTCACCGCCGTCTGTTTCATCCTCAATGGTAAAAGGCGGAAGTTGGGATTCATTAAGAATTGTCAGTTTTTCAACTAAAATTTCAATTTCTCCTGTAGGAATATTAGGGTTTTTACTTACCCTTTCGATTACTTTTCCTGTAACCTGAATCACGAATTCGCGGCCCAGTTTTTTTGCTTCCTCCATCAGTTGTGCAGAAGAACGCTCCTGGTCGAAAACCAGTTGGGTAATTCCGTAACGATCTCGAAGATCTATCCAAATCATAAATCCTTTATCACGGATAGTCTGTACCCATCCGGAAAGTGTAACTTCTTCATTAAGATTTTTCAGAGATAATTCTCCGTTCGTGTGTGATCGAAACATAATTATTTGTTTGAAATTTTCGCTGCAAAGATAGGACTTTTATACAAAAATCCTTTCAGATTTTGATGCCTGAAAGGATTTATTTATGAAGCAATTCATTAAAATTATTCCAGAAGTTTGATGATATCCGGTTTTTCATATTTTCTGGCATAGTCCAATGCAGTATAGCCTTTATCCGTTTTGGTGTCTTTTTTAGCTCCGTTCTGTAAGAGTTTTTTTGCCATATCAGTATTTCCGTATTTTGCAGCAAACATTAAAGCTGTTTTTCCGTCACATATTTTTTCCAGATCTGCTTTTTCATCAATAAGTTTCTGGAAAATCTGGGTACTGTTCATCTTAATGGCCAAAGCCAGTAAAGTATAGGAATTGTTTTCTATGACATAGCATTTATCAATATTTTCTTTATTTACCAAAGTGGAGAAATAAGCTGTATTGTCATATTTCAACATTTGCTTGTGTTCATTGGTCAGTTCTTCTTGCCCGTAAACAAGCGATCCAATAAGAATGTTCAGGATAACAATAATTTTTGCGCTCAGCATTTGAGATAATTTCATAATTTATTTTTTTAAGGTTTAAATTCTAATATATCACCGGGCTGACAGTCCAAAGCTGTACAGATAGCCTCTAAAGTGGATACTTTTATCGCTTTAGCTTTTCCGTTTTTTAAAATGGAAAGGTTGGCCTGCGTTATTCCGATTTTCTCGGCCAGTTCCTGTGACTGCATTTTACGTTTGGCAAGCATGACATCTATATTGATAATAATAGGCATAGTTATATGGTTAAATCATTTTGTGTCTGCAGCTCATAACCCTTTTTGAAAAACTCTATAATAAACAGGATAATAATTCCTATTGAGAGATGAAGTAATATAAATATTGGATCAATACGGAACAGAGACTGATCAATGAGAAACAGAAGGATACAATAAAAAGGGATAAACACAATATTCAGTAGCCCGAACTGCTTTAAATGAATGATAACCTTCTGATTAAAAATAGTTTCAATACTCATTCCTTTAAATATTTTGAATAAATAAAATGTAAAAATACTATAGAATCCTAAGAAGAAAATAATGGAAGTAAGAGCCAGCAAAGTGTAATCTCCTTTTGTTACAGCATCTGAAAAAGGCATTTTAAATTGAAAACTTAAAGATTCGGGATTTGTCTTTTTTATTTCATTCTCAAAGTTTCCGATTTTGAATGTTTCCGGGAAATAATTACTTTCTGTATTCTGATTGATATAACTGACTATAAATCCAAAAATCAGGTATCCTAAATACATAACCTGTCCTGCAAAACCAATAATTAAAAGTTTATTAATGGCCGTTGAAAGAGAGTTTTCACCAATAAGTTTCATATAATTTTGTTTTATTGTAAATGTATAAAATTTTATCGTAATACAATAAAATTTTATTGTAAATTATTTTAATTGGAAACAAAAAAAACTTCCAAAGGAAGTTTTATATATTATCTGAAGGCCTTTTAATTATTAGTAGCACCTTTTTGTAACAACAACTGTACAGTTTGCTCTTTATTTCCAAGTTTTGCTAAGGCAAGAGGAGTTTTGCCGTTACATTCTTTATTGACATCTGCCTGATTATCTAAAAGAAATTTAACAATATTGTTTCTACCATAAAGCGAGCTGAAACCTAATGCACTGAAAGTCTCATCTTTAAGAGGAAAGCATTTATTATAATCTGCTTTTGAAAAATTCTTTTTAAATGTAGCAACATTGTCAGATTGAATAGATTGCATCTGAGCTTTGCTTAGTGTCTGAGTCTGAGCAGAAAGCATATTGGCAGAAACCGATATTGCAAGAATAAAAGCAGTAGAGATTATTTTTTTCATAAGATTCATTTTAACAATATACAAATCTAAATTATTTTTTTGATATGAGTAACTAATTTTTCGTAAGAATTGAATTTGTATTTTTGATAATCAGATAATTATTGATTAGAAAATGACAAAATATATAGATTTTTTGAAAAAAGCTTTTAGCGGTGATGAAGTAGATTACACAAAAATAACGATAAGAAGCGCTGTTCTTTTATTGGCTATTCCAATGATGTTGGAGATGGCTATGGAATCTGTATTTGCTTTAGTTGACCTGTATTTTGTAGGGCATCTGAAAGAAAGTGGTTATGCGATTCAAAGTGTTGGTTTAACGGAATCTGTACTTTCGGTAATGTATTCTATCGCAATAGGGATGAGTATGGCTGCAACAGCTTTGGTGGCACGCAGAATAGGGGAGAAGAATCCGGAACAGGCTTCCAGAAGTGCTGCGCAGGTTATACTGGTCTCGTTTATTATTACCGTTATTCTAAGCTTGTTCGGAGTAATGTATGCTGAGGAAATTTTAATTCTGATGGGCGCAAAACCAGAAGCAGCAGCCTATGGGAAAGATTTTACAAGGATCATGATGGGGAGCAGTGTCATTATTATGCTTTTATTTCTGATCAACGGGATTTTCAGGGGAGCAGGAAATGCAGCCATTGCTATGAAATCTCTTTGGATCGCCAATATTATGAACATCATTCTCTGTCCGGTATTTATTAAAGGCTTTGGACCCATTCCTGCGATGGGGCTTACGGGAGCGGCTCTGGCAACTACAATAGGTAGAAGTGTTGGTGTGATTTACCAGCTGTATCATCTTTTGGTAGCAGATACACAGATCCGTATCGTGCTTTCTTATTTTACCCCTGATTTTAAACAGATAAAATCCATTGTAAAAATTGCAACGCCTGGTATTTTTCAGTTTGTGATAGCTTCATGCAGCTGGATATTTCTGGCTCAGCTGGTGGCAACTACCGGAGGTGAAAATGCTTCAGCGGGTTATCAGACAGCATTGAGGCTGATGATGTTCTTTATGCTTCCTGCGTGGGGACTGAGCAATGCAGCTTCTACTCTGGTAGGACAAAATATGGGTGCGAATGAAATGTTGAGAGCAGAACAGTCTGTTATGAAAACCGTAAAATATAATGTGATTTTTATGCTGGCTGTAAGTTTAATATTTTTCTTTCTCGGAGATTTTCTTGTAAGCTTTTTTACACGGGAGCCAGAGATTAAAGTTTTTGCCAGGAATGCATTGCACATTATGAGTGTGGGATTTCTTTTTTATGGGATAGGTATGGTATTAATCAATGCTTTCAATGGAGCTGGTGATACGTGGACTCCAACCTGGGTGAATTTCTTCGGGTTCTGGCTGTTTCAAATTCCGTTGGCTTATTTGCTTTCCAAACATTTTGGAATAGGTCCGAAAGGAGTATTCATTTCTATTCCTGTTGCCGAAATATTAATTACTATCGTTGCTTTTATTCTATTTAAAAAAGGAAAATGGAAGACCGTAAAAGTGTAGTGGATGAAAGTTTATTTCTGTAACTTAAGATAACTTCCTTCTTCCGGCTTCAACTTTCCTTGCTTAGTTTTATAAAAATTTTAACAGCCTTAATTTTTTGATAAACACCTTATTCACTAATTTAGTATTTAACCAATAAAATTTATCAATATGGGAAAAGGAGACAAAAAATCGAGAAGAGGAAAGATCAATGCTGGAAGCTATGGTAAAAGAAGACCTAAAAAAGCTTCTAAGTCAGTTGGTTCTTCTGAGACTAAGGCAAAGAGCTAAAAAATAAAAAGGCTGAAGATTAATCTTCAGCCTTTTTAATATACAAAATTAAATTATCTTCCTCCTAAAATGTTGCCAAGGATGCTTCCTAATCCACCTCCTTGCTGTTGCTGCTGTCCACCGCCGCCTAGTACACTTCCCAGAATATCATTAAGTGGATTTCCTCCTGACTGAGCCTGTCCTCCTCCCAGAACGCTTCCTAAGATGTCATTCAATGGGTTAGATTGTTGTGCCTGAGCCTGGTTGGATGCATTTCCAAGGATTCCTCCCAAAAGATCTCCTAAACCTCCTGCTCCTACATTATTCTGTTGTTTCTCTTTACCGATATATCCCATGATTACCGGAGCCAGCATAGCTAAAACAGGCCCGATTTTGTCAATTGAGATTCCTGTATTCTGAGAAAGCTGGTTTTCAACATTGCTTTTCTGGCTTCCGAAAACGTGGTCAAGGATAGATCCTCCTTCAGCCTGTCTTGCTTCAGCCTGTGAAGCATCATCAAGAATACTTCCGTCGTGGTCTTTATCTAATGCATTATTTAAAGCTTCTGCTTCGTTAGCATCCTGAGATTTGTTTCTAAGATAAGAAATAACCAAAGGAGCAGCTACCGCCAAAAGAGCAATTATCTGGTTTTTGCTGATTCCGAATTTGTTTTCTGCCTGTTCAGCAACCTGATTGCTGGTGTTACCTGTAAGTAGGTCGATTAAACTCATGTTTGTGTTTATTTTTAAATATTAAGTAAATCAAAGTTATCAAAAAATATGATTCGCAGAATTTTTTACTTCACAATTATTGTTAAAGTTTTTTGATCTCCTCTTCAGTGTATCCTTTACTCTTCATAAGTTCTATATAATCCTTTGCTCCGTTGATCATCCAGTGCATCGGGTCAGGGGATTTCTTTTTTTCAATAATAAATTTCAGGATGCCTACATTGTTATTCATCCAGGGAACCAGATAATAATCCAGACCTCCTTTGTACTTTTTAGCTTCATGGAAATTTCTTCCCTGTTCTGTAAAAAATGCCAT
The DNA here is from genome assembly GCF_050496705.1 of Chryseobacterium sp. MIQD13. Taxonomy (NCBI): domain Bacteria; kingdom Pseudomonadati; phylum Bacteroidota; class Flavobacteriia; order Flavobacteriales; family Weeksellaceae; genus Chryseobacterium; species Chryseobacterium sp. MIQD13. The sequence continues at coordinate 146,261 of NZ_JBNWAF010000004.1, forward strand.
CTTATAAGTTGCATAATAGCCTAAAGGAATAAAAAGGCATATCCACGAGAATTTTTTTAATGGAGCATATTTCGGTAATGAAAGTCCATACCCGATCGAAAGGGCAAAAATCATATTGAAAGGGATGAAAAAAACATAATTATCTGAAACCGCATAGAATGTGGAGAAGCCATATACACAAAAAGAAGCAGTGAAAAACACAAAGAACATTTTTTTATCCGATCTGTATAAATGTATTATTCCGATGATCCCAAAAATGATAAAAATATTGAAATTGTAAACCAGATAGGCCACAGATTGCACAAGATCGATTAAATATTGTTTCGGTGTTTTTTTAAAGGTATCCTGAATCCAGTGAGCTCCTTGTGCAGTGTATGGGGAATTTAACGGAAGGCCTTGAGAAACATTTAAAACAGTTATAGACAGAAAAAGAAACAAAAATATGAAAAGAGAAGAGTAAGCATATTTCTTCTCTTCTTTAAAATAATAAAGGAAAACAAGCAGTGCAGGAGCCAATAAAACATTCTGGATATGCAGCCACAGGCTTATTCCTAAAAATGCTCCGCTTAATACAATATACTTCTTCTTATGCTCTGTAAAGGTTTTTACCATTGAAAAAAAGAAAAGGCTTATCCAAAAAGCATTGTATGTGTATACTTCCACAATCTCCGCATTTCTCCAGAAAGAAAAACTGAGCCCGAAAACGAATGCTGCTGTAATAGAAACCCATTCTTTTTTGGTAATACTCATTATTGTAAGGTAGATAACCGATACCGTAGCAGCAGCAGAACCAATAATTAGAAGTCGGCTTGCAGCAATAGCATCAAGTCCTGTAATATCTTTGATCAGAATACCTGTATTTGCATAGAGAAAATGGGTAATTGCAGTAGCCACTGTTATATATTTGCCTATTTCAACCATATGAACAAAACCAACACAGTCTGCAAATGGAATTCTTGTAAAACTTCCGGCATAATAAATAGCTAGGAAAATGAAAAATATAAATACCGCGTAAAAATTTTTAAACATATATTAATTCTTTACAATAGGAACGTTCGAGCAAGCTTCGCCGAACATCAGGGATTTTACCATTGGTTTTAATTGTTCAACCAGTTCTATGTATGCATTTTCGGGAATTTCTTTGTCAGAGCAGCCTTTTACAAGAACTCTTTTCCCTCTCATATCTTCAAAATCATGAGTCTGGATTGCATTATGCATCAGGATCACTTCCAGATCCTCACGGTCTCCGAAAACAATCTTTTTGGCAACGTCTGTAAGCTTTGCAGTCAGTACAAAATAAGCCCACAGCGGAACAATGGTATCCACAGAATTGTAAATATATATATAAGCGTCTTTATATTCTTCCGTATTGACAGCTTCTACTTTTTCCCTGAAATCTTTTTCCTTAAGAATCATTTCCTGGAAAAGAAAATCTTTAAGATCAATACCCTTTCTTATTCCCTTGGGAACCAGAGTGGAAAGGTCGAAATTCACAAGACCGCTTTCAGCAACTTTATTTCGGATTTCAAATTCTTCTGACATTTTTTATCATTATCTTTGGACAAATTTACAAATTAAGATCAAGCAAACCTTAATTTGTTCTCTATCCTTACTATAGAAATGAAGTATTATATTATTGCAGGAGAAGCTTCCGGTGATCTGCACGGGAGTAACTTAATGAAAGCCCTTAAACAGAAAGATCCGCAGGCAGAAATAAGATTCTGGGGTGGAGATCTGATGAAAGCACAGGGCGGAACCCTGGTAAAACACTACCGTGACCTCGCTTTTATGGGTTTCCTGGAAGTGGCTATGAATTTAAGAACCATCCTGAATAATATTAAATTCTGTAAAGAAGACATCCGGAAACATAAGCCCGATATCCTTATCCTGATCGATTACCCTGGGTTTAACCTGAGAATTGCAAAATTTGCGAAAGACCTTGGGATAAAAGTAGTCTATTATATTTCTCCTCAGCTTTGGGCTTGGAAAGAAGGCAGGGTAGAGATCATTAAAAAATATGTGGATGAAATGATGGTTATTCTTCCTTTTGAAGAAGATTTTTATAAAAAACATGGTGTTCATTCCCATTTTGTAGGACATCCGCTTCTGGATGCCATAGGAGGTTTGAAAGATATAAGCATTGATGAATTCAAAAAAGAAAACGGCCTTAATGAAAAAGAAATCATTGCCCTTCTTCCCGGTTCTAGAAAGCAGGAAGTAGAGAAAATGCTTGAAATTATGCTTTCCGTGAGGCCGCATTTCAAAAATTACCAGTTTGTTATTGCCGGTGCACCAAGTCTTCCGAAGGAATTCTATCAGAAATATGTGGACGACAATGTTCATTTTGTTTCCAACAGAACCTATAACCTATTGAGGTGTTCGAAAGCAGCTTTGGTAACTTCGGGAACAGCTACCTTAGAAACTGCTTTGCTTAATGTTCCGGAAGTCGTTTGCTACCGCGGAAGTAAAATTTCTTACGCTATTGCCAAGAGACTCGTTAAAAACATCAAATATATTTCCCTGGTTAATCTGATTATGGACAGGGAAGTAGTGAAAGAGCTGATCCAGACCGACCTGAATACCAGAAATCTTGTAGAAGAGCTTAATAAAATGATAGCAGGTGAAAAAAGAAACCAGGTTCTGGCAGATTACAGCCTTTTAAGAGAAAAATTGGGCGGAAAAGGGGCAAGTGAAAAAGCTGCTGAAGTAATTTTAAGTGTTTAAGTATTTCTGTTGCTTGGTCCGAAATCTGGCTTCTGTCATATGATTTACTGATTTAAATTTTTATTAAATGAATTTTAAAAGTTTACTTATATTTATTCTGCTGATGAGCATTTCAATGAAAAGCTTTGCTCAAAATACCAAATCCAGGGATCAGGTTCAGATTTTCTATTACGGATGGTACGCAAATCCTGCAACAGACGGAAAGTATGAACACTGGAATCATGAAATTTTACCCCATTGGAGCAACCCGAAATGGAATAATTTAGGAAACCATAAAGGCGGGGATGATATCGGGGCTAATTTTTATCCTGCTTTAGGAAATTACAGTTCAAATGATCCGGAAATCATCAGGAAGCATATGAAAATGATCAAAGAATCCGGTGTTGGTGTGGTTGTTTTAAGCTGGCTTGGAAAAGATTCGTCCATAGATAAAAGCATCACAAAATATCTTGATATAGCCGATCAGCTTGATTTAAAAGTTGCTTTTCACATAGAACCGTTTTACAAAAATATTGTTGAGCTCAGGGAACAGATTTCCTATCTGGTCAAAACATATTCTCATCATCACGCCTTTTATAAAAAAGATGGTAAACCATTGTATTATGTATATGACAGTTACAAGATTTCACCTGCGGAATGGTCAAAGCTGCTTTCTAAAAATGGAGAAAATACCGTACGGAATACAGATCTGGATGGACTTTATATAGGTCTGTGGGTTGAAAAAGAACATTCTGCATTCTTTGATGCATCCGGTTTTGATGGCTTTTATACTTATTTTGCCAGTGAAGGTTTCGTATTCGGGAGCACAACTTCCAATTGGAATTATCTTTCTGAATTTGCAAAAAGTCACAATCTTATTTTTATACCTTGCGTGGGGCCAGGGTACTCGGATACAAGGATAAGACCCTGGAATGAAGCCAATTTCAAAAGCAGGGAAAACGGAAAATATTACGAAAGAATGTTTAATGCAGCTGCAAAAGTAAATCCGGACTTTATCGGAATCACTTCTTTTAATGAATGGCATGAAGGAACACAGATTGAACCTGCAATTCCGAAAAAATCAGGAAACTTCAATTATGAAGATTACGGAAAAGATTCCCGGATGTACATAAAAGAAACCAAACGGCTGACAGATCAGTTTCTGAATGGTAAATAATTCTGAAAATTCCTTTTTTGCAGACAGATTTATTTTTCAGATAAGGATGTTGAATTGAAAAAATTAACTGAAAGAATACAACTGCTTTTACCGGCATTGTTCAGATATAAAGCTGCCTTTTATGGGTAGCTTTTGTTCTTTAAGATAAACTCTTATTTTCTAGTAAATAATCAGGCCTTATATTATTCATTCAGACAATAAATAATGCCTGAATTCTGCAAAATCTGTGTTACTCAATAACCGGGCAAATGAATTACTTTTTGGCTGTAAATAATTGTATCAGTTGAACAAACAGCCGCTTCTCATTTTGTCCGTCTGCTTTATCCTTGGAATTTTTCTTCAGGATAAATTTTCATTAGATGTAATGATAATCTATCTTATATCTGCGGGTTGTCTGTTGATTGTCCTTTTATACTTTTTACACTCTTATTTTCTGCATAAATCAAAAGCTGTAATGTTAGGATTGATGTTTTTCGGAGCCGGAATACTTCTTCATTTTTTCAGCACATATTCTTCCAATAATCTGTCTGTTCCACAAAACGGTACAGTCGTCTTTAAAATCTCAAAGAAGCTGAATTCTACAGAGAAAAACAAAAAATATGAGGCTGTTGTTCAGTCAGGAAAAGAAAATTTCAATGCCATTCTCTATATTCCCAAAACAGATAAAGAACTCGACTTTGGACATTATTATAAAGCTGATGCATACCTGTCAAAACCAAAACCTCCGAAATCTGATTTCCAGTTCGATTATGCACGATATCTTAAAAGGAGAAATATTGAATATCAATGTTATCTGTCTAAAGGAATTTCCTCAGCAGAAAGAACTGATCTGAATATAAATGAGCAAATTCAACAGCGCAGAATTGAAATACTGCAAAAGATTGACAAAGTGGCGATGTCATCAAAAACACGGGAATTTCTAAAAGGAATCATTCTGGCGGACAGAACGGAAATGGATAGTGAAACCGTACAGGATTTTAACAGATCCGGGATGGTTCATCTGTTGGCAATTTCGGGAACCCATATTGTAGTGATTTTCGGAATGTTATATTTTTTGTTGACGCGGTTCAGTCCTTTGCAGTTTAGAAAGTATGCCATTATTTCAAGTATTGCTTTTATCTGGCTGTTTGCTGCATTTATAGGGTTTGGAAATTCTGTGCTGCGTTCCTGCGTTATGATTACAGTATATTTCATTTATGTACTTCTCCAGAGAAAACCGGATCTGCTTCATTCTCTTTCATTATCTGCAATGATTATTCTGGTTAGCGATACACAACAGCTTTTCGATGTCGGTTTTCAGTTGAGTTTTCTGGCGGTGTTAGGGATTTTTTGGCTCAACCAGCCTCTTTTGAAATATTTTCCACGGCAGGACGGTTATTTCAAGAAGCTGATATGCAATACTATTACCATTTCACTGTCTGCACAGCTGGCGACACTTCCGCTTATGTTGTATTATTTTCACCAGTTCTCATTGGTTTCTATTCCTGCCAACATTCTGATTGTTCCGTTTTCAGAAATACTCATTGTATTTTCTTTTCTGATGACGGTTCTCATCGGGCTACAATTAGATTTTATATGGATTGATTCCATATATGATGTATCCATCCAATTTTTATTAAATCTTATTCATTGGTTTGCAGAAGCTGACGGGCTGTTTTTTTCAAATATAGCGATGAATTTTGTTGAGGTTCTGTCTTTATCCTTTATCGTTTACATGCTGAGACCATTATTTTTAAAGATCAATTTTAAAAATTTAATCAGGGTGACAGCAATGATTATAGCTTTTTGTATGATTAGAACAGGCTTTAATATCTATGAGAACCAGAAAGAAGAGATCTTGCTTCATGATTTTAATAAAGCTAAAGTGTTATCTGTGAAAAAAGGAAATAAAGTCTGTTTCTGGGTAGGAGAAAATTCGGACAGAGAGAAAATTTCCAGATTTATAGCCAACCCTTACTGCTCTTCGAGGCGTATTCAGAATATTAAAATAAAGACCTTTCCACAAACAGCAGAAAAGGTGGTTTATAATGGCAGAATTTATAATTTGAAATAATAAATCCCATATTTCATTATTCCCTTTAAATAAAGTATTATATTCTTATTTAGAAAGATTACAAACTGGCTAATTGTGAGATTTCTCACTTCCCGATATTGTTAACATTTCTTAATTTTGTGGGAAATTCAAATTTAAACTTATATGGCAGGTTTAACGAGTTCTACGATAGGTAGAAAATATGCGATGGCATTATCAGCTATGTTTTTGCTGATCTTTCTTATACTGCATTTGACGACCAATTTGTTATCAGTCCTGAATCGTGATGCATTTAATACCGCATCAGATTTTATGGGCTATAATCCTTTTGTGCAGTTCTTAATGCAGCCTGTTCTCGGTTTTGCAGTTATTTTCCATTTCATCATGGGATTTGTACTGGAAATTAAGAACAATAAAGCGCGTCCGATAAAGTATGCTTCCAACAACCCATCTGTGAACTCTTCATGGATGTCCAGAAATATGATTATTTCCGGAGCTGTTGTTTTGGCATTTCTTGCGCTTCACTTATATGATTTCTGGTTGCATGAAATCAATTACAAATACGTAGAAGGACTTGCTCCCGATGCTGAACGTTTCTGGCCGGAGCTGCATGAGAAATTTGCAGACATCTGGAGAGTGGCTTTATATGTAATCTCTTTTGTTTTATTAGGATTACACCTGGCTCACGGGTTCCAGTCTTCGTTCCAGTCAATTGGTGCAAGACATCCGAAATATACTCCGGTAATTAAAGCTTTTGGAAAATGGTATTCAATCCTTATTCCTGCAGGTTTTATTTTTATTGCAATTTTTCACTTCGTAACTCAATAATATCAATATACCAATATGAGTAAATTAGATTCAAAAATTCCGGCTGGTCCTTTAAAGGATAAATGGAAGCATCATAAAGACCATATGAACCTTGTTGCACCAAACAACAGAGATAAGATTGATATTATTGTTGTAGGTACAGGTTTGGCAGGAGGTTCTGCTGCAGCTACATTGGCTGAACAGGGATATAATGTAAAAGCGTTCTGCTATCAGGATTCTCCAAGAAGAGCGCACTCAATTGCAGCTCAGGGAGGTATCAACGCAGCTAAAAACTATCAGGGTGACGGTGACTCTACATACAGGCTATTCTATGACACCATCAAAGGAGGTGACTACAGAGCCAGAGAAGCAAACGTTTACAGATTAGCTGAAGTTTCTGCGAATATTATCGACCAGTGTGTTTCACAAGGTGTTCCGTTCGGAAGAGATTATGGCGGCCAGTTAGATAACCGTTCATTTGGTGGGGTTCAGGTAAAAAGAACATTCTACGCAAAAGGACAGACAGGACAGCAGTTATTATTAGGTGCATATTCTTCAATGAGCCGTCAGATCGGAAAAGGAAGAATTAAAATGTACAACCGTCATGAAATGCTTGACCTTGTAATTGTTGACGGAAAAGCAAGAGGTATCATCGCAAGAAACCTTGTAACAGGTGAAATCGAAAGACATTCTGCTCACGCGGTTGTTATTGCTTCAGGGGGTTACGGAAACGTATATTTCCTTTCTACTAACGCAATGGGTTCAAACGTTTCTGCGGCTTGGAAGATTCACAAAAAAGGTGCGTATTTCGCGAATCCTTGTTATGTGCAGATCCACCCGACTTGTATTCCTGTTCATGGAACACAGCAGTCTAAACTGACTTTGATGTCTGAATCATTAAGAAACTCAGGAAGAATCTGGGTTCCTAAGAAAATTGAAGATTCAGTAGCGATCAGAGAAGGTAAATTAAGACCGGAAAATATTAAAGAAGAAGATAGAGATTATTATTTAGAGAGAAGATATCCTGCATTCGGAAACTTGGTGCCTAGAGACGTTGCGTCCAGAGCAGGTAAAGAAAGATGTGATGCCGGTTTTGGAATCGAAAATAATGATACTAAAGAAGGTGTTTACCTAGATTTCTCTACAGAGATCATTAAAAAAGGTAAAGAAGCCGCTATCGAAAAACATATTCATAATCCTACAGATCAGCAGATCTATGATTTAGGAAAAGCTTGGATCGAGGAGAAATACGGTAACTTATTCGTGATGTACGAAAAAATTACAGCTGATGATCCTTATAAAACTCCAATGAAGATTTATCCTGCAGTTCACTACACAATGGGTGGTGTTTGGGTAGATTATAACCTTCAATCTACTATTCCTGGATGTTTCGTAATTGGTGAAGCTAACTTCTCTGATCACGGTGCCAACAGATTAGGAGCTTCTGCTTTGATGCAAGGTTTGGCAGACGGATATTTTGTACTTCCTTACACGATTGCCGATTACCTTTCTGCAGATATCAGAACAGGAACAATTCCTACCAATTCAGCAGCATTTGATGAAGCTGAGAAAGGGATTAAAGATAAAGTAGAATTCTTCTTAAATAATAAAGGAACTCATTCAGTAGATCATTTCCATAAAAAATTAGGACACATTATGTGGAATAAAGTAGGTATGGGAAGAACACCTGAAGGATTGAAAGAAGCTATTGCTGAAATTGCTCAAGTGAAAAAAGAATTCTGGGCAGACGTGAAAGTTCCTGGTGACGCCGATGGAATGAACACAGAGCTTGAAAAAGCGTTCAGAGTTGCAGACTTTATCGAACTTGGTCAATTGATGGCAATCGATGCTTTACACAGAAACGAATCTTGTGGAGGACACTTCAGAGAAGATCATGCGACTCCGGAAGGTGAAGCAGAAAGAGATGATGTGAACTTCAAATATGTAGGAGCTTGGGAATATCAGACAGATGATATCACAACAGAAGTTCTGCACAAAGAAGATCTGATCTACGAAAACATTGAAGTTAAAGCAAGAAGTTACAAATAATCTCCAACCTATAAATAAATAATTATGAGTGCAAAAAAAGGCCTTCATCTTACCTTAAAAATTTGGAGACAAAAAAATAGCAAAACGAAAGGTCAATTCGAGACCTATAAAATATCAGATGTATCTACAGATTCCTCATTCCTTGAAATGCTGGATATTCTGAACGAAAACATCATTAACGAAGGAAAAGAACCTATCGCTTTCGACCACGACTGTCGTGAAGGAATCTGCGGTATGTGTTCCCTTTACATCAATGGTAGAGCACACGGTCCTGATACCGGTATCACAACCTGTCAGCTTCACATGAGAATGTTCAAAGACGGTGAAACCATTGTTATTGAGCCTTGGAGAAGTGCCGCTTTCCCGGTTATTAAAGACTTAATGGTAGACAGAAGCGCATTTGACAGAGTAATGGCTGCCGGAGGTTTCATTTCAGTGAATACTTCAGGTAATACATTGGATGCTAATGCAATTCCGGTTCCTAAAGAAGATGCAGACAAAGCAATGGATGCTGCAGCATGTATCGGATGTGGTGCATGTGTGGCAACTTGTAAAAACGGTTCTGCAATGCTGTTTGTAGGAGCGAAAGTTTCTCAGTACGCTCTTTTACCTCAGGGTAGAGTAGAGGCGAAAAGAAGAGTTCTGAACATGGTGAAAGCTATGGACGAAGAAGGTTTCGGAAACTGTTCAAATACTGGTGCATGTGAAGTGGAATGTCCGAAAGGAATTTCTCTTGAAAACATTGCAAGAATGAACAGAGAATATATGGCCGCTATGGTAGATAACGGATAGAATCCATTCAGATACATTTAAAATCGCCTTCATAATGAAGGCGATTTTTTTATACATACCATATGGCTGTTAAAATTTGTTAAGTTGTTGATCAGGTAAGGTATTCTTATTTAATAAGTTTATATTTGGTGAACATCAGAAAAAGATTATTACTTTCAGTATTCTTTTTCCTGTGAAAAATTTTATAGAACAAAAAGACCTTTAAAGTCCCATTTTTACAGGTCTTCATAAAATTTTCAAAAAAAATAAATAGTGTTAATTAACAAGCCGTAAAAAACGTATTTTTGCGTAATATTAAAATTGAAATGAAAAAATATCTTTTATTGTTTATCATCACAGCTTTTGTGATGTCTTGTTCAAAAAAAGTTGAAGTTAAAGGAAAAATTACAGGAAGTTCACCGCTCGAAAGAATTGAATTTGTTGAAGCTTCCGGTGTGGCAACCCTTCCGCTTGTTAATATTGGTTTAGATAAAAGTGGAAACTTTACAGGAAGCTTTGAAGCTCCTAAAGACGGAATGTATGTAATCAACTATGCAGGAAGACAAAATCTTATTTATCTTGAAGGTGGGCAGAAGCTGAATATTTCAGGGAATGCAATGACCTTTCCAAACGAATTCGTAGTTACAGGGGATGCTAAGAAAAACAACGACTTTCTTCAGGCCAGCCAAAAATTTTTGGGTGAGTATGGAAGTAAGATCAATGTTCAGCAGCTAATGAGCGGAGACGAAAAAACTTTCTTAAAAGGAGCTCAGAAAATCGAAGCTGATATCAATAAAAATGTAGAAGACCTTGCTCAGAAAAATAACCCTGGTAAAGGAATCTTAGAATGGAAAAAGAATGACGTTAAAGTAACTATTCTTAACCTTCTTGCCAATTATGAAATGGCACAGCGTCAGATGTCAGGAAACCCTTCATTTAAAGTGTCAAAAGCTTTCAAAGATTACGAGACAAAACTTGAAGAAAATAAGGATGTAATGGTGAAAACAATCCCATTATACAGACAATATCTGCTTGTTAAAATGAGCCCTGACTTTCAAAAATTTGCTGAAGCAAAAACCAAAGGAAAAACGGACGTAACAACTTCTGAAATCTTTGCACAATTCCTGAAAGACAGAAAAGAAGTTTCTCAGACAGCGAAAGATTATCTTTTGGCGTTTGTAGTAGCTCAGGATATTCATCCAGGTGCTCCGGCAAAGAATATGGATAAAGTTAAAAAAATCATCGATACAGATATTACAGATGCTGCCATCAAAGCAGATTTAGTTAAAATGCAGTTAGCTGTTAACGGTCTTAAAGTAGGTGAAGCTGCTCCTGAAGCAGCATTGGTAAAAGCAGACGGTAAATCTTACCAGCTTTCTGAAAATAAAGGAAAACCATACATGCTGTTCTTCTACGCATCTTGGAATCCTTACATTAGTGAAGCTACAGTTCCTGTACTGAAAGAAGTGGTGAATTTCTATAAATCTAAAATGAACTTTGTTTTTGTAAACGTAGACGATACAAAAGATCAGTTTGTAAAAACAAGCAGTGCATTATTAAAAGGAATTCCGGGGACAAATGTTTATGGAGATAAAGGTCTGGACTCAGATGCTGCTAAAAAATATGGAGTTTACGGATTTAAATTACCTTGCTTTGTGATCGTTGATAAAGACGGTAAAATTGCAAGCAGATCTTTTGTAAACCTTGGCGAACAGGAAGTAGTGACAATTTTGGATAAACTTACAGGCCTTACTGCACCGAGAGTACAGCCTAATCCTCAGATGATGCCGGGAATGCAGATTGATCCTTCTGCACAGCCTGCAAATCCTCAACCCGCCCCTGCAAAATAATAAACTTTAATATAGATGGAAACCTTATCTTCGGATAAGGTTTTTTTTATTGTATTTTTGCGGAATCAAACCGGAAGATTTCTTTCGGCTGTATTAGAAAAATAGAAATAGAGTTTAGGATGAGAAAGAAGAAAGATATAATTCTTGAAAATATTAAATTGTTTGGTGCAGGAGCCAAAGGCGTTGCCATAGGGAAAACAGAAGAAGGAAAAACCGTACTGGTTTCCGGAGCAGTTCCCGGAGATGTAGTCAATGCCAGAGTGAAAAAATCCAAGTCCAAATACTATGAAGCTGAAACCACAGAGATTGTAGAGAAGTCGCCGTTCAGAGTAGATCCTAAATGTATTCATTTCGGAACCTGCGGAGGATGCAAGTGGCAGAATATGAGCTACGAAAAGCAGCTTGATTTCAAACAGGAAGAAGTATATAATAATATCAAAAGGATCGGAGGAATTGATGACTTTGAAACCATTTCAATTTTAGGTGCCGAAGAACAGTATTTCTATAGAAATAAAATGGAATTTTCCTTCTCCAATGCGAGATGGCTTACCCAATATGAAATAAGCTCCGAAGAGAATTTCGGAAACAAAGATGCTTTAGGTTTCCATATTCCCGGAATGTGGAGCAAGATTTTAGATCTTAAAGAATGCTTCCTGCAGGAAGATCCCTCCAATGCGATCCGCCTGGCTGTGAAAAAGTTTGGCGTAGACAACGGATTGGATTTCTTTGACGTAAGAAATCAGGAAGGCTTTTTGAGAACCTTAATGATGAGGCAGAACTCTAAAGGCGAATGGATGGTACTATTTCAGCTTTACAGAGAAGAAAAAGAAAACAGAGAAAAGCTTTTCCAGTTCTTGCTTGAGCAATTCCCGCAGATCAAAACTTTGGTTTACGCTATCAATTCAAAACAGAATGATTCTATTTACGATTTAGATATCAACATTTATTCGGGAGAAGGATTCCTGATGGAAGAAATGGATGGGCTAAAGTTTAAAATAGGTCCCAAATCATTCTTTCAGACCAATTACAAACAGGCATTGGAGCTTTACAGAAAAACATTAGAGTTCGCTGACTTAAAAGGTGATGAAGTGGTTTATGACCTGTATACAGGGACAGGAACAATTGCCCAGTATGTAGCAAGAAATGCAAAGCAGGTGATCGGTATAGAATCCGTTCAGGAAGCAATAGATGCAGCCATCGAACATGCCGAATTAAACGGTCTTACCAACACGACCTTTTATTGCGGAGATATGAAAAATGTCTTTAACGATGAATTTTTAGAAAATCATCCCAAGGCAGATGTTTTAATTACCGATCCGCCAAGAGACGGGATGCACCAGAAAGTGGTAGAACAGATCATTAAACTTTCACCTGAAAAAGTAGTCTATGTAAGCTGCAACTCAGCAACACAGGCAAGAGATCTCGCTTTAATGAAAGAACATTATACCTTAGTGAAAATCCTGCCGGTAGATATGTTCCCGCAAACCCACCACGTTGAAAACATAGCATTGCTTGTTAAAAAATAAATTTATTTAAATTTGAATTTCAAATCTTAATATAAAACGCCAGTTCCATCTGACTAAATAAAAAAATAAAAATATACAGATGAAATATTTTAAATTTCTCATCGTGATCTGCTTTTTAGGAATGCTTTTTTCCTGTGGAGGAGATGATGATATCTGCGAAAGCGGTGAAGGAACCCCTAGGATGAAGGTAGCATTTAAGTCTCTGGAATCCGGAAAGGCAGTGACTTTGGATTCGTTATATGTGGCAGTAGATTATGGATCAGGTAAAGTACAGCTTGGGAAACTTCAGAAAATAGATTCAAGACTTATCCCGTTAAGAGTTGATGATTCTCCTTTTACAGACGTTTATTTCAGGTTTGAAGATAAAGGAGTGGAATCTCATGTCCGGGTTAATTATACTACGAAAACCCAATATGTGTCTCCGGGGTGCGGAATCAAAAAAACTTACGAGAATTTAAGCTCAGAATTAATACAATCAAATCCTGTACAACAGCTCGAAGCAGGACAAAACCAAATAGAGAATGAAGACAAGACTAATCTTTTCCTTCTTTTTTAGCCTGATAGCAATATCCGGGTTTGCTCAGGAAAAAAAGGAAACCAAAGAGACTAAAAAGGTACAGGAGAAATACAAGCCGAACTTTATGGTTGGTGTTGATGTTCTTAATACAGGTGTTTCTTTTTTCTCGGACAGAAAGCTTTACCAGGGTTTTATTTCATCAAAAATAAAAGGAAACGTGCATGCTATTGCTGAAGCGGGTTTCGAAAAAAATGTGTACCAGAAAAATGGCTACGATGCAAAAGCAAGCGGCCCTTTTGTGAAACTGGGAGCATTTTATATGCTTGCAAAAGATCTTGAAAATGAATTCAACGGTTTTTATGCGGGAGGAAAAATAGGAGCAGCATTCTATAATCAGGAATATATGGCAGTTCCGGTTCGCGGATTCGGGGGCAGTGCTTCATCTGTAGCGTTTCCGTCATCATCACAAACCTCTGCCTGGGTGGAGGGTACTTTGGGAGGAAGAGTGCAGCTGTTTGAGTCAAACTTTTATATCGATGTCAATCTTCAGCCAAGATACCTGGTATACACCTCCAAGCAGGATGATATTACTCCTATGATCGTTCCGGGATTTGGAAGAAGTTCATCCAAATTCAATATGGGTTTTGCATGGAATATTGCATATAAATTCTAGAATGGAATAGGCATTATAAAGCTCTTGAAGATTCTTATGTAAATAATATTTGCAAAAATATTGAATTTGTATAAAAATATAGTGAATTAGATGTAATTCCCATTAAATAATAAAAAGTATTAGGATATTCCTAGTACTTTTTTTATTGTATTTATTGTGGGTTTTTGCTATCTGTTCTGGTATTGTTGTGATAAATTTAAAATAAAATAAATATTATTTGGTTTTTTTGTAAATGTATGGCTATTTTTGAGGAATTTAAAAATAGTTTTTATGAAAAAAATCATTACTGCTTTATTTTGTAGTTTGATAGGAGGCTCTGCTCTGGCACAGTGGACTCCCACTACCTACAGAGCAAAGGAAAAGTTCTCACTGGTGCGTAATTATTATAAGCTGGATCTTGATAAAATTAAAGAACAGCTTAAAAATGCTCAGGAGACAGGTCCAAATGCAAAATCTGTTGAGATTTCTTTACCAACTTTGGGCGGTAAGGTTGAAAGATTTGCAGTTTACAGCTTTCCGGTTGTAGTAAAAGAACTGGCTGACCGCTATCAACTAGGATCTTATGTAGGAGTTGGGATTGATGATCCTTCCAAATATCTAAGATTTTCGGTAGCTCCTAATGATTTCCAGTCTATGATTATCAAAGATGGGAAGTATGAATTCATAGAGCCGCAAAATTCAGATAAAACTGTATATGGAGTTCATCCTAAAACAAAATCGACAGAAGGGAAAAGCTTTGTTTGTAGTACTGAAGAAAGTCCGGCAGCTGTAAATCAGATCAATGAGATGTATAAAAACGGTAAAACGTTTACCAATCAGCCAACTGATTTCTCAAAAATGTCTGATAAGAAATACAGAACCATGAGACTGGCAATGTCTGTAACAGGCGAGTATACTCAGTATTTTGGAGGAACAGTTCCCGGAGCATTGGCAGCTATCAATGCTACAATGACCAGAGTAAATGGTGTTTTTGAAAAAGATTTCGCTTTACATTTAAACTTACAGGATTTTCAGAATGTAATTTATACTAATGCTGCCACTGACCCTTATTCAGCTGCTAGTACCGGCGCTGGAGGAGCTTGGAATCAGGAATTACAGACAGCCTTAACGAATAATGTAGGGAATGAAAATTATGATATCGGGCATTTGTTCGGAGCTTCCGGAGGCGGAGGAAATGCAGGATGTATCGGATGCGTTTGTATTAATCCTACAACAGCTGTTCCAAAAGGAAAAGGTTCAGGATATACTTCCCCGGCAGATGGTATTCCTCAGGGAGATAATTTCGATATTGATTATGTGGCTCACGAAATGGGACACCAATTGGGAGGTAACCATACATTCTCGCATAATCTTGAAGGGTCCGGGGTAAATGTTGAACCGGGTTCAGGAACGACAATTATGGGATATGCAGGTATTACAGGACCTAATACTGATGTTCAGCCACACTCTGATGCTTATTTTCATCATGTAAGTATTAAGCAGATTCAGACTAATTTAATCAACAAAACTTGTGATGTGGAAACTGCGATTGCCAACAATCCACCGGTAATTGCTGCACTTCCTACTTATAATATTCCTAAAGGAACTGCATTTGTACTGACTGCTTCTGCAACCGATGCTGAAAATGATCCGATGACATATACCTGGGAAGAGATAGATAATGCAAGTGTCAGCATTAATAAAACCAATTTGGGAACAACTTCAACCGGGGCTTCATTCAGATCTTTAGCGCCAACAACCAACCCAACCAGATATTTCCCTAAATTATCTTCCGTATTAGCAGGAGTTTTAAACAATTCAAATAATTTATGGGAATCTGTTTCTATGGTTGCAAGAACAACTAAGTTTGCTGTAACAGTAAGAGATAATAATCCTGCAGCTAACCAACAACAAACTCAGTATGCTGAGCAGACTATTGTTGTAGGTAATGACGGACCATTTAAAGTGAACACGCAATATGTTCAACCGACTGTTCCTTCTGTAATTGAATGGGATGTAGCGAATACTACAGCAGCACCATATAATGTAGCTAATGTAAAAATTGACTATACGACAGATAATGGTACTACTTGGACAGTTATTTCTGCTTCAACAGCAAATGACGGAAGTGAAAACTATAGTTTCCCTGCTGCATTAAACGGACAGACAATTAAAATAAGAATTTCTTCTATTGGAAATGTATTCTATGCTATTAGATCTGCATCAGTTGCTCCTTTTGCTGCATGTGATGGAACAGCCCCAACAGGAGTTTCAGTTAGTGGTATTACAATAAATTCTGCGAATGTAAGCTGGGCGCCTGTTAATGGAGCTACCTATATCATCCGTTACAAAAAGATAGCTGACACGACCTGGCAGCAAACGACAAGCTCATCTCCTAGTGTTACATTAACAAACCTTGTAGATGGAACGGCTTATGAAGTTCAAATTGCGGCAGTTTGTTCAGGAACACCTGGAGCTTATTCGGCTTCTTCAAACTTTACTACATTAGGAATAGCTTATTGTGCAGTTTCTTCTAATAATAATACGGATGACCATATTTCAAATGTTACTTTAGCCAATTTAAATAATACTTCATCAGCCAGTCTATATACAGACTATTCTACAAATGCAGCATTACAGGTTAACTTAACGGCAGGAGGTACTTATACATTATCAGTATCAAAAGCTTGGTTAAGCGGTACAGGTCCGTATTCCGGAGCTACATCAGCTTGGATAGACTTTAACAGAAACGGTGTTTTTGAAGATGCAGAAAGAATTCTTACTTCAACTACAACTACTCAAACTCCGGTTACGGCAAACTTTACAGTGCCTGCAGGTGCAGTTACAGGTTTAGGTCTTAGAATGCGTATCGGAATGTTGTATACTACTCAGGCAAATGCAGCTATTGTCAACCCTTGTGGTACTTATGGTACTTACGGAGAATTTGAAGATTATAACGTAGTTGTTGCAGCTGTTTTAGGTACAAAAGATATTGCTAACCCTCAGGATGGTATTCAATTATATCCTAATCCGGCAAATGATGTCTTAAATGTAACTAAAGTATCAGATAAGGCAATGTATAAAATTTACAGTGCTACAGGTCAGCTGGTAGGAGACGGAAATATTAATGATGGAAAGATCAATGTTTCTTCTCTTGTGAAAGGCGGATATGTGATCACAATTGATGAAAAAGGAAAAGATCAGTTCAGGTCCAAGTTCATCAAAAAATAACAATAATTAAAGTAATATAAAATCCTCAGGTTCTCTTGAGGATTTTATGTTTTTATATGCAGAATGTATTATTATTGTGAAATTTTTACAAAAAAATATTTGAATGAATATATTAATAGTGAAAAAATTATTAGATTTGTGTAATTATTAAAATATTAGCGTATGAATTAAAAAACTACTTTTTCCAATACAGATTATCTGTAAAAATGGATGTCTCAAAGGGTATTTGGACATCAACAAATAAGAAATACTATCTTATACTATTGTTATTATAACTAAATTTTAAAAAATATGAGTGGATTTTTACTCTGTAAAATGAGCCGACCCTTCAAAGTGCTCATAACATTGCTTTGTATGGTCTTCGGACTGTTTTCACAGGCACAAACAGTTACCATTGGTACAGGCACCACTACTCAAAGATATCCTTTGAGTGTGTACTATGGGTATCAGAGAGATGCATCACTTTATACTGCTGCAGAAATTGGTCTGCCTGCAGGCGGAAGTGTTTTGTCTGTAGCATGGAATGCGACAACAGCTACAAGTGCAGCTACTCCGGTAAAGGTTTATATGAAATCTGTTCCTGCTGGAACAACTACTTTTACATCACAAGACTGGCCTACAGCAACAGCCGGAGCTTCATTGGTGTATACCGGAACTCTTAATAATATAACTACAGGGTGGAATACACTAACCCTGCAAACTCCTTACTATTATAATGGAACGGAGAACTTAGTGGTATTGGTTGAGACCAATTATGGCGGCAGCGGAACCGGAGGTACAGCAGGAAGCGGCTTTACTTACTCAAGTGCTACGTCACGACATATGTATATTGAGGTTGATACTTCACCTCCTACAACGAATACTTCAAATGTTAACTCTAACAGACCTAATGTTCAGTTAACTTTTGGGCCAGCTCCTTCATGTATACCTCCTTCAGGATTTACATTGGGTACTGTAACCCCAGCGACTGCAGCAGTCAGCTGGACTGCTCCTTCGCCTGCACCGGCAGGAGGTTATGAAATCTATTACAGTACATCTGCGACAGCTCCAACACCTACAACTCCAGCTTCACAAACAGTTACTACAGGAACGAGTGCAACACTTTCTCCACTGACAGCCAATACTGCTTATTATGTATGGGTAAGATCAAAATGTAGTACAGCAGATCAGAGTACATGGGTAGGACCTATTAATATATTTACAGGATACTGTACTCCGACAGGAGGTACCTCAACTTCATATTATCTGAAAACTGTTACTACAACAGGAGGAATCACGAACTTAAACTATACGGCTACTTCTTATTCAGCTTATGTAAATAATACAGCTTCAGCTATTACAGCATTACCTAGTAATACTGTAACTATGAACCTGAATACAGGAACCAGTACTTATTATTATTATGTTTGGGTTGACTGGAATAATAATATGAACTTTAATGATCCGGGCGAAACTGTTCTGGCAACTACGACCTATGCTACCAACGGAACGGCATCAATTGTTATCCCGGCAGCACAAGCACCAGGTAACTATAGGGTAAGAACAGCAACATCTTGGTCAGGTGCACTTACTCCTTGCGGACAGGCAAGTTATGGTAATTATGTAGACTTTACATTAACCGTTATGTCTTTACAGCCATGTACTACGGCACCTCCAAGTAATATTTCAGTTTCAAACGTTACACCATCTACAGCGCTTGTGAGTTGGTTACCTTCAACAGGTGCTACTTATGTATTAAGATATAAGCCAGTATCTAGTGGGACATGGACTACGGTGAATATTACTACACCGCTTACAAGCAGCTATACAATAAACAACCTTACAGAACAGGTACAGTATGAAGTTCAGATTGCTACAATCTGTGGTACACAAGGAGCCTTCTCTCCAAGTACAACCTTCACGACTCCTGCTATTTCTTATTGTACTTCAGCTTCTACAAGCTCTACAATTGATGGGTATATCAGTAAAGTTAATGTAACTCCAAATGCTGCAATACCAATGACCAGTACTTCAGATTTCAGCAATTATACAGATTATACTGCTGATCCTGCAAGGTTGGTTACTTTAGTAAGAGGTCTAGGGGCTAATACTGTTACTATTGAAAAAACCTGGCCGGGCACTCAGTGGTCGTTCGGAACAGGAGTATGGATTGACTTTAACAGAAATGGGGTTTTTGAAGCTTCTGAACAGGTATTGAACTCACCAAGTAATACTACCACACCTGTGACTGCTACTTTTGCGGTACCGAATGCAGCCGGAGGAGTTTATACAGGAAACCTTACTACCCGTATGCGTGTAGCACTGAGAGAAAGTGCAACTGCTGCTCCTTGTGGAACCTTCACTTGGGGTGAAGTAGAAGATTATGCTGTGAAACTTATTGATCAGCCTGCTTGTACTACTGCACCTCCTACAAATATTACTGTTACAAACCTTACAGCTTCTACGGCTACGGTTTATTGGCTGGGTGCAGCAAATGCTACTTACACTATCAGATGGAAGTTGGCTACTGCAGGAACCTATACAATTCCGCCTGTGACTTTACCAGCAGGACAAAATTATTATACTATTCCTGGTCTTGCTGAACAGACTAAATATGATGTACAAGTTTCTACTACATGTGGAACTTCTACAGGACCATATTCTACAGCAATACAGTTTACAACACCGCCGCTTACATATTGCCCTATGACGGGTACAGGAACTAACGACCACATTTCAAATGTAACTGTTACTTCTTCTAACCCTGGGGTTCCGGTGATGAATAATACAACTGTACAGAATAACTACACAAGTTATACTACACCTCAAACATTAATCACTCTTGATGCAGGTTCTTCAAATAATAAAATTTCTGTATCAAAAGGATGGACAGGTGCAACAAGTAACGATGCAGTGTCAGTTTGGATAGATTATAACAGAAACGGAGTTTTTGAAACATCAGAACAGATTATCAATTCAGCAGCAAGTACTGCAACTCCTGTTACTAACAACAGTTTCGCTGTTCCGGCAACGGCTTATACAGGTCCGCTTACTACTACTATGAGAGTGGTTCTTAAACGTACCAGTGCTCCGGTATTATGTCAAAATGCGGTAAATGGTGAAGTTGAAGATTACGCGGTAAGAATCAGACCATGTAGTAATGCAACGCCAAACCAGCCTACAATTACAGCAACACATAATTCTGCTACACTTACATTAACAGGATCAGCAACTAACGTAACTTATCTTGTAAGATATAGAATTCAGGCTACTCCTCCGGGAGCATGGACGGAAGTATATGCTTCAGCATTGTTAAACAACCTTCCACTTGTATTGACTGGTTTAACTCCGGCTACCATATATGAAGTTCAGGTGGCTACAGTTTGTGGAGATGTTGTTGGTACATTTACACCTATCAAAACATTCGTAACAAGATGTGATCCTACACCTCCGAATGTTACAGTAAGTAATATTACAACCAATTCTGCATTGATTACATGGGCTCCGCTTTCAGCAAGTTCTACGTATACATTGGAATGGAGAAAAGTAGGAGCTACTACTTGGACTCAGGTACCTAACATTGCACCTCCTACTAATACTCATTTGTTAACAGGTTTAGACCCATATACAAAATATGAAGTAAGAGTTGCTAATAAATGTGTGGGAGAAACTACTCTTAATCCATATTCAAATCCGAAAGTATTTACTACGGAAAGAACATGTGAGCTTCCTCCTCCGGGATTAACAATAACTCAGATCAATCCTACATGGGCTGAAGTTACATGGGAAGGTTTCCCTGGTGCTACTTATATCCTGAGATATAGAAAAGTAGGTATTCCAAGCTGGACAAATGTTCCTTTAACAACGAATACTTATACAATAACAGGACTATTAGAAGAAACGAAATACGAAATGCAGGTTGTAAATGTTTGTAACGGTACACCGGGTACATATACACCTCCATACTATTTCACGACACCTACAGTTATCTACTGTCAGATGGGTTCTCAAAATGCAGTTAATGAACATATTTCTAAAGTTACGGTAGTTCCAAACGGAAGACCTAAAATGGAAAATGCTTCAGGACCTTCTAGTTATACGAATTACACAGGAGTACCTGATACATTCATTGAAATGGTTCAGGGATCTACAGGGAATCAGATAACGATCGAGAAAAAATGGAACGGAACTAATCATGACGAAGGTATTGCAGTATGGATCGACTTCAACAGAAACGGATACTTTGATCTTGATGAAAGAGTATTTACGTCACCTCCAAATACCACAAGTCCTGTTACAGGAACATTCAATGTACCGGTAGATGCTTACATAAGCATGACAAGCTATAAGTATGTAGTAATGAGAGTGGCAATGATGAGAGACGGAATTCCTGTGAACTGTACAAATTTTGCCAATGGGGAAGTGGAAGATTACTCAGTAAGAATCTCTAAACCGGGAGTGCCAAATTCTGTTAACCAGACTGATATCATGATATACCCTAACCCGGTAAGCACGATATTACATGTGAAAAATATCAGCAAAAAAGCTAAATATAAGATCTACAATTCTACAGGACAGGTTATCGGAGACGGTATTCTGCTGAACAATCAGATCAACGTTAGCAAATTGATCAATGGTATTTATGTAATAGATATCGAAGACAATGGTATAACAGTTCAAAAGAAATTTATTAAAGAATAATATTTAAATTTCAAATACAAGAAGCCCTCAGAAATGAGGGCTTTTTTATGCTAAAGTTTGGTGAGTTTTGTCCTGACTTAAAGCTCTGGTAAACCAAATAGTTGCTACTTATCAAAATATCTTTTTGAGCTTTTTGTAAATAATATTTCGCAATATTTTTAGGTTCAATAGTTTTTTATCATTATCATAAAATTTTTTTTTCAATTCTAAATAACTGAACCTTTACAAAAATGAATAAAGAAAACAGCTGCTAATGGTTTTTAATTTAAATAAAAACCTCGTTAGAATTTTTCTAACGAGGTTTATTTTATTCAATCCCGAAAATAATCTGTTCGGTCTGTTCCTTAAGATCCTCTAGGTTGGTATTGTTATAGATAATATAATCTGCAAGCTTTATCTTATCCCTTTCTGGCATTTGCTTTTCCATGACAGCTTCTACTTCGCGGTAGGTTTTTCCATCCCTGTCCATCACTCTTTTGGCTCTGATATTATCTTCTGCTGTAACCAGAAGTGATTTATAACACTGTCTGTTCAGTTTTAATTCAAATAATAGGGCTGTTTCTTTGAAGACCAAATATTTAGTTTGTTGCTTCAGCCATTTTTCAAAATCAATCCGTACAGCAGGATGAATGATTTCATTTAATTCATGAAGCTGTTCCTTATTATTGAAAACTTTTTCGGCCACAAATTTTCTGTCATAAAGACCATTCGCATCATAGGCTTCATCACCTAATAACCCTTTGATCTTTATTTTCAAATCTTCACTTTCGTTTACGATAGCTTTTGCCCGGTCATCCGAATAATAAACCGGAAATCCGAATTCTTCAATAAATCTGGCTACTGTAGTCTTTCCTGAACCTATACCGCCGGTAAGTCCAATGATCTTGGGTGACGATGGTTCCGGTTCTGCTTTCTGTGTTTCTGAATGTAAATCTTCCATAATCAAAATTAATATCCAAAAACATCATTAAAACTGTGAATTTCGTCCAATCTTACCCCTTTTTCAGTCATTTTAAGACTTGCTAACTCATTGTGGGCATCATGTTCAAAGAACAGAAGATATTCATTATCTACACACTGTTTCAGGAACTTTCCTTTTTCTTCCATTGTCAGAAGGGGTCTTGTATCGTATCCCATCACATACACAGGGTTAATATGCCCCGCAGTAGGAATAAGATCTGCTGCGAAAACAATTGTTTTTTCCTGGTACTGGATCACCGGAAGCATCTGCTTTTCAGTATGTCCGTCCACAAAAATCACATCCATTTTAAGATCAGGAGCAAAGCCGTAATTTCCTGTAGTAGGAAGCGGTAAAAAGTTTAATTGCCCGCTTTCCTGCATCGGCATGATATTCTCCTTCAGGAAACTTGCTTTCTCTCTTGCGTTAGGTTCTGTAGCCCATTGCCAGTGGTTTTCATTTGTCCAGAACTGGGCATTTTTAAAAGCAGGTCTGTATCCCGTTCTGTCATCATTCCATTCAATAGCACCTCCGCAATGATCAAAGTGAAGATGGGTAAGGAATACATCTGTAATATCCTCTTTTACAAATCCGAATTTCTTTAAATTCTTATCAAGGTTATCATCTCCCCAAAGCGAATAATGCCCGAAGAATTTATCATCTTGTTTGTTGCCAAGACCGCAGTCTACAAGAATCAGTTTCTTGCCGTCTTCTATAAGGAGGGAACGTGTTCCCAGTTCAATCAGGTTTCTTTCGTCTGCAGGATTGGTTTTTTCCCACAGACTCTTTGGGACGACTCCAAACATGGCACCGCCATCCAGTTTAAATTTTCCACATTGTATTGGATATAGCTTCATATATATTTTTGATTATTATTTCTTTATTAATTTCATTTTCCCGGCAATTTTTCTGCCGTTCTCGTCTGAATTTTCCAGTTCTGCAATAATGTTCTGAAAATCATGGTCTTTTCTGTTCTGAGAAAGTTTTTGCTTGATGAATATTTCTGTAGGAATTATTTTCAGGCCAAAAGCACCTTTCATTTCCTTTTCCACAAATTCCCTTCCCATATTTTCTACCATCACAGGACACTTCTGAAACTTTTCATACTTGGCAGTTAATTTTTCCAGATGCTGATACAGTTCCTCGTTATTCATAAGCTGTACCTTTCCATGAATCTGTACAGCTTCATAATTCCATGTTGAAACATTCATATGATCATACCAGCTGCTCGAAATATAAGCATGAGCTCCCAGAAAATCACAAAGAACTTCATCCCCGTCCTTTAATGTTTTTGCCTGCGGATTAGCTCTTGAAATATGGGTTTCCACATAGATGTTCTCAGGATCATCCTCATTAAGCATCATCATAGAATGAGTTGCTCTGATTTTTTCAACCGAAGAAATGAGTAAGGCAAACGCATTTTCTCTGATGATTTCCCTCATCAGATCATGATCTTCGCTTCTGTATAATTTTGGAATAAACATAAATGATTAAAATAATTCTCCCGGATTTTTCGGACGGGCTATTTTTAAATGCTGATAAGCTTTTTCTGTTACTTCTCTTCCTCTTGGTGTTCTGATAATGAATCCTTCCTGGATCAAAAATGGTTCATAAACCTCTTCCAGTGTTTCAGGGTTTTCAGCAATCGAAGTCGCAAGAGCGGAAATTCCTACAGGTTTTCCTTTAAAATTTTCAATCATGACGCGCATGATCTTATTATCCATTTCATCCAGGCCAAACTCATCCACATTGAGAGAGTTCAAGGCATATTTTGTAATGTTGATCTCAATTTCTCCGTTTCCTTTAATCTCGGCAAAATCACGTACCCTTCTTAATAAAGCGTTGGCAATTCTAGGTGTTCCACGGCTTCTTCTGGCAATCTCTATCGCTGCATCTTCATAAATCTTACTTCCCAGAACCCTTGAACTTCGCTGAATAATCATAGATAAAAGTTCAACCGAATAATATTCGAGTCTGCTTTGAATCCCAAATCTTGCCAGCATTGGTTTCGTAAGCATTCCGCTTCTTGTGGTTGCCCCTACCAAAGTAAAAGGATTCAGACCGATCTGGACGCTTCTGGCGTTAGGACCGGTTTCCAGCATAATGTCTATCTTGTAATCCTCCATGGCAGAATACAGATATTCTTCTACAACAGGAGACAGACGGTGAATCTCATCAATGAAAAGAACATCATTTTCTTCCAGATTTGTCAGCAAACCAGCTAGGCTTCCAGGTTTATCTAAAAC
Organism: Chryseobacterium sp. MIQD13; assembly: GCF_050496705.1. NCBI lineage: Bacteria > Pseudomonadati > Bacteroidota > Flavobacteriia > Flavobacteriales > Weeksellaceae > Chryseobacterium > Chryseobacterium sp. MIQD13. The sequence goes on from NZ_JBNWAF010000004.1 coordinate 171,460, forward strand.
AGGACCGGAAGTAATCTTGCAGTTTACCCCAAGTTCATTGGCAATAATATTGGCTAAAGTCGTTTTACCCAGACCCGGCGGACCATGCAAAAGGACATGATCAAGAGCGCCACCACGTCTTTTGGCAGCACTTACAAAAACTTCAAGATTTTCCAGAGTTTTTCTCTGTCCGGCAAAGTCCTTAAAACTCTGCGGACGGATCTGCTCCTCCTGCATAAGCTCTTCATGCGAGTAGTTTTCTTTATCTGGATGTAAAAAATCTGGCATTAATTCATTTCATTTACTTCAAAGATAGGAAATTTAGACTAAGGTTAAGGATTAGATTGAGAAAATTCAGGAATTGAAAAAATGAGAGCCATAAGGCTGAGATAAAGATATCAGCTGAAGTCAAAGCTAATTTTGATTAAGTATATTAAGATATTTTTAAGTATTTTTGAGAGGAAAAATTAATTATAAAACAAGCTGTAGCTTTAATCTTAAATAAATGAAATTAATAGGACCTTTCAAGCAGATCGTGACGTTGGCAGATCTTTCGTTAAGAGGGAAAATATCTGATGAACAAATCAATATTATTACGGACGGAGGAATTTTGATAGAAAATGGCTTGATTAAGAAAGTGGGAGACTTTAAGACATTAAAGACTGAAAACCAGGATGCAGAGACAGAACTTATCGAAGGAGACCAGATTGCTCTTCCCGGATTTGTAGATTCTCATACCCATATCTGTTTCGGAGGAAACCGTGCCAATGATTTTGCAATGCGTAATGCCGGGAAAACATATCTTGAAATTGCAGAAAGCGGTGGGGGAATATGGAGTTCTGTACAGCATACGAGAAACGCTTCAGAAGAAGAACTTTTAAGAACATTACTTGAACGGATCAATTTTCTGGTTTCATTAGGAATTACAACCATTGAAATAAAAAGTGGTTATGGATTGGACGTGGAAAATGAGTTGAAAATGCTCAGAATTATCAAAAAAGCACAGGGGCAGACAAAAGCTAAACTGGTCCCTACATGCCTTTCTGCTCACCTGAAACCAAGAGATTTTGAAGGAACCAACCAGGAATATTTAGATTATATCCTTACTGAAATTTTACCGAAAGTAAAAGAAGAGGGGCTTGCACAACGTGTGGACATCTTTATAGAAAAGTCTGCATTTCAGCCTGAAGAAAGTCGGAATTTTCTTCTTAAAACTAAAGACTTAGGTTTTGATATTACCGTTCATGCTGATCAGTTTACACCCGGAAGTTCCCGAATTGCGGTAGAAGTGGGAGCAAAGTCTGCAGACCATTTGGAAGCTACTATTGATGAAGACATTGAATTCCTGGCAAAATCAGATACAGTGGCAACAGCACTTCCGGGCGCTAGCTTAGGACTGGGAGAAAAATTTACTCCTGCCAGAAAATTGCTGGATGCGGGAGCTATTGTTGCTATTGCCAGTGACTGGAATCCTGGTTCGGCCCCGATGGGGAATTTAATTACCCAGGCTTCTGTTTTAGCAACTTTTGAAAAATTAACGACAGCTGAAGTTTTAGCAGGAATGACATTCCGTGCAGCTTATGCATTAGGTCTGGAAAATATAGGAAAACTGGAAAACGGCAAAAAGGCAGATTTTGTAACCTTTAAAACGGATAATTTCCAGAACGTGCTTTATAACCAGGGAAGTTTGAGTGCAGAGCATGTATTTATTGATGGAAATAAAATTAGATAAAATGATACCATCAAAACAGAAACTTATAAGATATATTAAGTTTTTTCAAAATACTAATACCAACGATCAGAGGAAAATTTAGAGAATAATTCAGATTATGATTTGGCAAGGCAGATTAGACGGAGAAGAACTTCTTTTCCACAGAATATTTCAAAGAGTTAAAGAAGAACGTAATTACGACAATATTAAAGCAGATGATTTTGTATTGCATGGTTTTGCCGTAGATGAAGGAGTTAGACGAAATAAAGGCCGTCAGGGAGCTAAAGATGCTCCTGATGTGATCCGGAAGAATATGTCCAATTTCCCCGTGATTCGTCCGGATTTTTCTCTTCTTGATTTCGGAGATATCAGCTGTGAAGACGGAGATCTGGAAAGTACCCAAAACAGCCTTGCAAAAAATGTGTCAAAAGTATTGTTGAAAGGAGGAAAATCAATTGTTTTAGGCGGCGGTCATGAAATAACCTATGCTCATTATTTAGGTGTAAAAACAGCTTTTCCTGAACAGAAGATCGGGATCATTAATATAGATGCCCATTTTGATAACAGACAGCCGGAACAGGGAGTAGGAGCTAGCTCAGGAACGGGTTTCTGGCAGATTGCACAGGAAGGGCAGATCAATTCACTTCATATCGGGATTCAGAGAAATTCAAATACTCTTAAACTGTTTGATACAGCCCATCAGTATGGAATGAAGTATATCCTTGCAGATGAAATCTTTTTTGAAAATCTTTCGTCTATTTATCAACGAATTGATGAACTGGCGGAGAGTGTGGATTTTCTTTATCTTACGATCTGTATGGATGTTTTCAATGCATCGATTGCGCCGGGAGTTTCAGCTTCTGCCTACAATGGAATTTTTGCAGATACTCCTTTTATGCATTTTTACAGACATATCTTAAAAAGCAAAAAACTTGTAGCACTGGATGCGGCAGAAGTTAATCCTTCCCTCGATATTCAGGACAGGACAGCGAGACTTGCGGCGTGTCTTGTGAACGAATGGTTTATGATCTAATACGAATTTATATTATTTCGATAGAGAAAAATCATTGCTTTATTTAGCCTTAAGGAATAGAATTTGTTACTTTCACAGTGCTTTTAGAATGAAAGCATTAATAAATTCATTTTGTGAATTTAAAACAGAAATTATATTATGGAACAGTTAATTGAAAATAAGCTTATTAAAGCAGATAAGACATTTTCAGAATGGAGAAAAGTACCGTTTGAAGAAAGACAGAAGCTGATTGTAAAAGCGGCGGAAATTTTAAAAAGTAATTCGGAAAAATTCGGCAGAATTATTACTACAGAAATGAATAAGCCTATTTCGGAATCGATTGCTGAAGTTGAAAAATGTGCATTGATGATGAATTATTATGCAGAGGCCGAAAATATTTTAAAACCCGAAAAAGTTGAATCTGAATTTTCCTATTCTGAAGTTCATTATGTTCCGAAAGGTGTAATATTAGGAGTAATGCCCTGGAATTTTCCCTTCTGGCAGGTATTGAGGTTCGCTGTTCCTGCAATTTTGGCCGGAAATACGATAGTTTTGAAACATGCTTCAATTTGTTTCGGAAGTGGAAATGCAATTGTAGATGTTCTTTTGGAGGCAGGTTTTCCGGAAGGTGTTTTCCAGAATTTGGAAGTGGGGCATAAAGCGGTAAAGGAAATCCTTGAGCACGATGTTGTAAAAGGAGTAAGTCTTACAGGTAGTGGAAAGGCAGGTGGTGAAGTGGCTTCAATCGCCGGTTTAAATATTAAAAAATCTTTATTGGAATTAGGAGGAAGTGATGCCTTTATTATTTTCGATGATGCGAATTTAGATGAAGCAGTAAAAGCAGGAGTGAAATCCAGACTTCAAAATTGTGGACAGACTTGTACTGCTGCTAAAAGATTTATTATTGCTGAAAAGATTGAAGATGAATTTTTGCTGAAATTCATTGAAGAATATAAAACATACGAAGTTGGAGATCCTTTAAATAAGGAAACAAAATTAGCGGGAATGGCAAGACCGGACCTTGCTGATGAGTTGGAAGCTCAATTCGGCAGAGCATTGGAAAACGGTGCGGAAATTATCATTCCACTGGAAAGAATTTCAGATCATGAATTCAAGCCGGGACTGATAAGGGTAAAAGAAGGTAATCCGATCCTTCAGGAAGAGCTTTTCGGTCCTCTGGGGATGGTTATGGTGGCTGAAAATGATGAAAAGGCATTACAGATGGCTAATGATATTCCTTTCGGACTTTCAAACTCTGTATGGACTGCAAACAAAGAACGTCAGTTGTTTTTTATCGAAAATCTTGAATCAGGAACAGTGAATATTAACAGAATGACAAGTTCTGATCCGCGTTTTCCATTCGGAGGAACTAAATCTTCCGGTTACGGAACTGAGCTTTCACTGCTGGCTCTGAGAGAGTTTGTTACGGCTAAAACGATTGTGGGAAATTAATTTGTATGATGTATTAATATAAACTTACAGTTGTCAATATAAAAAACTCCCGGAAATATTATTTATCTCCGGGAGTTTTTATATGATTAAAGTAATATTTGTTATTACTTTTATTAAACTGTTGTCAGTCTTAATGTATTTGTTTTTCCGCCTTCATAAGATGGAGTAGCATTGATGTTGATTACAAAGTCTCCACTTTCGATATAACCGTGGTTGTGTGTAAGCATATTTACCTGAATGATCGTTTCATCTGTAGATTTTTTCATATCATAGTAATAGGCATGAACTCCCCAAAGAAGATTCAGCATCGTGATTACTCTTTTGTTTCCACTATATACAATGATATGGGAATTAGGTCTGTGTGCTGCAAGCTGGAATGCTGTATATCCTGAATGCGTTAATGTAACAATGGCAGAAACATTAGTTGTTTTAGCAATTCTTACGGCTGCAAGACATACTCTGTTGGTAATGAATCTTTCATCGATGCAATTATAGTCTTTTTCGATCGGTTCATTTTTATGCTGATAAAAATGGGTTTTTTCGATATTCTGTACAATTTTCGCCATATTTTCAACTACCTGTACCGGGTATCTTCCTACAGAGGTTTCTCCGGAAAGCATTACTGCATCAGCACCGTCCAATACAGAGTTGGCAACGTCGTTTACCTCTGCTCTTGTCGGCGTAAGGCTGTTGATCATTGTTTCCATCATCTGCGTAGCAATAATTACCGGCTTTGAATAGAATCTTGCTTTTTCTACCAGGTTTTTCTGGATAGCAGGAACCTCTTCCATCGGAACTTCCACACCAAGGTCACCACGGGCAACCATCAGTCCGTCGCATTCCAATAAAATTTCGTCGATATTCTTAACACCTTCAGGCTTTTCGATCTTAGCGATGATCGGAGTTTTGAATTTACCGTTCGGATGACTTTCGATCAGTTTTTTCAGGTCAATGATATCCTGTGCGTGACGAACGAAAGAAAGTGCAATCCAGTCAACCTCCATGTCAAGCATGAAATTGGCATCCTGAATATCTTTTTCCGTAAGTGCCGGAAGCGATACATTGGTATTTGGCAGGTTTACCCCTTTTTTAGAACTTAGAGGTCCCCCTTGAATGGTTTTTGCTTTTACAGTATCCACTTCATTGGTTTCGGTAACTTCCAATACCAGCTTACCATCATCAATAAGGATTCTTTCCCCAACTTTTACATCCTGAGGAAACTGCTGATAGGTCATATAAACCTTAGTAGAATCACCCTCAATTTTCTCATTGGTAAAGGTAAGGATATCTCCCGGGTTCAGGTAAGAACCTTCTTTTACTACACCTACTCTCAGTTTCGGGCCCTGAAGGTCTCCCAGGATACCAACAGAAAATCCAAATTCCTGATTAAGTTCTCTGATAATTTCAATATTACTTCGAACCAGTTCGTAATCTGCGTGTGAAAAATTTATTCTGAAAATATCAACACCTGCTTTCATTAGTCCTAACATTACCTCCTTCGACGATGAAGCAGGCCCTAGTGTTGCAATAATTTTTGTCTTCTTTAAATACTTATTCATAATACTGGATAATTTGATAAAGTTCTTCTTCAGAACCTAGTGTATAGTCTTGTATCGGAAATACAAGATTTTCAGGGAGCAAAATTACGGAAAAATCAGGAATTTGTTCCGAAGTATGCAGAATATATTCCACATCTACCTGATTATTTAATAAAAATTTAATGTTTTCTTCTTCTGTGAAGAGTTCGGTTTGTATTTTTTTTTGTTTACTTTCAGAAGATTTGTTTGAAATGAAAGTGAAACAGGTCTTTGTAAACTTATCATAAGCTTCAAATCTTGGAAAATAATAGTCATAATAAGCCCCGTGAAAGATCATATCTTTCTTTCTGGAAAAAGTAAGGCCGTTGATTTGATTTATTTTGTAGAAAAACTCATGAGCAGGTATATCTTTTGCTAATCTTACCAATCCTATGGCAATATCTTCAAATTCTATATCGTCTAAATCATAAAGTTTTTGAATTTCCAAGTATGTTTTCTTTTTTGTTTAAAATATAAAATGCTCTCTGTGCTGCTTTTTCTTCGGCCTTCTTTTTGGAAGTTTCCGTCGCATTGGCGATCTTTTCTTCTCCCAGCCAGACATGGCACCTGAATACAACTGATTTATTGACCTGAACCTCTTCGCAGGTCTCGTATTTTATATTTACTTTTTTCTTCTGGCTCCATTCAAGCAGAAGACCTTTATAGCTTACAATTTTATTCTCAAGCTTGTTAATTTCAGTAGGCGTAAGCAATCTTTCCAAGATGATCCTTTTACAGGCATCATAATGAAAATCCAGATACACAGCACCAATAAGTGCCTCAAATAAATTTCCGGAAATGTTCTCACCTAATGCTGCGGATCCCTGCTTCTGCAAAAGATCGATAAGCTTCAGGTCTTCACCTAATTTATTAAGATTCTTCCTATTAACAATTTTAGATTTCATCTGGGTCAGATATCCTTCATTAGCCTGAGGATAGGTCTGAAACAGGTGACAGGAAATAATTGTACCCAAAACAGAATCTCCCAAAAATTCAAGTCTTTCGTAATTACTGTCTTGATTTTTAGAAGAGCTTTTTAAAGAGAAAGCTTCACGGTAAAGAGCAATATTCTGAACCTCTGCACCTAACATTTTTTTCAGTTCGGTACTAAGGTAGTAATCTCTTTCCGTTAATTTTCTTTTTCTTTGTTTGAGAAGGAATTTAGAAAAGTATTTCTGTAACTCCATTCATTGAATTTAGATTTTCTTAAATAGAACGCAAGCATTGTGCCCGCCAAATCCAAAAGTATTGCTCATGGCTACTTTTACATCTTTCTTAACAGCTGTGTTGAATGTGAAATTCAGTCTGCTGTCAATATTTTCATCATCAGTAAAATGGTTGATGGTAGGTGGAACCATACCATGAATAATAGTTCCTAATGCAGCGATAGCTTCAATAACTCCGGCAGCACCCAGAAGGTGGCCTGTCATTGATTTTGTAGAATTAATCTGAATATCATAAGCGTGCTCGCCCAGTAATTTTGAAATTGCGTTGGATTCTGCAATATCTCCTAATGGAGTAGACGTACCATGCATATTGATATGGTCTACTTCATCAGCAGTCAGGCCTGCGTCTTCCAGACAGTTTTTCATTACCAGATAAGCTCCTAATCCTTCAGGATGCGGGGCAGTCATGTGATGTGCATCTGCACTCATACCACCACCTTGTAATTCTGCATAAATTGTAGCTCCGCGTTTTACCGCGTGCTCATATTCTTCAAGAATGATACATCCTGCTCCTTCACCTAATACAAAGCCATCTCTGTCTTTATCAAATGGTCTTGAAGCTGTTTTAGGATCATCATTTCTTGTAGAAAGTGCCATCATTGCATTGAATCCACCGACACCACTTGCTGTTACGGCTGCTTCAGAGCCTCCGCATACAATAACATCTGCTTTTCCAAGCTGGATAATCATTTTGGAATCAATAAGAGCATTGGCTGAAGATGCACAGGCAGATACCGTAGTATAATTTGGCCCGTGAAAGCCATACTCAATAGAGATATGTCCAGGAGTGATATCCGCGATCATTTTAGGAATAAAGAACGGGTTAAATCTTGGAATTTCCGTGTTTGCCCATCCTAAAACCTCAGTTTCGAAAGTTTCCAAACCTCCGATACCGGAACCCCAGATTACTCCGACTCTGTTTTTATCTACATTGTCCTCTATAATTCTGGAGTGTGCTACCGCTTCTCTTGCGGCTACAAGCCCAAGTTGAGTGTTTCGGTCCATTTTTTTTGCTTCTTTCTTATCGAAATGCTGCAGTGGATCGAAACCTTTTACTTCGCAAGCGAACTTGGTTTTAAAGTTTGTGGCATCAAAAAGAGTAATCGGAGCAGCACCGCTCTCACCTTTAAGAAGATTTTCCCAGTATTCTTTTGCATTATTTCCAATCGGTGTTATTGCGCCAAAACCGGTTACAACTACTCTTTTTAATTCCATAAACTTTTAAAATTTTCTTTTTTGTTGAAGAATATTATTTATTTACTACTTCTTCGATGTAAGCGATAGCGTGACCTACAGTAGTAATTTTTTCAGCCTGATCATCAGGGATTTGAATGTTGAATTCTTTTTCAAATTCCATGATTAACTCAACTGTATCCAATGAGTCAGCTCCTAAATCGTTAGTGAAGCTAGCTTCAGGAGTTACTTCTGTTTCTTCAACGTCAAGCTTATCAGCGATGATAGCTTTTACTCTTGATGCAATGTCTGACATAGTAAATTATTTTTTTAATTGTTAGATGGTGCAAATATATAAAATTCTTCACGATAAAACATTTTTTTAGTCTTTTTTGTGGGTAGACTATACTTATTTTGCGGTGAAAGGTTTTAGTGTTTTCGTTTTCAGGTGTTTATATTTATTGAATAGTGGGTGTTTCAATATGATGAAATAAGATCAATATATTAAACAGGACTCTTGATTTATATTTTTAACAGATATAAATTTACTTGCAGAGCTTCGTCATTGTAGGATCAAGAATGCAGATTCTTTATTGAATGCGCTGATTCTGCAGGAATTTAGTAACTTGCAGTGAAAATAACCTGGAAACTCTGATCAAAATACGCAAATTTCTGAGACGAAAATAGATGCAAAAAATGCTGCAGGATAGATTCTGGGGAACCAGGTTTGATGATAAAGTTTACTTTATTTAATGATTTTTTGAATGATGAATAAATTTATTTTTTTCCTCACTTTTATTTTTTGCAGTTTAATAAAAGCACAGGTGGCAACCCGTACATCTGTTGACAGTTTATGGACTTTAGTCAACGGCAAAGGTATATATGCTGAAAAGGGCAGTAAAGAAATGTTGAGATTATGTACTGAAATATACTATCAATCTCACAACATAGATTATGAACCCGGTAAATTGAGGGCTTTGGTGAAAATGTCCGAAATCTATAGTAATGAAGGAAATTATAAAGAATGTTTCAATAAAATTACAGAAGGGCTTGCGCTGGCTGAGAAATTAGAAAACTATATAACCTGGTCAGATTTACTTTTGCTGCAGGCAGGTATTTATACAGATCTGGGATATTTTAAAAAGGCAGAAAATAATTTTCCAAAGTGTTTACTGATTGCTGATAAAATCCCGAAAAGTGATAACAGACATACCATAAAATCAAAGATTTTCAGGCATATTGCATATAATATCGAAAAGGGGAGTTCAGGAGCCCAAAAACTTGATTCCGTTGAGTTTTATTATCATATGGCTTATATGGAAACAAAGAAGCTAAGCGATAAATTTCCTGATAAGAACAGGTATGTTGCAAAAAATGCTAAAAATATAGCTGCTATCTCCATAGCCCAGAACAAAATTCCTGAAGCTGACAAGTATTTGAATGAATTTGAAATACTGGCAAAAGATGAAAAACCAAATTCTGATTATATCTCTTTTTATATTCTGAAAGGAAAAATTGAAAATAAAAAAAAGAACTATGATAAGGCTATTGAGTACTTCAATAAATCGACAGATCTTTTAAAGGAATATAAAATACTGCCTTCAAAATTAGTGGAGAACTATTCTGGAATTGCAGAATCTTACGGGGAGATCAAAGATTATAAAAATCAGGCTATCTATCTTGCCAAAGCAAAGGATATATCAGACAGCCTTGCAATGAGCAATATCAAAATGACAGAAAAGGTAGGTGCTGCAGAAAATGAAAAGAAAAACAAAAACAAAAGTTATAATATTGTTTATATTTTAATTGCTGCCATATCTGTTCTGTTACTGTTATTTTTATTGTTTATCTGGAAAAACAGACGTAAAAAAGAAGACAATATTTCGAACGGGAATGATCATGAGAAATTGATTGCTTCTGTTGCCAACACTAAGGAGATACAAAAGGATGAGGAAAAAGGTAAGGAAGCTGATTTTAAATATTTAAACGATATTATTGAACTGGCACAAAATAATGATCAGTCTTTTCTTATTAAATTTCTGGATGTATTCCCTACATTTAATAAATCCCTCTTGACTATAAGCACCCAGCTGACTCCAACAGATATTGAGTATTGTGCCCTGATTAAGCTTAATTTTGATACCAAGCAGATTGCTACAATAAAGAAAACGTCAATAGCTTCTGTAGAAAGCAGAAAATACAGGATAAGAAAAAAGCTTAATATCAGTAATTCTGAAAATATCTATATCTGGATGGCAAAGGTTTGAAATTCTAAACATCTGTAAATCAATAAATTATAATAATGTCAGTTTTGCTGACATATTTTGTCATAAAATACCAGCCCGAATTTTTCATAGTTAGCAACTCTATCCGATAGCTTTGCTTCTGAATAGAAAATGCATTCTTTTTTGGAGGAAACAGTATCAATCTGTAAAGTATTCTTTCCGAAATAAAAACTTCCATTATCATATCTCAACCGGCTCTGAGGGATAGCGGAACTGGAGGGAATAATTAGCGTTAATATATAATTCGCTGTGTTTCTCCGGTAATTTTAATTTCTCGGTTTATTTTCTGAAAACAGGTACAGGTGAATTCTGAAGATATCAATGGATTTTCTAGGATAAAATAATGAAAGTGTAAAAAAAAATCTTTATTCATTAAACTAAACCTACTATGAAAAAAAAATTACTGATTCCTTTGGTATTTGTATTTTCATTTGCCGTTCATGGGCAAGTTGGAATAAATACTGAGGCACCAAAAGCAACTCTGGATATTGTGTCCGGGACATCTTCTGTAATTCCGGCGGGTGTTATTGCTCCACGGATAACGGGTGATGACCTTAAGGCTGCGGACCTTAATTATGACACTGATCAAAATGGTGCAATTGTTTATGTAACGGAAGCAGTGGGTGTGTCTTCTAGTAAAACAAGTAATGTGGCACGAGAGGGTTATTATTCTTATAATGCTATTGAGCAAAAGTGGGAAGCTCTTGGAAGTGCGTCTGAACCATGGTTTTCTAAAATAACAAATAACGGGTCGGCCTCTAATACTGAAAATATTTACCAGCAGGGGCAGATTGGAATAGGAAGTTCCACAATAGATACTAATGCACAATTGGATATAACTTCTTCAACCAAAGGAGTTTTATTTCCAAGATTAACAACTGGTCAAAGAGATGCCATTCCTGCTGTTTTGGCAAACGGACTTTTTATTTATAATGTGTCTACTAATTGTTTCAATTACTATGATGGAGGTATGGCACGCTGGCTGAGTCTTTGCGGTGATATGGGACCTGCTACTTTTACAATATTTAATTGTGATGCACCATCAGGACCTAATCCTTCTTATACTTTCAGACAGGGGACAAGCTTAAACGGGAATCCGCAGGCAACTTATAATGTTGTTTTAAATGTAACAGAACCGGGTAATTATACTATCAAAGTTTCTACAGCCAATGGATATTCTTTTTACAAAACCGGTGTATTTAGTTCGACAGGACAATATACGGTGACATTGGAAGGTTCCGGAACTCCTGTTAATCATAATGAAGGAACTGTCCCTGATGATGCTGTAACTTTGGAATTCAATGGAATTCCCGTAACACCATCCTGTACACTTCCTCCTGTTAATGTATTGTCATCGGGAGCGACTATAACCGGTATTAATTGTACAAGTGGTATCACTTATGGCTCCGGGACTTATACGACAGGGCAAAGTTCTTTCTCTACAGCTACAGATTATATTGATGTTGCAGTAACTATTTCAGGAAGCGGCAATGTGACCCTGGAAACGAATACCCAGAATGGGCTTAAGTTTTCATCCGGTTCTGTTGCAGTTACCAGCTCAACTACATCTATACGTATGTTTGCTCAGGGTAGCATAGGCAGTACTCCTGGAGTCGCCAACTTTACACTGCAGAATGTGACACCTAACTGTAGTGGTAATATTTCCAGAACGATAGTATCATCAAAAGGTTCATTTGCAGATCCTGCGAACAGATGTACGGAAATTTTAAGTCAGAATCCTTCTGCTCCGGATGGTTATTACTGGGTGAGAGATGCATCAAGTAATAAATACAAAACATATTGTGATATGAGCAATGGTGGCTGGACTTTGGTGAAATCTTTATCTGAAAAACAAATTTTAGTGGTAGAACGTACCCAGAATGAATCTATCGGTTCTCAAGGGGCCAGAAATGTAGTTACTACTCAAACCGGAGTTTTTAATGAATATGCATTTTCTGTACCAGCAGCAGTTGTAAATAATATTGGAAATTCTACAGGTTCTACTAAAAATTTCAGATTTACTATTAAAGAGAAGGGACATCAGAATACAGGTGCACTTACAGCTTCTATCGTAGAGAGTACTACAACAGCTCCAATCAATGACAATTGGACATTGAATAATTACTGGAATGTTGTTATTAATGATGGAAATCCTGCGACAGGTAACTATAATAATGATAATAATACAACTGAAGGTAAGCTGTTTGGCTTCGCATGGGGTAAACCTGTTGCCAGTTCTAATGCTTATCAGTTTAACGGAATTAATTTTGTAATCAATCCTCCGGGAATGTATAGCCAGGCTGGTTTCTTTACGGGATTTTATGGAGGTCGTGGTTATGTATCAAATAATAATGTGACCAACAACCTTACTTATACTTCAAGTAATGGCAGTTCTGCAACCTTTAATAAATATGATATCAACGACTTGTTTGGGTTGTATATGAATGCTGAAAACCAACTGAATCACCATATCGGTACTTGTTCAAACAGTACAGATGATTATGGAGGTGCGAGTGCTTGTAATAACGGCTGGTCCAACTGGAGACCTCATAGTTTCAATAACGGTGAAGGTAGAATCGTGCAATATTGGGTAAAATAAATAACACGTAGTAATTATTAGCAGTCATCAATAAAAAAGATGGCTGCTTCTAATGAAATTTTGATAAAAAACAGTCTTTCAGGCGGGCTGTTGAATATTTAAAAACCAATAAAATAGATTTATAATCAAAAAATAAAACTTTAAATAAAGATTCTAAAAACATAAATGCAATTTCAAAATGATAGATTTTGATTTCAAAAATATTCATATGGGTTCTATAATATATCATAGAATCATAGAAAGTGAAATAGAAATATCCCGTGTCTGTAATTTTATGAAGTATACAGAAGAGGAGATCAAAGCTGTGTGCGGGGCTAAGAGTGTAGACTCAGAGGTACTTTTAAAACTGAGTAAAATTCTGGGATACGATTTTTTCAGAGTTTATACACAACATCTGATATTGTTTGCGCCTTCTGCAGGTAAATGTAAACCCGGTTCCGGAAAAGAGAAAACAGAGATGCCCCAATTTCGAAAGAATATTTATACAAAAGAGGTGGTTAATTATATTCTGGAGCTGTTAGAGACTGGCGAGAAAACAAAGAAAGAAATCGTCAATGAATATAATATTCCGAAAACAACCTTATATAAATGGATAAAAAAATACGAATATGAGCACTCAGCCTAACTATAAAAAAATATATGAAGAGATAGTAGCCAGAAAATATCCTAAAAAGGAAAAGCAATGCCGGCCATTTTTTGCAAAGGAGAAGTTTTCTGCATTGGATGTACTTAAACTTGATGAAATCATCTTTGGCTACAAAAATAATGAAACAGAAGTTTTTAATCAAAAGCATCGCTCTTACGACAGGGTTTCTATTTTGAAAATCTTAGATTATCAAAAGAACAATAAATTAAATAATACCCAACTGGCTCAACATTTTAGTCTTAGCAGAAATACTGTTGCAAAATGGAAAAAGATGTTGTCGATCCAGGCGGATAAATAAAATCCCAGTATAGTTTTCATAGGGATATGTGTTTAATGTTAAGTTCCGGATGATAAGTTTTTACAGAAAATGTAGTTGATATGCTTTGATTGAACTGTAAAGCTTAAAATCTGGATTTGGTTTAGTCCAAAAACAAAAGAGAATCTTTTATAGATTCTCTTTTAGTTTTTTAGTGGAGTTGGAGGATATAGAATCTAATCAGAATATCAGAACCTTGAGTTTACTTATAAACTTTGCTACCACATTTAATTGAATATAGTACATTGTATAAATTCGTATTCATAACCTTAAAGGTAATAAGTTTTTATATGAAGAAATATAGCATTTCTTAATGTTTAAAGAAAGATTACCTCAGAGTAAGATATTGAAATGATGTTTGTACGGAATCCCATATTATTCTCACATCCTTTTTTCTATATTTGATAAAAACTTTAAAACATGAAAAACTTTATTGAAATTAAGGGCTGGAATGATGTTGTTTACAAAGTAAACATAAACCAAATTACACACATTTATACACCGGATAAGCCAGAAACTCCAATGGAACAAAATTTAAATGTCATTTTATCTCGTGTCTTTCTAAGCTGTGGAACTGAAATGGTGACAAAGTCATCTATTGCAGAAATTGAGCAACTTATTACTGACGCATCTAATAAATAGCACAATGGAAGAAAAAACAATACCAATTTTCGATTCTTATCAAGACGCAATCGATTATAGGGCAAATAACTTTACCTATAATCCTCATGCAAGATTTTATACCGTAAGAGTTCTTGACAGATTTTGGATTACTAAAGCTGTAATAATTGCACCAGCTGGTGAAATTAAATAAGTACAATCATTCTTTCGAAGATATTGCAGTAGCTGAAAATACTTCCGATCAAGATTTAGATCTTAAATTGTATAAAAAATTACAGGATATTGAGTTTGAATCCCGAAAAGAAACGATTGAGGTTCTAAATAATAGCGACGAGGAAAGTGCTGATGAATTAAAAGAGAAGTATTCAAAATTATTTGAAGAACTTTCTGATATCAATAAATCGAAACTTGCTCAATATGTAGTTCATCGGAAATATATTATACAACTTTTCGAAAAATCTCTTGCCTTAAACCAAAGCGGTAAATATGAATTGGAGGATACAGTTCACAGTATTATTTATCCTACAAAAACAGATTCCAATCAAATTGATTTTAATAATCAGAATCTTTGGATTATTGACGAGCGACTAAGTTTTCACCACTACCTATCTTCAGATAAACCATTAAATACGATTGATGGGTTTGAGTATGACAGTTCCGACCGTCCCGATTTAATGATATTTAACAATCCAATTTCTTATGTTGAAGGAGATGAAGCACCTTTTAACTCTATTGTTTTAGTCGAATTTAAACGGCCAATGCGAAAAGGATATAATGAAACTGATGATAATCCAATTGTTCAGTTGTATGATTATGTTAGAAAAATTAGAAAAGGCAAAAAGCTAACGAATGATGGAAGAACCTATGATATAGGTGACCACACTAGATTTTATTGCTATTTGGTTTGTGATAGAAATGAAAAAATAGATGAATATGCTGAAAATGCTCAGTTGGAGAAGACTTTCGATGGACTTGGATGGTACGGTTACAATAAAACATTAAAATGTACGATAGAAATTTTGCCTTTTAATCAAGTTTTATCAAATGCTAAAAAAAGGAATAAGGTCTTATTCCATAAATTAGGAATTTAATAAATTAATCATAAAAACTAAACTAACCATGAATTTTAATGAAAACATTAACAAACAACAAAATTTACCAATAGAGAAAGTTGATGAGGATGATGTTGATGCAATTATCAGAAAAAATAATTACAAACTCACTGCCGATAAAATTAAAGAAAAACTCAGTAAAATATTAAATGATCCCTCACAATCAGCCAAACGTTGGATATGGGAATTGATGCAGAATGCTAAAGATGTAAAAAATAAATTTGGAAAAGTTTCTGTTGAAATTGAATTGTTTAATGATCAATTGGTTTTCAGACATAATGGAGATCCTTTTAAAATGGCTAATGTAACTGGACTAATTCAGCAAGTAAGTTCGAAAGATTCAAACAATACAGATGAGGAGGTGACAGGTAAATTCGGTACAGGTTTTATTGCAACACATCTTCTGTCTGACGTTATAACAGTAAATGGAATTGTTTATCATAAAAATACTCATAAAGAGTTTGAAGTTGTTTTGGATAGAGGTGGCAGAACATCTGAAGAATTACTACCTAAAATTGAAGATGCTTTAGAGAAAGTAAGAAAAATAGATACAGACTCTTCTTTTAGAACTATAGAAAACTATGAAAATGACAGAGAAGAAGAACATTATCATACTTCTTTCAGCTATATCTTAACAAATGATGAAAAGAAAGATGCGGCTAAAGACGGGATTGCAGATGTGGAGAACACATTACCTCTGACATTGGTTAATGTTCCTAAAATAAAGCAAGTAAAAATTATTAATCAAATACAAAATACAATAAATACTTATAAAAGTGAAGATATTTATGATGACGGACAGATAAGGAAAATTCAGATTAAAGTAAGTAATGGTAAATCTCGCTATTTCATTACATATTACACAGCAGAACTTTCATTATCTGTGGAGGTGAATGATTTTGAGAACCTAAAACTAATAGAACATTTTGGAAAAACGCCAAATTTGTATCGGGATTTTCCGTTAATAGGTTCGGATAAATTTTATTTTCCTTTTGTGTTCAATGGAAATAAACTACATCCTACCGAAGAACGTAGTGGAATTCCTATACATAGCGAAAGTGCTGCTGATCACCTTGATAACAGAAGGTTAGTAGAATCAGCCTTTGAGGCTGCTAAAGTATTTACTAATTATCTTTTGCAAATTGGCGCTCAAAATCTATATGTCTGTGCTATGTCGAGATTGCCTGATGAAAAATGGCAATCGGCATCAAAACTTTGGTACGAATCATTACAAAAAGATTATCGTAGTTTTTTAAATAAAAAGGCTTTGATAGAAACCGACTTTCTTGAAAATGGAAAACAAAATATAGAATTAGATTTTGCATACTTACCATTTTACTGCGATAATGAGAATGATAGATTGAAATTTTATAATATTGTAGCGCCATTCATCGGTAGAGATAAAATACCTAAAAAAGAGCTTTTAATAAACTGGATTAAAGCTTCAGGCCCCAAAGATGAGCTAAAAAGTTGGGGCAGAAACATTAGGTATTCTATTGTTGAGTTGCTGGAAGAATTACAAGGATTGAAAAACCTTGATGCTTTATCTGGCAAAATACAAGGTGAAATAAAAGCAATTGATTGGTTAAACAGCTTATACGCTTTTTTAATAGAGTATAAAGAGACTGACTACTTAAAAGAATTTGCAATTATTCCTAATCAAAACAACTGTTTTCAAAAATTAACTCCGGATACATTACATTTAGAAGATAAAGAATTTAATATTCCGGATGAATTTTTAAATGTTTTAAATGACTTAGGGGATGATTGGAAAAACAAGCTAATTCATCGGGAGGTTAAAATGCCTGGCCAAAATATTGAAAAAAAAGATTTATTATTGGCCTCGAATAGAATTAATGAAATCATAAAAAAGGATGATTTTAGAAAACGACCCAATTACTTTAAAATAGTTATTGATATATTACGGAATATTACATCATTGGAAAATACTGAAAATTTTAGAATCGAAATTTTCCAGAGAGGTAAACAACTTTTTCGTTTTGAAGAAAATGTTAGAAAAGTATCTAATACAGCGAATTTTAACTTCCGTAATGCATTAAATATTTACATAGAAGATTTTAATTCTGAAATTGAAAGTCTTGTAAATATCTATGGCTTATCTAAAAAATTAAATATTGATAAGCCTGCTGCTGTATTGTGGCTTGATAATTATTTAAATAGATTGCTATCAAAACAGGATTATTCACACCATATACAGTTCGGAAATATTGTTCCCAATCGATATGAAGAATTTTGTGCTTATGATGACTTAAAAAATTTCGGTACAAAAGAGTCTCCACTAGATGATGATCTTATATTAATTTTAAATAAATTAGATACATCACAGGATTGGAATAAAAAATTAGTATTAGATGGCATTAATATAGATTGCCAACCTAAAATTTTTGAAGAATTGGCAGTGTCAGTGGATTCAGCAATAATAGAAATAGAGAAACAGGAAGCTATCGAAATCGGTTACATTAATTCTTTTAAGGAGTCTATTTTTAAATTAATTGAATGGTGTAATCAAAATGAAAGTCGTTCAAATTATTTGAAACATTTCAAACAACGTAAGAATGATTTATGGGTCAAATTTTCTATGACCAATGAAATTCTTACTTTAATAAAAGATGAAGAAGCAATAGGTACATTAAGGTTGATTAAAGAGTCTAAAGTCTCTAAAGAGCAACTGGCAGATTTATTAGAGTTTTATCCGAATGGGCTGCCACAAAATTTAATGGACTATGCAAAAGAAGACTCCCGTAAGAAAAAGGAATTTAGTAATTTATTAAAGATAGGATCAAAAGTGGAACAATTATTTGTTGAAACTCTTAAAGATTTTAATTTTTTAAGTAATAGGGAAGAAATTGTTCACGCTGGTGGAGGTTCATATGATATCAGGGTTTCTAATCCGGAAACAGGTAAATCATTTTATATAGAATTAAAATCTTGTAAATTTCAAAATACAGATCCGATTAGTATTGCAATATCTCAAGCAAAAAGAGCTGTCTCGGAATTGAAAAATGAAAATTTTGCGATTGTGGTTATTGAAAGAGCTAATGAAAATGTAATGGATGTAGAATATGTAAGGAAAAATTGCAAGTATTTTAAAAATCCAGGTGAGTATTTATTCCATATTGTTGATGGCTATAATACAATTGAAGAAACAGCAAACAAAAATGAAAAAGTTGATCTTAGAATGGATAACGCTGAATTTAAGGGTTCACTAAACTATAAATGGGTTTTAGATAAAATCGGGGATTCAGGTTTTACCGAACTGATTAAAGATATAAATAAAGTTTTATTATAAGGCGTTTAATTTTAAACTGACTATGTATCCGAATTGATGATTCCTTTATAAATAGTCTATTGGAAAAGTTTTAATTGCAGTGCTTTTGTATATATTCTTTGAAGGAATAATGAGTAAAGCCTGAAAATATTTCAGGCTTTTTTTACTTTTTATTAACTACTTTTAAGACTTGGTGTCTTTGGAATGTTCCTCTGTTATCTACATAAGGATTTCCTATTTGGTTTGGGTAATTGGGTTTGTTCCTTTTGAGTTACTTATTGTTAAAATTTTATATATTCTTTTATAATAGCAAATTCGAAATTAATACCAAAAGATTAAGAATATTATTTTTAATCTTTTGAGCGGTAAACTTTCCCACATATGAAAAGATGATATGCAAAAAGAATCATCAGGAAAAAACAAATATTTGTCCCATTGTCCAAGGTGGATGCCGTTTTATAAATTTTATTTTTAAATGTGTCACTTTCAAAATCTTCAAAAGATATTCCCAATGCGTCATGGAGTGTATTGTAAAAATTAATATGATTGTCGATTACAGCAAACGAGAGAATAATTCCTAAAATGCTGATCAGAATTCCGATTAGAGACAGTATTTTCATTGATTTAGTTATTAATTATTATAATTTTTTATGTATCTGATATGAACGGAAGTTTAAAACTTAGTAGCCTCTGTTATTTTTTAAATCTTCCTCGCATTTTAAAGAACAAAATTCTTTTTCGTTATTTACAATACATTGGTATTTCCGATTATGATTGTCATCTAATTCGTAACTTTCAATGCAAGATTTTGGACTAACGGTAAATGCACCATATATAGAGGCAAGTATTTCTAATGGATCGTTGGATTTTGGTTTTACAACTAACCTTAATAAATCTTTTGATGTATTAATTGTACCATCGATACTAATTTCTTTTCCGCACCATTTACATTCTTTAATTCCCATACTACATGTTTCACCATTTCGTATTAATGGATCGGGGTTTGGATCACTCATTATTTTCTTTATTTTGATTAGATTTTCGGAGGATAAACCGTCATATTTTTCGGTCAGTTTTGCATTGTTAACAAGATTTTCTGCTTCCGGTGTGATCTCGATATCATTCCATGAAAATGTTTCATTATCAATATTGATTCCTTCCAAGGTTTCATTATTTTCACTGTCATTATTTACAGAATATGTTTGGTTATGATGTTCGGTTACAATTTTATTAGTAAACCGGAAATCCAATTTTTCTTTCCTGTCAAAATAATCATACATAATCAAGACTACGAATGAAAAAATGAAATAAGCAAACCAGTTTGAAAACGCCGTAACTTTAGGTAATTCGTTCTCATCATCTTCTATTACAAAAGAGTAAAGTATTACTGATAAAATTTTTAATATTATAATAAGACCGAAAAACGGTAACAGAAAAGTTGTAGAAATGAGTGACTCAAAGTCAAGATTTTCCAGGTATTCAATGAATTTCATGGTGTCTTCTCTATTTTTTATAATAGTCTAACTTTTTATCTTTCGTTCCGTCACCATTTTGATCATAATAGTCGTAATCTTGAAGAATAAGTTCATTCGCGTTGCTATGCTTTATGTAGTATTTCTCACCATCAATATCTAATATGTTGGTGGAAGAATTATAAGAATATGGATATGTCTCAATGCTTCCAATTTGCTGACATTGATTAGTTGAATAGTTTAAGACATAGTTAGTTAAAAGGTATTTACTGTTGGTAGTAAACTCATGTATTGCCTCTATTTCACATTTTGCATGATTGTATGATTGTATGAATTTAAAGGTATATCAGTTTTTCCATTTAGGGTTACAGTTTTATACCGGTGCCATTTACCGATGAATTGCTTTATAAAACGGTAATTAATGATAAGAAGATACAGGAAATGTTTAATTATAAGATAAATGATGATTACATAAATAGTATATTCCATTCATTTAAATCAATAAATAATAATATTAAATATTATATATATTCTGATATAAGATTATTATATAATGGTGGTTCACCACCCCTTATATATATGTGTGGAAAAGTTGAAGAAATGACAGATGTAAGGGAGTTTAAGAGCATGAATTTTCATGTGGATTTTTATCGGCATATTTCAGATTATTTAAATTTGAATATGACTCGGGAACAGATTAAAGAACGTTTTCAGCTGTTTCTCAATAATTCCGGTGACCGTAATAAAGACTTTATATCAAACTGTATGAGAAGATATTTTCCGAATGTCAACAGAATTGTTGAGTTCTTCTTAAGACTCAAATTTGAAGATCCTCAACTCAGACTTAAATACAAAAATCCATTTTCCCTATTACTGCAAAGAATTGAATCGTATCATTTATTACAGGTTGGAGTTAAGAGTTTCTGTAATCACTTTCCCAAGGAACCGGTGGTCACAATACATGATTCAGTGATTGTAAAAACAAGTCATAAGAAGCAGATGATAAAGTATCTTAAAGATGCAACCGAAAAGGTTATTGGAATTCCTGTCAGATTTGATGTTAAAAACTCAGATCCTTTTGAAAGTGTTGATGACCTTATTAACCAATACTTAAACGGTTGCCGAATTTAGTTTACATCTAAACTGCGACCAATACAACTAATTAAAAAATAAAAAAATGAAAAACATATTAATTTTAGAAATAACGAAACAGGAATTGCTGCAGGAATTGAGGGATACTGTTGTTAAGGAAATAAAACTGTTGTTAGAAGATACAGACCGTAATAAAAAAACACTTCTGACACGAAAAGAAGTATGTGAACTTCTTGATATCAGTGAATCAACTTTAAACAGATGGACGAAGGATGGACGACTTATGACCCACAATAAAGGAAACAGAGTTTATTATAAAAGATTTGATCTTGAAAACTTTTAGATTTAAAAGATGTCGTGGCAGCACGACATCTTTTTTTATGCGTCTAACAATTCAAGTTTTTTCAGTATTAAATCCTTTTATTTAATTGCCTTCTCAAGTTGAGTATTCTGATCGTATAATTCCACCATTGCCTGAGTTTTATGTCCGGTGTTTGTCATTATTCCCTCATCACCTAAAATGTGCCGGAAATTTGTAACAAAAGACCTTCTGCAAATATGTGACGATATTAATTCCCATTTTTCGTAAGTATCTACTACTTTTCTGTTTCCCACCATTTTGCCTCCCACCAACTTTTCATCCAGATCGGCTAACTGACAGACGGTTTTTATATAATCATTAAATTTCTGATCAGATATTTTTCTTGGAAATTGCCCGTTTCTCTTAGTAAGTATTTCTTTTACTTTGGGAATTAAAAATATAGTAATTTCATCATTTGTTTTCTTCTGAGTAAAAGTTAAAAAATCTTCCTGTACAATTTTTTCATGGTTAAAGTTTAAAAGGTCTGAAACTCGCTGTCCGGTAAAACATCCAATTAATAACCAATCCTTAGCGTTTTCTAAATAATCATGAGGTAGTTTAACTGATTCTATTTTTTTAGTTCTTCAAATGTAAGTATGGGGTGTTTATAATTTTTTGGTGTTACATAAAACGACCAGTTGGCAACATCCTCACTGACTTTAATTTTACTTGATTTTCCAAACTTTATAATTGTTTTAATGATCTTGAGTTCTTTTACAATTGTTATTTCTGAATATTTTTTTTCTCCACACCAACGGGTAAATTTATCTCTGAAACTGTCATTAACATCTTTAACTGCAAGATTAGGACTTATTTTATTTATCTTACCTTTTATAACCCTGAATTTACTGATTGAGGCGGCAGTAATGGGTTTATGTTTACCTAAAGAAAAAGTACTTTTCTCTTTAATGTATTTTTCGATAAGTTCAGAAATTAATATTGGAGACTGTACAGGTTTTAATGTTTTTGATGGCGTATTACCATAATTTTTTGCAATAAAAACCCTTAATCTTATCACTGTTAATTCGGTAATTATTATCTAAAATAAAACCGTTCAAAGAGACTTTAAATTCACTTAATTTTAGATTTAGGGAATCTATATTTTTGTTAAGTAACTTATCAATTTCATTTTTGGGATTCCGTTTTCGCAGACTTTCTCGGTAACACTCATTTTCTGAATCCCAATGTTCCGCTAGGATTGAGAATGGCGTTGTAAGGACAATATCATCTTTTCTGCCCCTTCGGTATCTGAAACTGATTTTTGTTTCCCCGGTTTTTTTTCTTAAATAATATTTTATACTCATGGATGCCCTATTTCAGGCTAATATCTGGCAAAAAAATGAATTTGCAATGGTTATGCTAAAAGATTATTGTGGAGTTCATGAATCAATTTTTCTACTGTCTGATCTAAATTGTCTTTTTTTAACTCACATTCCCACACTGTTATAACTTTCCATCCCTTTTGAAGTAGTAATTCAGTGTTTTTTTTGTCTCTTTTCTTGTTGCCGTTAATCTTATCAGTCCAGAATTCAGTTCTGGTTTTCGGAATAACATAATATCTGCAATTTTGGTGACCGTGCCAAAAACAGCCGTTTACAAAAATTACCGTGTTATATTTTTTTAAAACAATGTCTGGTTTTCCTGGTAAATTCTTATTATTTATCCTATATCTGAAACCTTTAGAGAAAAGAAGTTTCCTCAACAGTATTTCAGGTTTGGTGTTTGTTCCTTTTATCTGCTGCATATTAAATCTTCTCTGCTCCGGTGTGTGTGTGTCACTCATAATTATATAATTTACGGGTTCCCGTATCTACAATGGGTACAATAGAAGTAAATTTACAAAAAATGTATTTGAATAAGGATTATAGGTAATTTTACGGTATTTTATTTTACAGAAACATCGTAATTTTGTAGATTGTAAAAAATAATTAGTTAAACAATTATAGGTATTGTTTAAAGTTTAATAAAATGTCAAAACTAAAATTTATAGATCTATTCGCAGGTGCAGGTGGTCTCTCAGAAGGTTTTGTGAGAGCGGGATTTATACCTGTTGCACACGTCGAAATGAATAAAGACGCATGTGATACTTTAAGGACCCGAACTGCTTTTCATTGGCTAAGAGAGGAGGGGAGAATAAGTGAATATAA
The DNA here is from genome assembly GCF_050496705.1 of Chryseobacterium sp. MIQD13. NCBI lineage: Bacteria > Pseudomonadati > Bacteroidota > Flavobacteriia > Flavobacteriales > Weeksellaceae > Chryseobacterium > Chryseobacterium sp. MIQD13. Next base: position 195,530 of record NZ_JBNWAF010000004.1, read on the forward strand.
TGATTATCTTCACGGAACTATAACAAGGAAAGAACTTTGGTCTAAAGTCCCGGATCATCTTATAAAATCTGTAATTAATACAGAAATTTCAGAAAAAAGCTTACCCACGATATTTGAGCAGATTGATGAAGAGTTGGGAAATGATACGGTTGATTTGGTAATTGGTGGTCCGCCCTGCCAGGCATATTCTGTAGCCGGAAGAGTAAGAAAAGATATGACAGATGATCCAAGAAATCATCTTTACAAACATTATGTTGAATTTTTGAAAAAGTACCAGCCTAAAATGTTTGTCTTCGAAAACGTTCCAGGAATACTTTCTGCTAACAATGGTCACTATCTTCAGTTAATTTTTGATGCAGTAAGAGAAGCAGGTTATGAACTTGATAAAAAAGTATTGAATGCACAGGATTTTGGTGTGTTGCAAGATAGAAAAAGAGTAATCATTATAGGTTGGAAAAATAATTTAGAAATAGAATATCCAAAGTTTTACAAGATTGAACAGAGATTTGAAGTGGCGAAACATCTTTTTTCTGATCTTCCAAAAATTAAAAGCGGTCAGGGTGAGTGGGGAGTTTCTCCATATATTCAAGATACTAACGATTATTTAAAGGCTTCCGGTATAAGAAACGGTATTGAATTTACTACACAACATATTTCCAGATTCAATAATGAAAATGATCTTGAAATATATAGAATTGCTGTTGATAAATGGGTTAATGAAGGTAAGCGTTTAAATTATGCTGAACTTCCTCCAAGACTAATCAAACATAATAATACTAAAACATTTACCAACCGTTTCCAGGTTGTTAATCATAAAGGTGTTTCTCATACTGTTGTTGCACATATATGTGCAGATGGACATTATTATATACACCCGGATATTAGTCAGAACCGCTCTATAACGGTAAGAGAGGCGGCAAGAATTCAATCATTTCCCGATGACTATTTCTTTGAGTCAAGTAGAACAGCAGCATTTAAGCAAATCGGAAATGCTGTACCGGTACTAATGGCGCAGGGAATTGCCACCACAATAAAGGAAATGATGAGATGATAAATTGGCAATATTATCCCAAAAGAAAAGAAATACCGACACATTTAAAAGACATTGTGGATATTTTCAATTTCAATGAGAAATCAATATCTTCAGAGATACATTTTTTACATAGTAATGAGGTTTTGCAAAAGATAACTTCAAGTCTCTTGAAATTGAATTATAAAGTTGAATTGTCTAAGAGGGCTAATGATAAAATCAAAGTTCCGGTTTTATTCGGTATGAACGGTAGACTTGAAAAATATTTTGATGCTGATGCCTACAATGAAGAATTTAAAACGGTAGTAGAAGTTGAGGCAGGCAGAGCGGTGACGAATTATCAATTTTTGAAGGATCTATTTCAGGCTTGTATGATGCATGAAGTAGATTATTTGGTAATAGCAGTTAGAAAAAGTTATGCAAAAAATCAAGATTTTCAAACTGTAATGACTTTTTTTGAAACATTATATGCATCAGGAAGATTGACTCTTCCATTAGAAGGAATATTAATAATTGGTTATTAATTTACAAACAAAAAACTAATAAGACTGAATCATACTTATAATTAAATGCACGAATTTAAAGCCGAAATAGCCAAACCAAATCCCAAATCAACAATTAATTCTTACCGAAGCTTTGGGTATAATTTATCGACTGCGATTGCGGATATCATAGATAATAGTATTTCTGCAAATGCCAATGAAATCTCTATACATTATAAATGGGAAGGCCAACACTCTTTTATTTCCATTAGAGATAATGGAGATGGAATGAATAAGGACGAATTGGTTTTAGCAATGACTCCAGGAAGCAAAGATCCCGAAGATGAACGTTCTGAAAAAGATTTAGGACGTTTTGGAATGGGATTGAAAACTGCTTCGTTTTCTCAATGTAAAAGATTGACTTGTGTTTCTAAACGAATAAATTTTTCAACAATAAAAAGATGTTGGGATATTGATTTTATTAATGATGAAGAAGAGTGGCAATTATTAGATTATATTTCTGATTCAAGTTTCCTTAATGAAATAAATGAACAAAAATGTGGAACGCTGGTTTTATGGGAGAAATTAGACAGAATAGTTGGCAAAGCTGAAAGCAACAACGAGAGTGTAAAAAATGCATTTTACCAGGAAATGGAAAATGTACGTGAGCATCTCGGTTTGGTTTTTCATAAATTTATCGAAAGTAGAAGAATAAGAATATTTTTTCAAAATGAAGAAATCGAACCATATAATCCTTTTTTACTAAACCTTGACCCAAAACCAGAAATGGGATTGCCGGAAAAATTTGGAGATGTAGAGGTTACCTATTTTGTTTTGCCTCATATGTCTGAAATTGGCAAAGAAGATTACGACAAAACGGGAGGTTCTCTTGGTTGGCTTCAACAACAGGGCTTTTATGTTTACCGTGGAGATAGATTGCTCGTTTCAGGAGATTGGTTAGGATTGGAAAAGAAAAGGGACTACGCCAAATTAGCCAGAATATCAGTCAATTTTTCAAATTCAAATGATTTTAATTGGAATCTTGATGTTAAAAAATCTACAGCAGCACCACCAATAGAAATCCGTCGGGAGCTTTCGAGGATTGCGAAAATAGCAATTATGAAATCTGCTAAGATCTATAATTGGCGGGGGCAAAAATCTATCTCTCAAATTTCAAATTCAAATTTTGAACCTTTGTGGAAAGATGAAATTACTCGTGAAGGAATCAAAAAATATAAGATCAACAGAAAACACCCGATAATTAATTCTTTGTTAGCTGACAAAAATAAATTGATGTCAAAGGCATTGCAGCTTCTCGAAGAAAATGTTCCTGTGGAGCTTATTCTAAACAACCAAAACGAAGATCCAAGCTTTCACGAATTAGAAAAACATTCTGAAACTCCAAGTGATGATTTGCTGAATTTAGCTGTTGAATTATATAAAATTTACATTCAGCAAGGTATTCCGGAATCTTTGGCAAAACAACAAATTATGTCTTCAACACCTTTTAATTTATTTCCATTAATTAATAACTATTTGAAATGAACGATGTAAACCAAACAGCAAAACTTATTTGTCACGCCTATCTAAATTTAGTTCCTCGTGATACAATTGATGATAATACAATTTTAAAAATTATAAACGATAAAATTTCGTCTGCAATAGAGTTTCAAAATGTCGACAAGGAATTATTGTTTGAATTACTCCGTGCCGATTTTAGCATAGGAAGTGGGGCAATCACAGAACTTTATGATGAGAATGTTACACCTTGGCTTAACGATGAAAAGGTAAATATCGACTTTGAATTATGGAATAGATACAAATTGGATATGCAGAAGAATGACCCTTCTTTTCCAGTTAACGATTTGGACGATTTTACAGATAAAATCCTTGATAAATGTGTAAATCCAAAAGAAACAAAATCATTTGACAGAAGAGGAATGGTTGTTGGTCACGTTCAATCAGGTAAGACTTCTAACTATGTCGGTTTGATTAATAAAGCTACTGACGCTGGCTACAAAGTAATTATTGTAATTGCAGGAACAATTAGTTCATTAAGAAGACAAACCCAGGAAAGAATTGATTCTGGTTATATTGGTAGAAATAGTTCTGCGTTCATCAGAGAAAATGAAAATAAAATAATAGGCGTTGGAAAATATAAAGTAAATACAGATATTTATTCTTTAACTTCATCCTATTACAAAAATGGGGATGAAGGTGATTTTAGTCAGTCGGTTGCGAACAGATTAAATATTCCAATAGGAAAAAATCCGGTTGTTTTTGTTATTAAAAAAAATAAAAGCATTCTCGAAAACCTTATTGATTGGTTTTCGAAAGATGTTAATGCAAAGATTGTTGATGGAACTCCAAAGCTGTTTGATGTTCCTGTTTTGGTAATTGATGACGAAGCTGATGCCGCTTCTGTTAATGCAAGCAAAAGTATTGAAGACATCAAAACCATCAATAGATTAATAAGAACTTTACTTAATTTATTCAATCAGAATACATTCATAGGATATACTGCTACACCTTATGCAAACTTGTTTATTTCGCAAGAGCATAATGAACAACTGACGACAATTGTAAAAAATAAAGAATACAAAATCGGGGAAGATTTGTTTCCACGAGATTTTATTATCAACATTAAAGCACCTACAAATTATATCGGTGCTTCGAAAATATTTGGTTTTGAAAATCCTAATGGAGAAGAAAAAGATCCTTTGGACATTTTCAGAGCAATTGATGACTACGATCCACCATTTTTCAAGACTATTAATAAAAATAATAAGGAGGAATTACCGGAATATCTTCCTGAAAGTTTAGAAAAAGCAATAAAGTCTTTCATTCTTACTTGTGCAATACGAAGATTACGAGGACAGGAAAATAAACATAATTCAATGCTTGTTCACGTTGCGTTGTTGGTAAAATGGATTGACAGGGTGGCTTACTTAGTAAACGAAAAGACGAAAGAATACGCCAATGCTATTAGAAGTGATGATACCAAGATTTTACAGGAACTAAAGGGATTATATGAATCAGATTTTGTTCCAACTACTGAAAATGTGTTAGAAAATTTGGATTACAAAGATATCAGAATTAGACAGCATTCTTGGGAAGAAGTAAAAGGGGAATTAAAAAAAGCAGTTTCTAAAATTGATGTTCGTTCTGTTCACGGAACTCGTTCTACAGCAAATTTAGAATATCACAACATTGAAGAAATTGATTATAATAGATACGAAAACGGTTTGTCTGTAATCGCTGTTGGAGGAAGCAGATTGTCACGAGGAATTACATTGGAAGGTCTATCCGTAAGTTATTATTTACGAACAACAAAAATGTATGATTCCCTGATGCAGATGGGACGCTGGTTTGGCTATCGACCGGGTTATGTAGATTTGTGCAGATTATACACTACGGAACAGATTTTTGAATGGTTTAACCACATCACAATGGCGACTGAAGAAATGCGGAACGATTTTGATGAAATGACTGCTTCTCATCAACGTCCGAAAGATTTCAGATTAAAAGTTAGAAATCATCACGGTTTAATGACAATTACAAGTTTGGCAAAACTACATTTCTCGAAAAAAATTGAAATTTCTTTTTCCGGAACGAATCCGCAGACCTACCAATTATTGAAGACTAAGTCTGCAATTGAAAATAACTTTAAAGCACTTAATAATTTAATTTCAGTAATTGGGTTTCCTGAAGCTCAAAACAGGAAGGAGACACGAGGAAAAATTAGATATTTATATTATCCTAAAATTGATATTGAACCAGTTTGTGATTTTATTGATTCTTTCAAAATTGAACAGCCGAGCATTAAAAATGCAACCTTAAGCGATTATATTAAAGCTCAATATAAAGATAATACCATTAAAGAATGGAATATCTGTATAGTTTCTAATACTGATGAAAAAGTGTTTATCGATTACATTGGTAATACACCATTAAATGAAAGACAGGAAAAAGAAGATGTAATGACTTATGATTTACATTTCAATAATGAATCACTGACATTAGGGTGTAGTGTTCGTAACCAACCAAAAATCACTCGAGGAAGCGACTTTTATTTGATTGCAAAAAATCAGATTGATGATTTGAAAGATAGACAAGTTGATTTGACAGTAAATGAGTTGACAACGAATAAAGAAATAAAAGAGCAAAGAGCTTCTGAGAAAAAAGGCTTGCTTTTAATCTATGCTTTAGATGAAAGAGGAACACCGAATGTAAATAACGGAATTCCAATAATTGGTTATAGTCTTCACTTTCCAAAAATTGAAAATGAAGTAAAAACGTCATATACGACTACGATTTTTGATGGTTTTGATGAAGAACCACAAGAAGATGATGATTCCCCAAACGACGATATCGAATAAGTCATGGTTAATATTAAATCAATCTGGGAAACACAGAAGCCAACCGGTGACATCATTATAAAAACAAGAATTGGAGAGATTCCACATCTAAATTGTTACGCTGCAACTAATAACATCACAGGACTGCATTTATACATAATGTCGGTTTCCAAGAATGTAGAAATCCCGGAACTTAAAAATTACCGTTTCAAGGGCGTGGAGATTTTCAGTGTGGAAACTGATGATTTTTGTGAGTTGAATATTTATTTGTTAGACAATGACTTAAAAGATATTTTTTCTTTGTTCATCCAAAATATTCTGGAGGATGTTGCTAAATGTGTTACAGAAAATGAAGCAATTACGAAAACACTTAACGTTATTTCTAAATGGAAAAAACTTTTTGATAAAATAAATTTCAATGGTTTAAGTATTGAACAACAAAAAGGTTTGATTGGCGAATTGCTTTTTATCAACCATCTTTTAGACTGTCAAAAATCTCCCTCAACTGTACTAAATGCTTGGACAGGACCAGATTTTGAGGATAAAGATTTTGTTTTTGGAGGAATAGGAATTGAAATTAAATTGACATCTTCAAAATATCCAAAAATAAAAATTACCAATGAAGGACAATTGGACTCGCAAAATTTAACCGAATTATTTTTGATTCTCTTTATCTCTGAAGATGTGAAAGATAATGGTTTTACACTCAATTCTTTAATCAGTCAAACTCGAAAAAAACTGTCTGTAAATATCGATGAACTTAAGTTTTTCAACGAAAGACTAATGCTTTTAGGTTATTTTGACGAAGATAAAGAACACTATAATAAAATGTTTTCTTTAAAGAGAACTCATTCCTATTCTGTTTCAGAAGAGTTTCCGAAAATCATCAAGAGTAATCTTCCTATTGGCATTTACAATACTTCTTATTTTATCGAACTGTCCGCTGTAGATAATTTTTCAGTCGAAATAGATGAGATTACCCAAAATATTTAATGAATGGAAAAAGCATTAAAAAATTACATAGAAGAACTGAAATCAGATGTGGCTTCTTTGGTTTACTCAGATGGAGAAGGTGCAAGTTTTGAAGATAAATTTACAGAATACTGCATCGAAGTTTTTGAATCAATCGGAAAGTCTGAAGGAGCAAGAGTTTTGTCTTATATTCACCCCAATAATCAAGGCGGAATCGATTGGAAGATTAACGGCTATTGTCTGAAAGACCAATTTAGAGATGAAAATAACAAAACATATTTTGAAACTTTAGATTTATTCATTACGAGTTTTAGAAACGACAGTTTTGAGTATAATATTCAGAAAGATGAATACACAAAGTCTTTGAATCAAATCAAAAGATTCATCAATTCATCACTGAAAAGACATATTGATTACATCGACCATTCGCATACAGAACTCAACGAACTGATAAAAATTATTGGTAAACAAGGAAAAGATTTTGACAGAATTAATGTATATTTTCTTATCAATGGTTTTTCAAATCATGAAAAAGAAAAATTAGAAATTAACGATGTTGATGTTTCCGTTCATACTTGGGACGTTACAAGATTATTTAAAATAAACGAAACAAACAGCGTTCACGAGCCGATTGAAATTGAGTTTGAAAAATTTACCCAAGAAGGAAAAGGGTTGCAATGTCTTCAGGTTCCAAGCATCGACGAAATGTATGATTGTTATTTGGCGATTGTCCCTGGTGAAGTTTTAGCCAATTTATACAAAGAATTTTCTAACGAATTACTGGAAAGCAATGTCCGTGCATTTCTTGGTCAGGCCGGAAAATTCAACAAAGGAATTCGGGATACCATTCGTACAAAACCACAAATGTTTTTACCTTACAATAACGGAATTACTGCAACCGCCGAAAGCGTAGAAACAAAATCTGTTGACGGACAAATGGTCATCACTAGACTCAATGATTTTCAAATCGTAAACGGGGGGCAAACGACAGCTTCACTTTATCATACCCAGAAGAAATTCAAAGATGCAGATTTGAGCAAGATTTTTGTCCAAATGAAACTAACGGTTATAAAAGATAAAGAACAGAAAAATAGTGAAGTACCTAATATTTCAAGATTTGCCAACAGCCAAAACAAAGTCTCTGAACTTGATTTGTCATCGAACAATCCTTATTTTGTTCAGATCGAAAATCTTTCGAGGAAAAAATACGTAGTGAATTCGGAAAACAAAAACCAATCACTACTTTGGTTTTTTGAACGTGCAAACGGGCAGTATCGTGAAACGCTGAATAAGCAAACCCCAAGTCAGCAAAAAAAATTCAAGGAGCAGAATCCTTCTCATTTGAAGTTTGTGAAGTCTGATGTTGCGAAGTTCATTAACCTATGGGAATTGGAACCTCATTTTGTTTCACAGGGTTCACAGAAAAACTTCATTCATTTCACCAAAAAAATCAATATTTTAGTTAGTAAAAATAAATTACCGGGGGAAAATTTCTACAAAAAAATGGTAGCTAATGCGATTTTATTTAAATCAACAGATAAATTATTCGGGCGAAAAGGGGTTGATGCTATTGGTGATACCAACTTAAAATCTTTCACTGTAGCTTATACGGTTTCTTATTTCCATTATTTGACAGATAACCGACTGGATTTATGGAAAATTTATGAAGACCAAAAAATAGATGATTTTTTAATGCTTGAACTCAGAAAACTTTTGGTTTTTGTATATGATCATTTAGTAAAAGAAGCTCATAACAGTTTGATATCTGAATATGCTAAAAGAGAATCTTCGTGGAATAAATTGAAAGAAACACATTACGTCGAAGATTTGCAGGTTATCCTTAGAGATTATTTAATTTCTACAAAAGAAAAAGAAGATCGAGAAAGTGAAAAGGATATCGATACAAATGATGAGGAAGATAGGCTTTTTATTATCAGTGAAATCCACAAATTTGGATTGAAATTTTGGGATGGTTTTGTTCGTTTTCTCGAAAATAACTCCTTGGAAGGATTTAACAAAAATTCGGTTGAAGAGGTTTTAAAAGCTATTCAGAAAAATAAAAACTTCTTACTAAGAGATATAACCATCGGCAGGAAAATGATTAAGTATTTAGCAGAAGACCCTTCTTTTCTTTTAGATATGAAAGTTCAATCTAAATTAGAGGACAAAGAATCGGTTGAAATAAAGTATATATTTGATCGTCTAAAGCTTCTGGCAAAAGATGATTGGAAAAAAATAATTGACTTGGCAAACCATACTAATATTTTTACAATACCTGAATTAGGTAATGTAAAATCTATACAATCATCATTGTCAAAAAATGAACGGATTAAAGAGCAGTCATTATTGAAAGCCTATGAATCAATAAAAAAATTAAAAAGATTTGGAATTAATGTTTAGTCATCTAAATTTAATACTAAACTCTTTTTTTAGAATTATTTCTGTTGATATAAATTGCTTGCCACCACCATTGCTACCATTTGATTGAAATCTATTGAGATTTAATGAAGTCATATTTTTAACAAAAAACCCTTTATATCATTGATATAAAGGGTTTTTACTTGTCAAAAAGTTTCATAACCTTTCATCTCGGTGGAGTTGGAGGGATTCGAACCCTCGTCCAAACAAGCAATACATAAGCTTTCTACATGCTTATTCTACCATTGGTTTTCGACTGGAGGCAGAGGGCAGACACCCAACTTCCAGCTTATCTTCTAAAGTTTTCGAGTTTCAGCCAAAGTATCTGAAACCTTATTCCTGCATTCCTATATCCCAGAATCAAACGCCGCAGAACAGAGCATTTGTGAGATATCTTGCTTCCTTACTATCTTCAGGAAAACGCTTGATCTACTATACTTCGATATTAAGCTGCAAGAGCGAACTCTTCGTTGCCAGTTAAAATTTTGTAGCAAGGGATTAAAGAGATCGCGCCACGGTTCTCTGCATGCTTACTTACCCATTGATCTTGCTGTCGAAACCAGTCAACCCCATGAATAAAGTGAATGCAAAGATAAAGCTTTTTGTTTAAATATAGTTAATATCACTTATTCCTTTTTAAAATAACGGCTATAGTATTGTTTTAAAAAGGAATTGCAAGTGAAGGCTGCCTGCGGATTAATCGGTTAGTCTCTGTTTTTTAATAATACCCAGCCTGATATTTCTACCGGCTTTTTACTGATGCGGTCTTCCCACAATAATTTATACCAGTAGGTGTCTGAAGGAAGTGGCCTGTCCAGATATCTTCCGTTCCAGATCGGAGTTTTAGGGCTGATTTTGAAAACTGTTTTTCCATACTTGTCAAATATACTTCCCTGGAAATTCCCATATTTGCTGATCTCACTGAAATCAATAACATCATTTCTGCCGTCACTGTTTGGAGTAATTACATTAGACATGAAGAAAGTATAGTAGGTGGTAGAGGTTTCGCATAAGGCACCTCTGTTCCTTACTTTAATGGAATATTGAGTATTTCGGAGTACGTTCGTAAATATATTGGACGACTGCCATATCACTCCTCCGTCAATGGAGAATTCTGCAGGAAAATTTCCGCTGTTTTTTATATTGATTGTTAAAGTATTGTCCTTATAAATAATATCAAGAATTTCAGGAGTGACAATATAATTTACATTTGCTGTAAAAATTTTTGAGCATGCTCCGTTGTTGATAGTTACGGTATAAACTCCTGCCAGCTCTGCTTTGATGGTTTGTGTAGTGGCACCTGTATTCCAGAGATAAGTGTAATTAGGTCCCGTTCCTGCATCCAGAATTGTTTTGTCACCTTTACAAATTTCAATATCCTGTAATGTTGAGGTTATTTCCGGAACAACCGTAATGGTAATGGTAGCTGGTGTCTGTGCGGGGCATCCGTTTGTTCCTGTTCCTGTTATGGTATAGGATGTCGTTGTTGTTGGAGATACGGTTTGTGTATTGCCATTGCCGGTCAGCCCTGTCCATGTATATGTAGAAGCTCCTGTTGCTGTCAATACTATGGATTCTCCCTTGCAGATTGTAAGTTTAGGGGTGGAAATGGTAATTACCGGAGGGGTTGTGTCTTTTATTACCGTTACCGAAGCCTGACCTGTACATCCGGAAGGCGTTGAGCTTGTAATAGTAAGTGTATAAGTTCCGCTGTTGCTAACGGTTGGAGTTAAAGTATTTGCTCCCGAAACAATAACACCTCCGTTGGTAGCAGTCCATATAAAGGTCGCTCCGGGTTGATATACCGAAGCTGTTGCGTTTAGCGTAACTTGTGAATTTGTGCAGTTAATCTGTGCAGGAGGAGCAATATTTACACTTATTGCGGCATCCATTAATACTGTTACTGATTTTTGATATTGACAGCCTGCAGGCGTTGTGGCAGTAACGGTATATGTTCCGGGTGCTGTAATGGTATTAGCTGCTCCACTTACATTATTTGACCATGAAAATGTATTGCCTGTTCCTAGTGCAGTAGCAGTTAATACTGTTGAAGATCCTTGACAGAAAGTAAGATTTCCGGAGATTTGTACATTAGGATTATTTTCAGCAGTTATAACTACAGATGCGGGCGTACTTGTACATACTCCGGTTGAGTTAATTAAAGTATAGGTTCCGGGAGTTGTTACCGTAATGGATTGTGTTGTAGCACCAGTAGACCATGTATTTCCTGTAGCAGTATTTGAGGTTAAAGTAACATTTCCACCATAACAGATTGTTGAGGATGAGGCAGTGATCGTTGGAACAGCCAGTTGGGTAATAGATAGCTGTAATTCAGCGATCTTGAAACATGTTGCAGATTTTACACGGACATAGATCGTCGCATTACCTGAACTGTAGGCCGAAGGATTGGCAATTATATTCGTGTTTCCTGCAAAGGCGTCTGCCTGGTTGATATAATAATCAAAACTTACGGCTGCTGCTGTGCTGATTCCGGGTTGTGCTGATGTAAGATCAAATATGGCTGTTGCTGAATTGGAACATTGGCTTAAGCTTGAATTCTGAACAGCCGGAACAACGCCTTGTATCACGTTCACCGATTTTGTATACTGACAATTTGCTGGTGTTTTTACGGTTACAGTATAGGTTCCCGGTGCGGAGACTGAAATATTATTTCCTGTTGCACCTGTAGACCATGTATAAGTATTGCCGGCTCCGTTTGAAGAAGCAGTAAGCTGTGTGCTTGTAGATTCACACATGATAAGATTTCCTGTAATTTCTGCATTGGGATCAGTGTCCTGAGTGATGGTAACCGAAGTGGGAGAACTTGTACAGGTTCCGTTACTGCTTGTTAAAGTATAGGTACCGGGACTAGTTATGGTAATTGATGAGGTAGTTGCTCCTGTAGACCATGTATTTCCTGTTGCGTTATTTGATGTTAAAGTAATATTTCCGCCAGGGCATAAAACGGTAGCAGTAGGAGTAATTACAGAAGTTAAGCCCTTGTCTTTAAAAACAATGGCATTGGTCTGTCTGCAGGCGTTGATTGTGCTGCCTGAGCTGTTCGGATCATGATAATTGATGCTGTAGTAATAAGTATTTGTAGTATTTACAGTTATAGGGGCTGTGATAGGATTGGTCCCTGTTGCTGCATTGTTCGCGCTGTTGAAATAAGTGACTGTAAAGTTCGGATTTCCGTTTAATATTCCTACGGATAAGGTACTGAAGTCAAAAACGGATGTTGTTCCGCAGATGGCAATTTCCCGGGGCGAATTCGCATTAGGACCAGGCGTTCCGGGAGGTATGAAAGGGTTGGGAGCTGCTGAAGAATTATTAAAAGGCGAAACAAAAGTTGCCGTTCCTCCCCATGTTAAATTGAAAGTATATACTGTAGAAGACCAGTTGTCCAGATACAGGTAATAGGTTTGTCCTGCTACTACATCCATATATCTGCAGTAAGGGTTGGTGTTTCCGCCTGCTGATGAAGTGTTCGTATTGGTCATATTCATTCCTGTGCTCGAAAGATTTCCCGATGCATTACACCGGATAGGGTAGCCCAGATTACTGCAGGTTGCATTAGGTCCGTAAATAGCCCAGTCATAATCAACAGGTCCGGTAGGAACAAGATTAAATGTAAGCGTACCGCTCGTGGCAATTGTAAATTTATACCATACCGAATGATGTTCCCCTGATAGGCATCCCCCAACATTTTCATTAATATTTCCAATTCCGGATGGAGTGTAGTTAATATTAGAATTTCCGCATACCGTGATGGCAGAGCTGCAGTCTTCCTGTGCAAAAAGAGACAGGTGGAATATTAACAAAAAGAAGAAAAGTAGTTTTTTTGCCATAACGTGGTAAAGTGTTATATAAGTAAGAAGCTTAAGGTTGCTGTTTGTTTTAACGAATATATATTGTAGCCTATAGCAGGACGGTATTGGAGGTTAATGGATAAAAAATGATTTTCTTTCCTGTATTTTCATAGAATTCTGGTTTTTAGAGTTTTAATAATTGCAAATCTAATTAAAATAAATTTATCTCAAAATATTTTGATTTTATTTTAAATAAATTTACTCTTTTTTGTTAAAGTTTGTCTAATTTTTTGTTAAATCGAGTTTAATATTAGTGTTTTAATAATTCATTAAGAGATAATAATGTTCATGAAATTATTTTTTAGGAATATTATTTGTGAATCAATGAAAAAGTCTTAACTTTGCAATCCAAAATGAGATGTAAAATATGTTAATAATTCCAGTAAAAGATGGTGAATCCATCGACAGAGCTTTAAAAAAATATAAAAGAAAATTTGATAAAACGGGTACAGTTCGTCAATTAAGAGCTAGACAACAGTTTATTAAGCCTTCTGTAACTTTAAGACAAGCTAGACTAAAGGCCGCTTACAAACAAAGAGGACTTAGCAAGGAAGAGCAGGCTTAAGATTTTTCTTAACCACATACTAAATTCACTTCTTAAATACGTATATTTGAGAGGTGAATTTTTGTTTTTATACCCTAAGTGATGTTAGATAAGTATTTAGAATATTTACAGTTCGAAAAGAGGTATTCGCCTCACACCATTACAAGCTACAGAAAAGACCTTGAAGACTTTTCCCATTTCTGCCTCAAGACAGAAGCCTCCGAAGATATTTCCAAAGCCGATAAAAAAGTAATCAGGAATTTTATTGTTGAGTTAAGTGAAAATCATATTTCAAAAAGAAGCATCAACAGAAAATTATCATCACTCCGTAGTTTTTATTTATTTCTTTTAAAAATCGGTGAAATCAAGGTTTCTCCTGCTGAAAGCATATCTTCTCTTAAGTTTTATGCTGAAAAACAGATACCTATCTCTCAGGAGGAAATGCAGACGTTGAGTGATCGTGTTCTGACAGACCGGCATGATATCCTGGAAAAATGTATTATAGAAGTATTATATCAGACAGGTATGCGTAAAGCCGAGCTTTGTGGCCTGATGTTTGAGGATGTTAATATAGACGGAAATGAGCTGAAGGTAATAGGGAAGGGTAATAAAGAACGTTTTATTCCCATTTCCGAAGATCTTTCAGGACTGTTGAGTAGTTATTTGGAAATAAGGGACCCCAACAACGAATATAAATCATATTTTTTTGTTAATAAAAAGGGTAAAAAACTCAATGAAAAATTTGTTTATGTGGTAGTTAATAAGTACCTTAGTCTTGTAACAACGAAAGAAAAAAGAAGTCCTCACATCCTTCGTCATAGCTTTGCTACACACGTTTTGGATAATGGGGCGGAGATCTCCAAAGTAAAAAAAATATTAGGGCATTCCAGTCTTGCCAGTACTCAAGTCTATACGAATGCCAATATTGAACAATTGAAAAAAGTGTTTAATCAGGCTCACCCTCGAGCATCAAAAAAAGAAGAATTATGAAGATCACAGTTCAATCAATTGGTTTAACTCCACACGAACCATTAGAATCACACATTGACAAAAAAGTAACCAAACTGGAAACCTTTTATGATAAAATTCATGAGTGTAAGGTGTTCTTAAAAGTTGAGAATAACTCCGACAAGAGTAACAAAACTGCTGAACTTATTTTGGCCGTCCCGGGAGACGATATCGTAGTAAAAAAGACATCTGAAACTTTTGAAGAAAGTTTAGACCTTTGTGTTGATACTGCTAAAAAGCTATTAATCAAGAAAAAAGAAATGGCATAATAAAAAAAGTTAAAAAAAATTATAGAAAAGTTTGAGAATTCAAAAAATCCGTTCTATATTTGCACTCGCAAAAAGGGAACAGCGATCTTTTGAATTCTTTTTTTATATTGCCTCCATAGCTCAGTTGGCCAGAGCACGTGATTTGTAATCTCGGGGTCGTGGGTTCGAATCCCTCTGGAGGCTCTTTTTAATATAAACATGAGGGGAGATTCCAGAGTGGCTAAATGGGACTGACTGTAACTCAGTTGCTTCGGCTTCGTAGGTTCGAATCCTGCTCTCCCCACATTTTATATTAACAAAAACTTGTGTATTTAAAGGATTTTTCCTAAGTTTGCACAGCGTTACCAATAATTTTGGAAACAAAATTGCGGAAGTAGCTCAGTTGGTAGAGCGTCAGCCTTCCAAGCTGAATGTCGCGGGTTCGACCCCCGTCTTCCGCTCAAAATAATATCACTCTGCTAGAGGGTGATTTTTTTTTAACTGCTGAAAAGCATAGAGTAGATTTTCTCTAAAGCATTCAGTTCAAATTTAAAATTGCCTCCATAGCTCAGTTGGCCAGAGCACGTGATTTGTAATCTCGGGGTCGTGGGTTCGAATCCCTCTGGAGGCTCAATTTTAATATAAACATGAGGGGAGATTCCAGAGTGGCTAAATGGGACTGACTGTAACTCAGTTGCTTCGGCTTCGTAGGTTCGAATCCTGCTCTCCCCACATTTTATATTAATAAAAATCTTGCAGATTTAAAAGGTTTTTCCTAAGTTTGCACAGCGTTACCAATAGTTTTGGAAACAAAATTGCGGAAGTAGCTCAGTTGGTAGAGCGTCAGCCTTCCAAGCTGAATGTCGCGGGTTCGACCCCCGTCTTCCGCTCAAAGAAAATCACGCTAATTAGTGTGATTTTTTTGGTTCAATGCCGACTTAGCTCAGCGGTAGAGTGCTTCCTTGGTAAGGAAGAGGTCACGGGTTCAAGTCCCGTAGTTGGCTCTCCAGATTTTCCCGAATTCCTTCGGGATTTTTTTTGCCCTAAATTCAAATAAAAGATACCTCAAAATATAAGTCTTTTAAACTTAGACAGACGGGAAGGGGCTATCAGGATAGGCATTCACATACATTAGGCATTGTATAGTACGCTTGCTTAGTCAAATCAATCAAAGATTGATTATTTCTTTGCTTTCTCAAAATTATACGTATTGAAAATAAAACTTTGCGTTAAAAAAACTTGCAAGCTTAGATTGTTAGCCTGTATCTCCTTTTCCATAAAAAAATTAACTTAAAATTTAATTAAATCTGTTTATCTGCAATCGTTGAATGGCTCATTAACATAAAAAAAATGTTAAATTCGTATAAAATAAGATTTTGATGAATATTCTTTTATTGGAAGACGACCTCATTCTTTCGGCGGAACTATGCAGATTTTTAGAATCAAACAGTTTTACCTGCGATAAAATCTATGACGGAGAAACCTTTCTCCGACAGATAAAAAACAATACTTACGATCTGTATCTGCTGGATATCAATGTCCCTAAAATAAACGGGTTGGATGTCTGCCAAACCATCCGTTCTTTTGATAAAAACACCCCAATCATTATCATTTCCGCTTACGGAGACATTTCAGATAAAAAAGATGCTTTCACAAGACTTGCCGATGATTATCTGGTAAAACCTTTTCAGTTTGAGGAGCTGCTGCTAAGAATCAACTCGCTGTTAAGGAGAAAAGCTCCGTCTGACTCTGCGGATCAGGATATCATCAGAGTGGATGATCTTATCATTAATAAAACGGAACAGAAAGTATACAGGGCAGGTAATGAAATAGCCCTTACGCTTAAAGAATTTCAACTGTTGGTGTATCTTGCCGAGGCACAAGGGAGAACCGTTTCCAAACAGCAGATTACAGAACATGTGTGGGAGCATAATTTCAATACCAATACCAATACAGTAGAAGTTTACATCAACTTTTTAAGAAAAAAGATTGATAAAGATTTTAAACTGAAACTGATTCATACCCGTTCCGGCTTCGGATATTACCTAAGTCCATTGTAGATGACTTTAAAAAGAAAGATAGCATTAACGATCAGTGTCGCTTTTTCCCTGCTTTTTGCAATGGTGATGGCGGTGATTTATCTGTCTTTTAATGATTTCAGAAGAGATGAATTTAAAGAAAGGTTCAGGCAGCGTCTTGAATTTACATCCCATTTCATTTCAAAATCCAGAAATTTCGAAGATGAAGCACCGATCTTTTTTAATGAAAATTCAGATAATATTCTTCTTAATGAAACAATCTTAATCTTCAATAGTGATAAAGAACTTGTCTACAGCACCATTAAAGACCGGAATGTAACCTGGGATAATAGCCTTCTCAAAGAGTTGGACGAAAAGAAAATCATCTATACTGAGAAAACGGTTCCTGAAATCTATGCAGCACTTCGGAACATCAATGGAGAAAATTATTATATCCTTACCAGCGCTTTAGATACCAACGGAAAATCCAAACTTGAGTATCTGAAATACCTTTTGATTGCGGCTTATGTAATGAGTACCCTTCTGATCGGCTTTTTCAGTTACTATTTCATGGGAAGATTTCTGCGTCCGTTAGAAGATCTGAATACCGAAATTTCAGAAGTTACAGCCCATAAACTTACTACACAGATTCCCGTTCAGGAGTCTAATGATGAGATCAATGTTCTTGCTAAGTCTTTTAATACCATGATTGCGAGGCTGGATGATGTTTTTCAGTCACAGAAAGACTTTACGGCGAGTGCATCCCACGAAATCAGAACTCCTATTACGAGAATGGCATTTCAGCTGGAGAACCTGATCAAGTTCGGGGAACATTCTCCCGAGACATTGGCTTCTCTGCAGCAAATACAAAAAGACGTCTATCAGCTTTCAGACCTAACCAATTCACTTTTACTGCTTACAAAATTTGATAAAGAAAATATCCAGAGTATTTATGAAGAAGTAAGAATTGATGAAGTTATTTTTGAATCCTTCGAAGCCGTAGAAAAAAGTTATCCGGCCCTGAAGCTTGATTTCCTGATCTCAGAAGATACTTCGGAAAATGGTCTTCTGACGATAAATGGTATCCAGTCCTTGCTGGTAATTGTCTTTATTAATCTCTTTAAAAATGCTGCCGTATATTCTGATGATGCAGAAGTGGATGTGTTAATAACAGAAACAAACGATGAGCTTACCGTTGATGTGACTTCCCATGGAAATACCATTCCTGAAGAAGAGCAGGCAAAACTGTTTGAAGCCTTTATGAGAGGACATAATTCTCAACATATTTCCGGTTCAGGTCTTGGACTTAGAATTGTTAAGAGAATTCTTGAATATCACGGTGCAGAAATCACATATTCTTCTCCTGCTGATCATATCAATAATTTCAGAATTATTTTTAACAAAGAGCTTTAACTGTTTAGTCAATACTTTGTTTACATACACTGTCTTAAATACTTATTGAATCCTAATGATTTAAATGTAAATTTTTAATCAATTTTATAATAAGCCGTAGTGTTTTAAACTTTCCTGAACCAAATTTAATTTTTTTTTAAGGCTCCTTTAAGGTCGTTTTAATCGCGTAAAGGCAATTTTGCATCATAAAAAGATAGAATGAACAAAATTGCAGGGCTGTTTATTGCCATTTCCTCATTCATGGCAGCACAACAGCAGATGTCGCTTTTGGACTGTGAAGAGGCTTTTCAGAAAAACAATCTTCAGCTTCTTGCAGAACAATACAACATTAATATGGCTGATGCAGATATCCTGCAGGCTAGGATTTGGGAACTTCCACAGCTGAGCGGACAGATCAATGCATACAATCCCGAAGGTAAGAAAGCTTTTGATATAGGTCATGCCAAAGGAGCAGAGATCACCCAGCTGATCTATATGGGCGGAAAAAAGAAAAATGAAATTGCTTTTGCAAAATCAAACAAAGAATTAGCCCAGTTACAGTTTTCACAGCTTTTAGTAGATCTGAGAACTCAGCTTCATGCTGCTTATTTCAATCTGTATTACGAAAAACAGAAACTCGACAATACGAATAAACAGCTGGGATATATGAATGACCTGCTGAATGCTTATCGTGTACAGTCCGCAAAAGGAAATGTTTCCCTTAAAGACGAAGTGAGACTGCAGAGCCTCGTTATTCAGCTTAATAATGACAAGCTGAGTATCAATAAAAATATCCTTGAATTTGAACAGAGCTTAAAAGTACTCACAGGAATCTCTGATGAGATAGAACCCCGGCTTTCTGATGCCGATGCAAAAGAAATCCTTGCCGCCCAGCCTTTCGGAGATGAAGATGAATTAAAAAGAAAGGCACTGGAAAATAACTCCGACTATCAGTATTTTCTAAAATTAATTGATAGCAGCAAGCTATATGCACAATGGCAAAAATCTCTGAACATTCCTGATCTGAATGTAGGAGCCGGGTGGGATCAGAATGGAGGAACCTTTAAAAACGAAGTCAACCTGATGGTAGGAATACCATTGCCATTATGGAAATCCAATCAGGGAAATGTAGAAAAGGCCAATTATGCCATTCAGCAAAATCAGAAAAATGCAGATTATCAGAAACTGAATCTTGAAACCAAAGTTCAGGCTGCTTATAAAACATGGAAAAGTCAATACGACCAGCTTGCGGAGATCAAAACCACAGACCTTAGTAATATGGAGCTGGTGTATGACGGGATGCTGAAAAATTTCAGAAAAGGAAATGTCAACCTGATAGAATTCACAGATTTCATGGACAGCTACAGACAAACGGCACTCCAGATCTTCGATATGAAGAATGAGATCATGCAGTCTGCAGAACAACTTAACCAACTTATACAAACGAAAATCTTCTATTAAGCAATGAAAAAATATATAATACCTACACTGATAGCCCTGTCTCTGTTGTCATGTGCGAAAAAAGAAGAAGAAAAGGTACCACAGGCGAAAAAGGGTTTTGAACTGAGTAATACCATGCTCAACTCTATCTCTCTGGCCAATGTTGAAAGAAAAAATGTAGAAGATCAATACAGTTTTTACGGAAAAATATCTGCCGATAAAAACAGTTATATTGATGTATATCCTTTGGTGGGCGGAAATGTTTTAAGTGTAAATGCGGAACTTGGAGATTATGTAAGAAAAGGTCAGGTGCTGGCAACAATCAGAAGTACCGAGCTTGCAGAAGTACAGAAAGATGTGAGTGATGCAAAAACAGACCTTGTTGTTGCCCAGAATAACCTTCGGGTTGCAAAAGAAATGTATGAAGGAAAACTAAATACAGAAAGAGAAGTTCTTGAGGCCAAAAGTGTATTGCAGAAAGCCCAGGACCAGATGCAGAGAGCTGCAGCCGTAAGTACGGTTTATAATGTGAAGAAAGGAAATATCTATAGTGTTGTTGCGCCTATCAGCGGATATATCGTTCAGAAAAATATCAATAAAGATATGCAGCTGAGAAGCGACAGAAGCGAAAATATCTTTGATGTAGCCAATACAACCAATGTATGGGCAATCATGAACGTTAATGAATCTGATATTGAAAAAATAAGCCTGGGAATGAAAGCTCAGGTTTCTACACTGTCTTATCCTGATAAGGTTTTTGACGGAAGAATTGATAAAATTTTCAAGATCATTGATCCTGAAACCAATGCTATGCAGGCGCGGGTAGTACTGGATAACGCAAACGGCCTCTTAATTCCGGAAAGTAAGGCAACCATCAAAGTGTCAAGCTCTGAAAGTAGTACAGCACTGTCAGTTCCTTCAAAAGCAGTGATTTTTGATGATAACAGAAGTTTTGTAGTGGTGTTCAAATCCAGAACCGATATAAAAATTAAAGAAATAAAGATACTTAAACAGGTAGGAGATACCACCTATATAGCCGGAGGTTTATCTGAAGGAGAAAAAGTGGTTACCAATAATCAGCTGCTGATCTACCGTTCTTTGAACAGTTAAATTTTATTTTAACCATCAAGATATTAAATTAAGAGTTAAGCTTAATTAAGAAAATATTTAAAATCCAGAGCTTGTCAAAAATCCACTTGCGGGTGGCTTAATAATTCTTAAACCCTTAAATCAGCTTAATGGTTTGGAAAACTATTTAAAATTTAAATGTCCAAAATAAATTTCTAAAATTTCTTTCAACGGCTTTTTTAGGTCATCAATTTAATCATCATGAATAAATTCATTAAAAATATAATCGCTTTCTCCTTAAAAAACAAAGCATTTACCTTTATCTGGGTAGCTATTCTGGCCATTGCAGGATTTATAAGCTTCAAAAATATGCCTATTGAAGCCTTCCCGGATGTTACCAATACCCAGATCGTTATTATAACTCAATGGAATGGCCGCAGTGCAGAAGAAGTGGAACGTTTTGTCACTACGCCCATCGAATTGGCCATGAGCCCGGTCCAGAAGAAAACAAGTGTGAGAAGTACCACCATGTTTGGTCTTTCTATTGTTAAAATTCTTTTCGACGACGGGGTGGATGATACTTTTGCCAGAAATCAGGTGAATAACCAATTAAGAACCGTAAGCCTTCCTGATGAGGTGGATCCGGAAGTACAGCCACCCTACGGGCCTACCGGGGAAATTTTCAGATATACGCTGGAAAGTAAAACAAAGGATTCAAGAGAATTGCTGACCCTTCAGAACTGGGTGATCGACCGTGCGTTGAGAGGTGTTCCGGGTGTTGCAGATATCAATGTTTTCGGAGGACAGGATAAAATTTTTGAATTAAGTATCGATCCGAGAACTTTGGACAAGTACAATCTTACCCCGCTTCAGGTATATGATGCCGTTACCAAAAGTAATTTGAATGTAGGAGGTGATGTTATTGAGAAAAACGGTCAGGCTTATGTAGTAAGAGGGATTGGTCTGGTAAAATCTGTAGAAGATATCGGAAATATTACCATCCAGAATGATAGCGGAAATCCTGTATTGGTAAAAAATGTAGCTGAAGTTCATGAAAGTTCTATGCCCAGAGTAGGGCAGGCCGGTCTCAACAAACATGAAGATACAGTAGAAGGTATAGTTGTAATGAGAAAAGGAGAGAACCCACGTGAAGTTCTGGTTGGGGTAAAAGCCAAAATCAAAGAGCTTAATGAAAAGATTCTTCCGAAAGACGTAAAAATGGTGACATTCTACGACCGGGATAACCTGATGGATTTCACGACACATACTGTAATGCACAACCTGATCGAGGGAATCATTCTGGTTACTGTGATCGTTCTGATTTTTATGGCAGACTGGAGAACCACTCTTATTGTTTCCATCATTATTCCGCTATCCC
Organism: Chryseobacterium sp. MIQD13; assembly: GCF_050496705.1. Lineage (NCBI taxonomy): Bacteria > Pseudomonadati > Bacteroidota > Flavobacteriia > Flavobacteriales > Weeksellaceae > Chryseobacterium > Chryseobacterium sp. MIQD13. Next base: position 217,755 of record NZ_JBNWAF010000004.1, read on the forward strand.
TGTTGTTCGCATTTTTATGCCTAAAACTGGCAGGAATGAGCGCGAACCTGCTCTCATTGGGTGCCGTAGATTTCGGGATTATTATTGACGGAGCCGTCGTCATGGTGGAAGGACTCTTTGTAATGCTCGACCATAAAGCCCTTAAATACGGAACGGAAAGATTTAATAAACTCTCAAAGGGAGGCTGGATCAAGCAAACGGGAACAGGTTTGGGAAAAGCCATCTTCTTTTCAAAATTAATCATTATCACATCATTGATTCCTATTTTCTCATTCCAGAAAGTGGAAGGGAAAATGTTCTCACCGTTGGCATTTACCTTAGGATTTGCTTTGATAGGGGCCTTGATATTTACATTAACTCTGGTTCCTGTTCTTTCACATATTCTGTTGAACAAAAACGTAAAAGAGAAAAACAACCCGTTTGTGAATTTCTGGGACAGAATCGTTCTGAAAGGCTTCAACTATACTTTTAAACATAAAAAGATGAGTTTAATTGTTGCCGTTTCTTTCATGGTGATAACATTGTTTTCAGGAAAATTCTTAGGTACAGAATTTCTGCCGCAGCTGAATGAAGGATCACTCTGGATCACTGCAGAAATGCCGATGAGCTCATCATTAAAAGAATCTCTGAAAACCGCTGATCTTTTAAAGAAAGACATTATGAGCTTTCCGGAAGTCACAGATGTTCTTGCTCAAACGGGACGAAGCAATGACGGGACAGACCCGAACGGTTTCGGATTTGTACAGTTTGCCGTTAACCTGAAGCCTAAGGAAGAATGGAAACGAAGCATAAGCTATGAGGAATTAATTGAGGAGATTGATAAAAAACTCAGAAGTTATCAGGGAATTACCTTCAATTATTCCCAGCCGATTTCAGATAACGTGGCGGAAGCTGTGGCCGGGTTCAAAGCGGAAAACGGAATTAAGATTTATGGAGATAATCTGGAAACTTTAGATAAACTGGCTGATGAGGTTTTAAAACAGATTAAAGACGTTGATGGGGTAAAAGATCCCGGTATCATTAAAAATATCGGCCAGCCGGAAGTAAGTGTAGTGCTGGATCGAGATAAGATGGCAGCATACGGTGTGATGCCGGATGATGCACAATCTGTACTGGAAATGGCCTTCGGAGGTAAAACTGCTTCAGAAATGTTTGATGGTGAACGTAAATTTCCAATCCGTCTCCGTTATTCCCAGGAATACAGAAAAGACGAAAATGATATTGCTGCATTAATGGTTCCTACACAGGACGGTACAAAAATTCCCTTAAAAGAAATCAGTACGATTGTAAAAGATAACGGGGCAGCATTCATTTACAGAGATGATATTAAAAGATATATCGGGGTTAAATTCTCTATTCGTGACCGTGACTTGGGGAGTACTATTGCCGATGCACAGAAAAAAGTAGCCAATATTGATCTTCCTGACGGTTATTCTATCGGTTGGACAGGTCAGTTTGAAAACCAGCAGAGAGCTTCACACAGGCTGGCGCAGGTGGTTCCGATCAGTATTTTGGGGATTTTCTTTTTACTGTTTATTCTTTTTGGAAATATGAAAGATTCACTGCTGGTATTGGCCAATGTTCCTTTTGCTTTAATAGGAGGGATTATTGCCCTGCATCTTACCAGAATGAATTTTGGAATATCAGCAGGAGTGGGAATGATTGCATTACTCGGTATCTGTATTCAAAACGGAGTAATTCTCATTACAGAGTTTCATCAGAATGTCAAGAACGGGTTGAGCCTGGATAATGCTATACTCAACGGAGTAAAATCCAGAACACGGCCGGTTATTATGACAGCGCTGATGGCTTCAATAGGATTAATGCCTGCTGCACTGTCAACAGGTATTGGTTCGGAATCCCAGAAACCCTTGGCAATTGTAATTATTGGAGGGTTGATTACGGCAACTGTATTGACCTTGCTGATTTTCCCGATCATTTTCTGGATTTTCAATAGGACGAAGAAGTCCCAGCAGATTTAATATTTCTTCTATTCTATATTTATTAAGCGGGGCGCGGCAAACATAGGTTGCCGCGCTTCTTTTGTATTGAAATCTCAAGCCCTGACTCTTCTGAAAATTTCCGGATATTATTTTTTGGAAGGAAAAGTATTGCAATTAAGGGTTTTGATATCTGTTTATAAGGTTTGTTTTTACAGATGAGAAAAAAAATATAGCCGTTTTATGCATTGAATTTATTTGCAAATAAATTATTTTCACTTCCTATATTATTCAGAATTAGCCAGATACTTTCTGCTTTCACGCAAAAAGGCTTATAATGATTTTTTTCAATCCGGAAATTTGTGTAAATTTGCAGTCTCATACATTGAAATATAGGGTTTGTGCTTCTTTGATTTGAATATTGAAACTTTTTTAAATAAAAAGGTTTTGGTATTTAAAAAATCATTATATTTGCACACCGAAAATTTGAAAAACAATAAATAAATAATTTTAAATCATGGCAAAGGAAACGTTTAATCGTAACAAACCACACTTGAACATTGGTACTATTGGTCACGTTGACCATGGTAAAACTACTCTTACAGCTGCTATTTCTGCTGTATTAGCTAGCAAAGGTCTTGCTGAGAAAAAAGACTTCTCTGCAATTGACTCTGCTCCAGAAGAAAAAGAAAGAGGGATCACTATCAATACTGCTCACATCGAGTACGAAACTGAAAAAAGACACTATGCTCACGTTGACTGTCCAGGTCACGCCGACTATGTTAAGAACATGGTAACTGGTGCTGCTCAGATGGATGGAGCTATCGTAGTATGTGCTGCAACTGATGGTCCAATGCCTCAAACTAGAGAACATATCCTACTTTGCCGTCAGGTAAACGTACCTAGAATCGTTGTTTTCATGAACAAAGTTGACATGGTAGACGATGCTGAGTTATTAGAGCTTGTTGAAATGGAACTTAGAGACTTATTGTCTACTTACGAGTTTGACGGAGATAACTCTCCAGTAATCCAAGGTTCTGCTCTTGGTGCTCTTACTGCTGCTACAGAAGGTAATTCTGATGACAAGTGGTTCAAAACTGTTGAGCAATTAATGGATGCTGTTGACGAGTGGATCGAAGAGCCAACAAGAGATACAGATAAGCCATTCTTGATGCCAATTGAAGACGTATTCTCTATTACAGGTAGAGGTACTGTAGCAACTGGTAGAATCGAAGCTGGTATTATCAACACTGGTGACCCGGTTGATATCGTAGGTATGGGTGATGAAAAATTAACTTCTACAATTACAGGAGTTGAGATGTTCAGAAAAATCCTAGACAGAGGTGAAGCTGGTGATAACGTAGGTCTATTGTTGAGAGGTATTGAAAAAACTGACATCAAGAGAGGTATGGTAATCGCTAAGAAAGATTCTGTGAAGCCGCACAAAAAATTCAAAGCATCTGTTTATATCCTTTCTAAAGAAGAAGGTGGACGTCACACTCCATTCCACAACAAATACCGTCCTCAGTTCTACGTAAGAACTACTGACGTTACAGGTGAGATCTTCTTACCAGAAGGTGTAGAAATGGTAATGCCTGGTGATAACTTAGAGATCACTGTAGAATTACTACAGCCAATCGCTCTTAACGAGGGTCTTAGATTCGCGATCAGAGAAGGAGGTAGAACTGTAGGTTCTGGTCAGGTTACTGAAATCCTAGACTAATCATCTTAAAATAAATAAAGCTTCCGGCAGGAAACTCTCGGAAGCTTTTTATCTACGGGCATCGTCCAATGGTAGGATACCGGTCTCCAAAACCGTTGATCAGGGTTCGAATCCTTGTGCCCGTGCAAATATTAATTATGAGTTCATTTGTCGATTTTTTAAAAGGTTCTTATAACGAATTCAGACATAAAGTTGAATGGCCAAAGTGGGCTGATCTTCAGTCTTCTACTATTGTAGTAACTATTGCTACAGTGATTTTGGCATTATTTACCTTTGGAGTTGATGAATTGTTTTCAAAAGCAATCAGCAACATAATAGGAATGCTAATTAACGTGTTCAACTAATAAAAATGTTTTCCCATAATGAGCGAATTGAAATGGTATGTGCTGAAAGCAATCAGCGGACAGGAAAATAAAGTGAAAAACTACATTGAGACAGAAATCAAACGTTTAGGGTTTGAGCAGTACGTTACTCAAGTGGTTATTCCTATGGAAAAGGTTATTCAGATCAGAAACGGAAAAAAAGTTCCTAAAGAGAAACCTTACTATCCTGGATACTTGATGATCGAAGCTGATCTGATGGGAGAAATTCCTCACGTGATTAAGAACATTCCGGGAGTTATATCTTTCTTAAGCTTAACAAAAGGAGGTGATCCTGTTCCTATGAGAAAATCTGAAGTAAACAGAATGCTAGGAAGAATGGATGAGCTTTCAGAATTTGCAACAGATGTTGAGATCCCTTACATTGTAGGTGAAAACGTTAAAGTAATTGACGGACCTTTCAATGGATTCAACGGAACTGTTGAGAAGATTCTTGAAGATAAGAAGAAAATTGAAGTTTCTGTACTGATCTTCGGTAGAAAAACTCCAATGGAGCTTAGCTATATGCAAGTAGAAAAAGTATAACTTGTACTTTTTAAAATATATAAAGACTGCTTTTTAGCAGTCTTTTTTTATTTTGGATATAGTAACATTTGAAAGTTTTGTGGCTTTATATTAAAATGTAAGCCAGTTGGTCTTGGTAATCTTACATATGTTCCCTCACTTACTTTCAATGTATAGGTCGAATTATTGGCAACAGGATTGGAAGGATTTCCGAAATCAATTAAAAGAGGTGCTCCCATAGATGTTGTGACATTGGTAAGTGTTCCGTTATGGACAGGATCGCCTACTTCTTCCCAATAGATCTCATAATTTGTTCCAATTCCGGGAAAGTGATAAATTCATTCTGTGCCTTTATAAGAGATAAAAACGTTAAAAATATGTCCAAGAATAAAAATTTGGCTTTCATGCATCTTCGTTTTATTATAAATGTACTTTAAAAAAATATTATGAATTCTTTCTAAAAATCAACACATTCCATTTGCTATTTCAAAAATATTTTATAATTTTGCAGTCCGAAAAGTAGATTTACTGTATGTGAGTCGGTAATCTACTGAATAATAAATGCTTCCAAACTCATTAATTATTCAAACTAAAAAAATTAAAAATGGCTAAGAAAGTCTTTAAAATGGTAAAGCTTCAGGTGAAAGGTGGCGCAGCTAACCCTTCTCCACCAGTAGGTCCGGCATTAGGTTCTGCAGGTGTGAACATCATGGAGTTTTGTAAGCAATTTAACGGGAGAACCCAAGATAAGCCAGGGCAAGTTTTACCTGTAGTAATTACAGTATACGAAGACAAATCTTTTGAATTCGTTATTAAAACTCCACCTGCAGCAATTCAGTTAATGGATGCGGCTAAAATCAAAGGAGGTTCCGGAGAACCAAACAGAAACAAAGTAGGTTCTGTATCTTGGGATCAGGTGAAGAAAATCGCTGAGGATAAAATGACTGACCTTAACTGCTTTACAATTGACTCTGCAGTTTCTATGGTTGCAGGTACTGCTAGATCTATGGGATTAAGAGTAACAGGAACTAAACCAACTTTTAACGCTTAAAACTATTAGAAATGGCAAAATTGACTAAAAAGCAAAAGGAAGCTTTAAGCAAAGTAGAAAAAGGAAGAATCTATAACCTTGAAGAAGGTTCTGCTCTTGTAAAAGAAGTAAACACTACAAAGTTTGATGCTTCTGTAGATATCGCTGTAAGATTGGGTGTAGATCCAAGAAAAGCAAACCAAATGGTTAGAGGTGTAGTATCTCTTCCTCATGGTACTGGTAAAGATGTTAAAGTTTTAGCTCTTGTTACACCGGATAAAGAAGCTGAAGCGAAAGAAGCTGGAGCAGATTATGTAGGTCTTGACGAATATTTACAAAAAATAAAAGAAGGTTGGACAGATGTTGACGTTATCGTTACTATGCCAGCTGTTATGGGTAAATTAGGTCCATTAGGTAGAGTATTAGGTCCAAGAGGTCTTATGCCTAACCCTAAATCAGGAACTGTAACTATGGAAATTGGTAAAGCAGTAACTGAAGTAAAAGCAGGTAAAATTGATTTCAAAGTTGATAAATACGGTATTATCCACGCCGGTATTGGTAAAGTATCTTTCGATGCTGCTAAAATCAAGGAAAATGCTCAGGAATTGATCCAGACTTTGATCAAAATGAAGCCTACTGCTGCTAAAGGGACTTATGTAAAAAGCATTTACTTGTCTTCTACAATGAGCCCGGGTATTGCAATTGATACTAAATCTGTTAACTAATAATAAATCCTTAAGACAATGACAAAAGACCAAAAAGTTGTAGCAATACAAGAGATCAAAGATTTGCTTCAGGATGCTAAAGTAGTTTATGTAGCAGATCTAGAAGGTTTGAATGCTGCTAAATCATCTGATTTCAGAAGACAGGCTTTCAAACAAAATATCAAAGTGAAAGTGGTGAAAAATACACTTTTACAAAAAGCAATGGAGCAAATTGATGGAGTAGATTTCTCTGAAATGTTTGACACTTTCAAAGGAAACTCTGCTTTAATGATTGCTGAAACAGCTAACGCTCCTGCAAAATTAATCAAAGACTTCAGAAAGAAAGATGAGAAGCCAGCTTTGAAATCTGCTTTCGTACAGGAAACTTTCTATGTTGGTGACAACAACCTTGATGCCCTAGTAAGCATTAAGTCTAGAGAAGAAATGATCGGTGAAATCATCGGATTACTTCAGTCTCCAATTCAAAGAGTTGTTTCTGCTCTTCAAAACAAATCTGAAACAGTAGAAGCTAAAGCTGAAGAAGCTGCTGCACCTGCTGTAGAAGAAACTCCTGCTACTGAGGCTCCAGAAGCTCCTGCTGCAGAAAGCACTGACGAAACGCCAGCTGCTGAATAATTACACTCAAAAAATTAAATAAATAATCAACAAAAACATTACAACAATGTCAGATTTAAAAAATTTAGCTGAAACGCTAGTAAACCTAACAGTAAAAGACGTAAATGAATTAGCTACTATCCTTAAGGATGAGTACGGAATTGAGCCAGCTGCTGCTGCTGTAGTAGTTGCTGCAGGTGGTGCAGGTGAAGCTGCTGAAGAAAAGACTGAATTCGATGTAATTCTTAAGTCTGCAGGTGCTTCTAAATTAGCTATCGTTAAATTAGTAAAAGATTTAACTGGTGCTGGTCTTAAAGAAGCTAAAGATATCGTAGACGGTGCTCCTGCTCCAATCAAGCAAGGTGTATCTAAAGACGAAGCTGAAGCTCTTAAGAAGCAATTGGAAGAAGCTGGTGCTGAAGTAGAATTGAAATAATTCAATTACCTATAAAATAAGAAGCCCGGACAGAAATGTCCGGGCTTTTTTGTTTTTATTGTATGCTAAGACTAATATTATTTGATAATAATATTTGAATATAATTAATTTATATATTTTAATATTTGATTATTATTATCGATTATATAATTTTATATATGGTTAACTGTTTATTATTTGTGAAATTTATTATTTTTCATTAAAATTTAATATTGGAATGTTATTTTTATTGAAAATTTACTATCTTTGTCCCGAAAAAAAACACACACAATTTGAAAAGAAGCTACTTTGTCTTCTATGGCTATGCTATAGCATATTGTATCAGTATGTTGTTTGCGTGGCAGATAGGAAATCTCAGCACTACATCTTTAGCAGTACAAAATTCTACTGCGTCCCCTTGTTGTCTTTATAAGAGTGGTAATGCCACAGGAAATTCAGAAAGAGATAAGATTCCGGCTGTTAGTAACACTTCTTTAAAAATAAATAAGTTGTATGCTAATACCAGGTCCAGATATCAAAGTTTGCTGGAAGATGTAGAAATCCTGCAACAATACAGTTCTTCTATATATATTGTTGAAGATCATAAAGATTTGAGAGGCTTTCACTCTATAATTGAGTTTCCGGATAAAGTATCTTAATTACTGAAGAATACAAATAATCCATTTATTTAACGAAATAATAATATTTTCTGCTCTTTGCCGGAGTGTAAAAGAATTTCCATATCTCTTAAAAAAAACAAACACAATACAAAGACAAATGTTACTAAAAATGAAAAACAGATTACTTATGATGTCAGATATGTTTCATGTACTGAGATAGACGCACAAGTAGGAATGAATATAAATCGAAAATAAACGGTTTAATGTAGTTTCACTCTTTGCCGGAGAGTAAAAATGGCATTTCTTTTCTTAAAATAAAACACACACAAAAAAAAGACAAATATCACTAAAAATGAAAAACAGATTATTTACGATTGCAGCTATGTCCTTATGTTTTGGGGTCAGCGCACAAGTAGGAATAAATATAGGACAGGGGCAGGCAACCCTTGATGTAGTAGGATTTCCTTCAAACACAAGTAAAATGGATGGGATCATTGCTCCCAGACTGACTGAAACGGACTTGAATAAAAAAACATATGGTGCTGCTCAAACAGGAGCGCTGGTTTATGTAACACTGGCAGATATTGCTCCGGCAGGCCAAACAGTGAACGTAACAGCTCCGGGGTATTATTATTTTGATGGAACTGTATGGGTGAAAGTTTCTTCAGGAAGCAGTGCTGGAACTGTAACCGGTTTTTCTTCAGGAAATCTATCTCCATTATTTACCACTACAGTTACGAACCCTACCACCAATCCGGCGTTAGCATTTGCTCTTACCAATGCTCCAGCCAATACGATTTTTGGAAATAATACAGCTTCTGCAGGGGCTCCGTCTTATTTTTCGGCTTCAACACTTCCTTTAAACGGAGATGTTACCGGGACGTTAGGAACTACTACAGTAGTTAAGATTAATGGATCTCCACTGGGAACTACAACGGGTGCAACTAATGGGCAGGTTTTAGCTTTTAATGGAACGAACTGGTCGCCATTGACTCTTGCGGCTCAGCCTACAGATTGGCATATTACAGGAAATATAGCGGGCGAAATTTCTACTACAACAGAAGTTTTAGGGGCTGCACCGGCTTCTGCTAATTATTTAGGGCCAAAAGGAGCTGCTGATCTTGTAATGATAAGTGCCAATAAAGTACATGCTGTTCTTGATGCTGGAGGTGGATTGTCAGGAGGTGGTGAAAATGCTTCCAGCCTTTCGTGGGGAAGTACGAATACTGTGAACAGTACATCAAATAATATAGCACTTGGAAAAGGAAATACAGCCACTACTTCAGGTGCCAATTTTCCTGCTGTTGCTATTGGTTCAAATAACAATGTAGCAGGAGGAGGTAAAGCTGTTGGTAATAACAATTCAACCTTATCAAATGCCAATTTTGCTTTTGGAGCTTTTAACACAACAGGTAATTCAATTGCTGTAGCAGTAGGACACACAAACAATGCTACTAACGGAGGATTTGCTTTTGGGGCCAACAATACTGTTACTTTAAACAACTTTGCTTTTGGAAGTAATAATAATGTAAGTGGAACAGCAGGTTCTATTGCAATTGGGGTTGGTGGAACTTCAGTTGCTAATCAATCTACTTATGCTAATACTACCCATGTATTTTCAGGACAGGGAGCTGTAGGTAGTGTAATATCTGATGTGGGAATTAACATGACTCCAAATTTAACAAACTATGCAGACTTGGAAGTAAGCAAAGCTGTACAAATAAAATCTACTGCAACAAGGCCAACATGTGACGCCTCAAATGCTGGTTCAATAATATATGAAGTAACAACGGTATTAAGTGTAACAAGCGGGAATTTTGTAGGTTGCAGACAAACGGGTAATTCTGCATACGCGTGGCAGACATTATAACAAGACACACACTTTAACGAAAATAAAACAAAAACAAAAGAAAAATGACAAAAAAATTATTCGAGAAATTTGTAGCAATGCTCATGATATTTACGATGTCAGTGGCAGTATATGCTCAAAAAGGTTATGAGCCTATCCGTGGGATGGGTGTAGAGGCCAAACCTGTAAATAATTCAGGTATTTGTCTGGCATGCTATAACGGAAGTATGAATCCGGTAATAGATGCGAATTTGGACAATAGTGTAAGCATGGGGAACTTTGCTTCTTTAGTAAGTGGAAACGGTATATCTGTAAAAAACACAAATACTACTTATCCTGCAGGATACATTACAGGTTTTAATGTAGATTTGGGAACAAGCTTTATTACAGTAGACTTGTTGAGCTCACTAAGAATCAGTACATACAAAAATGGTGTACTTCAGGAATCTACTACAAGCAGTACTTTATTGTCAGTTCCTGCATTCGGAGGAAGCAAGAACAGAATTTTCCTGCATTTGAAAACAACAAGAGAATTTGACGAAGTAAGATTATACCAAACAAACGTACTGTCTATATTCAGTGCAATGAATGTATATTATGCTTTTGCATTCGATCCTACTAAAGTTCCTGTTGATAATAACGGAATTTGTGATGATATCATTGCTGGAAGTGGTGTAGATGGAAACATATCAGGAAGCAGCAGTTTCCTTGCTCCGCTTTCTTATGTTCAAAACAGAGAGAGAATAGGGGACGGAGATAAGAATTCTTACGGATCAATTGTATTGCCTGCTGGACTTCTTGGGTCTTACTCAGTAGGAGTATTGGATAAAAATCAGGTTTATCCTGCAGGAAACAAAGCAGGTTTTGTGATCTCTCCAGACGATGAAGGTAAACTTTTAAGTGCAGAGTTCTTAAAAAATATTACAGTAGAAACTTATTTATACGGTCAGCTTCAGGATTCTAAAACATTATCTGATGGTGGAGGTTTGATTAATATTAAAGTTCTTGGTTTTGGTACTGGAAAACAAAAAGTTTCAGTTACTACAACTAAGCCTTTTAACGAAGTACGTTTAAAAGTTACACAGACTTTAGGTGTTAATTTAGGATCTTTAAAAGTGTATTATGCATTTGAAGAGCCTGCATCTTGCGAGTGTAATGATAAAATTCAGACAAGTGGTTCTGCAATTCCGGGGAACTTGGTATCAGGAACTAACTGGACTTCTGGTCCTGGGCTTTTCGGGCTTATCTTGGCAAAAATGGTTAATCCTGGAAATATCGTAGATACAAATACTTCTAACTATGCTACAGCAACTATTCCTGCTGCTTCACTTTTAAGTATTTTCTCAGCATATGCAACAGTAAGTACTAACAGTTTGCTTCCGGCTAACACATATGCAGGTTTTACATTAGAGAAAGCTGCAAACTTAATCGGAGTAAGTGTTCTTGAAAATATTACAGTAACACTTTACAATAATAATACACAGACAGATACTTTCACAAGTACAGGTAGCTTAATCAGCGGAAATTTCTTCACTACAGATTCTAATAAATTTTATGTAGGAGGTAAGGCAACTAAACCGTTTAACCGTATTAAAGTTACTTTCTATAGCGGTACAGGGGTGCGTATTCCTCAGAACTATTATATCTACAATGCATTTGCTAGTAGAGATGACGATAATGATGGAGTTCCAAACTGCTTCGATCAGTGTCCTAACGGTAACGACAGCATCGATACTAACGGAAATGGTATTCCTGATTGTGCAGAAGGATGTACAGCAGTAAACGATAAGTCTCCTTCTATTGATACAGATGGTGACGGAATTATGGATGCATGTGATCTTGATTCTGATAATGATGGAATTCCAGATTCTTTAGAGGATCTTGATGGGAATGGTAAATTTGAAGATGATGATACAGAAGGAGTTTTTGGTCCTGTTCAGGTATTAGGAGATGGAATTTCCAGCTATTTGGATTTAGATTCTGATAATGATGGTGTGTTAGATTTATTTGAATCTGGTATCCCAACATCAGTGATCAACCAAATTGATACAGACAAAAATGGTATTATTGACAGCAATTTTGCAGTAGGAACTAATGGTATTGCAGACATTTTAGAAACTTCACCAGATTCAGGAGTTCTTAAATACCCTCTAAAAAATACAGATGGTGATGATAAACCAGATTTCGTTGACTTGAATTCAAATGGAGCAGACTATGATCTTTGGGCTATCGGTAAAGATAACTTGGATGACTTTGGAGTAGGATTTATTTCTAGAATCAATGACACTGATAAAGATGGTATCCAGGCTGTAGTAGATACAGATCTTGTGAAGAGAGGAGCTCCTAATTCTCCACTATCTCCTTACGCTGTATTCGCTAAAAACGGATCTGCTGCTAGAGGAGTAGCTGGTGCTGATGTTACTTCAACTGCAAGCGATATCAATGTATATCCTAACCCGGTAAAAGCAGGTGAAAACCTTAACGTTAAATCAGGGGAGGAAGGTACATATACAGTATTCTCTGCTCAAGGACAGTTAATCAAATCTGATAAATTCAAAGGAAACTCTGAAATCAGTACAGCTTCACTGCCAACAGGTGTTTATATTGTAAAAATAGAAACTAAGTCTACAGTGAAATCTTATAAGATTATTGTGAAATAATTTTTCAGATACTCATAAATGAAAGGCTGTCCTTAGGGGCGGCCTTTTTTTATTTGAAAAGTTTTTAATGATCTCAAAATGAATAAGTTTTATTTGTCTATGTGAATGAGATTTCGTACCTTTGTCCCTCTTTTGGCGCGAATAATTGTTTGTAAATCTATAAAATATTGAAAATCAGCTCTTTCATGAAAGTAATGAAAGGGATTTCGTGTATATAGATACTGCGGCTAATTCTGCCTCAAAAAGTAAATAAAAATATTTTGCATTACGCTGTGAAAAGATATACCAGCGTTGCAGTTAGAAGTCAGATTGAAGACTTTAGAATCAAAGAATAAAGAACAAAGACCGATAATTGCGCCAAAATTTTCATACTTTTTCTTTTTTCTGCCTCTTTTCTCTTTACTCTCTTCTGATATTTTTGAATAAATCAAAATATTTTTTAACCCTTTCTTAAAAGTTTTATGAGTAAAACAACAGCAACTACAAGGGGGAATCAGAGAATTAATTTCTCATCAGCTAAAGGAAAAATCATTACTCCTGACTTCCTGGACATCCAGTTAGAGTCTTTCAGAGATTTTTTCCAGCTTGATACCCTTCCAGAAGACAGAACAGACGAAGGTTTATACAGAACCTTCCAGGAAAACTTCCCGATCACCGATTCTAGAAATCAGTTCGTATTGGAATTTCTTGATTATCTGGTAGATTCTCCACGTTATTCAATTAACGAGTGTGTGGAAAGAGGATTGACGTATTCAGTTCCTCTTAAAGCAAGACTTAAATTGTATTGTACAGACCCTGAGCACGAGGATTTCCAGACTGTGGTTCAGGATGTGTATTTAGGCCCGGTTCCTTACATGACGCCTAGTGGATCTTTCATCATCAATGGTGCAGAGAGAGTTATCGTTACACAGCTTCACCGTTCACCTGGTGTATTCTTCGGACAGACTTACCACGCAAACGGAACTAAACTGTATTATTCAAGAATTATCCCTTTCAAAGGATCTTGGATGGAATTTACAACCGATATCAACAGCGTAATGTACGCGTATATCGACCGTAAGAAAAAGTTACCATTAACTACCCTTTTAAGGGCGATCGGTTATGAATCTGATAAGGATATCCTTCAGATCTTCGACCTTGCTGAAGAAGTGAAAGTTTCTAAAGCTGCCCTTAAAAAAGTAGAAGGAAGAACATTGGCTGCGAGAGTATTGAACACTTGGTTCGAAGATTTCGTAGACGAAGATACAGGTGAAGTAGTTTCTATCGAAAGAAACGAGATCATCCTAGACAGAGAAACAATCCTTGAAAAAGAACACTTAGATCTTATTCTTGATGCTGGCGTGAAATCTATCCTGATTCACAAAGAAAACAGCAACGAATTCTCTATCATCCAGAACACATTACAGAAAGACCCTACAAACTCTGAAAAAGAAGCTGTAGAGTACATCTACCGTCAGTTAAGAAACGCAGATCCGCCAGATGAGGAAACTGCAAGAGGAATTATCGAAAAATTATTCTTCTCTGAGCAGAGATATTCACTTGGTGAAGTTGGACGTTACAGACTAAACAAAAAATTAGGTCTTAACATTCCTACAACTACTGAAGTTCTTACAAAAGAAGATATCATTGCTATCGTAAGACACCTTATTGAGCTTGTAAACTCTAAAGCAGAGGTTGATGATATTGACCACTTATCTAACAGAAGAATCAAGACTGTTGGAGAGCAGTTAGCAGGACAGTTCGGTGTAGGTCTTTCAAGAATTGCAAGAACGATCAAGGAAAGAATGAACGTTAGAGATAACGAAATCTTTACTCCGCTTGATCTTGTAAATGCTAAGACATTAACATCAGTAATTAACTCGTTCTTTGGTACCAACCAGCTTTCTCAGTTCATGGACCAAACCAACCCGCTTTCAGAGATCACTCACAAGAGAAGATTATCTGCACTAGGGCCTGGTGGTTTATCAAGAGAAAGAGCAGGTTTCGAGGTTCGTGACGTTCACCATACCCACTACGGAAGAATTTGCCCGATTGAAACTCCGGAAGGACCAAACATCGGTTTGATTTCATCCCTGGGGATCTATGCTAAAATCAATACTTTAGGTTTCATCGAAACTCCATACAGAAAAGTAGAAAACAGTAAGATCGATCTTTCTGCAGATCCTATTTATCTGAATGCAGAAGACGAAGAAGATAAAGTAATTGCTCAGGCTAACGTAGAATTGAACGATAACGGAGAATTCTTAACAGACAGAATTATTGCGAGATTGGATGGTGACTATCCGGTAGTTGAACCTTCTCAGGTTAACCTTATCGACGTTGCTCCAAACCAGATCTCAGGTATCTCCGCTTCATTAATTCCATTCCTGGAGCATGATGATGCGAACCGTGCATTGATGGGATCAAACATGATGCGTCAGGCCGTTCCTCTATTGAAGCCACAAGCTCCGATCGTAGGTACAGGTCTGGAACAGCAGGTTGCTAAAGATTCAAGAATCTTGATCAATGCTGAAGGTACAGGTATCGTAGAATACGTAGATGCTGATAAGATCACTATCAAATACGAAAGAAGCGATGACGAAGATTTAGTACAATTCGAGTCTGCTACTAAAACATACAACCTGACTAAGTTCAGAAAAACCAACCAGAGTACTACCATTACCCTTAGACCAAACGTAAGAGTAGGTGAAACGGTACAGAAAGGACAGGTACTTTGCGACGGTTATGCTACTGAAAATGGAGAACTGGCCCTTGGTAGAAACCTTGTGGTTGCCTTCATGCCTTGGAAAGGATACAACTTTGAGGATGCAATCGTAATCAACGAAAAAGTTGTACGTGAAGACTGGTTTACTTCAATCCACGTAGATGAATATTCACTGGAAGTTCGTGATACCAAACTAGGTATGGAAGAATTGACAGCAGATATTCCTAACGTTTCTGAAGAAGCTACCAAAGATCTTGACGAAAACGGTATGATCAGAATTGGTGCTGAAGTGAAGCCTGGAGACATTATGATCGGTAAGATCACTCCAAAAGGTGAATCTGACCCAACTCCTGAAGAAAAACTTCTTAGAGCAATCTTTGGTGACAAAGCCGGTGATGTGAAAGATGCTTCATTGAAAGCAGATTCTTCACTGAGAGGAGTTGTGATCAACAAAAAATTGTTCTCAAGAAACATTAAAGATAAAAAGAAGAGAACTGAAGAAAAACTTAAACTTGAAGAAATTGAAAACACTTACAAGGCTAAGTTTGATGAGTTAAGAAACACTTTAATTGAAAAATTAAATACACTGGTAGGCGGTAAAACTTCTCAGGGAGTTACCAACGACCTTGATGAGGAAATCATCGGTAAAGGTGTGAAGTTCACTCATAAATTATTGACTTCAGTTGAAGATTACGTAAACGTAAGCGGTGCAGATTGGACTGTAGATAACGATAAGAATGAATTGGTTAAACAATTGATTCATAACTATAAAATCAAGTTCAACGATATCCAGGGAGTTAAAAACCGTGAGAAATTTGCAATTTCAATCGGAGACGAACTACCGGCTGGTATCATGAAATTGGCTAAAGTTTATATCGCTAAAAAACGTAAGTTGAACGTAGGGGATAAAATGGCAGGACGTCACGGTAACAAAGGTATCGTTTCAAGAATCGTTCGTGAAGAAGATATGCCATTCCTTGAAGACGGAACACCGGTAGATATCGTATTGAATCCACTTGGGGTACCTTCCCGTATGAACATCGGACAGATTTATGAAACAGTTCTTGGATGGGCTGGTCAGAAACTGGGAATGAAGTTCGCTACACCGATTTTCGATGGAGCAAGCCTTGATCAGATCACTGAATATACAGAAAAAGCAGGTCTTCCTAAATTCGGTAACACTCACCTTTATGATGGTGGTACCGGAGAAAGATTTACTCAGCCGGCTACAGTAGGTATTATCTACATGCTGAAACTAGGACACATGGTTGATGATAAGATGCACGCACGTTCTATTGGTCCTTACTCATTGATTACTCAGCAGCCGTTAGGAGGTAAAGCTCAGTTCGGAGGTCAGAGATTCGGAGAGATGGAGGTTTGGGCTCTTGAAGCATTCGGAGCATCAAATATCTTGAGAGAAATCTTGACTGTGAAGTCAGATGACGTGATTGGTAGAGCGAAAACTTATGAAGCAATTGCAAAAGGTGAATCTATGCCTGAACCAGGTATTCCGGAATCATTCAATGTATTACTTCACGAGTTACAAGGACTTGGACTTGACGTAAGACTTGAGGAATAATTTTAAATTTTGAGTGTTGAATTTTGAATCAATTCAGAATTTATAATCCAAAATTTATAATCCAAAATCTAAAATCTAAAAAATGTCAAATAAAAATAAATCAAGTAGATTTAATAAAATAACCATCGGTTTAGCTTCACCCGAATCGATTCTTCAGGAATCAAGAGGAGAGGTTTTAAAGCCGGAAACTATTAACTACAGAACGCATAAGCCTGAAAGAGACGGGTTGTTCTGTGAAAAAATCTTTGGTCCCGTAAAGGATTACGAATGTGCTTGTGGTAAATACAAGAGAATTCGTTACAAAGGAATCGTTTGTGACCGTTGTGGAGTAGAAGTTACTGAGAAAAAAGTAAGAAGAGAGAGAATCGGGCACATCAACCTTGTAGTTCCAATTGCGCACATCTGGTATTTCCGTTCATTGCCAAACAAGATCGGTTACCTTTTAGGAATCCCTTCTAAGAAATTAGATATGATCATCTACTACGAAAGATATGTAGTGATTCAGCAGGGTATTGCTAAAAAATTAGACGGTTCTGACTTCGATGCTATGGAGTTCTTAACAGAAGAAGAATACCTTGATATCATGGAAACTCTTCCTGTGGAAAACCAGTATCTTGATGATTCCGATCCAAACAAATTCATCGCCAGAATGGGTGCTGAAGCTGTTGAAGATCTGTTAAAAAGAATCGATCTTGATGCATTGTCTTTCGATTTAAGACACAAAGCTCACAACGAAGGTTCAAAACAAAGAAGAACTGAAGCTCTTAAAAGATTGAACGTTGTAGAAGCATTAAGAGGTGCTAATACAAGAATGATCAACAGACCGGAGTGGATGATTATGCGTGTACTTCCTGTTATACCACCAGAACTAAGACCATTGGTTCCATTGGATGGAGGACGTTTCGCAACTTCCGACTTAAATGACCTTTACAGAAGAGTTATTATCAGAAACAACCGTCTGAAAAGACTATTGGAGATCAAAGCTCCTGAAGTAATCTTGAGAAACGAGAAGCGTATGCTTCAGGAATCAGTAGATTCATTATTTGATAATACAAGAAAATCTTCTGCTGTAAAATCTGAATCAAACAGACCGTTGAAATCACTTTCAGATTCACTGAAAGGTAAGCAGGGTCGTTTCCGTCAGAACTTACTAGGGAAAAGAGTAGATTACTCTGCGCGTTCCGTAATTGTTGTAGGTCCAAACTTACAGCTTCACGAATGTGGTATTCCTAAAGATATGGCAGCAGAACTTTACAAACCGTTCATCATCAGAAAACTGATTGAAAGAGGAATTGTAAAAACTGTGAAATCTGCAAAAAGAATCATCGACAGAAAAGAACCTGTAGTATACGATATCCTTGAAAATGTGATGAAAGGCCACCCGGTTCTGTTGAACAGGGCACCTACTCTTCACAGACTGGGTATTCAGGCATTCCAGCCTAAGATGATCGAAGGTAAAGCAATCCAGCTTCACCCATTGGTAACAACAGCATTCAACGCCGATTTCGATGGTGACCAGATGGCGGTACACTTACCGTTAGGACCAGAAGCAATCCTTGAAGCTCAGTTATTGATGCTAGGTTCTCAGAACATCCTGAACCCTGCAAACGGTTCACCTATTACTGTACCATCTCAGGACATGGTTCTTGGTCTTTATTTCATGACTAAAGAATTGAGTTCTACAGATACAATGAAAGTAAAAGGAGAAGGTCTTGCATTCTACTCTCCGGAAGAAGCAGAAATTGCTTATGCGGAAGGAAGAGTATCTTTAAATGCTAAAGTAAGATGTAGACTTCCGGTTAAAGAAGATGGAGAAATCGTAACAAGATTGATCGAAACTTCTGTAGGTAGAATTTTATTCAACCAGATTGTACCTAAGCAGGTAGGATATATCAATGAACTTCTTACTAAGAAATCATTAAGAAACGTTATCGGTAAGATCCTTGCTGATACAGACTTCCCTACAACTGTGAAGTTCCTGGATGCAATGAAAGACTTAGGATATTCAAACGCATTCAAAGGAGGTCTTTCTTTCTCACTTGGAGATATCGTAGTTCCTGTTGAGAAAAAACAGATGATTGCACAGTCAATCGAAACTGTAGACGAAATTAGAGCCAACTATAACATGGGTCTTATTACAGATACAGAACGTTATAACC
This sequence comes from Chryseobacterium sp. MIQD13, assembly GCF_050496705.1. Lineage (NCBI taxonomy): Bacteria > Pseudomonadati > Bacteroidota > Flavobacteriia > Flavobacteriales > Weeksellaceae > Chryseobacterium > Chryseobacterium sp. MIQD13. Next base: position 236,637 of record NZ_JBNWAF010000004.1, read on the forward strand.
AGGTAATTGACGTTTGGACAAATACAAACGCCGGATTAACTGAAATGATTATGAGCAGAATGAAATCTGACCAAGGTGGATTCAACTCTGTATATATGATGCTTGATTCAGGGGCGAGGGGTTCTAAAGAACAGATCCGTCAGTTATCAGGGATGAGAGGTTTGATGGCAAAACCGCAGAAAGCCGGCTCTACTGGTGCTGAGATCATCGAAAACCCGATCCTTGCAAACTTTAAAGAAGGTCTTTCCATCCTTGAGTACTTTATCTCTACTCACGGTGCCCGTAAAGGTCTTGCGGATACCGCTCTTAAGACTGCCGATGCAGGTTACCTGACAAGAAGATTGGTAGACGTTGCTCAGGACGTTATCGTTACTGAGGACGATTGTGGTACTTTAAGAGGTACTGAAGTAACTGCACTTAAGAAAAATGACGAGATCGTTGAAAAGATTTCCGAAAGAATCTTAGGTAGAGTTTCTCTTCATAATATATATGATCCTGAAACAGACGAGTTGATCGCTGAAGCAGATCAGGTGATCAATGAAGCATTAGCTAAGAAAATTGAAGCTGCAGGTCTAGAATCTGTAGAAGTTCGTTCACCGCTTACTTGTGAAACTAAGAAAGGAATCTGTGCTAAGTGTTATGGTAGAAACCTGGCAACTGGTAAGATGATCCACATGGGTGAAGCAGTAGGGGTAATTGCAGCACAGTCAATTGGGGAACCTGGTACTCAGCTTACGTTGAGAACCTTCCACCAAGGGGGTACTGCAGGTAACGTATCAGAAAACCCATCTATCGTTGCAAGAAGAGACGGTATCGTTGAAATGGATGAAGTAAGAACAATTACTTCTGAAGATGAAAACGGTAACACAGCAGAAGTTGTGGTTTCCCGTTCAACGGAATTCAGATTGGTAGCGGATAACGAAACCAGAACTCCGTTAATGGTTGCCAACGTACCTTACGGTTCAGTTCTATCCGTTAAACCGGGTGATAAAGTGAAGAAAGGAGATGTAATCTGTAAGTGGGATCCGTATAACGCGGTAATCATTGCAGAAACTTCTGGTAAAGTTGAATATGAAGACATTATCCAGGGTATCTCATTCCAGCTTGAAATTGACGAACAAACAGGATTTGAAGAAAAAGTAATCTCTGAATCCAGAAATAAGAAAGCCGTACCTACATTGAAAGTGGTAGATTCTAAAGGAGTTGAGCAGAAAGCTTACAACTTACCGGTAGGAGCCCACTTGATGGTAAATGATGGTGAAAAAATTAAGGCTGGTAAAGTCTTAATCAAGATCCCTAGAAAATCTGCAAAAGCAGGGGATATCACCGGAGGTCTTCCGAGAGTTACCGAATTATTCGAAGCAAGAAACCCTTCAAACCCAGCGGTTGTTACTGAAATCGACGGGGTAGTTTCTTACGGAAAAATCAAGAGAGGTAACCGTGAACTTATTGTTGAAGCTAAAACTGGAGAAAGAAAGATTTACCTGGTAAAACTTTCCAACCAGATTCTTGTTCAGGAGAATGACTTCGTAAGAGCTGGTTCGCCACTTTCTGACGGTTCTATCACTCCGGACGATATCTTAAGAATCAAAGGCCCAACTGCAGTTCAGGAATATCTTGTAAATGAAATTCAGGAAGTTTACCGTCTTCAGGGGGTAAAAATCGACGATAAGCACTTCGAAATCATCGTAAGACAGATGATGACAAAAGTATCTATCGTAGACGGAGGTGATACTCAGTTCCTTGAAGGTGCATTAGAACATAAATTCGACTTCTTGGAAGAAAACAACAGAGTATTCGGTCTTAAAGTAGTAGTTGAAGCTGGTGATTCAAAAGAATTCAAGCCAGGTCAGATGATTACTGCAAGAGAATTGAGAGATGAGAACTCTAAGCTGAAGCGTGAAGATCAGGCTTTAGTTGAAGTAAGAGAAGCTTTACCTGCTACAGCAACGCCTGTACTTCAGGGTATTACAAGAGCTGCTCTTCAGACTAAATCATTCATGTCTGCAGCATCATTCCAGGAAACCACTAAAGTTCTGAACGAAGCAGCTGTTGCTGGTAAGATAGACTTCTTAAGTGGTCTTAAAGAAAATGTAATTGTAGGACACAGAATCCCTGCAGGTACAGGTCTTAAAGAATACCAGAATGTAATTGTAGGTTCTAAAAAAGAATTTGAAGACCTTAACTAAAATTAATGATTTGAAATTTGAGGTTTGAATTTATTTTTATATTTTCACAATCTCAAATTTCGAATTTAAAAAACATAATTTATAACAATGGACAACAATCAAAATCCACAAGACGGAAACATCAACATCGAATTAAACGAAATGGTAGCTGCTGGAGTATATGCTAACTTAGCTTTAGTAAACCACTCTCCATCTGAATTCGTTGTAGATTTCATCCAATTAATGCCGGGTGTACAGCAGGCTAAAGTAAGATCAAGAATCATTCTTGCTCCGCTTCACGCTAAGAGAGTACTTTCTGCTCTTCAACAGAACATCACTAACTACGAGCAGCAATTTGGAGAAATCAAAGAAGTTGAGCCTTTCGTATTAGGTGGGAACAACGTACAAGCTTAAGATTTTTTTCAAAATAAATCACGAATGCCTCAAATTTATTTGAGGCATTTTTTTTGTTTAAATCACAATTGAAACTAATTCTTATAAATTTTTCATCCAGATATAAATGTCTTCATCCGATTGGATATTAAGCTTTTTCCGGATGCTGTTTTTTCTGTTTTGTACCGTTTTCGGAGAAGTGAAGGTGAATTCCGAGATATCTTTGGTTGAAAAGTTAAGGAACAGCAAAGCGCAGAACTTAAGCTCACTGGTTATCAGATTAGGATTGATGGCCAGAAGTTTATTGCTGAATTCAGGATAAACTTCCTGAAAACGGGTGAAAAATCCCGGACTGTTTGTTTTTGCCAGCTGAATAACTTCATCAAAAGCCGGATTTAATTTTTCAGACAATTCCTGAAATTCTTCATGCTTTTGGGTAATTATTTTATCTTTTTCTATGATTTCGAGCTCTTTCTTTCTTTTTGTTTTCTGATGCAGCAGATACGCTATTAAAGAGGCCAATAATGCAGACAGAATAATTCCGAAAATAATCCAATACAGCTTTGATTTTGATTTCTGCAAATCTTCTTCTTTTTCGTCCAGGATAATTTTCAGGGCTTCATTTGTACTTTTCTTGTTTGCTTCGGCAAATTTGCTGTTTATTTCAGCATATCTTTTAATATAATAGCTTTCCTTTTCCTTTTGCCCCATTTGGCCATATATTTCAGACAACGTCTTATATACGCTTACATAGTTTGTTTCCTGTATTTGGTGCTGCTCCAGGCTTTGTACTGTTTTCAGATAATAATCAAGAGCTTTTTCATGATCTCCTGTTTCGAAATAATAATCACCAAAAGCGCAGTATTGCATATAAAGAACCGGCTCATTATATTTTATTTTCAGATCATATTCTTTTTTGAAATAATACAATGCAGAATCGGATTGTTTGGTTTCCAGAAAAAAATACCCTTTTGCATCGTAGGCTTTGGCAAGGTCATAAACAACGAGTTTTTCCGGAATTTTCTTGAGAGTGGCTTGCATTAGATTATAATATTTAGAAGCAGAATCTATATTTTTTTCTTCAATATAAAATGATGATCCTATTTCTCCCAGGATTTTTGCCTTTAGATTAAATGTACTGTTAGAGTTCTGAGCATTCTTCAATAATGCGAGAGCCTCACGATTCTCCTTGTAAGCCATTGTATAGAGCCCCATAATACTATGGTTATTGGCTTTTATAAACATTAATTCAGCTTGAAAAACTATGTTCTTTTGTGTATATTCCTGTTGGAATGCTTTCTCAATATATTCAATACTCTCCTTTTGCATTTGCTGATTGGTGAGTGCTATCGCCATATTGTGATAACTCTTGGCAATACGTTCGGAATTTCCTGTTTGGAGGGCTAGAATATTGGCTTTCCTTGCATATTTTAAAGACTGTAATTGATTAAAATTGCGATAGCTTGCATCTGATTTTTTCAATAACAAATCTATTTCCTGTTGTTTTTGAATGTCATTTTGAGCAAATGAAAAGCTGTATGTGTAAAAAACACATATACAGAATATAAGTTTACTATTCTTAAGAAAAAAATAAGACATAAGAATAATTGATGTGTTTAATTAATTTTTATATAATATTCTTGTTGTAGTTATTATGATCACAATCAACCCAATGGCTATATAAAATTAATAAATTTGTTTTATAAATGAATAATTAATAGATCACTGTCTTTATATTTGAATCTTTTATAAAGATGTTGAGTTCAGATTTGTACTTGTGCACTTTGATTTTGAAGTACCATATTCTTAATAAGACAAAAAAATTACAGAATGGGAGATTGGTAATGTCTCCCATCCGCAATTTTAGCCATCATTTTTGTGTTTTTAATCTGTTGATCCTGGTTTCTGACAGTTTTAAACATTTCTTTATAAAAACCTATGGGGTACAAGGAGTTGGGCTTCTGAAAATCTGCCCGGCCGGATTGATGCATGCGTAAGCATTCCCTGTTCCTGAAAGTGAGCTGGAAGATTTTACAATATTGGCTGCTGACATGGTTTTAAGAACTCCGCTGCTATCAGCAACTACAATTTTATCACTCATCACACTGCTTATATAACCGGTTGAATTGATATTACGGATACGAAGACCTCCTTGACCAATTGCATTAAAACCGCCCAGGTCTAAAAGTTCCGTTGGATCCGGAATAAGCAGGCCTATTTTACCTGCAGGCAGTGCTGGATTATTACTTGAAAAACCAGTGCCGTATATAGCATTTCCTATATTAAGCTGATAGTTGCCATCTGGATTTGAACCTCCCGAATGATTACCGATCATAATGTTCATAACACCTCCTGTTATGCCTTTACCAGCTCTAAATCCTATACCTATATTATCCAGACCCGAACCGGATAAATCCCGTAATGCATAGGAGCCTATTGCAATATTGTCATTATTACTTGTGTTTGCAGCTAATGCTTCCTTACCTATTGCGACGTTGTTGGCACCAATTGTGTTCGCATTGAGTGCATTATATCCAATACCTACATTGGCGGTGCCGGCAAAATCCGGCGATGTACCTGCACCTGCACCAAAAAATATATTGTCACTTAATGAACTGCCATCACTAGGAGTAATACGTCCTGCCGGTTGATTATTTACTCTAAAAGCAAGTGATACATGATTGGTTGTACCCAGAAAATTAGTTCCATCAACAATATCATTATTTCCTGTTGTATGCCAATCATTGGCAGCAGTTCCGCTTCCTACTTTTATCCAGGCAGCTCCATCAAAATAATAGTATCCGGTAGCTGTGACATTTACTCTGGGTGAGGCTGCATCGGCATCTCCTCCTGTAATGTCTGTAATGTATATTAAAACTCCTTTTTGATCTGTACCATACAAAGTGTTACCTTTTGAGGTAAGCTCTGCTCTTGTAAGACGTGGCGCCTGTATTCCGGTTATATCTGTTGCCAGCAGATTGCCTGAGGTGTCTTTTTTTCCGTTAATATCCAGAGTGGATTTTGGATCATTTGTATTAATGCCGATAGTTTGGGCATATGAAATTGATAATAAATTCAATGTAATTGAAGTTGATAACAGAATAATTTTTTTCATTTTTATGTTTTATAATTGACCTTTTATTGTTTGCGTTTTTCAATTTGCAATGTTACAACAGCTTTCCAAAAAACTTAAAAAAATGAGATACCTATTATGTACCTAGTGTTTTTAATTTTCTGATTTTCAATTTATTAATTTGAATCAGGTAAAAATGTTGTATAGTTTAGCTTATTGAAAAAGGTATTTATTGAGTGGGAAAAATGTCTTCTTTATTCTCCTGTAAATTTTATTTTTAACAAAAAAATAACTGTAGTTTATTCCTATTTTAAATCTTATTTTGAATTTGAGGTAAAAGACTTTGCTTAATTAATCCATTATTAAGTTTTTATATATAGATAATTAATGAAGCTTTTTTATACTATATCAACACACCAATTTTATATATTTGCTTAAATGATATAAAGGATATGGTAAATAATCAATTTATTCTTGACAAATTTGGTTTTTTAGGAGAGAATTTTTTAAATGAATTACATGCTAATGCCATTATTACTGATATAAAATCAAAAACTGAAATTATCAGGGAAGGACAGAAAAATAAATATGTCCCTTTTCTTATTAAAGGCTCTATAAAAGTTTTCACCCTCAATGACGGGAGAGAGCTTATTTATTATTATATAAGACCTAATGACAGCTGTCTGATGACCTTTTCGTCTATTTTTACAGATTATATAAGCAGAGTATACGCTGTAGCGGAAGAAGAATCTGAAGTGATTCTGATTCCTGTTTCTGTTATACACGAATGGCTGATCCGTTTTCCGGAAATTAACAGAGTGTTTTATCATGAATACGACAAACGGTTTTCTGATGTCATGAATATGGTGAATGATGCTGTGTTTCACAGACTTGATAAAAGAGTGCTGAACTATATCCGCCAGCAGGTTTCCATTACAGGACATAATCCTTTAAAGATTACCCACCGTGAAATAGCCAACAATTTGGGGACCTCCAGAGAAGTGGTGAGCCGGGTTTTAAAAAAAATTGAAAACGAAGGCGAAATTATTCAGACCAAAGAAGGTATTAAAGTTCCTGTAAATGAAAATGTTAGATTCATCTAATATATGATGTTTTAATTATTTTGTCTTTATCATTGATAAAAACAATTTTTATGGTGACTTTTGTCACATACTTTTGAATCTATAACTCGATAAGTTTGTTATATCGTAATTTAATTCAAATTGTATATGACAAAAACTCTCTTATTTTTGTCGGTACTTGCATCAGGCCTTGCTTCAGCACAGGAAGACCTGTTGAAAGATATTGACACCCTCAAAACAACTTCAGAAATTTCCCAACCGGCCTTCAAGGCTCTCCAGATCGTCACAGGGCAATCTACAAAACTTGCCGCTAAAAAAGAGTGGTATATTGTTGTAGCCCACCGTTTTGGAGACATAAGCACTGGATTTAAAAATTTTTTCGGTCTTGATGATGCTTCTACCAAATTAGGGGTCATTTATGGTGTTACAGACAATGTTTCAGTAAGTTTTTCCAGAGAAACAAATATGAAAACATTTGAAGGTGCTGTAAAGTATAAAATTGTAAAACAGACAGATAATTTTCCGGCAGATATCGTAGGGTATAATGTGATGGCTCTTAATACGGATCTGGATAAGGATAATTATCCCTATCTTAAATTTGGTGACAGACTTTCTTATCTTACCCAGGCTTTGATTTCAAGAAGATTCAATGACAAATTTTCACTGCAGCTGTCTCCTTCATATGTTCACAAGAACCTTTATGATCCTGCTATCGAAGATAAAAACCAGTTTCTCACGGGATTGGGCGGCCGCTATAAAATTTCAAAAAGAATTTCTATCAACGCAGAATACTTTGTGAATTTCGACAATCACAGTTTTTATAAAAATCCGCTTTCGCTGGGTATGGATATTGAAACCGGGGGACATGTTTTCCAGCTTTTATTTACCAATTCCCAAATCAATTCGGATATAGGATATCTTACCAATGCGGCAGGGAGATGGGAAAAAGGACAGATTTTCTTTGGGTTTAATCTTTACAGAGTTTTTTAAGATGAAAAAGATAATATACATATTAGCAGGCCTTGTCTTTCTTATTTCTTGTGAAAGCAGAACCTATGAAGAGATTTCAGATAATACACCTGTTATAGAACAGGTAAAGTACGCGAAGGATATAAAACCTATTATTGATGCCAACTGTATTGCATGTCATTCTCCCGGAGGGTCAGCTTCTTTTCAGCCATGGACAAGTTATGATCAGGTAAAAAATAATATAGATAATATCCTGGACAGAATACAAAGATCAAATGGTGATCCTGAAAAAATGCCGCAGGGTGGATCACTATCCCAGACACAGATCAACATTTTCATAAAATGGAAAGCCGACGGGCTTGCTGAAAATTAAAAATATTTGATATGGAAAAATTAGTATTAATAAGTAGTGTACTGTTCTTTACAGGCTTTGCTTCAGCCCAGAAATACAGTTCCAAAACTGGCAGCGTAACTTTTGAAGCGTCCGTGCCGCTGTTTGAAGATGTGTATGCTAAGGATGATAATAACATTGTAGTTCTGAATACGGATAATGGTGAAATGGCTTCCGTTTCTGCGGTAAAGAACTTTCATTTTAAAACCAAATTAATGGAAGAGCATTTCAATGAGAGTTATGCAGAAACTGCCAAATATCCTAAAGCAACCTTCAAAGGAAAGATTGTAAATTTTGATAAAACAAAGCTTACAGCCTCACCACAAAAATATACGATTCAGGGAACTCTGAATTTTCATGGGGTAGACAGGGCTGTTTCTTCAGCTGCTTCTGTTTATTCTAAAGATGGAAAAGTATATGTAAATGGGAAATTTATAGCAAAACCTGCAGACTTTAATGTAACGATTCCTAAAATGGTTATGAAAAAAGTAGCAGAAAACGTGAATGTAGAATATAATTATACACTGACAAAACAATGAAAAAGTTAATCTTCATTATAAGTTTCTTCATGGGTTTTTCTATGATATATGCCCAGGAAAAAGTAAAAACCATTTTTGATATTGCCAGAAGCGGAACGGTAGCTGAGGTACAGAATCTCATGAAACAGGATCCGGATATTATCAATAAAACCAACGAAAATGGTTTTTCTCCTCTTATTCTTTCATGCTACAGAGGCAATGTGGAAGTGGCTGATTTTTTGATGGATAAAGTAAAGGATATCAATTATAATTCTTCAATGGGGACTGCACTCATGGCAGTTGTGTATAAAGGCGATCTAAAATTAACTCAGGAACTGTTAGATCATAAATCAGATATCAATACAATAGATTCACAGGGGACAACACCTCTTATTTTTGCCTCGAAATTGGGTAATGTAGAAATGGTTAAGCTCCTTGTAAAATATAAGGCTAATAAAAATCTCAAAGACAAACAAGGAAATACAGCTTTTGAATATGCTGTTTTATCCAAGAACCCTGAACTGATCAACCAACTAAAAAATTAAAATATGAAAAACATTGTACTCTTTTCCTTCTTATTAATAGGTTTTTTGGGCTTTTCGCAGCAAAAAACTACAGGTGACGTACCTTTATCCCCTAATAACGGGATAATTGCAAATTTTACTCTTGATAATGCAACATCTAAAGTAACTTTGGTCTTAAAAGGTCCATCTGACAGATGGTTTGGCTTGGGAATTGGTGTTAATGCGGGATTTAGCATGTCAGCGGGAGATGCTGTAGTTTATTCGGCCGTTACCACTCCTAAACTGACAGACAGAAACTTTATAGGAACTACACAGCCTCCGTTAGACAGCTCCCAGGACTGGACTATAGTAAGTGATGTTGTTTCCGGTTCTGTAAGAACGCTGACTTTAACAAGGGCTTTGACAAATTCAGATCCGAATGATTATCAGATGCCTTATGCTACAACCACTTCCATAAGTTTTGCGGGACCAAGACCAGCTACTGCAACTACAACGGTTGCTCCTCATGGGGGAACTGCCAATGTAGGCTATGCTACTGCATCTTTTACGAGCGTATTGGGAGTGAATGAAACTGATATGGTGAGTAAAAAAGTGATTCTTTATCCAAACCCTGCTAAAGAAACAGTTAGTTTCAAAAATGCAGATAAAATAAAATCCATTGATATTTATGAATCAGCAGGAAGAAAAGTAAGATCTGTAAAGCCTGATGGTGAAAATATAAATGTAAGGGATCTTAAATCCGGAACTTACTATTTTGAAATTACTTTGAAAGACGGAAGCCTGTCTTATGAGAAATTGATTAAGGAATAAATTATTAAAAATTTTAATTAAAGTAAATCCTTCGCTTTTTGTGGAGGATTTACTTTTATACTGGCCTATTGTTGTATTTCATTATTCCGGTTTAAAAAATATAAGAGCTTATCATTTCTGTTTGTTATAAAATCTTTTCCATCACAATCAAATCTAGAAACCAGAACGCCTTGATTGTAAGTATCCCATATTTTGAACCGATATATTCTTTTATGAGTATAAACATTAATAAAGTACTCTTTTCTTTTTATTGGATGATCCACCCATGTGAAATCATCATGTTTAAGTTCTTCAAATAATGGTTTTACAATTTCTTTGTCTATTTCCCGGTCGTCAATCAGTATTTTAATGATATTTGAAAAATCTTCCTGATTGAAAGCATTATATTCTTTTATTTCTTTCATTATTCTAAATGAAAATACAAAGATTAAAACTAGGTATAAAGCATATAAAATGTAAGGTTTAATTTTTGTTTTGTTTAAAAGAATTGCCAAACCCATTGTTAACATGAACAATATTGTACCAGCCCAAATGTAAATGCTTCCCATACTTTAATAATGACCACAAAAATATAGAGATTTTATTTATCATAATCCTAAAAAAAGGTTTTAATGATTTTTTAACCCGTTAAATTTTCATCTGAGGTTTTGACACAGTAACTTTGCTGAAAATTTCTATAATGAAGCGAGGACTGCATTTTTTACTGTTTATTTTTTCTTTGACACTTTTTGCACAGAAAGCACCGGTAGATACCACTCAGATTGTTATTCCCAACCGGTATAATACAGTTGATGCCCAGACAAAACCTTATGTAATCATGATCTCAACGGATGGTTTCCGTTATGATTATGCTAAAAAATATAATGCAGAGAATCTTTTGAAGCTTTCCAATGAAGGAGTTCAGGCAAAAGCAATGATTCCCAGTTATCCAAGTATAACATTCCCGAATCACTGGAGCCTGGCTACCGGATTATATCCTTCACATCACGGTTTGATTGATAATTTTTTCTACGATTATAAGAGAAAAGAGTTCTATGCCATGAGTGACAAAAAAAATGCTGAGGACGGAAGCTGGTATGGCGGACTTCCTTTATGGGGGCTGGCTGAAAAGCAGGGAATGATCTCAGCTTCTATGATGTGGGTAGGTTCTGCAAGTGATGCAGGAGGAAAAAGACCTACTTATTATTATCCCTACCATGAAAAATTCACACCTTCTGAAAAGGTTGATAAAGTAATTGATTGGCTGAAATTGCCGATGAATAAAAGACCTCACTTTATTTCATTATATTTCCCGGAAGTGGATGGAAGCGGACATCATTTTGGCCCGGAATCAAAAGAAACAGATGAAGCTGTTCATCTGATAGATCATGCAATAGGAGACCTGGTGCAGAAAGTAAATGATCTGGGATTGAAAAATGTAAACTTCGTTTTTGTTTCAGATCACGGAATGATAAAAGTAGACGGTGGAGCTCCTTTAGAAATTCCTGCCATACTTTTAAATAAAGACAGATTTGATTTTTATAATTCCCAGACATTATTAAGAGTAGTGGTGAAAAATCCTGACGAAGTAAAATCGGTTTATCAGGAGCTTAAAGCCGGAAAAACTGATGATTACGAAGTATATTTAGATAAAAGACTTCCTAAATATCTGCATTTTGGAACTAAAGACGATCAATACGGCAGAATAGGCCAGATTCTTCTTATTCCAAAGGCTCCTAAAATATTTTTGGAAAAAGGCAAGAAAACATCAGTTGGAAAACATGGTTACAACCCAAGACTGGTTCCTGAAATGAAGGCGACTTTCTTTGCCTGGGGCCCGCAATTCAGAAATAATGTAGTTGTAGATGAATTTTCTAATGTCAATGTTTATCCTTTGGTTGCTGAAATCCTCGGATTGAAAATTGACCAGCCAATTGATGGAAAACTTAAAGTTTTAAAAGGAACTTTAAAAGAAAAGAACTAATTAAAATTATTGAAGATAAAGTTTCGGCGGACCAAAGGTCCGCCGAAACTATTTTATAGAAAACCAAGATTAAAATTTAGAAGCAAATTCTTTAGCAAAATCCTCTAATTTAATTTCGCCGTCAACCGGAGATCCCTGCTCAATAAAATCCTTCTGGACAACCCCTGTTCTCATTCCTTTGCCCATTTCAACATATAATTCAGCCATTTCCTGTGGAAGACCTGCCTGAACCATTCCGTCAAAAGACTGCTCATCTGTAAATTCAACCCAGGGCAATGCTGAATTTCCGACAGCAGAACCCAAAACTTTTGCAAAATCCGAAGGTACACGTGAATCACTTACAACGTAACGAATGTTTTTCCCTGTTGTATTTTTTACCAGCTCTTCAGCTGCAGCTTTAGCAATATCAACTGGATGTGTTAATGGAATGCTTACATTTTCGGGATAATTTCCGCCAATGATTCCTGCATTTTTAATCAAAGGAATATCATTGAAAAAATTAATGTAGAAATAGCCTGCCCTTAGAAAAGTAACAGAAGTGTTTTCCAATCCATTATATACCTTCTCAATATGGTAAAGCCCTTTGATTGGACCAGTCTCAACAGGTGAATCAGCCCCTGCGCTGCTTAGCATGACAAGTCTTTTTACATTTGCTTTTGCAATGGCTTCTGCATAATTTTTTCCCGCATTGGCTGTATTTTCAACAATATGGGTTTCACCCATAACCGGAGGGGTCATGGCAAATACGGCATCTGCACCTTCAAATGTTTTTACCAAAAAACCAACATCGGTAATAGAGCCGATTGCTGCCTTTGCTCCCAAAGATTCAATTTCACTTTTCTTTGCTTCACTACTGCTGATTACAGTAATGTCATGACCTTCTGAAATTAGCTGCTGTGCTAATGGCTTTGCTGTATTCCCTAAAGAACCTGTTACGATAATTTTCATATTAAATGTTGTTTATTTCCTGATACAAAGTTATATTTGTACTTACTTTTATACAAGTACTTACCCTAAAGTATGTATCATGACCGCAATTAAAGAAAGCTCCACCATCCAGCAAAACCGAAAAAGCGTATTGGAACAGTGCCCCGTAATGTATGTTATGGAAAAAATAGGCGGGTTCTGGAAACCCATTATCCTGTTTAATCTTTCCACAGGAGAGAAAAGATACAGCGAATTAAAAAGAGCCATTCCGGAAGTCACGGAAAAAATGTTGATCCAGCATCTGAAACAACTGGAAGCTGATGGATTGATTATCAGGACTGCAAAACCTGTAGTTCCACCACATGTTACCTATGAATTAAGTAAGGCAGGACTTAAATTGGCTCCGGTAATTGATGCAATGGCGGACTGGGCCTTTCAGGACATGAAAAAAGCTTACTAAACATAAAAAAGACTCTTCACCTGAAGAGTCTTTTTATCTAATCTGAAAAAAATACTATAAAGACTGCATGTCGATAACGAAACGGTATTTCACGTCACTTTTGATCATTCTTTCGTAAGCCTGATTAATATCTTGCATCTTGATCAGCTCAATGTCCGAAACAATATTATGCTTTCCGCAGAAATCCAGTAGCTCCTGAGTCTCAGCAATACCACCGATTAATGATCCTGCAACAGAACGACGCTGGAAAATCATAGGTCTTGTGCTTACTTCTGCATTCTGGAATTCCCCAACAAATCCTACAAGAACCAAAGTTCCGTTTAAAGTAAGTGTCTGCATATAAGGATTGATTTCATGCTCATAAGGAACCGTATCAATGATCAGGTCGAATTTTCCTTTTACAGTGTCCATTTGTGAATCATCTGTAGAAATAACCACATGATCAGCTCCCAGCTGCTTGGCATCCTCAGTTTTTCCCGGAGTTCTTGAAAACAGGGTAACTTCAGCACCTAATCCTTTTGCTAATTTGATCGCCATATGTCCCAATCCACCCAAACCTACAACTGCAACTTTAGAATTCGGACCTACATTCCAGTGTCTTAGCGGAGACCATGTTGTTATACCTGCGCATAAAAGTGGGGCTACTGCTGCCAGATCAAGATTTTCCGGTACGCTTAATACAAAATGCTCGTCTACAACCACCTTCTGGGAATATCCTCCAAAAGTATGGCCTCCTAAATGCTTGTCTTTTCCGTTATATGTTCCTGTAAATCCGTTCAGGCAATACTGTTCCAGGTCCTCCTTACAGCTGTCACAGTGTCCGCAGGAATCCACCATACATCCTACTGCGGCAAGATCCCCCACTTTAAATTTGGAAACTTCACTTCCTACATTGGTAATTCTTCCCACAATTTCATGTCCCGGGACTACAGGATACAAAGATCCGCCCCAGTCGTTTCTGGCTGTATGAAGGTCAGAGTGGCATACTCCGCAATATAGAATTTCAATTTCTACATCTTTGGGTGTGGTCACTCTTCTTTCGATGTTCATTTCTTTCAGATCTGCCGTAGCTGATTCAGCTCCGTAGGCTTTTACTGTTAATGTGCTCATTGGTTTATTCAATTAAGTTAATAAGTTGTCTAGTTATAAATTATTGTATTCTTCATCACTTACAGGTTCCAGCCATTCCACAATACCATTTTGAGTATTGGGATTAATGGCAATATGGGTGAACTCACTATCCCGGGCTGCCCCATGCCAGTGAATCACATCAGGAAGAATATTCACAACATCTCCCGGTTTTAAGATCTGTGCATTTTTTCCCTTTTCCTGATAAAACCCTGTTCCTGAAGTTACGATTAAAATCTGACCGCCACTATGAGAATGCCAGTTATTTCTGCAGCCCGGCTCAAAAATAACATTTCCGATCTGGCAGTTCAGGTCATCTTCATTAGGTTTCAAAATCTGAATCCAGGCTGTTCCTCCAGAAAAATAAGCTTCAGGCGCTTTTTCTCCTTTTGGAAAAATATTTGTATTTAATGTTTCCATAACAATACAAAAGTCGAAACTTTTAAATAAACACAGCTTATACAGATTACCGAAATACTTACCAATTTTACAGACACCATACAAGGTATGCGGGAAAGTGGTAATTTTGAATAAGATTAAAATGAAATTCATGGAAAATCAGGAAGTTGAAATTTACAATAGCGTATCGGAATATAATAAAATGGCCAACCACGAAACCCTGCATCCGTTGGTAAGTGTGATTGATTTTTCAAAATCTGATCCTATTTGCCAGCATAAAAGAATGTTTGGTTTTTATACTGTTTTTTTGAAAGATGTGATGTGTGGAGATATGTTTTATGGAAAAAACAGCTACGATTATCAGGAAGGAACATTGGTTTTCATCGCACCTGGCCAAACCTATGGAATTTACAATAAAGGAAAGTGGATTCAGCCGGCAGGCTATGCCTTACTCTTTCATCCGGATCTGATCAAAGGAACCAATTTAGGGAAGAACATAAAAGACTATTCCTTTTTTTCCTATGATGTCCATGAAGCATTACATCTTTCTGAAAAAGAGCGAGAAATCATTTTAGAATGTTTTAAAAATATAAAGCTTGAGCTTGAACAGTCGATTGATAAACACAGTAAATCACTGATTGTCAATAATATTGAATTGTTTTTAAATTACTGTATGCGTTTTTATGACCGTCAGTTTATTACGAGAGATCATATCAATCAGGGGGTAATCGGGAAATTTGAAAATCTGGTAGATGATTATTTTAAATCTGACAACCCTAAAAATATTGGTTTTCCAATGGTTAACTATTTTGCAGAAAAGCTGAACCTGTCTGCCAATTATTTCGGAGACCTTATCAAAAAGGAATTAGGGATTTCTGCCCAGGAATTTATCCACAATAAACTGATTGATACTGCCAAAGAACAAATATTGAATCCCTCAAAATCAATCAGTGAGATTTCCTATGACCTTGGGTTTAAATATCCACAGCATTTTACGAGACTATTCAAAACCAAAGTAGGTGTTTCGCCCAGTGAATACAAAACCCTGAATTGATTTTTAAACAGAAAAGACAAAAATATTTTCACAAATACCACAATTCTATACTAAAATATTTGTGGAAATTTGTGCAGGGAATTTGTGAAATTCGTGTTTAATTAACCCTATGGAACCTACATATTTTTAACGTTAAATCAAAGCGAAAATTTTCTCATTCCAAAAAACTAAATTAATTTTAATAGATAAAAATTTTCACAGTTTTTGAAATGACAGTTCAGCAGTCCAAAACACACATTTTTCAGACAGCATTTGGAAGAATTATCGCATTAAAAGAGAATGGTGTGATAAAAGCCAAAAGCATCCGTTATGCCCGTTCAGAAAGATTTCAAAAACCTGTTGCAGAACAGCCGTCTCCTTCAGAAATTATTTTTCCGGATAAAACACCGGTTTGTCCGCAGGCTATCAGTCCGCTGGTAGAAAAAATGATTGGCCCTACCGATATTGAAAGCTTTACTCCTGATGAATCCACACAATATCTTTCTGTATTCCGTCCGGATAATTTTACAGACAATGAAAAGCTTCCCGTTGTAGTCTGGATTCATGGAGGCTCCCATGAGATAGGATGTGGCGATCTCCCTACATCTGATCCCGGTGACTGGGTGAAAGAGCAGCAGATGATTGTTGTTGCTGTTTCTTACAGGCTTGGACTTTTCGGCTTTCTGGGAGGTGATGAAAAACCGCCTAATTTAGGATTACTAGATATTATAGAAGCATTAAAATGGATCAAAACGTATATTCCAGAGTTTGGAGGTGATGCTGGAAATATTACTCTTTTAGGCCAGTCTTCAGGTGGAGATGCTATTGCCCATCTGATGATCTCTGAAGATGTTGAAGATTTGTTTCAAAGAGTGATCATACAGAGTGCGCCACTAGGATTACGTTATAAAAGACAGAAAATGTCTGCTGAATTTCTGAAAAAAACCGAAAGATTAAAAGACGAGGCTGATGTTTTTAAAATGATGGATGAGTACAGGAAATATGTACCCTCCGTCATCAAATACGGCTTGAAAGCTGCCATGCCTTTTGGTATCCAATATGGATTTCCACCTTTATGCAGGGAAGAAGAATCAACGGAAAAATGGAAAGAAAATGCCGGAAAATATGATGTGCTGATTGGCCTGAACAATGACGAAACTGCATTTTACCTTAAAACTTCTGATGCTTTAAATAAATACTTCGGAAAAGGGCTGGGACTGAAAATTATGGATAAAACAGTTGAAAAAACAACTGAGCTTATTTATGGAACCCCGGCAAAAATATTTGCAGAAAATCATGCAAAGGCGGGAGGAAATGTTTATTTGTTCAGAATCCATTCCGGAGCAGGAAATACTCATATCGGGGCTCCGCATTGTATTGATCTTCCTTTGATTTTCGGGAATGAGCCAGCCTGGAAATCCTCTGAAATGCTGAAAGATATTCCGTGGAAATACATTGATGAGAATGGAAAAAAACTGAGAGCATTATGGGCAGAATTTGCCCGGAGCGGAAATATTTCTGATGATTCTGAAAGGCCTGAGATTCTGGAAGTCCGGAAAATTGAACCTTAAATGTATGAGCAAGTTCAAACCTTCAGGACTATTCAGGAATCCATACACTTACATTTCCTGCAGGAACGGGAAAATTTCCCCAGCCGTTTTCATCGATAATTACTTTTTCTTTAAATCGCTGTAGCAGATCATGAAACTTCTTCCCTACGTACTGTCTGCCCATTTCCATAGGTTTGCTGTAAGCCTCTTTGTTGCTGAGAACTACAGCACATCCGGAATGCTCATCGTCCCCTTCACGCGTCCATCCCAGGCAGTTTGCATCTTCAAAATAATCTCTCTGTGTTCCGTACGCATACTCCTTTCTTGCTGTAAGAAGGTCTTCCATACCATCTACTTTCTGTAAGAAAATTTCCTGATTATTTCCATCCCTGCCTTTATCAACATAATGGGCTCCATACAGATCAGGATAAAACACACACGGATACCCGTTCTCCCGAAGCAGGATCAGTGCATAAGCTAAAGGTTTAAACCATGATTGTACCGGAGCTTCAAGATCCTGTAGAGGCTGTGTGTCATGATTATCCACTAGACTTACAGAATGTATTGGATCCGCCTGTGTGAGGGTTTCATCAAAGATTCTACGGAGATCATAAGAGCTGCCTTCATTGGATGCAGTATGAAAATTATTCTGCAGCGAGCTGTCAAAAAGACTCATACATCCCTCTGTAACCTCGATGTATTTTTGCAGGAGATTCAACTGCCCCGGAGCCCAATATTCTCCGACGGCAAAAATGTTTTTTTCGGAATTGGAACGAAGCATGGTGAGCCACTCTTTATAAAAATCAAATGAAATATGTTTCAATGCATCCAGCCGTACCCCGTCAAAATCAGTCAGGTTGAAATACCATTCTGCCCAGCTGTTCAGCTCTTCGCGTACAAAAGGATTCCGGTGCTCTATATCATTGTACATCAGGTAATCGTAATTTCCCTTTTCATCATCAATCATTTCTTCCCAGTCGTTTCCATATTCAGACTGGATCTTATAAATATGGGAGTCCATGCCTTCAGCGTAATCTACACCACTGAAACAGGTAAAATTCCATTCAAAATCAGAATATTTTTTTCCTCTTC
This sequence comes from Chryseobacterium sp. MIQD13, assembly GCF_050496705.1. Classification (NCBI taxonomy): domain Bacteria; kingdom Pseudomonadati; phylum Bacteroidota; class Flavobacteriia; order Flavobacteriales; family Weeksellaceae; genus Chryseobacterium; species Chryseobacterium sp. MIQD13. Next base: position 255,117 of record NZ_JBNWAF010000004.1, read on the forward strand.
CGGGAAATGTGAACTTAGTATAGGACTCAATATCAATGACATCGGAAATGATCTTTTCCCTGTTGTTTTCATCTACCTTTACAGCTTTGAACTTTTCCAGTTCATCGCCGCCGGCCTTGTGTCCAAGAACAATATCTACGATGACCTCTATATTTTGTTTTTTTAAAGCTTTAATGGTCTTTAGATACTCGTCCTTCGTACCATATTTAGTAGGAAGGTTTCCTTTCTGGTCAAATTCTCCCAGATCATACAGGTCATAAGCATCGTAACCTACGGAGTAGCCTCCATTCGTTCCTTTATAGGCAGGAGGAAACCATACTGAGGTAATTCCCAATTCTGCCAGATGTGCGGCTTCCTTTTCTGCTTCTTTCCATAATTTTCCGTTTCCTTCAGAATACCAGTGGAAAAACTGAATCATCGTCGCATTCATAAGCTGTGATTTGGTTGGTTTTCTACAAGATAGTGAAAATTTATCATCTATTAATTTTCAAACTCTTCGAACGGGATTTTTAGTTGAATGGAAACCTGCTTTTTCTCTTCAGTGTTGAGGTGGGAGAGAGAAAGTCCCAACAGTCTTACCGGCTTGTCAAACGGTCTTAGTTCCCAAAGTTTCTTTCCGGTACTAAAATACTGTTCAGGAGAAGTAAAGTAATCTTCCTTTGTAAAACTTCTTGTAAAAAGGGAGAAATCTTTGTACTTAATTTTTAAAGTTAAAGCTCTTCCGAGAATATTATTTTTCTGTAGCCTCTGATGAAGTTCCTGACTCAGATGTTCCAGCTTTTCATTGATTGCCTGATCGTCAAAAAGATCCTCAAAAAAAGTTCTTTCCACTGCAACACTTTTCTGGATACGATGAGGTTTTACTTCAGAATTATGAATCCCACGTACCACATTGTAATAATATCCTCCGGATTTTCCAAAAAGCCTTACCAGCTCTTCCAAAGTTTTTTTCTTTAAATCTTTTCCTTTATAAATCCCTAAACTAAACATTTTGTTAGCGGTAACTTTACCTACACCGTAAAATTTTTCAACAGGAAGTTCTTCAAGGAATCCCTCAATTCTATCCGGATGAATGGTTTTCTGACCATTAGGTTTGTTGATATCAGAAGCTACCTTTGCAAGAAACTTATTGACTGAAATTCCTGCGGAAGCAGTCAACCCTGTCTGTTCAAATATCTTCTGGCGGATTTCTTTGGCAATCTGATTGGCGGATTCTATATCTTTTTTATTTTCAGTTACATCAAGGTAGGCTTCGTCTAATGATAAAGGCTCTACAAGATCTGTATATTCATAAAAAATTTCCCGGATCTGTTTTGATATTTCCTTATATCTGGCAAAACGGGGATGAACAAAAATAATATGCGGACATTTTTCTTTAGCTGTTTTGCTGGGCATTGCAGAACGGACACCATATTTTCTGGCTTCATAACTTGCCGCAGAAACTACACCGCGGTGTTCTCCGCCTACAGCAATAGGTTTTCCCTTGAGTGACGGATTATCATGCTGCTCCACGGAAGCATAAAATGCATCCATATCGACATGAATAATCTTACGGGTGGGAAAAGAAGAATCCATACCGCAAAGATATGGATTCCTTTATTTTGAATTATACTTTCACTCATATTGTAATGAGCAGAGGGAAAACTGCAATTGATATAAATTCCGAAGTTCAGTTTGAAAGTTAGATATTTACAGGATCAAAAAAAACATCCTGATCTTCCTCTAACTGAAGCAATTTATTTTTATCTTTTTTATATAGCTCGATGTTCTCTTCAGTAGAAATAGCAGTCATCATTTTATAAACATTTAATGTGTCTTTCTCAATAATTATTGGGCCATTTCCAGCTAAAAAATTAGAAAAGTCTTCTTTGATATTTTTTACCTGCCAATAAAATACCCATCTAAATGGATGCTCTTCTGTAAGATGATCATATATAATAATATCCGGTTCTCCTTCCTCATTCCCAACTATTAAATTATTCTGATAATCTACAAATCGTTGCATTTTTTGCTTTTGCTTGTTCTTTTGTATACATAAATTGTTTATTTTAATTTGTTGGTAAAAATCAATAATATGTAATCTAAACACAAACTTCGTTGTTGTTCATACAGTTTATGTCCCACACCGCCAGCAACGTCATCCATTTCTTTTAAATGCAGCCTGAACTCGACTATATGACCATTTTTCATTTCAATATTCATTAAGATATCCCGATAACCGTTTAGAGGTTGTTGTATTCTATCTTTTATTTTTAGGATTTTATATTCACTACTAAATTTTTCCAATGCAGCATATAAATCTTTTACTTTGGTATATACGATCTTACTTCCTGCTTAATCTTATATTTTAAGTTTTCTGCCGTATCACATCATTTGTTAGTTCTTCTGTTGATTCTCCGCATCCATTAAATAAAAAGCCGCATCATTTAAGAAACGGCTCATATTATTATTCTTTATATAGATATTTTAAAGGTTTATTAGCTTTGAAATGTTCTTCTAATAATTCTTTAAAATCGATAATTCTATCTATTAAGCTGTCAACAGGAAATGTTTTAGTATGTAAATAATAAATTTTTCCATGAAATTCAAAAGGTTGGTTTCCATATTGTTCTGGGAATCTTTTCCTTTTTTCCTCTTTGAATGGATCAAAGTCTGGATGTTTTAAAAGCTCTTCTATTCTTAGATCTAGAGCTATTTGTATTGTGCTAAATTCTGAAAGAGGAATTTCGAAGTTCTGATTAGAATCAACATTTGTCTTAATTCTTTCTTTTAAGAGATTTGAGATTTTTAAGTTTTCATAATCATATATAAGATATTGGCTTAATATTGAATTATAGTACATTCCGTTTTCAAGTATTCGTTCTAAATATTTTGATTTATACATAATTTTACTATTTTTTTGTTAATATTACTTTTACAGATTTTTCAGGAAATACTGATTTGATTTCTGTAAATCCTTTTTTATTCATTGTTTTATAGAATGTTGTACTTTTTACGGCTTCATCTGCATCGCCAATTTCATAAAAAATTTCATAAAATTGTTTATATCCCAAAGATTCTCCACCAGGATAATCAGATAATTCTTTCCATTCCACTTTTATCGTTTTTACTTTCTTTCCAAAATGGTTAAATGCCTCATCTGTAAATTTTTGTCCTAATCCCTTTACTCCGTAAGTATTAAAATCAAACTCTAATTCACCTCCCCATACTCTTGCAGAATTCTCCCAAACAAACCTTTCATCAGCCACTTTCCAAATAATTTGGTCTTCGTATATTAATATCCTATATTTCAGACCTTTGTAGTAATGATATATACTTTTAAGCAGACCTGCCTTCTCAAAATCTGTAAGTGATTCTATAAGCACACCTTGTATAAATTCTGTTGCTTTTGTTGGTGAAGCATAATATACTCTACTCAGAAAAGCTCCTACTTCTGCTTCTGTACCTGTTTTTACTATATGCCATTTATAATAAACCTCGTAAAGATTATCTCCTACTTTTCTTACAGTAATTTTTTTCTCAGTAAGATTTTTAATTATATACTCAAAATTTGCATCTGAAGAAGAAAAAAACTTCACTAATTTTCGTAGTAATCCATTTTTCTCACCAACCAATACCACCTCCTCTATAATATTACTAGGATTTCTCAATTGATAGGCTTCCAGTTCTACTATCAGTTTCTCTAGTTGTTGTGTAAAAGTAACATAATTTCCTTTTAAATTCTTGAGATTCTTTATCGTTTCCAAAAGAGCCGGACCATAAGTAAGGATTCCCTCAATCATTACTGCGCTCAGAATGCCTGCTCCTACTAAAGCGTAAATAATATCCCAGTTTTCTACAAACCATTTTCCGCCCGGTAAATCAGAAACCCATTTTTTTACATCGTCGTCCATTAATGCTAAATCTATACCTGCCAAACCTATATCTGCAATAGCCAGTACAGAGAGGTTACTTGTAAGTCCCATTGTCATAAATCCTGCAATAATGGCAACAATATCTCCACCAATACGGATGTTTTGCATTACTTCTGCCCACTCTTCTTCATCTGCAACTGCTTTTATAAATAAAGCTGTCACCAGATTTGCTTTTTCCTGCGTCTTATCTGTAAAATGAACAAGGTTCATAGGATGATAAAAATATCCAGGATCTATATTCTGAGTTACGGTTTCTTCAGCCAGCGGATCTCCTTCTTTTGAGACTACTTTTACATTCTGGTTTACTTTTCTTTTCTGTTGTAGAAAAATGGCGTCTTTATAGTCAAAATCCCAATCAAAACTCATAATTCCTTTGATGATGTTCAGAGTGTCATTTAATTCCAGAATATTACTTTCTATAAAATAACCATTCCCGTTTAACAGGGCATTTTTAGTTATTTTACTTTTAGAACCAACATCTCTTTGGGCAAATACATTCAGTACAGAAGCAAAAAGAATTCGGTTAGATCTAAACTGTCCCAATACTTCTGAATGTCCATCCAGATTATCATAAATTTCGGTAAGCAATTTTGGGTTCTTCCAAAAATAATCTGCTGCTTCCTGAAATTTTCTGAACATCCCCATTACTTTTATTAAAAGGGAAGTGGTGTCTTTTGTCCAGCTAAACCATCCTGTATTATCTTCTTTTGTTAATATTATCAGATGATTTACCACTGCCTCAGTAGGAAGATGTATTTTTATAATAAAACTGGTTGGCAAATCTCCATATACTTTATATAAATCACCTGCTCTTTCGGATCCTTCTAAAAAACGAGTAAATTCTCTAATGAAAAATGATGAAGCATCATAATCTGTTTCCACGTTTCCATACCCCAAATAGAGTAAAAGATTTTTGTATTCCACAAAAGAATATGTTCTAAGTTCTATGACATCCTGCATAGTATCTTCGTAGCGGAATGTAAGGGCATAGGTAAGTCTGTCATTTTCATCAAAAAATACTTCCATACGAGGTTTATCTAGTCCCATGTTTTGGGAAGTCTTTACTATCCCGTCTTTAAGATAAATCTTAGCGGAAACAGAAATATGCTTTTCTCCATCCATGATATAGGTTTGTGCTATATCCTGAAAATATTCTTTGAACACATATTGCATGTGCCCTCCTTTTCCTCCGTTATAGTTATATTTTAAATCTCCTAATAATTTGGTAATGTTAATATATTCATCATCTTTAAATTCCAGTGAGTTTGAAAGAATTCCCTGAAATGGATTTTTATCTCCTTTAAATCCTTTATTTATTTCTTCAAAAGAGAGAATTTTAAATCCGGATAAGTCTCCTATTTCGTCATCAAATTTTTTCATTTTTTGTATTTAGTCGTTTTGCTTGGTTTACATTATCTTTTTTCTTATACCAAATGTAGAAGCAGGTAACGACAAAACTCGTCGTAACATAATTTGTCAATAATCTTTTTGATTATTTTTAAATAAGGATTCTATAAAAATTTTGTTTGTTGGGAAAATGTAATCCCGTATGGTAATACGTTTAAACCCTGGGAAAGGGAAAAGAAGAATCCATACCGCAAAGATATGGATTCCTTTATTTTGAATTTAATTCTTATTCTACTTTCATCCTCATTGTCGTGAGTAATGACTCAAATCCTGCTTTTTCATAAGCTTTTACAGCAGATTCGTTTTGAGAATAAACATCCAGCCTTATTTCGGAGATATTCTTGGATTTTGCCCAATTGATCAGTTCGTCAAGAATCAGTTTATTGATTCCTTTTCCCCTCTGTTTCTGTTTTACAAACATAAATCCCAGATAAGCATACTGACTGAAATTAGAATAATTATTTGCAGGCTTTTTAATCAATGCATAACCGGATGCTACAATTTCGTTGTTTTCTTCAGCAACAAGCACAGTGGCTTCTTCAGATTTTATGAAATTCAACAAGTCATAATAATGAATCTCACCTTCGATAAGAGTACTGTTAAATGGTCTTTCAGCAGTAACAATACCTTGTTCAAATTCTAAAAGAATATTGTGATCCTGTTCTGTAGCTTCCCTGATAAGCATTATTGTAAAAGGCTGTTAATGGTTTCCTGAATATCCGGATCTTCCGGTGAAATGGCGTAATATTTTGCAATAGCAGATTTCTGATCTATAACCATATACCTTGGGATCCAGTTCAGATCAATATAATTATTGAAATCATTCTTCCAGCCTGAAGCAAACCAGTAGTTATCCTTATCTTTCATACTGAATCTGTCGAGGCTTTTGTCAAAACCTTCTTTTGATCTTTCCAGTGAAAGAAATACGAAATCTACATTTGGATTATTTTTTTCAAGTTCCTGGGCTTTGGGAAGTGCTTTTAAACAATCTCTGCACCATCCGGCCCAGAAATCAATCACTAAAACTTTACCTTTATGGTGATCAAGAATCTGCTGAATAGTGACGCTTTTTCCTTCCTCATCTTCCAGTTTCTGTACCAAAGCTTCTTTTGAAAAACTGGTTTTAAGCACTTTAGGCTGCTGCTGTGAATAGCTCAGTCTAAAAACACTTATCGTAAGAATTAATGCTAACTTTTTCATTCTCTCAATTTCATTTTATACAAATCTAAACAATGAAACGCAATTTAACATTGATTTCTTGTGAATTAGGAAAAATTTATGAGATTGAAAATTTCTATAAAGATCTACTGGTAGTTTTTGACCAGGCCTTTTACCACAGCAATTACATTCGGCATTGCTTTGTTGGCTGCATTCAGAACTTCTTCGTGGGACACAGAAAATGCAATATCCGGCCCGCCAAGATCTGTAATAATGGAAATACAGAAAACATCCATATTCATATGTTTTGCTACAATCACTTCGGGAACGGTACTCATTCCTACCATATCACCGCCAATAGCTTTGATCATTCCATATTCTGCAGGGGTTTCAAAAGTTGGTCCCTGTAAAGCCACATAAACGCCCTGATGAATTTTAATACTGTTTTCAGCAGCAGCCTTTTCAGCAGCCTCGATCATCTTTTTGTTATACGGTTCACTCATATCAACGAAACGGGGTCCGAAAGATTCAATATTTTTGCCGCGAAGAGGATGTTCAGGCATCATATTGATGTGATCTTTTAAAATAACGATATCAGCAACATTATAAGCAGGATTTACACCACCGCAGGCATTGGAAAGGATGAGGTTTTTAATACCCAGAAGATGGAAAACCCTTATCGGGAAAGTAACGGTTTCCATGGAATGGCCTTCGTAATAATGGAAACGGCCGCTCATCATCAGAACTTTTCTGCCGTTCAGGATTCCGTAGATTAATTTTCCTCCATGTCCGACAACGGTGGTCTGTGGGAAATTTGGAATTTCAGAATATTCTAAAACATGAATAGTTTCCACTTCATCCTGCAGCTTTCCCAGTCCGGATCCTAAAACAACAGCAAAATCAGGAATTTCTTTGATGGTATTTTTAATAAAATCGGCGGTCTGCTTAATTTTTTCTAACATAATCTAAGATGATTTGGTTGAATTCTTCCTTTTTATCAATAATGACATTGATAGGCCAGTAGTAAACAATTTCTCTAAGATAGTCAAAAGTTTTCAGACGTACATAATCTTTCTCCGTGGTCAGGATCAGCTTGTATTCGCCTAATTTTTTATATTCTGCAGTGATATTTTTGATGTCGTCATCCGTAAAATTATGATGGTCCCTGAATTTTAAATGCTTAACTCTCTGGGAAAATTTAGCCAGGTGCTCAAGAAGAGGTTTGGGATTGGCAATTCCCGTAATCAGAAGGATATCATAATAGTTCAGGTTGTTGTCCGGAAGCATTTTGTCTCTTCCGTACACATTTTCGTCATAACTGATGGATGAAAAGAACACTTTCTGGTTGTAGGAAGGTCTGATCCTTGAAATATAATATTGTTTGGTTTCTTCGGTAAGTTCATCAGGACATTTGCTGACCATGATAATATCCGCCCTTTTGGAACCGTTTCTGGATTCCCTTAAGTCTCCGGCAGGAAGAAGATGGTCTTTGAAATAAGGATCATTAAAGTCCGTCATCAGAATATTGAATCCTGCTTTTATGGCTCTGTGCTGCATGGCATCATCCAAAACAAGGACATCAAGATCCATGTCTTCGATCACTTTTTTGGCTCCGGGAACTCTTTCTTCTGAAACAGCAATAACGAAACGGTTTTTAAAGCGTTCAAAAAGCTGCATGGCCTCATCACCTACAATTTTATAATTGCTTTCATAATTGGTTACTTCATAGCCTTTCGTCAATCTTCCGTAACCGCGTGAAAGAACTCCTGTTCTGTAGTGTTTGGACAGGTATTGGGCAAGATACATCACCATAGGCGATTTTCCGCTTCCGCCCACAGAAAGATTACCGACATTGATTATCGGAGTCTTGAATTTAGTCGTTTTAAAAACGCCCAGATCATACATTGTGTTTCGGATACCCGTTACCAAATGATAACCGAGGGAAAAAGGATAAAGGTACCATCTTTTCATACGTTTGCAAAAATAGGAATTTTCGTAGGGATTGATGTAATATTCTCAAAGACTTTTCAACAAATATTTCATTAAATTAAAGTATTTTTGTTGAGTTATTATAATACATTGAGATACTTTATAGAATTTTCTTACAACGGGAAAAATTATTTCGGTTATCAGATACAGCCGGATGCCATTTCTGTACAGGAAGAGCTGGAAAAAGCACTTTCCACCATATTGAGGGAAGAAATCAAAACAACAGGTGCGGGAAGAACAGATACAGGCGTTCATGCCAAAAAAATATTTGCCCATTTTGATACAGAGCAGGCTGTGGACGAGGTAAATCTGCCTTATAAATTAAACAGTTTCTTACCACCTGATATTGCGATAAAAAGAATTTTTCAGGTGAAAGATGATTTTCACGCCCGCTTTGATGCTACCTACAGAACTTATGAATATTATATTTCCCTGGCGAAAAATCCTTTTACTCAGGAATCGGCATGGCAGCATTGGAAAAGACCGCTGGATATCCATAAAATGAATGAGGCCTGTAAGATTTTATTCGAATATGAAGATTTTACAAGTTTTGCTAAATTAAAAACGGACAACAAAACCAATATCTGCAAAATGTACAAAGCAGAGTGGGAGCAGGATGGAACAGAACTTAAATTTACGGTTTCCGCCAATCGTTTTCTTAGAAATATGGTCCGTGCCATTGTCGGGACCATGGTTGAAATCGGAAGCGGGAAAATAAAGCCGGAAGATCTGCGTAAAATTATTGAAGACAAGCATCGCAATGCTGCGGGAACTTCAGCTCCGGGCCACGGATTGTTTCTTGTGGATGTAGGATACGAATTTTAATCCGAGGGTGAAATTTTAGTGATTTTACGGATATTCTTTTGTTTTACAGCATTGAAAAAAGTGTTATTTTAGCAATCAATGGCTATTCTATAAGGATTATTACATTATTTTTCATAAAATCGGATAGTCTGAAATGTTAAATATATAAAACACGAATTATCTTATCAATTTTTATTCTTATAGGAGCCTACAGATATTATGCGCAGCTGGCTGAAAGGTTCGGAAAAACAAAATGGCATTACGGCCTTTTAGCGATTGGAGTATATTTAGGAAGTCAGCTCTTCTTTGGCTTTTCTTATGGTATTTATAAAGGAATTACAGAGCCTGATGCTGTGGATAATGTAAACTATACAGGATTTTCATTAATTAATATGATCAGCTGGGTGATTTCAATTGCTGCTGTATATGGGGTTTATCAACTTCTTGAAAAGAAATTTGTGAAAGAACACGTTAGCAAACCTTCTCTTGAAATCGAAAAGATCGGAGATAAGGATTTGTAGTGAATATGTGGTGGCTAAGGCACTCGAAGTTACCATTATGTTGGCTTCGAGTGCCTCAGCCAACTTCAAAATCAGCCATTTTCATAACTGTAATCAATACCTGCCATGACTGAAACAGATAAACTGGCCTTTGCACTGAATCAATTCGCCGGTCTTTCGGAGGAAGAATTTAAGCAGTCTGAAGATTTTTGGGTACCGAAGACCTATAAAAAAGGAGAATTCTATAATCTCCGCGGGGCAGTCTGCACCTATTTCGGATTTATTATAGACGGTGTTTTCCGGTCTTATACGATCGAGGAAAAAACAGGAGAGGAGAAGAATGTTTTTCTGTATTCTGCCAATGGATTTGTGGTATCTTTCAAAAGTTTTATCAACCAGATTCCGTGTGATTATCATACGCAGGCTCTGACGGATGCTTCCATTATTTATATCCGCTACACAGATTTGCTTTCGCTGTATCAGCAATCGCATAAGTGGGAAAAATTCGGAAGGCTTCTGGCTCAGGAAGCTTTTAATATTACCATGACCAGAATTGAAGGTTTTCTGCTGAAGTCTCCTGAAGAACGTTATTTAGACCTGATCAGGGAGCATCCTGATATTTTCAATAATGTCCCGCTGTATCATATTTCCTCTTATCTGGGTATTCAGGGGCCGTCTCTGAGCAGGATAAGAAAAAGAATTTCAGGGAAATAGTACGATTTTAACCAAGGTTAAAATAATCCTCACTTTATCTGCGGAACTTTGTCTCATAATTTAAACCAATACATATTATGAAAACAAAAACTATCGTATTTATTCATGGATTATTTGTGAATAATACAAGCTGGAAAGAATGGAAAACTTATTTTGAAGCACAGGGCTACACCGTTCATACCCCTTCTAATCCTGGACATGAAGGTGATCCAAAAACACTTAAAACGAATATTCCGGAAGAATTAAGAAATGTAGGTTTTGATGATACCGTTGACCGTTTGGTTAGATTCATTGATACGCTTCCTGAAAAACCTATTGTCATTGGGCATTCATTTGGCGGGCTGATGATTCAGAAGCTTGTAGATATGGGAAAAGCATCGGCCGGAGTAAGCATTGACGGAGCGCCACCTAAAAATGTAATGGCTCCTTTTTCTACTGTAAAAATAGTGTGGCCTGTTGTTAATTTTTTTAAAGGAAACAGTCCGTTCCTCGGAACAAAAGAATGGTATCATAAGGCTTTTTTCAATAATTACTCAAGAGAAGAAAGTGACAGATTATACGAAACGGTTGCTGCTCCTGAAAGCCGTAAACTTGCCAGAGATCCGCTTTTTAAATCTTCCGCTACGTTAGATTTAAAGAAACCTCATGTGCCTTTGCTTTTTATTGCGGGTTCCAACGACCATATTTTCCCTGCAGCTTTTTCAAGAAAAATAGCGGATGCTTACAAAGATGAGAACAGTATTGTGGATTTTAAAGAATTTGAAGGCAGAAGCCATTTTATATGTGGTGAAAAAGGATGGGAAGAAGTGGCAGGATATATTCTGAACTGGCTCAAAAACCTGGCTTAATATATTCATATTGTAAATGATCCTTATCTGAAATTTTCTATGACGATTTGATCAACTTGTAAAGGCTGTCAAATTTTAAAGTCTTATTTTTGCATAGAATTTTAAATTCTTTCTTCAAATTGTACAATGAAAAAACAAGATACCTGGGGAATTGTTAAGAGGCTGTTCTTTATAGGAATGAAATTCCGGTCCTGGTTCATCCTTACTTTGATTATTTCTGTATTGCTGTCCGTAGTTTCTACCTACAGACCTTATCTTACCATGGAGGTAGTGGATAATGACATCACCAAGCTGAAGGATAAAGCTTTGATGATGAAACATATCTATATGCTGATAGGTTTGGTTTTCGCAGAAACTATTTTGAACTTTTTCCTGGTTTACTTTTCAAATTATATCTCGCAGAACGTTATCCGTGATATTCGGGAGAGGTTGTATGCAAAGCTGATCTATTTCAGAACATCATTTTTTGACAAGACTCCTATCGGGCAGCTTGTAACCCGTGCCGTAGGTGATGTGGAGACTATTGCTACCGTTTATACGGACGGTTTCCTTATGGTTTTCGGGGATATTCTCAGAATTGCATTTGTTCTGGTTATGATGTTCAGTACCAATGTACATCTGAGTTATATTACCCTGGCGATCCTGCCTTTAATGGTTATGATTACCAGATTTTTTCAGAAAAGACTTAAAAAAGCTTTCGGAGATGAAAGAACATGGACGGCCAATCAGAACTCTTTTGTTCAGGAAAGGCTGGCGGGAATGTCCATTATTCAGGTTTTCAACAGACAGGAAGCCGAATTTAAAAAGTTTGATGATATTAATATTACCCTGAAAAGTGCTCTGCTGAGAACGGTTTTTATCTTCTCACTGTTCTTTCCGGTGGTAGAACTTATTTCTTCTTTATTTATTGGGTTTATCCTGTTTTATGGAGGATATATTACGATCAGTGCCGGAGTTGTTATTGCATTTATCCAGTATATTTCAATGCTGATCCGTCCGTTGAGACAGATTGCGGACCGTTTCAATAATATTCAGAGAGGTATTGTAGGGGCCGAAAGAGTATTGGGACTGATGGATGAAGATTACGCAATGCCTAATACCGGAACGGTAAAGAAAGATCATTTTGACGGTAAAATAGAATTTGAGAATGTGCGCTTTGCTTACGATGAAAAACAGGAAGTGCTTAAAGGAATTGATTTTAAGGTAAATCCGGGAGAAACCGTGGCGATCGTAGGAGCAACGGGTGCAGGAAAATCTACTATTATCAGTCTTATCACAAGGTTATATGATATCAATTCCGGAAAGATTATTATTGATGATGTTGATTTAAAAGATTATGAGCTTTACAACCTGAGAAGTCATATCGGGGTTGTTCTGCAGGATGTTTTCCTTTTCCACGGAAGCATTTTTGAAAACCTTGCATTTGGAGATGAAAGCATTACTTTGGAAAAGATAAAAGCAGGGGCAAAGGAAATTGAAGTGGACCAGTTTATCGAGCAGCTTCCGGGCGGTTATGATTTTGTGGTAAGTGAGCGAGGTTCTTCCATTTCATTAGGTCAGAGACAGCTTCTGTCTTTCCTGAGAGCCTATTTGTCAGATCCTAAAATCCTGATTCTGGACGAGGCTACTTCTTCCATAGACCACGAAAGTGAAAAGCTGATCCAGAGAGCTACTGAAAAGATTACTAAAAACAGGACTTCAATTATTATTGCTCACAGACTTTCTACCATTGAAAAAGCTGATAAAATTATTGTGATGGAGCATGGTAAAATTGTAGAAGAAGGGAAGCATCTGGAACTTCTTGACAAGAACGGATATTATTCAACGCTTTACAAAGCCCAGCTGAGACATGAAGTGGAGCTGGAAGAAGAAAAACAGAAATAAAAACTACAGATACAAAACAAAAAGAGAGCTACTGAAATGAAGCTCTCTTTTTTATTGTGAAATTTGTTGATTAGATCTTTTTAAAACTGCAGAAAACAAAATTCTGAACTGTTCCGAACGGGGTTGTATGATCCTGAGTGAAACACTTTATTTTCGTGAAATTTGATTTGAATTTCTCAGTCAATGTAGCATCATCATACTGCTGGATATCCAGGCCGCTGCATTTTTTCGGGCCGTCTTTTGAAAAAGTTCCAAGAACCATAAATCCGGTTACCCATTTTTCTGCTGTGCTGATATATTTTGAAACCTGTTCCGGAGTAGTCAGAAAATGAAACGCAGCCCTGTCATGCCAGATATCATAAGTTTCTGAAGGTTCAAATGCTGTAATATCTGAAGTGATCCAGGTTACTTTGTCAGCTTTTTCACCTAATCTTTCCTTTGCTTTTTCCAGAGCTTTGGCTGATATATCAAGAACAGTAATGTTTTCATAACCTTCTTCAAGAAGAAAATCAACAAGGTTGCTGTCTCCACCACCAGTATCAATGATTTTGGCCTTTTTTCCCAATCCGAAAGAATGAATGAAATCAAGTGATGTCTGAGGCTTCTTCTGTGTCCAGCTTACCTCGTCAGGATTTTTGGTTTCATATACATTTTCCCAGTGCTTTTTGCTTGTATCTGTCATCTTTTATTCAATTCATATCAGTTGCTGACTGCTGCTAACAGATTTCAATCTTTTAACTGACTGTTAATTTCTTCAAATTTATCAATTAATCCGTTAATTTTTGTCAGCTGTTTTTTTATTGTTTTAGGCCTTAAGTAGAACCAGTTAATACTGATCCATATAAAAGTAGCTGCATATGCCATTACACTGTATATAAATTCCATTCGGGAAGTATATTCATACATATAAAGGCAGATTCCTACGAACAGCATGATGAAATACAGGTTCAACATCGTTGTCTGCATGAATTTCTGTTTGTTTTTTAATAAATACAGGCTTTGCAGATATTCGGAGTTGGTCCGGTCACTGTCAAGTTTATTAAAACTCATGAACAATTGGTTGTATGCAGACAGGAAAATGAGCATAGCTACAATAACAAGTACGATCCCGATTTTTGTTGTAAGCATTTCAGGCTGATAATGATACCATATCAATCCGATGAATATACACGTTATGATCAATAGAATATTGGTAACAACCAGCTTTCTGATATTTTCATTCTTAAATTTTTTCAGCCTGCCAAGGAGCTCTTCTATACTGGGCTTTTCAGCGGTTTGCTGTTTCCAGAGATTTTTGAAGTCTATATTAGTAGCCATTTTCTTTAAATCTTTTTGTTAATTTTTCCTTTATCCTGTGAATCCTTACCCGTATATTCGATTCTGAAAGTCCTACGATTCCTGCAATTTCTGCCTGTTTTACTTCCTCCAGTTCCAGAGAAATAATAATACGGTCCGTTTCAGGCAGTTCAGAGATAAACTGATAAAGCATCTGTATTTGTGGTTCCAGGGATTCCTGCTTTTTCTCTTCGAGATTAACCGGCAGATCAGTTTTGGTAAACTTTTTCTCCTTTTCAATCTGCCTTAAACAGTTGTTCGAGGCAATTCTGAAGATCCATGTTCCAATACTCGATTCATTCCTGAATTTCGGAAGCTGCTGCCAGACGATGATAAATGTTTCCTGTGCGAGGTCTTGTGCCTGCTCAGAATCATTTACATATCCCATACATAAACGGAATATCTTCTGCCAGTACATTTCATATATTTCTTCAAATACCATTATTTAGATGATAAAAAATTATTTAACTGGTCAAAATACCATTCTTTGTCATCATACATAATAAAGTGAAGCCCTTTGGATGCATACCTCATATCTGCATTTTTTAAATTTTTATATTGATCTTCAATAGCTGGCTTAAAATTAACAAAATAAGACTCCAGAAGCACAAGGGTAGGACATTGTATATGCTGGATTTTTTCACGGAGATCAGTATTGGAAAAATCACAGAACATTTTTGCAAAAGTGGTTCTGTCCGAATTCATACTCCAACCAATCACCGTTTCCTGAATAGAAGTATCGGCAACAAGACGGGGAATGGTTCCTGTCTGCATCTGTTTAAATTGTTCATCCGTCATTGCTTTCAGTTTATCGATAGTTGAGCTGCAGTCATTATTATCTTTTGACCTAAAATTCGGATCGGATAAGGCTGCAAGGCAGGGAAGAGTATCTACAATAACTATTTTTCCGATCAGTTCAGGATAATCTGCAGCCAATGCCATAGCTAACCCGCCTCCCATGCTGTGTCCTACAATAATAGTTTTTTCAATTTTCTGATCTTTTATGTAAGAAGCAATTCCTTTTTCCCAATCATTAAAACTGATATTGGCTTGCGGTTTTACCCCTGCAAATCCTGCCATAGTTAAAGTGTAACAGGTGAAATTCTTTTCAAATTTTGTAGTGGTTTCATTCCATACATCTCCAGAAGAAGCAAATCCCGGAATAAAAATAATAGACTGTTTGCCTTTTCCTGATTTTTTTACTTCGAAAGGGTAAGTCTTTGTCTGTCCAAATATATTACACGCTGCAGCAAAAACCAGCATCAGGATAAAGAAGATTTTGTATTTTTTCATTTTTATAAAATTTTAAAGTGAATCTGTCTTTTAGAGACGGACTTTTTCAAAATGTTACAAAATGATTTAAATTATTTTATAAAATTTCAATCAAAAGCAGCAATACATGGTTTTTATTATTCTAAACCTGTGATAAAGTGTAAAAAAAATTAACCACAATAATTCATATGAAAAAGAATATTCTATCAATGTTTTTTCCTGAATTGATGGACTTTTCAAACCGGTTTATCAAAAAAATCTATAGCCTTTAAATGATCTGATAATCATTAAAAAATGTAAAATCCTTATAAAATTATCAAATTGAATAAAAAAATAGTATTCACCTGATGATTATATTGGAAAATTCACTAATTTTATTATAAATTTAGAATGTGCCCCAGGTTACTGAAGGGTATAAAGTGTAAAGTTGATTTTTTTAACTAAAATCCAAAAATATAAATGAGCAATATACAAGATGAATTCAAAGTTTTTAAAGACGAATTAAAAAAACTGAATATTGATGTACAGAAAGTAGTGAAAGTAGGGAACGGAAGTATGGATTTCCACGAGGTTTTTTACAAATCACCAAGGTATCAGGAAGTGAAAAGCGTGTATGTCCAGCGCCATAATCTGGATAGTATGATTGAAAAATTCAAACAGGCTTATCATTAAAAATAGAACCGGGCGCCGCAGATACTCTGCGGCGCCCGGTTTTTGTGTTTATTTACTAATCTTTATCCAATGCAGAGGTTTTCTTTGTGTCTTTCATTCCGGCATAAACGATCAGGGAAAATAGAATACACCCGGTGATGTACCAGTAAAAATATTGTTCGGTTCCGGCCTGTTTGAACCAAAGAGCAATATACTCTGCCGTTCCTCCGAAAATAGCTACAGTAAGAGCATAAGGAAGTCCCACTCCCAGTGCTCTGATCTCGGAAGGGAAAAGTTCTGCTTTTACAACTGCATTAATTGAAGTATAACCGCTTACAATAATCAGGGCTGCCATGATCAGGAAAAATGCAGTCCACATTGATGTTGTTGTACTTAAAGCGGTGAGAAGAGGAACTGTAAACAATGTTCCTAAAATTCCAAAACCTAAAAGCAGTGGTCTTCTTCCGATCCTGTCAGACAATGCTCCGAAAACAGGCTGCAGACAGGCAAATATAAATAATGAAACAAACGAGATCAGGGTAGATTGCTCTTTTGTAAGATGAACAGTATTTACCAGAAATTTCTGCATGTAGGTTGTATATGTATAAAATGCCAGGGTCCCACCTAAAGTCAGTCCTACTACCGTAAGCAATGCTTTGGGATGCTTAAGCAATTCTGTCACTGTACCTTTTTTCTTCTCGCTGACTTGTTTTTTGTTTTCAAAAGCTTCTGTTTCATGAAGGTTAGCCCTTAAATACAAGGCAATGACTGACAGTATTGCCCCAATTACAAAAGGAATTCTCCATCCCCATTCTTCAAGCTGAGCTTCTGTTAAAAGAAGTTTTTGTAAAACTAACTGAATTCCCAGTGCGATTAGTTGTCCACCAATAAGCGTTACATACTGAAAACTTGAATAAAAGCCTCTGCGGTTTTCGGATGCCATTTCGCTGAGGTAAGTGGCGGAAACACCATATTCTCCTCCGACACTTAACCCTTGCAATAACCTGGCGAGAAGCAATAAGGCGGGCGCTAAGATTCCTATGGTCTTATAAGTTGGAGTAAGAGCAATGAGAAGTGAACCGAAAGACATCAGAAGTACCGAAAAGGTCATTGCTTTTTTTCTTCCGATTTTATCGGCAATGCTTCCGAATATCCAGCCTCCGATTGGCCTCATTAGAAATCCTACGGCAAAAATTCCTGCCGTATTCATCAATTGAGCGTTCATATCAGAATCAGGAAAGAATGAATTGGAGAAATAAATGGCAAAGGCTGCATAAGCATACCAGTCGTACCATTCAACGAGATTTCCGATAGATCCGCCCACGATGGCTTTGATTCTTTGAGCGGTGGTTATGGATGATGAATTCATAAATTTAGCTTGTAAATAATAAAGAAAATATAGGAAAGCCAAGATACAAATTTCATCAAAAAAATAAACCGTCCCTGAAAGAACGGTTGTGCTGTATTTAAATCTCATTTTTAAAATCTGTATCCAATGGATAGCCCGCTTCTGAAACCTGCCCATGGTCCGTCTACTTTTACTTTGGCACCGGTTGCACTTGTTTCTACGGTGTAATCCACAAAGGGAATATCAAGATTTTCAATTTCTTTTTTAAGTTGGGCCTGCATTTCCGGTGTTAATGCATAATCACTGGTCATGGTAAAGCCTCCCTTTCCACTTCCATAATGAGCACCTGCGATCCAGAAATCCAGAACAAGATTCTGGCTTCGTGTAAGAAAGAATTGTACACCTACCATCAAACCTCCGCTGTTTCCGCTTGTGCTTCCCTGGCCTTTGAGCGGAATCTGATAGGTATTTCCGTCAACAGCATCGTAATCGTAATAGAAATCAAAGCTATTGGAAGAAACGTCTGAATATCTGTAATAAGGAGCAAAATAAAATCCTTTTCCATAACCTTTCCCAATATAGAATCTTGGTTCAATGGTGAAATTGGTAGCTTTTACTCTCAGATTCTGAAATCTCTTTTCATCTTCATCTTTTAAGAAAGCATTAATGAAAGGTACTTTTCCCTGTGTCATTGTTCCAAATCCTATATTAAGAGAGAACCATTGGGTGATTGCCCTTTCATAAGAGAGATTGATGTTTCTGAATGCATAAGCTGTCACATTGGTTTTGATAATATTCATTTTCTCCGAAGGGGCAGCCTGAAGTTCCTGTGCTTCTGTTTTTGAAATCAGGAAACAGGGAATTAATATGAGAAGCTTTTTCATGACTTTATATTTTGTGGTGTAGAAAAGTATCAGCAAAAAACGGGCAAAAATTTAATTGTATTTTAATATGAATTAATTTTTAATATTTAAATGGAAATATTTTTGTTATTTGAATACTTAATTATGCGAGAGTAGTCAAGATTGCAGTGATGATTAAATATTTTATCTCACTAATTGAGAATGTGAATGAGATGAAAAATAAATCTTTATAAAGCAGATATTTACTTTTATTTTTGATGAAAACCTGATAAAAATGTAACAAATGCCGGATATTGGCTGTCTTATTTTTATCAATACAATTTATTTCTGATATGAAAAAGGTTCTATATCCTGTGTTTTTTCTTTGTGGAATTTTGGTGTTTTCGCAGGAAGGCGTAAAAAGTGATACAGTCGGGCAGGCAAATACAAAGGAAATCCAGGAAGTGATCCTGAAGTCTCAACGTAAAAAACAGTTTGCAGATAAAGCTGTTTATACTTTTGATAAAGAAGCTCTGGAGAAAGCCAGATATGCGAAAGATTTGCTTCGAACTTTACCGGAACTGCAGCTTGATCCTGTTTCCAATACGGTCATAAGCACAAAAGGCGGAACTTCCCTGTTTCTTATCAATGGAATAGAAGCTACGGACCTTCAGATCCGGAGTGTGGCACCAAGTGAAGTGGTAAAAGTGGAGTACTATGATATTCCGCCGGCGAGATGGGCTTCAAGGGCAGATACTGTGATCAATATTATTACGAGATCCAATGAAACGGGATATGTTTTCGGGGTTGATGTCATGTCAGGACTAACTACAGGATTTGTGAATGGGGCTGCTTATGCCAATTTTACAAAGGGAAAAAATAATTTAGGGCTGGAGTATTCATTTAATCTTAGGGATTATGATGACAGAAAAGTTCAGAGTATCTATGATTATCAGTTAAACGGAGAACATTACCGTTCGGATGAACAGCGGAAAGATCATTTTGGATATACCTCTCAGAATATTGCCCTGCGCTATACCCGTATGGTTCCTGATGATTATGCTTTTCAGGCTAAAATGAATATGGATATCGTAAGCAGGTTTTCAAAAGGGATTGGAGAAAGTGTTTTTACAAAAGACAGTTTCACGGAAGAGCATGAAATGTTTAAAAATAATGGTTCAAGCTATGTTATCCCTAAACTGGATCTGTATTATTCCAAAAAGATTGGAACCCAAGATGAATTAAGCTTTAATGCCGTGGGCTCTCATTATAAAACCAATACGACAGAATCTGCCAGAGAATGGATCATCCCATCGGGTGTTTCAGTATATGATAATGATATGATCCTGAAAACGGAACAAACTAATTTTGTCGGTGAACTTGCCCATACCCATGATTTTAAAGCCGGAAAGCTCTCTTCCGGTTACCGTATTTCAAGTACTGCTATTTCTAATGATCTGAACAATCTTGCAGGATACTCACAATACAGCGTTAATTATCTGGAACAGTATTTCTATACCGAATTTTCAGGAAAAGTGGATAAATTCAGCTATAGAGTCGGTGCGGGACTGACGAATATTCATAATAAAAGTGCCGCCAATACTTTTGATGAGTGGTCATTTACTCCAAAAGTTATTTTAGGCTATCAGTTGAAAAGTAATCAAAGTTTGAGACTGACAAGCAGCTATAGTCCTACAAGTCCATGGAGTAGTGCCCTGAGCAGTAACATTGTTCAGCTGGCCCCGAATATTGTTCAAAAGGGAAATCCTTTCCTGAAGTCACAGCAGAACTTTTCCAATAATTTAATTTACTCTTTTAATAATAAAAAGTTTGATTTTAATGCGACCCTTTTCTACCGTTATACAGATCGTGTGATCAACCAATATTATGTTCTGGATGATACTTTCGGAGGCTATGCACTAACCTACGAAAATGGAAAAAATGCACAACGGTATGGAGTACAACTGTCAGGAAGCTATAAGCCGTTCGGAAGTAGCCTGCTTGTATTAAAAGCTGTATTAACGCCAACTTCGGAAACATTAAGAACAAGCAAGGGCGCATTGATCAAGAATGATTATCTCGCTAATAACTTTTCAGTATCCTCAGAATATAAATCGTTCAGCGTACAGTATATGGTGAATATCCCGGTTTACACATTGAATGGTGCTTTCCTTAACACCAATGAGAACCAAAACCATTTCTTTGCCAGTTACAAACTTAAAAGCTGGAGCTTTACGGCAGGAATGTACTGGATCGGTATGCCTTCGGAATATAAGACAAAAAGCCTTCCGGAAAGTTTAGTGGATTATAATGTGCATACAAAGATTATGAATAATAAATCAATGTTCGTACTGGGAGTTAGCTTTGATTTCTCCAAAGGAAAGAAAACGGAAATCCAGAGAAAACTGAATAACGAAACTGCGCCTGCAGCTACTTTTTAATTTCTTAGTGAATGTTTAATAAAACCGGCGCCCGATTTCATCGGGCGCCGGTTCTGTACGTTAAATATAATTTTTAGTTACTCATTATTTTGCGGTATGCGTAAATATCTTCGATAGTTACCACACTCATTCCCTTTTGGGAGGCAAAGTTCACGATTTCCGGAAGCCTTGCCATGGAACCGTCCTCATTCGTAAGTTCACAAAGTACGGCATCATCACCCAGATTAGCCATTTTCACAAGATCTACACTGCCTTCCGTGTGTCCCCGTCTTTCGAAAACACCGCCTTTTTTAGCAATTAGAGGAAAAACATGTCCCGGACTTGCAATGTGTCCTGCTTCCGCGTTTTCTGCTACAGCTGTTCTAATGGTTGTTACACGGTCTTTTGCGGAAACACCGGATTCAACACCTTCTTTGGCTTCAATAGAAATGGTAAATGCTGTCTGGTTTTTAGAATTGTTGTTTTCCACCATCGGGCGAAGATTAAGATGCTTGCTTTTCTCTTCCGAAATGCACAGACAAACAATTCCGCTGCATTCACGGATCAAAAGTGCCATGTCTTTTTCTGTAATAGTGGAGGCGGGAAAGATGATATCGCCTTCGTTTTCACGGTTTTCATCATCTACTAAAAGAATTCCTTTTCCCTGCTGTAGTTTTAAAAGTGCGTTTTCTACACGTTCTGTGGAGGTTGCTCCAAATTGTTCTAATAATTTTTCCATGTTATTTTACTTTTAAAAGTTAAAATAGTCTTCGGTACATGGAAATGAAATACGGCACAATAAGCCTGTAAGGAATCTTACTGACCGTTTCATTTTCTTCTCCCATCCAGACTTTAACTGTCGGTTTTGGAATTTCACCAAATCAGTCCCTTCATAAGAAAGGAGTCGCGGACTGTAACCGCCGGTAGGGAATTTCACCCTGCCCCGAAGAAAACTTATACTAAGTTTTACTGTATGTTCTGATTTAAAATTTTATTTCATTAATTATATTTTAACGCACAGACTGCTAATTTCGGGAAGTTTTTTGAATTGGGGAAGTGATTTTTGACAGTATTTTTCGAGGAATGAAAGAAATTATTCAGATTACATTTATATATTATCCTATATCCTGGATGGATTTTTTAAATTCTGCAGCGGTCATTCCTATTCCCTGTTTAAAGAATCGTGAAAAATAGGCAGGATCCTCAAATCCCAGTTCATATCCAACTTCTTTAGTACTCAGATTGTTAAGTGCCAGAAGACGCCTGGCTTCCAATAGAAGACGTTCTTTGATAATTTGAGATGCAGATTTGTCCAAAAACTGTTTCACCAGACTATTAAGCTGCCGCGGAGTGATCCGGAGCTGTTCTGCATAATCCTGAACTTCATGATGAGCGGTATATTGCTCATTTAATAAACGTTTAAAATTCAGAAGGTGCTGGTGCTGTATGTCTGTCTTGACTTCCTGCTCCTGAAAATGCTGTTTCCTGATGCGGAGAATTTCCATCAGAATAATTTTTACATAGGCGGAAATCAGGGAAGAAGTACCGGCTACATTATTTTTATATTCCTGTAAAGAAAGGTCTACAAGAGTTTTAAGTTTATCCCATTCAGCTTCGTTCAACGGAATTACCGGATGGGTCTGAAAATGCTCGAACAGGAAGTAAGAATATAATCTGGAATCTGTTTCACTGTCATTATTAAAGAAATCATCTTCAAACTGTATGGCAAAACCATGTCCGCCTTTTTCCCTGATTAGCTGATGAACCTGTTCCGGAGCTGTCAGAAATAGTACGGGTCCAGAAAAAGGATAAGCTTCAAAATCAATATGATGTATTCCTGAACTGTCCTGCAGCAAGAATATTTCGTAATAAGTATGCCTATGGGGATACTGTCGGTCATAAATCTTGGAGCGGTCATCAAAATCAGCAATAATAATATTTCTATCCTGTTCTTCAAACTTTGAAAAACTCTTGTTCAGCGGGTGAGTTGGAATTTTTGATTTCATGTCGAAATGTACAATAGATGATACAATTTATCCATTTTCCGGGGATCATTTCCAGTATAATTTTACATAAAAATAAGAACAATGACAAAAATTAACCGAAGAAAATGGATCAAGCAAAATACGTATGCAGCTTTAGCTCTTACAATTCCCGGATCTGTTACAGCTTCATTATACAAAAATAAGCAAATGAATACAAAACATCCCATCTGTGCTACCTGTGGCGTTCAGTATGAGTCTTCAACACAGGAAAATTGTCCGGTTTGTGAAGATTCAAGACAATACGTTAATGCAGACGGCCAGCAGTGGACTACGCTGACAGCAATCAACAAATCACATAAGAATATTATAGAAAAAGTAGCACCTAATATTTATGCAATCTATACGAGTCCGCGTTTTGGGATCGGGCAGCATGCTCATCTGGTTATTACCCCTCATGGAAATATATTATGGGACTGTATTACGAATCTGGATGCAACAACTATTGATATTGTGAAAAAGCTGGGCGGTATAAGAGCAATTGCCATCTCTCACCCTCATTATTATTCAACTATGATGGAGTGGAGTAAGGCTTTTGGTGATGTACCGGTTTATATTCATCACTCGGATGAAAAATGGGTACAGCGTAAAGGCGATGCTGTCCAATTATGGAAAGGCAGGGAAAAAGATCTTTGGGATGGCATGAAGCTGGTGTTGTGTGCAGGACATTTTGACGGAGCTGCGGTTTTATATAATCCTGATCATGGAGGGCAGCTGCTTACCGGAGATATGCCGCTTGTTTGTACGGACAGGAAAACGGTGACATTTATGTACAGTTATCCCAATTACATTCCTTTGCCGCCGGAAGCCATTCAATATGCTAAAGAGTCTTTGGATCCTTTGGCATATAATTCTGTATTTGGAGCTTTTGGAACCTATATTCTTGAAAATGGCAAAAAAGCAGTCGATTTTTCAATAGACCGGTATCTTGGTCAGATCAAATGATATTCATCTTAATATAATGAAACCGCTCTTAAAAGGCGGTTTTATTATGTTATAAACGATTGTTTTATCAACTTTCTCTCAGTATTTTATCCATCTTCTTGCCCTTCGCGAGCTCGTCAATTAATTTATCCAGATACCGGATGTTTCTCATCAGTTCATCTTCAATATCTTCCACACGATATCCGCAGATAACCCCTTTGATCAGCGAAACATTAGGATTGATTTGCGGAGCCTGCTCAAAAAATGTTTGAAAATCCGTTCTGTTCTCCAGGATTTCCTGTAATTTTTTTTCATCATATCCGGTTAACCAGAATATAATTTCATGAACTTCGGATTTTGTACGGCCTTTCTTCTCCGCTTTCTGGATATAATGCGGGTAAACGCTGGCAAAAGCTGTGGTATAAATTCTGGTGTTCTGCATGGCTTCTTTATTGGTGATTAACTTAGTTCTTTAAGAATATCATGAAGGATACGGTTAAATTCCTTTGGATTTTCCAGCATTGGATAGTGCCCTGTTCCTGCTACTTCAACATAATTATAATCTTTTAAATATTTTCTGTTGTTTTCAATATTGGTAGGAAAGTTATCCGAATTGATTGCCCTCACCGGAATCTGAACCTTTGATGCAGTTTCTCTGAAATCTGTTTTGTATAAAGGTCTGAGCAGATTAATAGCAGTTTCTGATGTATTTTGAAGAAATTCATTCTGTAATTTCTGCTTTACCTCTGGGGGTGTTTCTTTTGAAAAAAGATATTGGGGAAGGATATTTTCAACCGCATTTTTAAAATCATTACGGTAATGTACAAATAAAATCTGCTCGGCCTGCTCTTCAGTAAAGGCTTCATCGAGATCTTTTATGGTGTCTACCAGAATAAGTGCTTTCACATTAGGTATTTTTAAAGAAGCTTCGAGAACATAAGCTCCCGACATGGAATGCCCCACAAGAATGATCTCAGATGAATTGATCTGGTTTGCTACAGCTTTAATATCATCTGCATATAATTCACTTTTCCATTCATTTCTGGAAGCATCCGATTTGCCATGTCCTGCAAGATCCATCTGTATAACCTGATAATGGTCTTTTAAATATTCCTGCTGACTGTTCCACCATTCTTCATTACCGAGCCAACCGTGTACGAACAGGATAGAAGTGTTTCCCTGTCCGCTTTCTTTATAGTGAATGTTCTGTCCGTCCGAAGACTGTGCATATTTTTCCATAATTAATATCCTTTTATAATTGAATTTATTTGTTTTTTGGTTGGTAGATAAGTTGTACCACACCTGATCTGAAGACATTTGTAGTGATAAGTTTCAGTTCCAGTCTTTTTTTCAGGTCTTCAAACAGAGGTTTTCCGCTCCCTAAGGCTATAGGATGAACCGAAATCCTGTATATATCAATAAGATCTAAATTAATAAAGGTTTTAATAAGACCGGCCCCGCCATAAAGCCAGATATCTTTTCCCGGCTGCGTTCTTATTTCTGCAACTTTTTCAGCAATATCGGAACTGACAAAAACAGCTTCTGAATCTTTCCTGTCCTGGTTCGAAAAAACATATTTATTTTTTGAATGAATGGCTTTCCAGAATTCCTTTTCTCCGGGATCCGCGTTTTCTTCTGGCTGATAAGTTCCCCAGGTATCATAGCTTACCCTGCCGTAGAAAATAGTATCAATGCTGTTAAGGAATTCATCAAAATTCATATCATCATCCATAATGCACCAGTCTGTTTCACTATTGGGGCCTTCAATAAATCCATCCAGGGTAACAGCCAGATCCAGAATCACCTTTCTCATATATTGTATAATTGTGTGGTTATGTTCAGGTAAAAATACAGAAAAACGCCCTGAATACAGAACGTTTTTGCTTTATAAAATTACCATTTCCATATCTGGGACTCATTTTTCCAGATCAGCAGCCTGAATTCTTCGTAGTGGTTTCCATTGCCTATGGTATGGGTGTCTCTGTGGCCTTTTCCCAATTTTAATTTGTGTAAAATACCGGAGTAGGCAGCTACCCATAACGTTTCCTCATCGTCCGAAAGTGCCATACCTGAAATGGTAGAACCTAAAAAGTGTCTCCAAAGTCTTTTCCCGTTTCTGTCAAAAGCTTTGATATATCCATAAGCATCACCAAGGATATAATAGTTTTTTGTAGCTGTACCCATGTATACTCTCATCTCTTCATCGATAATGGTATAGTCATCACTCTCAGTGTAGGCTTCAATATCGGCGCCTGCATATTGGTCAGAATTGATTCCTATGGTAATACCGTTGTAAAAATGGCAGGAATTGGTAATCAGCTGGCTGTCGTCTTTTGAAAAAAGGCAGAAATGCGGATAGGAGGACTGTGCTCCGATAGAGCCCAATGTATTGCCTTCCGAATCTAAAATCCTGTGATCATAGCTCTGATCACCAACTACGATATAAGAATTGTCATTGGAAAGTGCAGCATTTTCCATATCAATATTTGGCGTCCAGTCTTCCTCATCATCTTCGTTGATGGGGTGGATGAGTTTTTCTTCTTTCTGAGAGATCAGATAAATCCCATCTGAAGTTACCATAAGCACTTTGCTGCCGTCATTGAAAGGGATCAGTTCTGTAATACCGAAATTTGCAGCCTGATCCAATTGAAACTCATTAATGAGTGGCCCGTTCCAGCCTTTATAGAACGATATCTTAGTGTCTGTGGCTATTGCAAAAACATCATTTTGTTTAGATTTTCCGATGGCTCGGATATTTTCATCAAGTTTTGTAACCTGATCGTGATCCAACAGGTACGCCTGTCTTGTTTCGTAAGACGTGCCGGTAAGGAAAACGATTTTCTGCCCGGAAATGAAATGAAGATGCTCGATACTTTGGGACTTGTTTTCCAATAAGGGAATAATAGGGGTGTGGGCTGGAGGGAAAAATATTCTGAAGTTTTCTGTATCTCCATTCTGGTTGGCTGCTTTAAGCAGTTTGAAAATACTTTCTGCAAGATTGGCTCGTTTGTCTTCAGGCTCTTTACCTTTCCAGTTTTCCCAGCCGTTTTTCTCGCCGAAGTCGACCATTTCATTAATTTCTGTGGCATACTGTTCTCCTTTCGAGAACCATTCTTCCTGGATGTTAGTGTTTTGCATAACTGATTATTAAATAAATTCTG
The DNA here is from genome assembly GCF_050496705.1 of Chryseobacterium sp. MIQD13. Lineage (NCBI taxonomy): Bacteria > Pseudomonadati > Bacteroidota > Flavobacteriia > Flavobacteriales > Weeksellaceae > Chryseobacterium > Chryseobacterium sp. MIQD13. The sequence goes on from NZ_JBNWAF010000004.1 coordinate 282,330, forward strand.
TGATATTTTTTCAGAAATATCAATTCAAAAAAATGTAGTTTTAAAATATTATTTGAAGTTTACTCTTTCTTCGTGATAGCCCCTGATCTTACTGCTGCTTCCTTTGAGCAAGTTAGGATTGAGAGTGCCTGTTTTCTCTGCTGTGAACTGAAAGCCCAATATGCTCAGCATTTCTCCGGGTTTGGAGAATCTTTCTTTTTTTATAGTATAGTTTCCTGATGGACCAATCTTTACAGTATCGGAATTCTGTTCCATAAAAGTCTGTATGTTGCTATCCTTTTCTTTTGTTTCTATTTTAACACTTTTGGTAACGTATAAAACATTAACATCATGAAGTTCTGACCATTGTATTGAATAATCCTGATTAAGGAATCCTTCTTTATTGTAAATGATATTCTTTGAGCTGCTTGTCTTCAGGGAGGGAAGGTTGGAAAGGAGAAATTTTTTTCCATTGGACAACTGGATATGAATATTATAGCTTCCGTTTTTCTGAGGAACATCGTCAATACGGTAATTATAGTTTTTGGAATAATACAGTGACTGTATGACTTTGTATTCTGCTTTTTTTCCATTGACTGAGACCTGCACGGAATCGTTGCCAAATTCTTTTCCTTTTTTATCATAAAGGATCACGGAAACGGAGTTGTCATTTTCATCCGTTAAGCTTTGATATGCGTCAATTTCAGCTTTTATATCAGAAATATCTTTGATTTTTGATGCAGGAGCCGGCCCGGAACAGGAACTGAGCAGGAAATATATACAGCACAACAGCATATAAAGCTTTGTTTTTACATAGCCGTAGTTTTTCATAATTTGGTATTTGGTGTGGCGGAAAAAATTTCCGGAGCGTTAAATTACAAAAAGAAATAGAATGGGGAATACCTGTAAACCCATTAATTTGTTAAATGTAGAGCGTATTTATTTAAAAAGAGACCGGCCTATTGGGAATAATAATTTTTAAAATCTTTTCTGTCAAGGATTTTCCAGTTTTCAGCCGTAAAATTTACAGTAGCTCCTTCGCTTATTTTGCCATCGGTTGTCAGTTCATAGAAATCACAGCCCCAGTCTTTGTTCATCATAGTGTAATGGGATCTGACAAGGTATTTAAATCCATAAATCTTTTTAGCAGGCTCATTTTTGATTTTCACAAAAACGGTATCTGTTAACAGGATTTCATTTTTTACAAGATAATTTCTCTGATGCCTTAAAGAATCGGAAATCATATCAGATATTTTGTCGCTGTAATTTTGGATCATATTATCTCCTCTTTTTATCTGAATATCTATGGAATCTGCATCCTTTGGAAAATATCCGAAGAAGGAAATAGTAAAACCGTCAATTTTAGTCTTTGCCGCACATTCTTTTTCAATTTTTGACAGTCTTTCTTTGTCACTTTCGCAGGAAAGTAAAAGTAAGGTAATGAATATCAGGAATACATTTTGAGAAGATATGGTCATTAATTTTTTGAACTTATTTATTTTTCAGGGTCCAGTAAATCATTTCAGAGTCCTGCTTTGTTTCGATGAAATTAAGTTTTTTCAAAAAACAGGCAGAATTGGTATTTTCCAATAAGCAGCGGGCGGTAATCTCACGTATAATTCCGGTAGAAAAAGCCCATTGTATAAGTTTTGTCACGGCTTCTTCGGCATAACCTTTCCGCCTTTCTTCTTCAATAATGCCGTATCCTATGTCAATATTTTTTTCTTCGGCGTTGTAGCCTTTAAATCCTGCATCACCAATTATTTCGGATGTATCTTTTTTCATGATCATCCAGGATTCAAACCCTGTGGGGGCATCAACTTGTGAAAGGTTATGGATTATTTTGGGTATGATTTCCAATAGATCATGATCCGGCCATACTTCTCCCTTTTTCACTCCCAATGCAAGCAGTTCACTGAAATCATTATTTAGAAGGTCTTCACAAATTTTTATTGTAAAAGGGATAAGAATTAATCTTTCTGTACTAAGTTGGTCTATTGATAATGTTTTTGCTTTCAAGGTGTATGTTTTTTACAGGAATCCGGTTTAGTTTTGCTTAATAAGTTCCTTAGAATAATTGTAAACGGATTTATTATATCTAGGTAAATGTGCAGCAAGTGATTCCAATACTAATGATAATGCTTCTTTATCGTTATTGACTGAGGAAAGTGACAGTGCCAGAAAAGCATTCACAGCATCATTCAGCTCATCAGAATAATTTTCTTTTTCTTCTCTTAAAATTTCTATGCTTTCATGGAATTTTCCATTGTTTCGTAATGTACTTGCGAGCTGAATTCTAGCTCTTCTCCTCCTCAGACCTGAGAGTCCTGTTTCCAAAGCTGATCTGTAAAGTGGTTCTGCATTTTTTTCAAATCCAGTGGAATCGTAGGCACAGGCTTTTTCAAAATCTGCAATAGCGTTGGGCTGGTCGTCAGTGATTTTGTCCGTATGTGTTTTTATTCTGTCAATAAAATCAGTGTCGGGAATTTTTCCCAACTGATTCCATATTGTTTTTAATTCCTCTTCCCAGAGTTGAAAATCCATCATTTTTTCATTATTTTATTAATCCTCAATAGCTTCGATGCCTTGCTGCTTCAGTTTTTCAAGGTGATCTTTCATGGTTTTGAGTTGTTCCGGAGAATGTCCCTGCCAATCTTTAACTTCTCCGACAACTTTAAACGGATGCAGGGAACGGTAAGATTTTGTGGGATTTCCCGGAAATTTTTTATCCGTTAAATTGGGATCATCTTCAATAGGGCCCGTTGGTTCTACAATATAAATCCTTTCTTTTTCATCTCCGAAAGCTAGTTCCGCTCCCCAGGTCGCTGCCTCCAAAGTGGCGGAAAGATAAATATATTTTGCCTTTCTCTTGGTTCCGTAGTTTGAACTGAAACCGATTTCGATGAGGTCTCCGGTTTTAAGATCAGCTTTAGTACCGTGATAATAAATTGGAGTTTCTTCTCTATTTGTACTCATTATTGTGTTAGTTTTAAGGTATAAGATATGAAAATTTAAAATATTTATGGAAGCAACCAGAATTTCCAGCCATTCCAGTATTTATGATAATTATCTTCAAAATTCAGCAGATTATTACGACCGGAAGATGTGTTTTTGTGTAAATAAATGTCAAAACTTTTTTCATCTTTAAACTCTGTCAGTTTTTTGGTTTTAATATCAAGTACAAAATATTTATTTGAATAATCATAAAAGTTACTTTCCAGATTACCTAAAAGCTGATTATCAGTTATCAGGAATTTTGTTGTTTCAAGTGTTGAGTTGTTTTCAGTTTTTATTTCTTCTATATATGCAACTGCATTCCAGTCAATATTTTCAAGCGCTAATCCGTTTTTTAACGGAATTCTTGCACTGTCTCCAAATCCATGGTTTCCCCAATGGGTAAACATAAAAACAAATAAAAGACTGTAAATTATCATTCCAATTTTAAACCAAATCTTTCTAAACCCTGTGATCGTATTTTTTCTGAATAGCTTAAATATAATAAGAATGATTAAAGAATAGAATGCACTTAAGGCTGCAATTTTAATCATCTCAAAAATTAAATGAGCTGTTACTTCCATTTGGATTTATTTATGGTAAAAATAATAAAACCGTTCTGAAAAATTCGAACGGTTTTATGCATTTTGAAAAATGATCCGATCTTTAGCATGGTGAAAGGCTTGCATCGGATTTTGGAACAAGTTTTTATTTCAAAGCCTTGTTTTTTTGCGCAATATCTATGATTCTTTTTAAGTTATCATTAAGACTTGATTCGTCAACAGTAAATTCTTTTTTTAATTTATTTGTTGTTAAATTAAATTTATATGTCTGTCCATCTCTGAGCAAATTATTATTGAGATTAGAGATTTTATTTTGCTCTATATATTCAGTAAGATCATTATCTTGAATTTTTCCGTTTAAAATTTCACTCGGAGAAAGTAGACCGCCCGAAATTTCGATCTGATACTTGAGAACTGCCATATCTTTTTTTAAACCAACATCTGAAAATGCTTTTTCGATTATTGCCAATGAATTTGCAGGTATTTCATTATTGCGGATCATTTCAGATGTTACCTCCAGAATCTTTTCAAGCATATCATTGAAATTAGCAACAGCCCATAGTTTTTTGAGGGTTTGAAACCAAATTTTTTCTGTAACATCAAGCCCGAGATGAATTGTGGCTAAATAAAATGCTTTATTAGGAATTCCTGAATTAATATGGACACCCTGATTATCTTCATTCCCATTATAATAGTTATCCATATGATCAGGTTGATTATCGTAAATATTTGCTGTACTTGGAGCTTTCATAGACCTTAATGCTTCACCGGGAAACTCAGTGCCAATAATATCATTCCCGATCAGCCAATCAGCTTCATCAGGAGTTTGGTTTAATAATCTTTGCTTTATCACTGTTCCGAAGACATCGGAGAAATGTTCATTTAATGCGCCTGGTTGTCCATAATACTGTAAATTGGCTGTGAACTGAGTTATTCCATGCATAAGTTCATGAGCAATTACATCTATAGAACCCGCAAAGCCGATAAATTCTCTTCCATCACCATCTCCAAATGCCATTTCATCACCATCCCAAAAGGCATTATTATAATTTTCTCTGTAATGTACATTAAAAATCAGATCCATTCCATTATTGTCTAATGAATCATAACCAAATGTATTCATCAAATAATCTCTCATAAAACCGGATATATCATACACATTATTTACATCTTTGTCTGTAACCGGAGCATCACCTTCTTTTCTGACTAATTTTTTTCTTAATTCCCAGGTATTTTGAGAATCATAAACATATCGGTTTGCATCACCTTTTACAATTTTCTGTTTAGTAAGTGAGGCTAAAGTGGCCTGTCTTTTCAGTTCCAGACCTGCTAAATCAGCCAAAGCAATTTTTGAAGCTTCGCTTCCATTTTTTGATAGTCCACTTAAAACATTAGGTGGTACGATAGAACAAAAACATTTTTTACACATAATTTATACTTTTTAGGTTAACAAATAATTGTTGAGTTATAAGATGATTATGTGATTAATTTTATATCATCAGAATAGCTCATTTCTAATACATTCAAAGCTATTCTATCTCCGTTTATTTGTCAATTACTCTTTTGTGTAATATGTATTTGAAGGAATTTTGAAATAAGAAAACCGTCCTGAAAATCAGAACGGTTTATTAAATTCCCAAAGGTGTATTTTTAATTCTTATATTTTTACACTTTCTTCTTTATAGATGTTCCAGAAGTTATAATCCGTCATCGGAGCATCTGTGATTCCTACGTTTCGTCCCATTGTTACGATCTGTCCTCTGTGATAGGTTCCATGGATGATCACATGCTGAATATATTCAAATTTGGAAAAATCACACTGAAACCATGGGGATTCTATTTTTACATTTTTTGCCAGATCTTCTTCGGATAAGTTTTCAACGTAATCCATTAATTTCTGAGAATTATTTTTTATGCCTGTAAAAATTTCTTCTTTGGTAACGGCTGCGGAGATGGCAGCAAAATCGAAGTCATTATTTTCGGAAATATAGCCCCACCAGTATTCCTGTGTTTGCCAGATGTGGTGTAAAGTTGTTAGAATCGTAGGAAAGCTAGAAATTACTTCCTGATTAAGCTGTTCATCAGACTTTGTAGAAAGCCAGTCAATATACTTATTGACTACCCAGTTGTTGTACTGAACACTGTTTGTGATTAATGTTTTTAAGCTCATGATTAATATTTTGTTTGGTGATTTGGTGTTATAAAAATAAGTAAAATATTAACCGGATTTTAGAAAAACAAAAATATCTCTAAGTATGATCTTTTCCAATCATTTGAATGGTAAGGCAGTTAAGGATGCTTTTTAATATCAAATTTAATAACTTCCACCTTCCAGCTGGAATTCTCTGATTCTTTATATTTTAAATGGATTGTTAATATACCGTTTTTAATACCAGCATCTTCAAATAGATCTTCCAGATGGAACTCATTTGAATGTTCTAATGTATTTTCAATCTTGTCTTTTGGGATTTTTATGGTGTAGGATTTGTTATTGTTGAGGTTGGTATATAATAACTCACTGTCTGTTTTTAAGGTTATTGTATAAGGCTGATCTTCAGAATTATTAATAGAAATGACCGTTCCGAGCTCTGATATCTTTTCTCCGGTGTTTTTGTTATACAAAATATATTCTGCAGGTTCACAGCAGCCGGAAATAACAGAATTTTCAATAAGAAAAGAATTCTTATACTCTGTCCAGCTTCTGTAACCCAGTCTTCCCGTCAGTTCAATAAGTTCTTTTTCAAGTTTAAATATTTTCTTTTTTACATTTCCCTTTTGAAAAGTGATCCAGGATGAATTACAGTCATATTCCCAATATATTTTCGCATTGTTTTTGAATAGGGAAGGCTCACAGGAAATAACTTCCTTCAGGTTGGGATTTTTTGAACAGCCACATTTTTGACTGAAAGCCCAATTAACTGAAAGAAATAAAACAATTATTGTTAACGGGTTTTTCATAGCTATTTTTAAAATAAAGATTCTCCGTTTAAGTCAGTAGTAAGCACTTCACTCATGTAATCAAAGAAAGGGCGCATTGCCAGTAATGTCTTAACGGCCTCTTTCTGAAAGCTATCCGATAGAACTTCCTTATCTGTAAATTTCCGCATCACCACATATTGCTTTTTCCTGATCAGATCGATGGCGGGATGATCTTTGTCAAAACCTCTGGGTGCTGTTTTTACGGCATCGCCTTTAATTTCTCCGAAGTATTGTATGAAAGTTTTATCAGAAGTGATCTTTTCAATTTCTGTTGTATTGAGCTCAAATTCTTTACGGATACGGAGAAGATCTTTGGCTTCAGGACCCCAGAATCCGCCTCCTACAAAGCTGTTGCCGGGTTCCAGCTGAATATAATATCCACCTCTCAGCATCGGCTTTGACCGGGAATATCCAACCCCGAAATTGGTTTTGTACGGTGTCTGGTCCTTTGAAAAGCGAACGTCTCTGTAAATCCTGAAAATATGTATGCCTTTTAAATTGTCATATTCCTGAAGCTCAGTATAAATCTGATTGAATAGAGCTTTATTTTCTTTTATAACAAAGTCGTATTCTGTTTTGTGTTGGGCAAACCATTCGCGGGTGTTATTTTTTTCCAGCTGTTTAAGGAATTTAAAGGTTTTTTTCATCTTTACGGATTATTTTTTGGAAGACTATATTTTTTTGTTTTTCAAAATAGCTGTAATGGCATCAGAAATTTCAAATAACTTCCCATTATGACTATTTCCTAAAAGAATAATGGTAAAATTTTCATCCACATCAGATACAAGAAGGGCTTCATAGTTTCCGGCTCTTCCATCATGTAAATGCTTAACTAATTTCTTGTTTCTGTATTTTGCCTGTCCCAAAGCTGATTCGGTATCCGGCAGATCAAAATGTTGCCCCAGCTCAAACAAAGAATTCGCACTCATTATTTTATTGGATTGAAGACAGTCTGACCATTTCAGCAGATCTTTAGTGGTTAGATAAGTTGCGCCAGTTATGGGCAGATCTTCTTTGTCTGCTATTAAATCATTATTAAATCCTCTGGCTATATTTTTTTCATTTTCAAGAGGAGTCATTACGGAAGAATTCATTTTGCAAGGTTTGAAGATGAATTTTTCCACATATGTTTTAAAGCTCATTCCTGTTAATCTTTCAACAATGAACTGGCGTAAAAATAGATTATAGATTTTGTAATCGTATTTGGTCCCGGGCTTGAAATCCAGTGAATCCACAAGTTGAAGACCATCAAAAAGATCTTTATCATTTTTGATTTTTTTCCAGTTTACATCGGGAATACCGCTTGTGTACTGCAATAGATCTTTTATAGTGACTTCATTGGCCCATTTTGGTAATTCCGGAATATATTTGGAAACGCGATCTTCTATTTTCAATTTTCCCTGTTCCTGCAATTGCATCAATACCACACCACTGAATTCTTTGGTGATGGAACCGATATGAAATCTGTAATCTGCTGTTAGTGTTTTCATTTTTGTAGCATCTGTAAAGCCAAAAGAGGCATTGTAAATGATTTTATTGTTTTTTGAAACCAAAACATTGCCATTGAAAGCTCCAATTTGATTTGAATGTTTCATCAGGGAATCAATCTGATTGATCTTGTTGTTTTGGGAAAATATTGTACTTGTGGAAAGTAGAGGAATAATGAAAAATAGAAATAGTTTTTTATAATATGACATGTTTAATCTTTTGTTGTTTTTTTTGTTTCGATTGCTCTCCAAAATAGCTAACCTATTTTTTTGTTCCAAAACGAGTTTGTATTGATTTTCCTTGTTCCGATAGTTGAATAAAGTGAAAAAATATCTTTTGCTATCCCTTTTGACAAATTATCAGCCCAAAATACAATGTCATTGCCAAACATTGAAAGAACAATTTCTTCTTTATCCAGTATTAAAAACCTATGCCCTAAATAAGGTATGATTGAAGGAACATTTTGGTTTCTGATAATATCCTCGGTGACACGATTTTCTTCCATTATCCATTCAATTCTGGATTGTATTGTGGGAATATCATCAGGATAAGAGTAAAATATAGGACCAAAATAAATGTCTCCATAACCGCCATTATTATCTATTCCGGGCTTATCAAGCCCGTTCATTGTTCTGTAATAATTCTTTAATGACTCTGGAAAGGTGATGTTTAATTGTTTTTGAAAATCTTCTAGCTCAGTTTCTGATAGTCCTTTTCTCCATCTACTTCCTTCCTGGATTTGCAGTCCCCAACATATTTGTAAATCAATTTTCTGCCAATATTTTTCACTTTCCTTTTTTATAAATTCAAAACTTGAAATGGAACAGTCTAGATTTTTAATTTCTTTTATTGTCATAAGGTTTCTTATTGGATTATAGTTGAAGGGCTGAGATAACTAAATGTAGAAGGATTGTATTTACTTAGTATAGTTTCCTGAAACAATAGATTCTTCCATTAAACTTACAATCTCAGAAACAGAAATAGAGAATACTCCGGCGTTTCCACTATCAAACTCTTTTTTCCAATAAGAATATCCATCCATTTCAATGGAGTTGGGCATTTTGTGGGTTTCATTTTGCAGCTTGGTGATACTTTTGTTTAATGCTTCTTCAGAAATCGGAATATGGCTTAGCGTGTGTGCAAAACCTTCGGGACTGGCAGGATTTTTCATTTTTAATCCGTTCACTGAAATATGAATCACCTTCCCGGTTTTAGGATATTCTTCAATTTTTAAAATTTTGAGGGTAGAATTCTCTTCGGTAGGGCGGGTTTTGTATTGCCATTCCTGACCTACACTATATTCAATGTTTTTTGTGCAACTGAATAAGAATAGGAGCACTGTTGCTAGAAAAGTATATAATTTAATCATAAATCAATTGGTTTTTAGTTTGTTTAGATAATGTAGAGGAAGGTAAAAATTACCCAACCCGGCACCCATCTGTTTTGACTTCCGTAGGTTGTGTTTTAATACAAACGAGGTTGTTTGTATTAAAATATATTTTACATTGGTTACAAACATATCTGTTTTTCGCTACCGTAGGTTGTATTTGGTTTAAAACAGGGTTGTTTGTATTAAAACACAATGTCAGGAAGCCTTAAACAAGTTGCGGGAAACAAAATACAACTATGTTTTGTTTCCCGCAATAGGCTTTGTAATGAATACTATTAATTTGAGGTGAGGTTACCTTTGTTTTTTCCTTTCAATAATAAGATATGCTGCATCCAGCATTTTGGTCAGGTGAATGTATGGACTTATCATATTCCTTTCCGGTAGATGATCATAGATTCCCAGTGAGAAATAGACCATCCCGGAAATGAAATAATCAAATTCTTTGATGCTGTATTCTTTGAATGCTTTTCTAAATACCAACAGAGGATTTTGGTATTCCTTCTCGGAAAGTAAGCCAAGAACTAGTGGAGAGACTTCTTCCAACTGAATAGTTGCGGTTCTTTTCTTTTCCTGTAGCGCTATGAGGTAGCCTGCACGGATGAATGACTGCATAGCCTGCTGAAAATGAAGGATAACGGACGGATGTTCTTTTATCCAGCTATTTCTTTTTACAGCATAACTTATAATGTCGTTTAGCAGCTCTTTGGATGCTGTCAGGTCATTGAGCTTAAAATAGTTTTCCATTAGCTGTGTGCCGCAATGTTTCTTCCGGCCTTTCCCAAGCCGGGATTGAAAGTCTGTTCCGGTTTTTTTCATGAGTTTGTATTTTTTATTGCACGATTTTACTGGCTGTAAAGGAAGAAGTCCGCCTGAACTTCCTTCCGATACAAGCCTAATGAATATGATAGAATTTGTGTTTTTCTAAAAGCCCTAAAGCCGCAATGGATTGTACACCCCATTGTACCGTATCATGATACTTTATGTTGTATAGCAGGCTTAGAAAAAATGATTGTAGAAAAACAGAACGGCATGAAAATAAAAACGGCATGAGACTCTACAATATCTGTAATAGGGGTACTGGTATACCTTGAGACAGATAAGAGAGCTCACGCCTAGGTCGTGAGCTTCCTGCTTATCTTCTTGTCTCTTAAAAATTACCAGTTTTCTATTACAAGATTCTAAGCAATAGCTTCTATATTTCGTTGAAGTATCGCAAAATTACTCTAATGAATAATCTTTTCCAAATATAATAATATTTTTAAAATACAGGACTATAGTCCTTAGTTTTTTATTTTGTTTTTGGCTCACTTTGTCACTATGCATGATTCTTTAGACGAAATAGAACGATTTATAATTTCAAAAGTGAAAGAAATAAGAGAACAGAGAGGTATTAGCCAAACTTCACTTTCTTTAGCTATTGGCAAGAGTACAAGTTATATTTCAGATATTGAAGCACATTCCAAAACGGCAAAATATAATATTAAAAGCTTAAACTTAATATCAAAAGCTTTGGGATGCTCTCCAAAAGACTTCTGGCCAGAACTGCCAATTTTGGAAGAGAAATACGAATTTGTAAAAGAAATAGAAATAAAGAAAAAATCCTAGCAAGAGCTGGGATTTGTCTTTTTTTATTCTATTTTGCATTTTTTCCGTATTTTACTAATACAATGTTGGAGGAAGTTTTTATTTGTAGTTTATTTTGTGATTTAATTCAATAGGATTATTTTCTTGTAAAATATTTTTTTGCATTTCTTTAGTCTTTACTGAAATATCCATTACAATACCATTCGGGCTGGTAAATGTAACTGTTTTTCCCATTGCCACTTTTGTATTTATATCATAAGGATCATTAAAAAATGATTTTGCAAGTGTTTCATATTTTTTCCAATCAATTTTTATTGGTTTTGTGCGTGCGTCAAAAATATTTCCGCCTTTTTTGACTTCTATCAAATTAAATGAATATTCATTGTTTGAGTCTTGAACAGAAACAATCAACCCGGGTAAACCATTGAAAACATATGGACCATCGCTGAAAGGTAATTCTGTAGTAAACCAAGCAATCCAGTTTCTCCCTCCATAATTTGTTTCGGCTTTTTGAGATTTATATTTTCCAATCATTTTTTGTTCGGAAGTTATTTTCCAATTTAATATTTCCTCAATGGGAAGAAGATAATCTGTTCTCAAATAAGTTATTACTTTTTCAATTTTTTTTTGAGTTAGATTCTTTTTGATATAGAATTGGTTTTCAACACCCATTTTATACCTTCCGTTTCCATTATTCAACTTTACTGAATCAGATTTTTTGTCTTGTGAATCTCTAAAAATTGAAGTATTATTTTTTAAATCCAAAATCATATTATCGGAATTAACATCATCTGGTTTTTCTGAATTTAGTCTGAATTTTGCTTCGTAAATAAAAGTGAATTTTTGCGAGAAGCAAAATGTAGAAATTCCAAGAAAAAATATAATAAATTTCATTTGTGGCGAGTGTTTGTTTAAAATTTCTGCTAACATCCAAATTTACGCATTGCGTCAATATGCAGTGTATAAAATTGCGAAAGTGTTGTTTTAGCTATCTATTTGTTAATTATTAAATATACTATTTCCTTACGGAAAACCATAATTCAAATAAAAAAACCGCCCCACAAAAAGTAGAACGGTTAGTATATTAATTTGCCTCGGTCGCTGACCGTTATATTATTCTATTTCAATTTTATGGTAAGCAATCCATCGTTTTAAATTTCCAACCATTCTTTTCAGATGGTCTTCATTCAGGAAAATATTGGTCCAATAATCAAATCTGTCGCATTGAACACTTATGTAATAGGTCATAATGGCTAAACAGGCAAAAGGCAAAAACTCTTTTTCTTCGTTGCTGATTTCTGTTACTGTTTCGTATCCTTTTAAAAAATGGTCTGCTTTTAATTGATATTCTTCTTCATTTAAATTGGTCGCCAGTAACTGAAACAGGAAATAAGAAATGTCAAAACATAAATAGCCGTTGCCACAAAAATCGAAGTCAAAAAACGTGATTTCATTTTCATCGTCAATGTGCAGATTGTCAAACCAAACGTCAAGATGCACGCTTCCGTATCTCATGTTCTGCTGGTCAATGTTGTTAATTTTAAGTGTTAAAAAAGCAGATAGTTTCTCCAAAAATTCAATTTCGCTGTTGGTTTTATTAAAGAACTTTTTTATTCTTAAAACAGGATTATTGAGCAGGTTTTGGGTATTGTAAGATATCCTTGATAGTTCGAAATTTTCTGCTGATTGATGAACTTTTGCCAATGCCTGCCCAATTAGAAAACTTGCCTGAGGTGAAAATTTTGCGGTCTTTGTGCCTTTGGCATATGAAAATAAAACACCGAATCTTTTTCCCTCCGGTGCTTCAATTTCCTGTAAATATTCGCCCGACTTGTCGGCAATGGGATAAGCAACCTGTTTGTTGTGTTCTTTTAAGTGAACTAATAATCTTAATTCTTCTTCAATTTCTGATTTTGTCCGCCAATTTTGTGTGTAAACCCTGAAAACATATTTTTGCCCGCCATCCTGAACAATGTATAAATGGTTCATGGCCAATCGAAAAATGCTGCATTCGGTCTTGTTGCTTAGGTTATATTTTTGTTGAATAAGTTGGCCAAGTTCATTGGGTGAAAGTGTGCTGTTTATGGCTGGGAATTTATTTGTCATTAATTCTTCGGTTGTCTTTGATTACGGTTGTTTCATGGTTTTTAGACGGACGGGCAATTGACATCACAAAATGTCAATTTTGCAGTTTCCTCCTACTATTGCGAAACTCTTGTTAGCAGAAGTTTCTTTTAAGAGTTCCATTCCATCCATCCAAACAATAGGTGATGTTCTCTGCAAAATAATGTTTTTCCTCCCGAAGCAACTAATCCTGAACCTATTGACCAGTTTTCTGAATTAATTTCGTCTCTGCTATAATTAGTTTCACATTTAACACAATACATAGAAATGTATTCATTTTTTCTTATAGCCTTCTGTGAAAATGATGCTATGTAGTTTGTGTTATCTTTAAAATCCAAATTTTTGTTATGATTTAATGCTTCAACTAATTCAGATCTAATATTCAGGATCGAATTATACTCAGTATGTCTTGGTGCATCTTTAGGGAGGTTTTTACAGAATTTTTTATAGTAATTAATTTCTTCATCATATATTTCAATGAGTTTTATTATTTCAATCTTAATTATTGAAAGGTATTCATTGTCGTGATAAAAGTTGAATTGATAATAGCTCATTTTAATTTTAACTTATTGACGTTTTTGGATGAAATTTTTGCTAATGGTTTTGATATTACCGAAGGCAAGGTTTTCCGATTGAAGCCTAAATTTTGCCAATATTATATAGGTTTTTATTCATTGATAAAGGGAAGTTTAAAAATTTTTACATTATTTAAACCGCCATTTTCAAAATATTCGGTTTGTACAACAAAGTATGTTGGGGAGTTTTCAATTACTCTGAAAATCAGTGATTTATTTTTGAGATAGGTTTCATCATAATTACTGTTAGTTTCCAGCAGATTTAATTTGTATGTACATTTATCAGTCCATTCAATTTTATTAATTGAATAAACATTGTTTTTTCTGGTTTCGATAACTTCATTTTTTGTAAATGTTAAGTACGATTTTTCTCTTTTTTGCAGCGTTTCATAATAATAAACTCCTGTTTTAATATCGTCACAATTAGAGATGCTTTCTTGCTTTTCGCGGACAAATTCTTTTTTTCTGTATTCTAAAAAACTTTTACAATTACTTAGCAAAAGTCCTTCAATAGAAACATAATAATCTTCAATGTCTTTTGTTTTTGTATTCTGAGGATCATTGAATTTTTTAACAATTTCAGTATAGTTATTGTCAAAAATTTTTTTGCCACATTCTTCCAGTTTTTTTTCAGGATCTTTTAAATTTTCTACATTTCCTAAGCAGGTACAAATTTCGTTTGAAATTTTCTTCTCTAAATTTTGAGAAAACAAACAAATTGAGCTGATCAATAATGTAAATTGTAGTATTCGTTTCATTTTGGATTATTTTTCATGGTTAGTTGTTAAATATAATATAAAAAACCGCCCTACGAAAATAGAGCTGTTAGTATATAAATTGTTTCAGCAATATGTTGTTACACCATTCCCTGTACTCCGCCCAAGCTCTGCTTTATTTTGAAAATTTAGATTTTTTAATATCCAAAGCTTTCTGCTTGATCCATTGTACAGCAATATCAACAGGAGCTGTATCATCACTAGAGGAAGTATTGTGTCCCAGTTTAGAAAAGAAAGTATATTCGAAGGGCTTGCCTTGAACTTTAAGTGTATTCAATTGTTCTATACACAACTTTACCGGAATCTGTATATCCTTTTCACCGAAAAGCCAAAGCCCGGGAATTGAAAGGGTATTCAGATAGGTTTTGGGGTCAGTCGCTGTAAACTGATATTTGTCCGGATCATTTCTGGTATGCTCAATGGCATCTGCTTCTGTGTGATTTTCCCAAAATTGATTGTTCCCATTCGTGTAAAACTGAAAGCGAAGTTGCTCCAGAGTTGTAATGGTAGGGCAGCTAAATAATACCATAAAATCAATTTGTGGATCTTTGCTTGCAGCAATCGGGATGATCCATCCTGCCTGACTGAAACCCACTAATCCAATTGATGTTTTTTTATCCTTTAAATAGGCTTGAAATGTTTTTACTGCAGCATTGGCATCTTGAGCTAATAGATTAAGATTAGCAGGATCGATATTATTCGTGCCAACAGATGGTCCTACGTACACACCGCCAGATTCTCCAACTCCGCGTTTGTCATACGTCAATACAGCAATGCCTTCTTTAGCAAGGCGTTTTGCGAAGTCCATTTCTCTTTTTACCGGGTCAGATCCGTGAACAATTACAACTGCTGCCAATGGTTTTTCAGGCTTTAAAATTGAGCCTGCAAGAGTGATACCCTGGCTTTCAAACTTTACATCCTTAATAGTAAAATCGGTTGATTGTGAAAATACAATTTGTGGTAAAGCTATTAGTAATAACCAAATATATAAGTTAGAAAAAAAGTTGATTTTCATTTTGGGCTATTTCATGATTAGTTGTCAAATATAATATAAAAAACCGCCCTGTAGAATAGAACGGGTAGTATATTGAATTATCTAAGCGATATGCTGTATTTCTCTTTTTTCCTCTTCTGGTCAATCGTAAATACATATTTTTTAAGATGAGCGACGGTCTAGAAAGTATGCCACAAAAGACATGATTGCCCCTCCAAAGCACATACCTGTGCCGATGAGACGTACAATATCTACTCCTCGGATATTAGCCCAGGCGGGGCTGCTGAACATGGTTAAAAGGTTCATGACTCCAAAGATAGTAAGTACGTAGAAAATGCGGGGAACCCTGTGTCGATTGTTCTTTGATTGTTCGTTTAAATTGTTCATCATCTGATTTGTGAGGCTGCAAATTGCCTACAGCATCCAAATTTACACATTACGCCAATATTAACCTATGAAATTGCAAAATGTTGTTTTTAATTAGCGAAATTTTATAAAAAACTTAATTCATTGCTTGAGGTTTGAAGACATTGTACAAGGTTCATCTTTTCCCTCTTCTTTCAATAATGAGGTACGCTGCATCCAGCATTTTGGTCAGGTGAATGTATGGGCTTATCATATTCCTTTCCGGTAGGTGATCATAGATTCCCAGTGAGAAATAGACCATGCCGGACATAAAATAATCAAATTCCTTGATGGTGTATTCTTTGAATGCTTTTTTAAAGACCAACAGGGGATTTTGGTATTCTTTCTCGGAAAGTAAGCCAAGAACTAGTGGAGAAACTTCTTCCAACTGAATAGTTGTAGCCCGTTTCTTTTCCTGTAGCGCTATGAGGTAGCCTGCACGGATGAATGACTGCATAGCCTGCTTAAAATGAAGGAGAACGGACGGATGTTCTTTTATCCAGCTATTTCTTTTTACCGCATAACTTATAATGTCGTTTAGCAGCTCTTTGGATGCTGTCAGGTCATTAAGCTTAAAATAGTTTTCCATTAGCTGTGTGCCGCAATGTTTCTTCCGGCCTTTGCCAAGCCGGGATTGAAAGTCTGTTCTGTTTTTTTTCATGAGTTTGTATTTTTTTACTGTACGATTTTACTGGCCGTAAAGGAGGAAGCCCGCCTGAACTTCCTTCCCATACAAGCCAAATGAGTATGATAGAATTTGTGTTTTTCTAAAAGCCCTAAAGCCGCAATGGATTGTACACCCCATTGTACCGTATCATGATACTTATGTTGTAAAGCAGGCTTAGAAAAGATGATTGTAGAAAAACAGAACAGCATGAAAATAAAAACGGCATGAGACTCTACAATATCCGCTTTTGAGGCACTGGTATACCTTGGAACAGATAAGAGAGCCCACGCCTAGGTCGTGAGCTTCCTGCTTATCGTCTTGTTCCTATTAAAAATTACCAGTTTTCAAAAGCAAGATTCTAAGCAATAGCTTCTTTTATTCTTTGAAGTATCGCAAAGCTACATTTATTGTAGCTTATTGTACAAATATAATATAATTTTTGAATTGTAGGTTAATTCAACTACATTTTTTTATTATAAACTTTCCAAATTGCTCTGATAATGGTATTGTAATGGACAGAATTGAATTTCGAATAGCTTTTGGTAAAAGAGTTGAAAAATTTAGGAAGAAGATGGGTTTAAGCTATCGGGAATTAGCTCAGAAATGTGATGTAGACCATAGTAATATCAGCAAAATTGAAAAAGGAGAAGTTGATTTAAGGATTTCAACAATACAGGAATTGGCTAAAGGTTTAGAAGTTCATCCGCAAGAATTATTTGATTTTAAAATAGAATAAAAACTAAGCTCCGAAGTCTTAAGACTTCGGAGCTTGCTATAAAGGGATTATTTTTATTTAACGAATGTAAAATAATTACTTTTGGTAATGGTGAAGAATTTCTTTAGATGAAGAAGCTAAGTCTTAATTGTTATATTTGAGAATGTATAGCTTTAACAAGTTTTATAATAAAATTCCTGACATCGTCTACTAGCCCTCTATCAATCGGATTTTTTGATCCTAAGGTATAATCAAAATCAGCTTCGTGGGCTATTTTATTACGTCTATTTACAATAAGCGCTAGCCTATCTTTGATATCTTTTGGAGGAATGCCCATTTCTGGACTAATAGTATTCCAGACATTTGTAAAATCAATGAAACCGAGAGCTTTTTCAATGCTTGATGGTGACTGGTAAGAATCTTTAGCAGTAATTTTTTTTATTTCTCCATCAAGAATTGCTTTCTTTTCATGTTGTTCATCTGTTGATAGAATTAGATTTAGAGTTTTCAATGTAATCGTAAAATTATCAAAATTTTTGTTAGTAGATTTACTTCCTTCAAAAATTGCAAGCATACCTTCTTTAACTAATTCGTGAACATAGTGATCAAAAGCACTAACTAATAGTACAAATTCGGCACGTAAAATTTCTGTAAAGTCCAAAGCTTCCACTTTATTATTTTCAAAATACATGTATATACTAGCCAATGAATTAATGCTTTCAATATTTTTATCAAATATATTTAGGGGATTACTCATTTTTAGTTAATATTATAATTTTTTCAGCTATTGTTTTATAAAGTAAATTAAACCAATTTAATGTTCTTTCCTGAGAAACTCCTAGATTTGCTCTTTTAGGATCAATATTATAAATAGGAATTGACAATGTATTTGATAATGCAATCAATTTATTAAAATTCGATATTTCACCTAGACAGTATTTGTCAATTTCCCTTTGGCTTTTTAATTTATTATTTAACCTAGATGCTTTATGGTACTTCTCTTGATCTAAGGTTAGATTTACTTTTGCTAACTCAGGAACTAGGCCGTTATGAACAGCATCACTTATTCTATTCATAATTTTAATAAATGATGATGAAGGCATTCCTGATGAGAGATTGAAATCATTTATTGTATACCCTAGAAATTTAGGAGAAGTTTCTGGTAAAGGATATTCAGAATCAGAAAAAATTGGTCTAGCTGTTAGTGCCCAACGCTCCCATTGAGGTAAGATTCGTGCCAATGAATTAATTGCCATTAACGAAAATAAATCTGGTGATGTTGGAACTAAAAAATAATCAGATGAAATAAACAGATCTTGATTTATTGAGCTCAAACTTGGGTTCATATCTATTAATACATAATCAATGTTGTATTTAGCTGCTGTTTTTTCAATTAAATAGTTAAATGATCCGGGTAAGTTTTTAAGAGTACCTAGAGCATTTGATAGTTGAAATGAGACACCTAATGCAACTTCATATTCAGTTAAATCTAAATGACCAGGTAAAAGAAAGAGTTTTTCATTGGATTTTGGATTTAGACAATCAATAGCTTCAATTAATTTAGGCCTTGCTTTGAATGCTGGTTCTAAAGCATCTTTAATATTGTGTTTATAACTATCATCTAAAAGTTCTTCATACCTTTTATTGCCTATAGTGTATAAGCTAAGATTACATTGTGAATCAGCATCTACTAATAAAACTCTTTTGCCCAATTTGGTTAACATCCAACCCAAATTAAAAGTTGTCGTTGTTTTGCTAACCCCTCCTTTATGGTTAAAAATTGCAATTTTTTTCATTATTAATTTTTAAGATATAATCAAATATATGCATTTGTTAAAACGTAAAAAATACTTTTTATTATTAATATATAATTTTTTATAATAAAACTTGGTTGACTAAATTAAAGTATTAAAGTAATATTTCCTTACGGAAAACCATAATTCAAATAAAAAAACCGCTCTATAAAATAGAACGGTTAGTATATTAAATTGTCTCAGCAACAGCTGTTACATCATTCCTGGCATTCCACCACCCATTGGCATAGCTGGCTCGTCTTTTTTCACTTCAGTGATTACACATTCAGTGGTAAGAAGCATTCCGGAAACAGAAGCTGCGTTTTCAAGGGCAACTCTTGTTACTTTGGTAGGATCTATGATACCTGCTTCAAGCATGTTTACATACTCGTCAGTTTTTGCGTTGTATCCGAAGTCTCCGCTTCCTTCTGCTACTTTGGCAACGATTACAGAACCTTCACCGCCTGCATTGGCAACGATTTGTCTTAATGGCTCCTCAATAGCTCTTTTCACGATTTTGATTCCTGTAGTTTCGTCAGAATTGATCCCTGTAAGGTTGTCCAAAGCAGAGATTGCTCTTACTAAAGCAACACCACCACCTGCAACAATACCTTCTTCTACAGCTGCTCTTGTAGCGTGTAGCGCATCGTCAACTCTGTCTTTTTTCTCCTTCATTTCCACTTCAGAAGCAGCACCTACGTAAAGTACGGCAACACCACCGGCTAACTTAGCCAGTCTTTCCTGAAGTTTTTCTCTGTCGTAGTCAGAAGTTGTAGTTTCCATCTGTGCTTTGATCTGAGCTACTCTTCCTTTGATTTTAGCTTCGTCACCACCACCGTTTACGATCGTTGTATTGTCTTTATCAATAGTCACTTTTTCAGCAGTTCCAAGCATATCCAGAGAAATGTTTTCCATGGTGAAACCTTGCTCTTCAGAAATTACCTGACCACCTGTTAAGATCGCGATATCTTCCAGCATTGCTTTTCTTCTGTCCCCGAATCCCGGAGCTTTTACAGCAGCAATTTTAAGAGAACCTCTCAGTTTGTTTACCACCAAAGTAGCTAAAGCTTCACCTTCCACTTCTTCAGAGATAATCAATAGAGATTTTCCACCCTGAGCAATTGGCTCAAGAACCGGAAGCAATTCTTTCATGGAAGAGATTTTTTTCTCTACCAAAAGAATGTATGGGTTTTCTACTTCAGCAAGCATTTTCTCAGGATTAGTCACGAAGTAAGGCGACTGGTATCCTCTGTCGAACTGCATACCTTCTACAACATCAACCGTTGTATCGATACCTTTAGCTTCTTCTACAGTAATTACCCCTTCTTTACCCACTTTTCCGAAAGCTTCAGCGATCAAAGCACCGATAGTTTCGTCGTTGTTAGCAGAAACTGAAGCAACCTGCTTTACTTTGTCTGTAGAATCTCCAACCTCCTGAGACTGAGCTTTAAGGTTCTCAACAACTGTGGAAACAGCTTTGTCGATCCCTCTTTTCAGATCCATTGGGTTAGCACCTGCAGCTACGTTCTTAAGACCTTCTCTTACGATAGCCTGTGCCAATACAGTAGCGGTAGTAGTACCGTCTCCTGCAATATCATTAGTTTTGGAAGCCACTTCTTTTACCATCTGCGCTCCCATATTTTCTACTCTGTCTTCAAGTTCGATTTCTTTTGCCACAGAAACACCATCCTTAGTTACGTGAGGTGCCCCGAAAGATTTTTCAATCACAACGTTTCTACCTTTTGGTCCTAAAGTTACCTTTACTGCATTAGCCAATGCATCAACTCCTCTTTTTAAAGCGTCTCTTGATTCAATATCGAATTTTATTTCTTTTGCCATTTTATTTAGATATTAGATGTTAGACGTCAGATATTAGACGCCAAGCATTATTTTAGAATTATTTTTTTATTCAGTTTTAAGTCTGAAATCTGATGTCTTGTATCTGGAATCTTACCCGATTACCCCAAGTAAATCTCCTTCCTTAACAATTAAATAATCTTTTCCTTCCAGCTTTAATTCAGAACCTGAATATTTTCCATAAAGAACTTTGTCACCTACCTGAACCGTTGTTGGCTCATCTTTTTTACCAGGACCTACTGCCACTACAGTACCTTCCTGCGGCTTTTCTTTTGCCGTATCCGGGATAATGATACCTGAAGCTGTTTTAGTTTCGGCAGCGATAGGCTCAATAAGAACTCTGTCTGCTAATGGTTTAAAGTTTACTGACATAATATATTTATTTTTTAATTATTTCTGTCTTGTAATTCTCTAAATGTATGCCATGAGACACTGGCGGATGAAATGGCAGACTTTTATTTTCGAGTGTGAAAATTTGGCAGAAAAATGAAAAAAATAAAGCCGGAAATTTTCCGGCTTTCAGTATTTAACTCTAATAATTCTGTGAATTAAGGGCAGTATTGTCCCGGCCCAATCCATAAAGTGCATTTTCCTTGTTCGTTCCATTCGCAGCAAACAAGTCTGGCCGCTCCTCCTACAATGGATTTTTGAGCGTCTCTGCTTAATGATTTAGCATTTTTCATGATTAATATTTAATTTGTTTTACATTCCTGAGCATTTAATGTCAATCAGGATTTTTGACGATTTGGTGTGATTGTTATTCAAAGATAAGGAAAATATAAATGCGTTATTCACTGTTTGTAGATTAATTGTTGTAGTTTGTATTTTGAAAATCAGTGTTTTAATAATCTATCAGTAATAGGGTAGTTGTGGATTTTTAATTCGGACCAATGTCTAAAAAAAGAAAAAGCTTACTGACATAGTAAACTTTTGATTCTTTATTTTTTATACCAAGGCTTATCAATCATCAATTTCTACTTCAAATGTTCTTCCATCACTATCTTTCAATGTTGCTGTTCCATTTTCATCTAATTCTTCAGAAGAGAGCCGGCTTTCAATAGGATGAACATCATCATCTAGCCAACCTCCTTTAGGGAAATTTATTCGTTCAACTTCTCCATTATTTACATCTACATCTAGAGTGTAGGTATTTGAATATCCGGTTTCAGGATTATAATATCTTACAGTAGCAGGAAGAGTTCCATTGTAGACTCTTTTTCCATCCTCAAAAGAATTTTCGTTTTCTTGCTCTTCGTCATAATAATTTTCATTCTGCTCATCATCACTTTCAGTATATTCATCATCATTATATTCATTTTCGGAATAGTTGTTATAGTATTCTGTACTTTCATCATTATAATTTGATGCTTTTAATGTTCTCTTTTCGGTATCATTTTTCTTGCAGGCAAAAATGATCAGTGACATTACAAAAAGTAAAGCAGTTTTTTTCATTCAGGTGGTTTTTAAGTTTTTTTATTGATTCAAATTTACACATTTATAGAGATAAGTATAATTTAAAATTGAATCAAATTAATGTAAATCAGTAAATTGTAGAGGGATGAATGTTAAGATAACTGTTGTACCAGATCCGGCAAAAAAATATTATTGTATTTCATGATTTTTTGAAGCCTGGTTTATTTTTGAAATAACCGCCCCGGAAATAGCAATACTTATAAAATTTGTTACCGATCTTGCTTCATTCATAAAACGGTCCACACTGTAAAGGAGTGCAATATCCGTTAAAGGAATTTTCCCAAACCTGTTCAAAGTGAAAATAAGAGCAAGAAATCCTGAACCCGGAACACCGGATGCCGTTTTTGAGGTTACGGAAATAATGACGAAAAGCCACAGATAATCGGTGACGGTCAATGAAATATTGTAAAACTGGATCAGGAAACAGCATGTAACCGAAATATAAATACACGCGCCCGAAAGATTAAAATTATATCCCAACGGAATTACAAACCTTAAAATCTTCCTGCTGTAGCCTTCAGACTCCATTTTTTCAAAGATCAGAGGAAAAGCTGTTTTGGAGGATGATGTAGTGACTACAAGGATAATCTCCTCTTTTAAATCAAGCAAAAATTTCCAGAGCTGAATTTTAAACAGATAAGAAACAATTCCCAAAATCCCGATGATAAAGACAATATCAGCCAGATATACTGTTGCTACAACTTTACTTAGTGGCAAAAGCGTATTGATGCCATATACAGAAACTCCATACGCGATATTGCAGAAAATAATAACAGGCAGAATAATATAGAGATACTTGATCACAGTATAAAAAACCTTAAGCCCACGGTCCAATAAGTTCAGAAATTTGTCTCTTGCACCGGAAAGATTCATGAAAATTCCTGCAAGAATTGACACAATAAGAAAAATTCCGTGCCTGTTGAGGTATAAAGCACCGGATATAGTGGAACTGTTAATTTCAAAGGTTTTGGGAAGTGATTTACTAATTTTAGCAGGATCAATGCCCGTATCTGCTCCGGGTTTTACGGCAAAACCGAAAATAAATCCTAAAATAATAGCAATAGAACTAATGATCAGAAAGTATAGAATGGTTTTCCAGACAATACTGCTTGCGTTTTTAATTCCTGAAAGCTGACAGATCCCGTACATAATCGCCATGAAAATAACAGGAAGAATGATTATTTCCAGAATCATAAAAAAATACCGGCTTACAATTCCCAGCTGAATGCTTGCCTCAGGGGCATAATATCCTGTAAGCACTCCACCGAGAATTGCGGCAAATACATATAAGGTAAGATTTTTTAAATACCTTCCTGTGAATGTTTTCTTTGTTTCAAAAAGATTCATCTGAAAAAATATACGGTCTGTACAAAACCGGTATTTGATTATACATCCGAAATATAATGATAATTATCGAATTCAAAATTAAATAACCCCAAGAATCAGTGCTGCCAGAAGCATTACAATGGAAGAACCCAAAGCCCATTTCAGAGTATATTTCAAATGATCCGAAAATTCTACCCCTGCTAACGATACCAATAGGTAAGTTGATGGAACTAACGGACTCAGAAGATGGGAGCCTTGCCCGATAAGACTGGCTCTTCCTAATATTTCCGTTGAAATCCCCAGCTGATGGCCGGTAGCAACGATAATAGGTAATATTCCAAAGTAATAAGCATCATTCGAAAGGAAAAACGTAAGCGGAATACTGAATAAAGCGGTTACAATATTCAGATAACCTCCCCAGCTTTTCGGTACTATTTCTATCATGCTGTTTCCCATCGCCTGCATAATGCCTGAACCATTCAAAATTCCTGTGAAAATCCCTGCCCCGAAGATCATTCCTGCTACGGATAAAGCATTTCCTGCATGCTTGGAAATAATTTTCTGCTGATCTTTCAGTTTTGGATAATTGATAATAGAAGCTATACAGAAAGCAATCATAAAGGCAATACCCAAAGGGACAAGATCCAATATCATTACTACTAGAAGGGTGATTGTAAGAATAAGATTAATCAGAATCAGTTTCGGACGGCGGAGTTTAGGATCTACCTCGCCAATAATATCATTGCTGTTATAATTCGTGAATTTTCCATGTTTGGCAATTCTTATTTTCTCTCTTCTTCCTAAAATGTAGGCAACGAATATCACCCATAGAATTCCTATTGCCATAATGGGGATCATAGGAACAAAAATTTCTGTATGTCCAAGTTTTAGGGAACTCATTACCCTAGCTGTAGGACCTCCCCATGGAAGGATGTTCATAATCTGCCCGGCAAGCATAATGATACAGGTAAGGATTAGCGGATTCATGCCCTGTTTTTTATAAAGTGGAAGCATAGCAGCTACTACAATTAAATAGGTAGAAGAACCGTCGCCATCCAGTGAGACCAATGCTGTAAGAATGGCAGTTCCTATTGTTGTTTTGATAGGATTGTCTCCAACAGCTTTTAAAATGATGTTCACTAAAGGCTCAAAAAGCCCAGTATCGATCATTAAACTGAAATACAAAATGGCAAAGATCAGCATCACACCTGTAAGAGCGATTTCTTTAACACCGTTTTTCATCATGTCTCCCAGTTCAGGTCCGAAACCTGCAAAAAGAGCTATGGTTACAGGTACGATAACCAAAGCTGTGAGCGGAGTCATTTTTTTGTTCATGATCAGGACCATGAAGATCAGAATCATGAGGAATCCAAGGAATGTAAGCATTGATGATTTGATTTTATAGTTACTTATTTTTGTTTTTTCTCCAGTCGAAGCTGTTTCTGTAGCCGATGTAGCCGTAATTGCTTGTAGATCCGGTTTCCAACTGATTGATGAAAGCTACCTCAATTGCTGAGTTTTTACCAACCTTAATTCCGAGCCCGGCTGTTAATCGGTTGCTGTCAAAAGGATCTTCTTTTACCACATTCATCCTTAATTCATTTTTCAGGATACCGTATAGCTTTTCTTTTTCTCCGGCTCTGTTAAAAGGAATTTTCAGAGAAATCAGGTAACGGAGTCTGACGATAAATTCATTGGGATTGCTTATAAACCTTTCTTCCACGCGGAAACGGTGTGAAACAGAAGTTCTTCCGATATTACCTCCAAGAGTCACCTGCTGGAAGGGTCTTTTTTCATACCTCTCTTTTTTAGTATTATCAGATTTATAAGAATCCAGTACCAGAAACATAAATCCGGCAGCAGGTTTCACGTCGTTGGCTACCTCATAATCTACATAAGCAGAAACAAGAAAAAGCCTGGTGTCATAGGCAAGATCAAAAGAACGATACTGCGACAGAGCTGTCAGCGTACTTTTATCCGTCAGTTTTGCCGACATCAGATACTGGAACCACATATTGTAGTTATCACGGCTTTGCGCCTTTGTTTGGCCAATTATTGCCAGCAGCAAAATGATGGTTAATTTGAATTTAATTTTCATGTAATATTGAGTTAATATCCTGATGTCTCAAATATATTTATAAGAACCAGCCGCAGATTTATTTTTCAATCAATGACAGTTTTTATCAGTGAACTGCAGGACAGGCTGAAAAAGATGGTATATTTGAAAGATTGAAAATTGGGATTTTTAGATGTTTTTAATTATAAATATTGTATTTATATTATTGGTTTTCAGGATTTTGTTTAATGCAAAAATTCTGAAAAGACTGATGGAATATCATTGGGGACTTTTACTGAAGTTTCAGCATATTTTTTTCCTTTTGGTCTTCATTATCATCACTTTTTTTACCGAAAACTACTTTTTGGATGTTCCGGAACTCATCTGGAGTGTTTTGTCCGTTGTTATTTTTAATGTCGGAATTTACAGCGTTGTCTATTTTTATCTCGTCCCGGAATTCTATCTTTCCAATAAATATCCCGAGTTCATCCTCTTCGCACTGATTACTTTTCTTGTCTCAAGTCTTTTTAGAATTCTGTTGGAACCTGCAGTGTTTCAGATGCATTTTAATGAGAACCTTTCCAATACCAAATTTTTGTATAATGTGTATACTGCGCAGGGAATTGTAATATTAGTTGCCTCATTTCTTGGTATTACGAAGGATAAATTCCTCATTGAACAGGATTTTAAAGACCTGGGTGAGGAAAAAGACCAGCTGTATCTGGATCTTTTGAAATCTAAAATGAATCCTCATTTTTTACTGAATACCCTTAATAATATCTATTCCAAAAGTTTCCAGCCTTCAGAAAATACTTCGGAATCTATCTTACAGCTCAGCAAACTGCTTCAGTATGTGATTTACGATACAAGTAAAGAGAAAATAAGTATGGCTCAGGAGTTTTCATCAATTAAATCACTTGCAGGGCTTTATCAGTTAAAGTACAATAATGTATTGAAGATTCATTTCAATATTGAAGATGAAGAGACTCTGGAATTAATTGATATTCCGCCTTCGGTGTGTCTCACTTTATTTGAAAATGCCTTGAAACATTCTGCGGTGGGAATAGAAGAGGGGAGTTACATCAATGTCAATTATAAAATACAGGATCAGGTGCTTTTGTTTGAGGTCCAAAATTCTGTGGCAAAGAAAAGGAACTCCGTTAATAATATGAATGACAGTGGTTTGGGTAATGAAGCAGTGATCAACATTTTGGAAAAAAATTATGCAGGAAGATTCACCTTTATATCTGAACCTGCAGAAAACAATAACTATCAGACTATTTTAAAAATAAAATTGTAATGGCTAATCTGACGATCGTAAGTGTTGACGATGAATATCCGGCTCTCCAGCTTATCCAGAAGTATTGCGAACAGATGGAAGGTGTGGATCTGCTGAAGGTTTTTCAGAATCCGGAAGAAGCGCTGGAATACCTTAAACAGAACAGGATAGATCTGGTGATTCTGGATATCAATATGCCTTATATCAACGGAATTGAGCTTTTACATCAGCTTCCTTACAAACCGTTGTGCATATTTCTTACTCTGGAAACGCAATATGCGGTCAAAGCTTTTGAACTGGACGTTGTACATTATCTTGTAAAGCCTGTGGATTTTGAAACATTCAGAAAAGCTATTAATAAAGCAAAAGACTTCCTGCAGTTTAAAAACTCTGCGGAACATCAGAAAAAGGAAGATTTTATCATGTTTAAATCCAATTATGTGATGAACAAAGTTCTTCTGGATGATGTACGCTGGGTGCAGGGATTCGGGGAATATATAATTTTGGTGACGCATCTGAAAAGGTATATGCTTCTTGAACGGATGTCTAATTTTGAAGAGAAATTTCAGAATTTGGGGTTCATCAGGATTCATAAGTCATATATTGTCCTGTCTTCCCATATCAGTTCGTACGATACGGCTCATGTATATCTAAAAGACGGGGAAAAGCTTCCGCTTGGAAGAACATATAAAAACTCTTTAAAAGCTTATATGAATTGATTATAAAGGCAGCTTCGTCAGATCAATTTGAAAAATTGATTCACTCTTTGCACTCTAAATGTTTTCAAAGAAGAGTAAAACTTTGCGTTTAAAAAATCTCTCGCAGATTACACAGATTA
The DNA here is from genome assembly GCF_050496705.1 of Chryseobacterium sp. MIQD13. NCBI lineage: Bacteria > Pseudomonadati > Bacteroidota > Flavobacteriia > Flavobacteriales > Weeksellaceae > Chryseobacterium > Chryseobacterium sp. MIQD13. The sequence continues at coordinate 310,185 of NZ_JBNWAF010000004.1, forward strand.
TGCAGATTTTTTAGATGTATAATTTAAAGATATCTAAAAAGACTTTAGTCAAAATCTAGGTTCAATAAAAAAGGTTGTCTCAAATGTGAAACAACCTTTTTTAGTTTATGATTTCTTTCCGGCGGCCTGCATCGGATTTTCTTTTCCGCTGGCTCCTCCTCTTACCGGACCGGCACCTTGTTTCTGTTTAAACAACTGGAATTTTGAAACCTGACCATCTGCACCGCCACTGTTCCATAAATTATTGGAAGTATCAATATCCGCAGTTTCCCTCATCGGATCAAGCTGTATAGATTTGATCTTTTTATCAAAATAATAAGTCTTTGAAACCTTTTGCTCATTCTGTCTCCATATCTGTGCGGATGATTTGTCATACAGTTTTGATCCGTCTTCAAAAGTGAATTCAAGAATGATCGGCATTACAAGACCACCTTTGTTTACGAAGTCAATCTGATAGCCTGTAAGATTTTTGAACTTCTCTTTATCCTTAGCATCCAAAGGAATACCCGCTTCTGCTTTTACAGTATATTCTTTATCATTGTCTACTTTTTCCTGGCCTCTGTCATATCTGTAGTAGAAATCCTGCAATTCCTTGTCTTTATCCACATAGAAAGTAATGTTTTTATCTTCTCTGTTTCTGATTTTTGAAATATCTTCAAATGAATTTTGAAGTGGCTTTTCCACTTTATATTTTATTTTCTTAACTTCTTTTGGTGGGGTGTTTAGGTCCGGAGTAGCAACAGTCACCTTATCGATCGCAATATCTACAGGATCTGTTCCGTAGAACCATCCTCTCCAGAACCAGTCAAGGTCTTCACCGCTGGCATCTTCCATTGTACGGAAGAAATCTGCTGGCTCAGGGTGCTTGAAGGCCCATCTTTTAGCATATGTTTTAAAAGCTTTGTCAAAAAGCTCCCTTCCCATAATGGTTTCACGAAGGATATTTAAACCTGTTGCTGGTTTTGAGTAAGCATTCGGGCCAAACTGGATAATGTTTTCAGAATTACTCATGATTGGTTCCAGCTGATCTTTCGGCAGCTTCATATAGTCTGTGATTGTCCATGCCGGACCTCTCTTTGAAGGAAATTTATTATCCCATTTTTCTTCCGTAAGATATTCCGTGAAGGTATTTAGGCCTTCATCCATCCAGCTCCACTGTCTTTCATCTGAGTTAATGATCATCGGGAAAAAATTATGTCCGACTTCGTGGATCACTACTCCGATCATTCCGTTTTTGGTTCCTTCAGAATAAGTTCCGTCCTTTTCCGTTCTTCCGTAATTGAAACAGATCATTGGATATTCCATTCCGTTGGCTGCCTCTACAGACTGTGCTACCGGATAGGGATAAGGAATTGTGAATTCAGAATAAGTTTTGATGGTATGGGCAACAGCTTTTGTTGAGTATTTTCTGTAAAGGTTATAAGATTCTTTAGGGTAGAAACTCATGGCCATCACTTTATTGTTATTTTCAGGAATAGTAACACGCATTCCGTCCCATACGAACTTCCTGGATGAGGTCCATGCGAAATCTCTTACGTCATTAGCTGTAAATTCCCATGTTTTTCTCTGTTTGGAATGATTTTTCTCTGCTTTTTTAGCTTCATCCAATGTTACAATTTCAACAGGTTCGGCAGCACTTTCAGCCTTTCTGTACCTTGCCATCTGGTCTGAGGTTAAAACCTGTTCGTAATTTTTACACTCGCCGGTTCCGCCTACAATATGATCTGCAGGTACATTCATCGAAACTTTAAAATTTCCGAATACCAATGCAAATTCCCCGCGTCCTGTGAACTGGTGGTTCTGCCATCCGTGAAAATCACTGTAAACACACATTCTCGGATACCATTGGGTCATCGTGTACAGATCATTTCCGTCTTCTGCAAAATTTTCATAGCCGCCGCGGCCGCCCATTTTAATTCTGTTCGGGATATTGTAGTTCCAGTCTACTTTGAAGACCAGTTTTTCTCCTTTCTTTAAAACTTTCGGCAGATCAATACGCATCATCGTCTTGTTCACCGTGTATTTAAGAGGATTTCCGGAAGCATCCGTTACCTTTTCCAGATTAACGCCGTAGCCGTTGTCTTTTTCAGGAAGCTCAGTTACTTTCAGCTGCTGATCATTAGTTGAAGCAGGAAGAGTGGAAGGAAACGCAAAACCTGCATTTTTTACATTAGACTGTTCGTTTTCATCCAGTTGAAGCCAGATATAATCCAGATCATCCGGAGAATTATTGTAATAGGTAATGGTTTCGGAACCTTTCAGGTTTCTTTTGTCTTCGTCAAGATAAGCGGTGATATCATAATCGGCTTTGTTCTGCCAGTATCCCTGTCCGGGAGCTCCCGAAGCCGTTCTGTAAATATTGGGAGTAGGAAGTATGGTTCCAAGCTGTTCAAACCTGTTCCCATGGTTACTTCCCGGATTGTTCTGAATATTTTGTGCGGTGAAGCCTGTATATGCAAATACAGAAAATGAAAATAGTGCTGCTTTTAATTTCATTACCGGATTGATTTAATAGTTGTCAAAGATAATAATAAGTAGTTGAAATATTGAAAATGTTTCAAAGTTAAAACGGAATTCTTTCCAAAGTCATTTTTAGAGCCAATGCAAATACTCCGGAAGATACAAACAGGATCCAGTCTTTCTTATTCACCTTAAAAATATTGAATAAGACGAATAAAAGGATAAGAATGGCAGCCACGATAACAATCTGTCCCAGTTCCAGTCCGATATTAAAGCCCAATAACGGAACAGCAATGCTCTGGCTTTTGGTGATCATTACCCTTGCCGTATTCGCAAAACCCATTCCGTGAATAAGTCCGAAGATGGCTGCCAGATAATAATTGGCCCGCATCAGGGTTTGCTTTTTATTTTTCATAAGGATATTATCCAGAGAGGTAAGAACTATGGTAAGAGGAATTAAAAACTCTACCCAGGCAGAAGGAACCCTGAAAACGTCAAGAATACTCAATGCCAGTGTAATGGAATGCCCGATTGTAAATGCGGTCACCAGAATCAGAATTTTTTTCCAGTCAGTATAAGAGTATACAGCAATCAAAGCAAGAACAAACAGCTGGTGGTCCAGGGCATCGAGAGAAATAATATGTTCCCAGCCCAAATTCAGATAGAATAGAAAATCCTGCATCATAACGTAAAAATATAATGCGTACGAAAATAATGATTAATTTCGAACAAATTTTAAAGATCAGGACATATGAAGAATTTATGGCTGTTTTTGTTGCCGGTATTTTTTTTATTCTCTTTTTCAGAAGCGAAGCACCCTTATCATGTAGGTTCTGTAGAAATTAATTATAATGCTAAGTCGAAGTCTTTTGAGATCACCGGTAGATTTTTCCTGGACGATCTTGAAAACGGATTGGGTAAAAAATATGGAAGCTCTTTTCATTTCAATGATGAAAAGTATAAAACCAAACTCAATGAGGCTCTGGAAAAGTACTGTACAGAGTATTTTAAATTAAAAGCTGACGGTAGATTTTTAAAAGTAAATTATATCGGATATGAAGAAGACAGTGAGTCCGTTAATGTCTTTTTAGAATCGGAAACGTTACCTGCTCCTAAGAAGGTAGAGGCTGCAGTCAGTATTCTGTATAATCTTTTTGATGACCAGATCAATATTATTCATATGGTCGTGAATGGCGTGAGAAAGAGCGAAAAACTCACATACCCGAACCGTTATTTGTATAGGCAGTTTTAGTTATTGCAGTATTCTTGGTTCTTTATTCCACTTTTTACAAATATTAAATCACTAATTGTTGATTAATAATTTTAAGTTGTGTTTCTTTTGAAATTATTTTTAATGGTTATTTTTCAAAGAATTTTAAGTTTTGGTGTTGATAATTTATTTATAGTATTATTTTATTAATTAACACATATTGTATTTGTTTTTTCTTTAAAATAAATTATATTTGTGTATGGCTATTTTAGCATGGTTAATTTTTAATTAATAATTTATTAAGGTAAAATTTTTCATCAAAAATACAATTTGATTGAATATCAAAAATTATTGGGATGAAAATGAAACAGATGCATTCTTTATGAACATTTAGTGGAACCAATAATTTGTATTGTTTAAGTAGGGATTAGAATAGATATTCTAAATTAATACTGAATAATCGTGTTTATAAGCGGTGTCCAATAAAGGTTAAAAAGATAAATACCTGAATAATAAAGATCGGTTATCTGAAAGCAGACAACAGAAAAATTCAAAGCAGCTGATCAATAGCCAAATAAAATCTTTAATGTAAAGTAAAAATTTCCCGTTTACTACATTGAAAGGAGTAGATTCTAACAACACAAATTGTTAAAAAACACTTACAGGAGACGTAGGTGTTTTTTATTTATGGTCCAGTTGAATCATTGTATTGATACCTTTTGCGTGAGTGAGAAGATCAGGAAAAAAATCGTTGTAACACTCCTGAAGAAAAAGTTTGTTTTCCAGAAAAGCTTCAAAAACAGGAATGTCCGGGTTCAGGTATTTTGCTTTATTGAGAACATTTCGCATACTGAATTTGATACCCCAGTCTTCACGGTAATTATACAACCAGTCATCTTCCTCCATCTTAACCAGCATTTTTTTGAAATTCTCAGGAAGCCATTGTTCATGCTCGTGCAATACTCTGTATACATGTAATGAATGGGCTTTCCATTCAGCCAGAGAATGCAGAGACAGATCCGTGGCTACAAAGTAATCCATGGCGACATCCACAAAAGCACCGGCATAAAGCCTTACCAAAGGAGAAAATACCTTTTTGGCTTCATGAATAGCGGGGTGGGAATCTGTAAATGTATCAACTGCCCTGTGCATGGTAATACCATCCTGAATCTCTTTCGGAAAAGAATAACGGTCTTTGTTACGGATAAAATCTTCAAGAAACTGCCCTACGATCTGGCCGTCCGAAAAAGTAAGAAAAGAATGGGCTAAATAATTCATAGATTAAAGGTATAAATTATATATGAATGAGTAAGCCCATATTTAATAATGCAATTAAAAAATCCTTTCGTGGAAATCCTCAATTTTGCTTACCTCCTCAATCTTAATTCCAAATTTCCTTTTCGGAATTTTATTAAGGTTTGAAACAAATATTTTTTCATAACCTAATTTCTCAGCTTCCGTAATTCTCTGTTCTACCTGAGCGATAGGACGGATTTCTCCGCTTAATCCAATCTCTCCCGCAAAACAGAAATGTTCAGAAATGGCAATATCTTCATTGGAAGACAGAATAGAAGCTACCACGGCAAGATCTAATGCCGGATCATCCGTTTTGATGCCTCCCGTAATATTTAAAAAGACATCTTTAGCACCAAGCTGGAAGCCTGCACGCTTTTCCAGAACAGCCAGCAGCATATTCAGTCTTTTCGCATCGAATCCGGTAGAGCTTCTCTGCGGGGTACCATAAACAGCGGTACTTACCAATGCCTGAATTTCCAGAAGCATGGGACGGTTCCCCTCGAGAGTTACTGCTACAGAGTTTCCTGAAAGCTCCTCAAACTTTTTGGTGATCAGAATCTCGGAAGGATTTCTGATCTCTTTTAAACCTTGGGAAATCATTTCATAGATACCGATCTCGGAAGTAGAACCAAAGCGGTTTTTATTGGCTCTGAGCAGTCTGAAAAGATGATTCCTGTCTCCATCGAAATTTAAAACCACATCTACCATATGTTCCAGAACTTTCGGTCCGGCAATCTGGCCATCTTTAGTAATATGACCTACCAGAAAAACGGGTGTATTATTCTCTTTTGCAAATTTTATAATCTCATTGGAACATTCCCTGATCTGGGAAACAGTACCAGGTGAACTTTCTATCAGTTGGGACTGAAGCGTCTGGATGGAATCGATGATCATGAAATCCGGTTCCAGTTTTTTGGCTTCGTGAAGGATTTTTTCCAATGAAGTTTCAGTGAAAAGAAAACAGTTTGGGTTTTGAACGTCTGTCAATCTGTCTGCTCTCATCTTAATCTGTGAGGCACTTTCCTCTCCGGAAACATAGAAAACCTTTTTCTTCATCTTTAGGGCCAGCTGAAGAAGAAGTGTGGATTTCCCGATTCCGGGCTCTCCTCCGATCAGGGTTACGGAACCCAGTACAATTCCGCCGCCTAAAACACGGTTAAGTTCTTCGGAAGGAGTTTTTATTCTCGGTTCCTCGCTGGTCTCAACTTCAATAATGTTGATGACGTGCTGTTTTGATTTTGAAAAAGGGGGAGTTTTGGATGAGGTTTTCTCAACCACTTCCTCTACAAGAGTATTCCATTCTCCACAGTTTTTGCATTGCCCCATCCATTGAGAGTATTGGGTTCCGCAGTTTTGACAGAAATATGCTGTTTTCAGTTTTGCCATACTGCGAAGTTAAAAAAAATGAATGTCCTTTCAGAATTTTAATTAATTTTCAAACATGAAAAATATTCTTCTGAAAAGTCTGGCTGTATTTGTTGTGATGAGTTTTCTCAACACTCAGCTTGCCTATTGGAGCGGAGAATTCCTTAAGTTGCCCGGCGGTCAGTTTGGAATGCTTTCAACGGCTGTTCTTGTCGGATCTTTGATTATTACTGTAATTGGTTTGATAACCATATTAATATTCAGGAGAGGTTATGATACTCTATGGAAAATGGCTGTTTTATTTGAAATTCTTTATCTCTTAATGCTGATGCTGTCTGGGGCAGGTCCTTTTGCTTATTTTACGGAGAGTACAGATAGTCATCTTATAGATTTACTTTTGTATATAAATTCAATAGTGATTTTTCTTATTGTATGTCTTTTTGATATCATTTATTCCAGAATAATTTCAGCCAAGATTAAAAACTAACATACATCAATACTGCATATCGTTTTATAACATATCTTTACTCAAATTAAAAAAATATAAAAATATACTACTATGAAAAAAGTATTTTTATCCTTCGTATTCATGCTGTTAAGCATTCTTGGTTTCGCACAAACCGAATGGGCGGTAGATCCTATGCATTCTTCGGTAAACTTTAATATCAAGCATATGGGTATTAATTTTGTACAGGGACGATTTGATGCATTCAAAGGAAGAGTAACTGCTGAAGGAGCCAATTTGGATAATGCCGTTTTTGATTTTGGAGTAGAAGTAAATTCTATTAACACAGGTGTAGAGATGAGAGATAAGCACCTTAAAAGTGCTGATTTCTTTGATGTAGATAAATATCCGGCAATGAGCTTTCACAGTACTTCTATCACCAAGGATAAAAATAATTCCTACATATTGAAAGGGACCATGAAAATTAAGGAAACTATAAAGGAAATCAGTGTTCCGGTAACATTTGGAGGTATCACTAAAAACCAGCAGGGAAAAGAAGTGATGGGCTTTCAGGCAAAGTTTACGGTTAACCGTCTAGATTATGGAATTAAATATGACCCAACGGGTGCCGGTGTAGCAAAGGACGTAGAAGTAAGTTTATTCTTTGAGTTAGTAAAACAATAGTTCTATAAATAACCTAGTTAAAAAGGTTTCCCAATCACTTGAGAAACCTTTTTGTTTTTATTAAACTGTTCTGGAACAGCAGTCCTTATTTTTTTATCTCTCGCAGATTTAGCAGATCAGGCAGATTAATTATAACGCAAACATCTGCGTCATCTGCTAAATCTGCGAGAGATAAATATATTTTTACAAAGCCTGAAAATTTACCCTCCCCGAAGAAACAGTAAAGATACCATAATCATCAATCAGCATATTTTCTTTCTGTACACCACTGCATTTCAGTACCCTGTCAAGTTCCTTCTGTGAACGCCTCCTCATGATCCAGTCTTTATTCTGATGATTATTCAAAACATAAGCAATCATTTTCAGTTGCGGATGCCAAGGTTGTCCGGTATAAACTACAAAAGAATTTTTCTCGGAAATGGAAGCCGCTCCTTTAACAGCCTTTGCCGCCATTTCATTATCTCCGAAAAGTTCCAGTATTCCTGAGATAATAGTAATATTTGGCTCAAAATCAAGTTTTTTATAAGTTTCAGGATCAAAACAGTCAAAATTGGTAAAACGGATTTTTTGGTAATTTTTATCCTTAATAACTTTTTCTCCGATTTCAATATTGGCTTTTACAAATTCATTGATAACGATCTCGGCTTCGGGATATTTCTCTTTGACATCAAACAAATAATTCCCTGTTCCGCCTGCGATATCAAGAATTTTAATTTTCCGGCCTTCCTGTTTCAGCTTTTGAATATTCTGCTCCAAAAGCTGGATCAGATGTACCTTGCGGATACGGATTCCTTTCCAGCCAATGGCGTTGAGGTAATTTTTATCCATCATTTTTCCAAAACCCAGCTTCCCTTTCGGCTGGTTCTGATAGACATAATGAAGTGAAGCTCCCGAATCAAAGCCGTATTTCAGGCCGATAGCCATTCCGTTGCTTATTTTTCCGATGCTGTTGAGTGAAAATTTCTGAAGCTTAAAATTCAGATTGTTTCCGATATTATTCTGAAGGTCTTCATATTCTTTTACCGAAAAACGGTCAGGATGAAGAGAAGCCGCTTTATGTGTCCTGCTGAAACATTTTTCCGCAAAGTCAGCTACCTTATCATATACTTTGTCTTTTCCGGTATCAAACAGAATCCCATGGAAAAAACCGGGCAGGACTTCGTATTTTTTCAGATCTGTATCAAGTTTGTCATAAAAGGTTTTCGGTTCCTTATTAAATACGACATGATCTTTTTCCGCAGCGAGAATCAAGGTTGGAGTGTCAATAGCTTCGGCATCTTCTACCAGACGTTTTCCGGCTTTTGCCAGATCAATAAGAAGTTCGGCGTCTATGGATCTTGTGATCAGAGGGTCGGTATCATAAGCTTTCTGCTGTTCCGGATCGTGGGTTAGCATAGTCGACTTCACGTAGCTTTTGATGATCAGACCTTTTTTCAGTTTTGTTCCGAGAGTGATCATTTCATTGGCCAGCGGAACAATAAGGTTGATTTTGAAAGCGGGAGCCAGCAAAGCCATTCCTGCAATATCAGGTGCGAAGTCATGAGCCCACGCCGAAGCAACAACGCCTCCGATACTGTTAGCCAGAACGAAAATATCTGAAATATTCACATTATATTTTGAATCTAAAAATTTAGAAAAAGAATCGAGATCCCTAACATAATCCATGAAAACGGAAGAAGTTTTTGTCTCTGTATGTCCATGTCCACGGAGATCAAAAGCAAAAATATTGTACTTCGAAAACTGTGGGGATTGTGCAATGTCATTCAGTCTTTCGGAATGCTCATGGCCTCTGTGGATAATGATGATACTTTTCTGCTGAGGCTGGTAATTCCATTCACGGTAGAAAATAGTACTACCGTCAAAACTCTTAAAATGTCCGTTGTTCATAGTTTAAATTTTTTTCAAAAAATCCTTCAGATAAGGATGGAGTACTGCATTTTTATTAATGCTCTTCATGGTTTCTGCTGCATCGTCTACAGGTAAAGATAGAATATTTTTCATTACCAAAATACCTATCACAGAGCTTCTTGCAAAGCCCATTGTGCAATGGATGAATATTTTTCCGTCTGCCGGAAGTTTTTTATAGTTTTCCGTGATTTCTGTAATAAGTTTTTTTGTCTCATTCATATCAAAAGTTCCAATATCAAGAAAGGGAACTGAATGATATGACGTTTTCTGTCTTAATTCCTGTATTTCTTCAATTTCTGCTGAAAGGTCATATACTAAAACAGGGTTGTTGGTTTGGAAATAATGTAAATCTTCAGAACCTGGCCTTGATGAAATGTAAATGCGGGGTAAAATCTCTAAAGGTTTCCTGTTTTTCCGTAAAAACTTCCAGAACAGCCAATAAATGATCAGGTAAGGCATATAAAAGGACTTTTTCGCCAATGAAATCCTTCCGTTTTTGTCTTTTAAAAAATGAGTGTGATTTTTTTGATAATGATATCCGATGATCATTGACATTAATGCCGGCCAGAGCAAAATAAGCCAGAGATGATCAGAAAATCTGTTCAAAAGAATTGAAACCGAAGCCAGGATCCAGCCAAACAGGAAATAGAAATTGGCAACATGAAAATTTCTGTATTGAAAATCGTATTTCCGGTATGGGAAAAGGATAAAACTGATATGAGCAAGAACAATTCCGGAAAGAATATCAATAAAATGATGCTGGTAAGTCGTCAGTGTAGAGATTCCCAGCAAAATAAGCCATATCATTAAAAAGGTCCGGAATTTTTTAAAGTTCCTGAAAACCGTCCAGAAAATAAAAGCATAAGCAATATGAAGCGACGGAGACTGGTTGAAAGGCGAGTCAAATATTTTTAAAAATAGAAAAGAATACTTTAAAACAGAATCATCAGTATTGGGTTTTGGCAAAGAAAACCGCAATGGAAACATAATGAAACACAGGGCTGCTGCTACAGTAACAAAAAGCATTCTCCGGGTTAAAATTTTTAGCTGTTCTTTATCCTTACACTGGAAAAATACTGAACAGAAAAAAATACCGCTGGTCATATACGGAATCATGCTCCAGGGCAGAAACGGAACATGTTTTTCAAAATCAAATACAAATGACGGGATTTTTTCAGCCCTTGAGGTATACCACGCTGCAGAATTGTAGACAATCATGAATACAATGGCACACAGAACAAAAGAATAAAATTGCTGTTTTATGGTCGGTCGTCTTTCATCCATTTGGCTTTCCTGAACATAATTATATTTAATAGGGAAGAAGGAAGTAAGGATAACGATCTCATCATCCACTTCATTTTTTTTGGAAAAATAATCAGTTTTTCCCGGTTTTCAATGGCAGCAGAAATTGTGCTTACAGCAGTTTCAACATTCGTAAGAAATGGCTTTTTGCTCAGATCATTATTGTTGAGCTGACGCAGCTTTTCGGTATCTACATATCCGGGAGCGATTGCCGTTACAGAAATTCCGAAAGGTTTCAGGGCGCGGCGGTATGCATCAGCGATCTGAATTACAGACCGTTTTGTTTTGGTATAAAGGCTTGAATTTTCGTATTCCAAAATTCCGGAAACAGAAGCAATGACGGCAATACTGCCTGTTTTCTGTCCTTTCATAACCTTTCTTGCCGTTTCAAAACAATTGACTGTTCCCAAAATGTTGGTTTGGAGCATTTCTTCTGCTTCTTCGTAAGAAATTTTTCCTGCAACATCTTCAGCATAGCTTCCTGCACAGTTAATAAAAATATCAAGACTGTTTTTACCGGCTGTAAATGATTGTATGGCAATGGCAATAGAATCTGTATCACAAACGTCTGCCTGAAATGTTTCTAAATGATCAGGACGGTTTTCAGGAATCTTTTCCGGATTTCTTCCACAGATTCCTACACGATATCCTTTTTCGAGATAATGCTGTGCAAGAGCATATCCAATACCGGAAGTTCCGCCTGCTATAAAAACATTCATGAGATGGTTATAATTTTCAATTTTATGTAAAAATAGATTTTAAAACTGAAAGTCGGATGGTTGGCTGAATTTTTATCGCCCGCAAAAGAAACAAAAGTTTTTCATCTGCGGATAGATTTCATGGTTTGATTAAAGCCATATTGCCACTGCATTTCCATATCTTCTGCAAACTGGCTGTATGTTTTCGGAAAAGAAAAACCAATCTCAAATTTTCCCCAGTTGATGCTCTTTTTAAGATAGTGTCCTTTCAAAGCCTGCTTAATATCTGTTGTATCAATCTGGAAATTCACTGGAATTTTTTCAATCTCTGAAAGCCGTTCATTACCGCTGAAGCCGAGTACGGAACGGACAAATGCTTCTTCAACAGGACTGTAAGACTGTTTTTTCTCAATAATAATCTCCTCAGCAAGATGTTGGGCCAGTTCAGTTGGAACAAGATCAATGGCTCCTCCGGCAAAATAAGTTTCCTGAAGAAGTACGGGTTCTACATAAAACATATCGGAAACAGAAATGCGGGCACTTTCAAGTAAAGAAAGATTGGTTTTTATTGCTGGAAGTTTTTCTACAGCACTGTTTAAGAGATTTTCAGACTGAATTATGACCTGTTCCGGATCAATTTTTTCAGCAGTTTCCGGATCAGTTAAAATAACTTTCCTGTACAGTTTCCTGCCGTTTCTTTGCAGTCCTGTTTCTTTTGGGCCAAAAAGTATCTCTGAACCGATGATCAATGTTGAAATTTCTTTTGAAAACTGGGCATTTTTCAAAGTAGGGAAAACTTCGGATAAATTTTGTGGCATTTCGACCAGATATCTGCCAAAGACATCTTCTATATAAGGAGCATTTCTTTTATCCAGCAGTTTTTTTAAAGAGAAAAGGCCAATCCGGGAAAGTTTTTTATGCTTTGTTAAAACCGTTCCTGATACAAACCGGAAATATTCTTCTGATTTCAGGTATTCCTTTCGGGAAATACTGTCAGGAAAAGCATTGATGACAGCTGCCGCAAATGCTCCTCCACATGAAGCGATGAGTACATCCGGTTTCATATCCATTTCTTCCAGAGCGGCAAACATACCGAGATAGACCATCATTCTGGTTCCGCCACCTGAAAATAAAACAGCTCTTTTAAATTTTTCACCCATGATCTTACATTTTTACAAGAATAAAAAGTATCCAGAAAAAAATGGGAGCATTAAAGATCAGGCTGTCCACTCTGTCTAACAGGCCACCGTGACCGGGAAGAAGGGTTCCTGTATCTTTTACATCAGCTTTTCTTTTTAAATAAGACATAAAGACGTCACCAATAAATCCTGAAACTCCAAGAATGATTCCTAAGAGAGTATTGACCAAAATATCTGTTTTTAGTAAGAAAAAGCCTAAAATATTACTTAGTAGTACAGTAAGAAAAACTCCCCCTATAAATCCTTCTAAAGTCTTATTAGGACTGATTTTGGGTGTGATTTTGTGTTTCCCGAAAAATTTGCCCATCAGATATTGAAAAACATCATTCAATTCTGTTACCACGACAATGAAAATAATGGAATTCAGTCCGGAAACCATTTCTCTGATGAAGAAAAGATGTGGAAAAGCAAAAAGGCAAACCAGCAAAGCGATGATAATTCCGTAGAGTTGTTTTACAGAAGCTTTTAAGAAAACGAAATATAATAATATGGCGGCAGAGAAAACAAAACTAAAGATAAAGTAGTTTTCAATACCGAAAAAATGTAACTGGAAAAATTGCGTGATCCCCAATAGTAAAGATGGGATAATGCGGTTTGAATTGATTTTAAATAGTCTCAAAAACTCAAAAAAACACTGAAAGCTGATCCATGACACAAAAATTTTCATGATCAAAGGATGTGATATTCCCACTGCAAAAACGATAATGATGTAGATCCATGTTTTTACCCGTAGCGGGACATCTGCAAATTTATTTTCTTCAGGCTTCATGCAGGGATTTCTTTAGTCGGGTATAAGTGCTTATAGCCAGAAGAATAATGATAATACTAAAAATATATATTGATATTCCTGAAATACTGGCTCCGAAAAATACAGTTAAACCATAAATTCCAAGGATCAGGGCACGGTCGCTTTTCCCCATCGGGCCATCGTAGCGGCGTTCTTTTCCGATAACTTTTCCTATCAGCCCTGCAAATTCATTGATGATACTTAAAACAATAAAAGTAACAATCAGGTAGACGCTTTCCGGCTGGAATTTAAGCAATGGAAAAAAGATAATCACATCGGAAACAATATCTCCAACTTCATTTAAGACTTCTCCCAATCTGCTGGTCTGGTCGAATTTTCTGGCCATCATTCCATCCAGAGCGTTCAGTGCCATTCTTAAAAGCAGTCCTATGGGAAGACTCAGGAAAAACCATTTTGAAAGATCTGCGTTCCAGAATAAAATTCCAATAATAACGGACAGCAAAATAGAGCTTATGGTGATCTGGTTGGCTGTGACTCTGTTCTTATGCAGAAATAATAAAACCGGAGTAAGCAGCTGCTGAAACTTTGGTTTTAATTTATATACCGAAATCATGATGGTTATAGCTTTTTGTCATTGTGTCTATCAAATATAGATAAAATTTTTAATCGGAATTTATAATTGATGCGGGAAGGTTTTTCCGTTTTCAAAATGTAAAAAATTGCTTTGTATCTCTTTTTCCCCTAACTTTGCACAAACCTAATCTAATGAGTAAAAAGAATACAAAGTACATCTTTGTGACAGGAGGTGTAACTTCATCTTTGGGAAAAGGAATCGTGTCTGCTTCTCTGGGACTTTTGTTAAAATCACGCGGTTTTAACGTAACGATCCAAAAACTGGATCCTTATATCAACATCGACCCGGGAACACTGAATCCATATGAACACGGAGAATGCTATGTAACCGAAGATGGTGCAGAAACGGATCTGGATTTAGGTCACTACGAGCGTTATCTGGATGCTCCTACTTCCCAAAACAACAACGTTACTACAGGGAAAATCTACCAAACAGTTATTGAAAAGGAAAGAAAAGGAGATTTTCTTGGAAAAACGGTTCAGGTAATTCCTCATATCACCAACGAGATCAAACGCAGAATCAAAATGCTTTCCAAGCAGAACTACGATATCATCATCACTGAGATCGGTGGAACTGTAGGGGATATTGAATCTCTTCCATACATCGAGACGGTACGTCAGTTGAAATGGGAGCTTGGTGAGAAAAACTCTATGGTAATTCACCTGACACTTCTTCCTTATCTTGCTTCAAGCGGTGAACTGAAAACGAAACCATCACAGCACTCCGTTCGTCAGTTAATGGAAAGCGGAATTATGGCGGATGTCCTGGTTTGCAGAACAGAGCATAAGATCCCTAAAGATCAGAGAGCAAAACTGGCTCAGTTCTGTAACGTTCCTCTGGATAATGTAATTGAATGTAAAGATCTTGAAACGATCTATGAAGTTCCTATTTACCTTCAGAAACAGAATTTTGACGATGTTGTACTAAAAGGTTTAGACCTTAAAAGTGATAAAGAAGCTGATATTAAAGAATGGAAAAATTTCCTTAAAAAATTCCAGAATCCTAAGAAGACCGTAGAAATAGCTTTGGTTGGAAAATATATCTCTCTTCAGGATTCTTATATTTCTATTGCCGAAGCATTCAAACATGCCGGTGCCGATCTTGAAACAGAAGTGAAAGTAAGATGGGTATACAGCGGAGATATTACAGCGGAAAACATTAAAGACACTTTAAAAGGTGTTAACGGTATTCTCGTAGCTCCCGGATTTGGAGACCGAGGAATTGAAGGAAAAGTTCTTACTGCGCAATATGCGAGAGAAAATAAAATTCCGATGCTGGGAATCTGTCTGGGAATGCAGATCATGACAATTGAATTTGCTAGAAATGTTCTCGGACATACCAAAGCGAATTCAATGGAATTTGATACGGCAACCCCGGATCCTGTGATCTCATTAATGGAAGAGCAGAAAAATATTGTAGACAAAGGAGGTACAATGCGTCTTGGAGCATGGAAATGTTCTTTGAAAAACAATTCAAAACTATCCGAAATCTACGGAAGCAAAAACATTTCCGAAAGACACCGTCACCGTTATGAGTTTAACAGTGATTACCTTCAGGAATTTGAAAAGAACGGCTTCCTGGCAACAGGTACCAATCCTGAAACAGGTCTTGTAGAGGCTCTCGAGCTTCCTGATCATCCGTTCTATGTAGGAGTGCAGTACCACCCTGAATACAAAAGTACAGTAGCAACGCCGCACCCTCTTTTCAGAGCTTTTATCAAGGCTTGCGAAAAGAAATAAGGTAATTATCTACCATAAACGTCTTATCTAAACTCAGGCTGATTATTCTCAGCTTGAGTTTATTATATAGTAACATGGTAATGCATAGAGTTTTGATAAAAAAACAGTATTTTTGTCAGCTCAAAAAGTATAACATGGTTATGCTTCGTTAAATTTAAAATTTTAATATAAAAATAAAATGCAACAAAACAACGGAATCGATAAAAGTCAAATGATCAGTTTTGCGGTTTTATGTTTGGTTCTTTTCGGATTCATGTTCTATTTTCAGAACAAGCAGTCGAAAGAAGAGCAGGTAAAAGCTCAGGAGCAAAAAGTCGAGCAGGTGAAAAATGCTATAAAACAGACTCAGGCAAGCAATATCAATCCAAATGTAACTCCTGGTTCAATTCAGACAGCCAGTCTGGCCAACAAAGAATTGAATGTTGAATTCTCAAGCCTGGGAGGGCAGGTTTCTAAAGTACAACTTGCAGAATATAAAGCATATGATCATAAAACGGATAAAGCAGATCTTCCGCTTTACCTGATTGATAAAAAGAATTCCAACTACGGTTTTCAGTTTAAAGATAAAACAGGAAAGGTAATTAATACTAAAGACTTAGTTTTTACACCCTCTGTTAATGGAAATGCTGTAACGATGACAGCCAATTATAATAGTGCTGTTATTCAGTTTGTTTATACGTTGCTTCCGAAATATACACTGGATTTTAAAGTAAGAACAAAAGGACTTGCTGCTATTACTGCGGATAATAAAGCAGACTTTATCTGGGATTACAGTGTAAGAAACTTGGAAAAGGGTAGAGCGCAGGAACAGTCTCACTCAGAATTCTCTTATGCTTTCAATAATTATAAAGATTATGATTATGATGGAAGAACAGAAATGAATGAAGAGAAGGAAACGCTTAACTGGATTGGTGTAAAACAGCAGTTCTTCTCTTCTGTAATTGAAGCTAAAAATGGTTTCACACAGAGTAAAGGAAGTCAGGAAGCGATTGAGGAAGGTGAGTACCTGAAGAAGCTTAATTTTGAAGGATTTGTGCAAATGACCGGAAGTGAGCTTAATCAGGATTTTACATGGTATTTTATGCCACTTGATTTACCTCTGTTAAAATCTTACGATAAAAACTTTGACGAAATCTTACCATTAGGATGGTCTCTTATTGGATGGATGAACCGTGGGTTCTTCATGCCAATGTATAATTTTATTGCCAGCTGGGGACTTACAGCAGGTTGGGTTATTTTCTTAATGACAATTATTGTGAAACTGATCTTATCACCGATCATGTATAAGCAGCATAAACTAAGTGCAATGATGAAGGTGATCCGTCCTGAAATTGACGAAGTGAATGCTAAACTGAAAGATGCAGACCCAATGAAGAAACAGCAGGCTACCATGGAAATCTACCGAAAAGCAGGTGTGAACCAAATGGCGGGATGTCTTCCGGCGCTGGTTCAGATTCCGATTTTCTATGCCTTATTCCGTTTCTTCCCGAACTTTATTGATCTTAGAGGACAGGGGTTCTGGTTTGCGAAAGATTTGACGGCTTATGATGATTTGATCAAGCTTCCTTTTAAAGTGCCTTTCCTTGGAGATCATTTAAGTGTTTTTGCATTGGCATGTACAATTGTAATCCTGATTTATACGGTAATGACTTCTGGAAATATGCAGCAGCCTCAACAGGAAGGAATGCCTAACATGAAAGTGTTAATGTATATTTTCCCGATTACGTTCCTGTTCTTCCTGAATACATCAGCATCCGGTCTTTCATGGTATTATTTTGTTTCCAATGCGATTAACATTCTGATTATTCTTGTTATTAAGTACTGGATACTGGATGAAAAGAAAATCCATGCACAGATTCAGGCCAATAAAGAAAAGCCGAAAGCAGAAGGTAAGTTCCAGAAAAGAATGAGAGAAATGATGGAGAAAGCTCAGGATCAACAGAAGATGCAGGAGCAGCAAAGAAAGAAAAAGTAGATGATATTATATAAAAAAGAGAAGCAAATTTTGCTTCTCTTTTTTGTTTTTTTAGTTACACGGTTTTGGGACGGGTTGATCCATATGTGGACATACTGTATCACAAGGACAAATTTGTCCACCCATAATTTGTTTTAACTGGCTTTTGCTAATTAATTTAGCATTTTTGATTTTTGTAATGTTTTTCATGTTTTAATATTGAGATTGTTTTTATATTTCTTGAAAAATAACAAGAATTATATGATGTTTGTAATTCAAATATAGATAAAATATCTATTCCAACTGTTTTTATTTGAATTTTTTCAAATATATTTTCTAAGGAAGGGCTGGAAGTAAGGATTAAGATTGATAAAAGATATTATAATAAATAAAAGAGAAGCAAATTTTGCTTCTCTTTTATTTATTTTGAGTCCGTTGGAAGATTTATTTAATCATATTTCAATCTGAATGACTGTCTGTGATGTTTTGTCGGACCGTATTTTATTAAGGCTTGTTGATGAGCTTTTGTTGCGTAGCCAAAGTTAGTGTTCCAGCTGTATTGTGGAAATTCTTCATGAAGTTCGATCATTAATCTGTCTCTGTAATTTTTGGCCAGAATAGAAGCGGCTGCAATGGAGAGTACTTTTGAATCTCCTTTTATAATGCACTGATAGGGAATATAATTGTATGGATGAAATTTATTTCCATCTACTAAAATTAATTCAGGAATTATTGTGAGTTGATCTAAAGCACGGTGCATAGCATGAATACTTGCATTAAGGATGTTGTGCTCATCAATGAAAGCGGGAGGTAGCTCGGCGATAGCGTAGTTTTTTACATTATCTTTTATGTAGCTATCAAGTTCCATTCTTGTTTTGAATGTCAGCTTTTTGGAATCATTAACCAGATTTTGCTTAAAACTATCATCCAAAATAACAGCTGCAGCCACTACCGGCCCACTAAGGCATCCTCTTCCCACTTCGTCACATCCAGCCTCGATGTAGTGATCTGTCCATTTTTGCAATAAATCCATATTATTATTTCTATCAAATCATAAAATAACCGTAAAATTAGCGAAAATTATATTTTAGTGTAATGTTTGTATTTTTAAACATTTTTGAATATTAATAAATATATTGCTTCCATTTGACACAATGGCTGTATTGTATGTAATTAAGGGCTTTTGAGTTCTTTTAAATTATATGTGTTTTTTATTGGGGTATTTGTAAGTATTTGGCTTATTATGGCTATTCTTGTTGTGGAATTAAATATTTTTAACGAAATATTTGGTAATTTTAAGAAAGTTTCACATATTTGCAATCAATAAAAAAATAATCAATTTAAATATGAAGAAATTAACGACTAGTGTTTTAGTGGTAGTTCTATCTTCAACTTTTGCGTTAGCAAGTGGACAGGAAAGAGATACTGTTAAAACGACGGAGATTGGTGAGGTAATTATGACCGGAGCCATGAACAGAAAAATGAAGCTGGATGCTCAGACTTCAACGGCAGCTGTTATCGGGAAAGATAAACTTACTCAGGCAGGTGCTCCCAATGCTGTTGCTGCGTTAGCAAGTAAGGTTCCTGGTCTTACAATTAATAAAACGAACAGTAGTATTGATGGTACTTATGATATCAAGATTAGAGGTACAAGAACCCTAACAGGAAGTACTGCTCCTTTGATCGTTATTGATGGTGTAATTTCTAATATGACAATTTTCCAGTCTTTACCGGCTGATATGATTGAATCTACAACAACCTTATTAGGTCTTCAAGGGGCTGCTCTTTACGGGTCTCAGGGGGTAAACGGTGCAATTATTGTTACCACTAAAAAAGGAAGCGGAAACAGAAAACCTAGAATTAGCTTTAATAGTAATGTTGAATTTGATAATGTAGCCTTCACTCCGAAGAGACAGCAGAAATACGGTCAAGGATGGTATGGAGATAGAATTCACGTGGAGAATGGGTCATGGGGGCCTGCTTTTTCTGATCCTGCATATGCTGGTCAGCAATTAGCTATAGGGGTGCCTTTCTATGATGTAAATGGAGATGGCTTTATTTTTGTAAATTCAGATGGAGATGTGCCTGCACAGGATGCAGCAGCATCAATTTTTGCACCATATGCTGCAAGAAGTAAAGATAATGCCAAGGAGTTTTTCCAGACAGGTCTTAATTTTAACAATACATTGACTATTACAGGGGGAAGCGAAGGTGCATACGCCGGATTGTCAATTAACCGTCAGGACAGAGAATTCATTGTTGCTGATGATAAATTAAAGAAAACTTCCGTAATGTTTAACGGGGGATTCAAGTTGGGAAGACTTACTTTAGATGGAACTGTTACTTATATCAACAGGTCTATTTCTACAACAACTGCGGATCTTTATACGAACCTGCTTCAGTCTTCTCCTGAAATTCCAATTACACAATTCGAAAGTAGCCCGCACCCTTATGCATGGACTATGTATTATCAGAATCCTTATTGGACAATCAAAAATATTAGAAACAACTCTAAAGTTGATATGTTGAATGGTACAATTTCATTAGGATATAAAATAAATGACCATATTTCCTTAGTTAATACAGGATCGGCTCAAATTACTTCAACAGATGTTCTGAATTATAATAATGGTTATTCTGCAGCCAATGCAAGACCATTAGTTAGTAATATAAACAGAATTGGAGTACTGAATGCAATTACTTCAAGTTTATCGCAGTCTAATGCAATTTCCAGATACTTCTATAATGATTTAATGGCTAATTTTAATTATGACTTTACGAAAGATATTAATTTTAAATTGACATTAGGATATAACGTTCAGCAGACTGAATCTAAAACTACTTCCGTAGGCGGTACAGGGATTAAAATTCCTGGAATTTATCAGTACTGGAACCTGTCGAATCTGACAATTCCATATAACTTGAATAACAGAAGATTTATAGATAACAAGTATGCATTCTTTGCGAATATGGACATTTCTTATAAAGATTATTTATTTGTAAATGGTACTGCTCGTTATGAAAATACATCTAAACTTCGTCATAATGATGTGAACGTTGCGAGTAATTCGGATTACTTCTATTATTCTGGAGGGGTGTCATTTATGCCTTTGAAAGCATTTAATGTTGAAAGCGACATTTTAAGCAGAATGGTTGTAAAAGCATCTTATACAAGAGTAGGTAATGACCCGGTAACTATCTTTGGTATTGAAGATACAGTGGTTTTAGGAACAGGATATCCGTTCAGTTCATCATTACCACTAAGTTTTGTTAATAACCAGACTCCTACAGACACTAACATCAGACCGGAAATAGTAACCAGTAACGATGTGAGCTTAGGACTAGGATTCCTTAAAAACAGAATTACCCTAGATGCAAGTTTTTATATCCAGACTACAAAAGACCTTATTACTAACCAGACTACTTCTTCCGCATCAGGATTGAGATTTACTCCGGTGAATATTGGAGATATTCGAAATAAGGGGATGGAGGTTACTTTAGGAGCTACACCAATTAAAGGTAATGACTTCTCTTGGGATTTTAATTTAGCTTGGTCTATCAACAGAACAAAAGTAATTGAACTGGCTAATGGACAGGACGAAGTAAACCTTTCTACTGGAGGGTATGCGGGAATCTATGCTGTTAAAGGACAGGAATTCCCTATGTTGAAGGCTACAGCATATATGAGAGATGAGCAGGGTAGAATTATCATCAACCCGGATAATGGTAACCCATATATTACTAATAACTATGTGAACTTTGGTCGTGTAACGCCAAACTATACATTGGCATTTAACACGAACTTTAAATATAAAAATTTCGGACTGTATGCAGTATTGGAATATAGAAATGGAGGTAAAATCTATTCTGGTGCTATGCAGGGGCTTGCTTTCAGCGGAAGCTTAGAGCAGTCAGCTGAATATGACAGAACTCAAGGGGGATATATTATTCCAAACTCTGTATATTTGAATTCTGCAGGGCAGTACGTTGAAAACACTTCAATCAAATCTGGAGGAGAAACTTATGCTGACTTACCGGATTATTACGGAAGTGTATATTCAAGAATCGGAGAGAACTTTATTATGAGTGGTACTGCATTCAGAGTTAGAGAATTAGGTCTTTCTTATGCGCTAAGCTCTGAAACAGCAAGATCTATTGGTTTAACAGGGTTGAGTTTCAGTGTGTATGCAAGAAACCCATTCTATAAGTTCGCGAAAGAAAACAAAGGTTACGCAGATCCTGAAGCATCATTTACTACGGGAAATATTTCAGGTATTTCTAACTCTAACCAATATCCATCAACAAGAACAGTAGGTTTCACTACTACAATTAATTTTTAAATAAATCATAATGAAAAAGATATTAATACCTATTTTAGGAATGACAACGCTGCTGTTTTTCAATTCATGTAGCGATGATTTCTTAGATGTTAATAAAAACGTAAACGAAGCATATACCAATCAGGTAACGCCTAAAGATAGGCTTGGTGCGGCGGAATCTGTTATTTTCAGAACACAGGCCAATACCATGAATAGATTTGGGAACCTGATGATGAACGCATGGGCCGGGAATATCTATTATTATGCATCTCCTTATGGTGATGAATTCAGAATGAGAGCAGATTCTCAGTTCTACAGTAATATTTGGGATAATCTTTACTTAGGACTAGCTAACTTTCAAAGTATTATTGACGCTCCTGATGCGGCAAAATATCCTCACCATGTAGCGGTAGCTAAAATTATGAAAGCCTATTACATGCAGACGATTGTAGATCTTTATAATGATGCTCCATATTCGGAGGCATTTAAAGGCCAGGCTAACAAAAATCCTAAATATGATAAAGCTAAGGATATCTATAAGAGTCTTATGGCGGAATTAAACCAGGCGCGTACATTAATCCAGCAAACTCCGGATGGAGCAATCTATACACTTGCTTTTAATGAGGATCCTATTTTCCAGGGGTCTAGTGCTACGCAGGATCTTGCAAGTTGGAGAACTTTCTGGACTCAGATGGCTAATACTGTGAAGTTGAAAATGTTAGTAAGGCTTTCTAAATGTACAGATGCGGAAGTACTAGCTTGGAGAAATGCTGAATTGCAAAGTATGGCATCACTTACAGGTAATTTGGCTAATTTTATCAATGCAGATGTTAAAATTCAGCCAGGATACACTGGTGCTACTACGGATCAAAGAAATCCATTCTATAATACATATGGAAGAATAGATATTAGTTCGGGTGAGATTGCTGCAGGTTTCAGACAAACATTTGCATCAGAACATATAATAAATACATTGACAGGTCAAACACCTTTAACATCTGGAGTTGTTGATGGAAGACTTCCTAGATTGTTTGTAGGTCAAGGAATGGGTTCTGCTACTACTAGTGTGGCCGGTTATGTTGGGCAGGTTCAAGGAGGAAGTAAAGAAGAAGGAATGACGGAAGGTGATTTTGCTACCTTAGGTTTGTTCATGTCTTTTGCTCAATCATCAACACAGGCTAATACTTTTGCTGCCCTTCCGGGACTTGTATTAACTTTGGGTGAAGTTAGATTCTTACAGGCTGAGGCTTCGGTTGTATATCCTACTACTATGGCATTTAATGGCCAGACATCATTTAACGATGGGGTTACTCAATCGTTCCTGACATTGGGAGCTTCTGCTGCATCTGCTACTAGTTATCTTAATAATATAGCAGCGAAACCAGGATTGAGCTGGAATGCTACTGCTAATAAAATTGAAGCTATTCAGTATCAGAAGTGGATTGGATTGACAAATATTAATCCTACTGAAACGTATATCAGTTATACTAAAACTGGATTCCCTCAGTTGCCAATGCCACTGGGATCTTATTATCCATCTAGACCTAAGAGGTTGATGTACGCACAATCTGAATATATTTCCAATACTGCGAATGTACCTAACCCAAGTATTGATGAAATGTATTCTGTTAATGCTTATTCTCCGTTCTGGTTGAAATAAATTTAACAAATTTTTAATATATTTTTATTACCGCCTTCGGGCGGTTTTTTTATTTAATAGCCTTTAGCTCTCGCTAAAAGGGGTGAAAAATATTATATGCATAGCATTGTATTTTATTTTGATTAAATATCTAATTGTCATTGTAATGTGACTAATTCATTTGATAATCAGTTTGTTATTGTTGTATTTTGTTAATATTTGATATAGAAATTATCAATTAAAATGATTTATATTTTTACGAAATAAAATATTAAATAAATGTTTAGATTTTGTTAATTCCTTTTTTTTTAACTTAATTTAATAATTTTTGCGATAATTTCATTGAAAATAAATGAATAATTGATATTTTTTTAAGATTTTGTTTTGTATTTTTAAGAAAGTTTTACAAATTTGTACAGGATACAAAATTAAAATTTGATATGAAGAAACTAACAATGAGTCTTCTTGTTGTAGTATTGTCTTCTTCTGTTGCTATTGTAAAGGCACAGCAAAAGAAAAATGATACAACTACTCAGACTAAGGAGATTGAGGGTGTAGTGGTTACTGCACTAGGTATTAAGAGAGAAAAAAAGGCTCTTGGATATGCATCTCAAGAAATTAAGGGGGATCTAATTTCCGATGCAGGGCAAACAAATGCTGTAAGTGCATTATCAGGAAATGTTGCAGGGGTTCAGGTTACAGCACCTTCTTCTATGGGGGGATCTACAAGGATTACAATGAGGGGGATCAGCTCGGTTACGGGTGAAAACCGCCCATTAATTGTTGTAGATGGAGTTCCTTTGGATAATTCAAATGTTAACAGTATTGATACTCAAAGAGGAGCTGGGGGTAGAGACTATGGTGATGCAACATTTGATATCAACCCGGATGATATTGAGAGCGTAACGGTTTTGAAGGGAGGACCTGCTGCGGCTTTATATGGATATAGAGCAGGAAACGGAGCAATAATCTATACTACAAAATCAGCTAAAAAAGGTAGAACAGAAATCCAGCTTAATACTGGAGTATCTTTTGAATCTATCTACATCAGACCCAAATTACAAAATCAATATGGTGGAGGTTTAGAGTCTACTTTACCTACTGCTACAATCAATGGACAGACTTATAATATTACTGACTTTGGAACTGACGAAAGCTGGGGACCAAAATATGATCCGAACTTATATTATTTAGGTTGGGACTCTTTTGATCCTGAGTTTCCAAATGAGTATATGAAGCTAAAGAAATGGGTAGCTCCTACAAAAGATGTTGATGACTTCTTCAGAATAGGAACTACTTACACAAATAACTTTTCAGTTTCCAAGTCATTTGAAAATACCAATGTAAGATTATCTTATACCAATACTAAAATCAATGGTGTTGTTCCAAATTCAGAGATCAAAAAAGATAATTTTAGTTTAAATGTTAATACCAAACTATCTGATAGATTAAAAGCAGATGCAGTTTTCAATTATGTACACACTGCAGGATTTAACAGACCAGAACAAGGATATGGAGATAATTCCGTTGCACAGAAATTTTATCAATGGGGGCAAAGACAGCTTGATTTTGCAGAATTAAAAAATTATAAGCTGCCTAACGGTATGCAGAGATCATGGAACAGAACTGCATGGGATAATGGAACACCAAACTTTTCAGATAATCCATACTGGACTATTTATGAGAATACTTCAGATGATAATAGACACAGATTCTTTGGAAATGCTGGATTAACTTATGATATATCTAAAAAGGTATATGTTGCCGGAAAAGTATATGGAGATACTTATTCTCAGACCATTACTTCAAGAGTAGCAATTGGATCAGCAGCTTTGCCTGAATACAATATTCAAAAAAGAAATAATTCTGAATTTAACTATGAAGGTAGAATTCACTATAATGACAACTTCGGGGATTTTAGCTTAAATACATTTGCCGGATTTAATATCATGGACCGTAAATGGGATGTATTGAATGGAAATTCTGTTGGAGGTTTAATTATACCAGGATTATACAATCTATCTAATAGTGTTGAACCTGCACAATCTTCAAATGTATCCAATCATTTAGGCGTACGAAGTTTATTTGCTTCAGCTTCATTGGGATATAAAGACTTTTTATTTTTAGAAGCTACAGGTAGAAATGACTGGTTCTCTATGTTAAATGATGATCAGTTCTATCCGTCAGTTACAGGAAGTTTTGTGTTCTCTAAAGTATTAAAAACAAACTGGTTATCTTTCGGTAAATTAAGAGCAGGTTGGTCAAGAATCGCTGGTGGTTCAAATCCGTATGTAAGAGGAACTTATGCAACTATTGGAACTCCATTTGGTGGAAGCCCGGTATACTCTATGCCAGCAACCAATGGTGAGCCTGCAATTCGTCCAGAATTAAAGACAACTAAAGAAATTGGTTTGGAGGCAAGCTTCTTCAAAAATAGATTTGGATTTGATGTTACCTACTATGATGTAAAAACAACTGATCTGATTATTCCATTACCTGTTGATCCTTCTACAGGATATGGATTCAAGACCATAAATGCTGGGGAAATGACCAATAAAGGGTTGGAAGCAATGGTAAATGTTACACCAATTAAAAGCGATGATTTCTCGTGGGATATTACTTGGAACTTTACAAAAAATAAAAATAAACTTGTTGAGCTACAGGGAAATTTACAAAATTATATTTTGACAAATGCTCCGTTTAGAGTACAGCTTGCTGCTCAGGTAGGATATTCATATGGTGTAATCTTAGGAACTGATTTTGTATATGATGCAAATGGGAATAAGATTGTAGATGAGAATGGTTTCTATAAAGCATCTGAAATTAAGCCTTTAGGATCTGTACTTCCTGATTATAATATGGGATTCAGAAACTCATTTAAGTATAAGAACTTTGCATTATCATTCCTAATTGATATTCAGAAAGGAGGTAAATATTTCTCAACTACACACATGTGGGGTATGTATTCAGGGATGCTTGAAGAAACTGCTCTTGGAGGAAACAGGGAGGCTGGAGTTATCCTTCCGGGTGTAAAAGAAGATGGTACAGCAAACGATATATTATTGGATGCACCAACATGGGGAGGAACTTATTATAGTACAGTGGATGCACAAAATGTTTTTGATGCGAGCTATATTAAATTAAGAGATCTTACAATTTCTTACGATTTACCGAAATCAATTATAGGTAATTCTCTTCAAGGAATAAGAATATCTGCTTTTGGTAGAAACCTGTTTGCTTGGAACCTTGCTTTCAAAGGTGTTGATCCTGAAAATACGGCGTATGGATCTGGTAATATTCAAGGGTTAGAAGGAGGTTCATTGCCTTCTACGAGAATGTACGGAATTAATGTAAACTTTAAATTTTAAATCACAATGAAAAAGATATTTTCAATATTAACATTGGCAGGTTTGTCTCTAGTACTTAATAGTTGCGCAGATAAATTTGACGAAATCGATACAAACCCAAACTCGACTGAGAATCCTTTACCAACAGGCTTGTTTAATAGTGCCAATAAAGAATATGTAGATTATACAAGAGATGGTTGGGTGTCTGGAAGAATGATGTTACCTTGGGTACAATATTCTGCTCAGAGACAATATACAGAAGAGGACAGATATCAATATAGGCTTACTACTGGTACTCAGCTATGGACTAGATCTTATTATGTTGCTCAGGATTATAAGAAAATTATCGATCTTAATACAGATCCTGCTACAGCAGCACAAATGTCGAACTATGGAGCCAATGTAAACCAGATTGCAGCTGCAAGAATTATGTTATCTTATGTGTTCTTGAATTTGGCTGATGCTTTTGGTGATATCCCTTATTATTCTTACGGGAATAAAGATGCCGATTTTCAGGCTCTTAATGTAAATGAGAATCTGCAGCCTAAATTTGCCAGCCAGCAAAAAGTTTATGCAGATATTATGAAGGAGCTTAAAGAAGCTGCAGCAATGATTGATGTGACCAAGGATGTTTTAACAAGTGGTGATCAACTGTTTGGTAATGATCCTGAAAAACTGAAAAAGTTTGCTAATTCATTAAGATTAAGAGTTGCAACAAGAGTTAAAGGTGTAGTTGCTGGAGCTGAAGCTCATATTACAGATGCTATAGCTTCCGGAGTAATGACTTCTAATGATGATACAGTTGGATTAACTTATGAGAATAACCTAATTAATCCTTCTCCTTTCTTCTTAACTTATCAGACAAGATCAGACTTTGCAATTTCTAAAACTTTTGTACAATTATTGAAAGGTCAGGCTGGAAATTTTGGTGAAGATCCTAGAATTTTCAAGTATGCATCTCCTACATCTGTAAAAATTGGAAACATCAGAAACCAGACTATGGTAGAAGCAACCAGTGCAAGTCAAATTGCTGGTATGCCTTATGGTGTACCTAGTACATTAGCTGCTAGCCAGGCTGCCTCATCAAGTTTCTTTGGTGCAAGTGTTTTAAAGCCTGCTTATACAGAAGTATTTATGGAA
The DNA here is from genome assembly GCF_050496705.1 of Chryseobacterium sp. MIQD13. NCBI lineage: Bacteria > Pseudomonadati > Bacteroidota > Flavobacteriia > Flavobacteriales > Weeksellaceae > Chryseobacterium > Chryseobacterium sp. MIQD13. The sequence goes on from NZ_JBNWAF010000004.1 coordinate 338,272, forward strand.
TATGCTGAAGTTGAATTTTTATTGGCAGAGGCTAATGGCTGGTCACAAACTAATTATGCGAAAGGAGTTAGGGCTTCTATGGAAAGATGGAATGTTCCTACTGATAAAATTGATACATTTGTGGCAGCTCTACCAGCTGCAAGTAAAGCGAATGTTTTAACACAGAAGTATGTCTCATTATTCATGCAGCCTAATGAAGCTTGGGCAGAATATAGAAGAACAGGTTATCCTAACCACCTATTATTGCCTGGACAAACAGCAAATCTTAATGTGCCGTCAGCAAGTGGTCAGACAACTTATACATTTACCTCTCTTATTGCTGGGTTAAATGATTTGCCTACAAGAATTTTCTATCCAACAACCGTTCAGACATTAAATACTGCCAATTATCAGGCAGCAGCTACTGCTATCGGAGGAGATAAAATGGATACAAAGCTTATCTGGGATAATAACTAGTAGTATTTTAACAACATTCATATCAAAAACCGCCTTCGGGCGGTTTTTTTATTTCCGTATATTTGTATCTCAGAATTTGAGATGAAATCAGGCTGTTCCATATAGCCCTTTAAAAAGTAATAATATACACATGAGTATTAAAGATAGTATAGAGAAGAAACTTTCAGAGGTTATTTTAAATGTTTATCAGTTAAAAGACATCAATCTGGAGGTTCAGGAAAATAAAACGGAATTTGAAGGTGATTTTACCATAGTTACATTTCCATTGGTAAGACAGTTGAAGAAAAACCCGGAAAGTATAGGTGTTGAACTAGGAGAAGCCTTAACGGAGCAGTCTGATCTGTTCGAAAGTTTTAATGTAGTAAAAGGTTTCCTTAACGTTAAAGTACAGAATCAATTATTTGTGGATAATTTCAGATCCGTAAGCAATGATTTTGATACAATTGAAAAGAAAAATTCTACTGTAATGGTGGAATATTCTTCACCCAATACCAACAAGCCACTTCATCTGGGGCACATAAGAAATAACTTATTGGGATTCTCTGTGGCTCAGATCTTGAAAGAGGCAGGTTATGATGTGATCAAAACACAGATTATCAACGACAGAGGAATTCATATCTGTAAATCTATGCTGGCCTGGGAAAAATTCGGACATGGAGAAACTCCGGAAACCACGAATACAAAAGGAGATAAGTTTGTGGGAAATTATTACGTAGAATTCGATAAAAACTACAAAAAAGAAATTGCAGAGCTTGTAGGGCAGGGAGTAGAAGAAGAGCAGGCTAAAAAAGATGCCCCGTTGATCAAAGAAGCTCAGAAGATGCTTTTAGACTGGGAAAACGGAGATCAGAAAGTAAGAGACCTTTGGAACGAAATGAATTCATGGGTTTATAAAGGTTTCAATGAAACGTATAAAAGACTTGGAGTAGACTTCGATCAGGTTCAGTACGAAAGCAATACCTATATTTTAGGAAAAGATCTTATTCAGGAAGGTCTTGATAAAGGTATTCTTTATCAGAAAGAAGATGGCTCCGTATGGTGTGATCTTACTGATGAAGGACTTGACCAAAAACTTTTGCTTCGTTCAGACGGAACCTCAGTATATATGACCCAGGATTTGGGAACGGCGGTAGAGCGTTTTAAAGATAACAATATTCAAAAGCTGATCTATACGGTTGGAAACGAGCAGGATTATCACTTCCAGGTTTTATTTAAAATCATGAAAAAACTTGGATATTCTTGGGCAGATCAGTTGTTCCACCTTTCTTACGGAATGGTTGAGCTTCCTGAAGGAAAAATGAAATCCCGTGAAGGAACCGTAGTGGATGCTGATGATCTGATGGCAGAAATGCATGAAACAGCAAAATCAAAAGCCATAGAACAAGGGAAACTTGAAGGTCTTTCAGAAGAGGCAAAAGTAGCTTCTTACGAAATCATTGGAATGGGTGCATTGAAATACTTCATGCTGAAAGTGGATCCTAAGAAGAAAATGCTGTTCAATCCGGCGGAAAGTATTGAATTTAACGGAAATACAGGACCGTTTATTCAATATACTTATGCACGTACACAGTCATTGCTGGCAAAAGCAGATTATCAGTATAAAGAAGTTTCAGATGTTGTTCTGAACGAATTTGAAAAAGAATTGATTATGCTATTAGCCAATTACAAAACCATTGTAGAAAGAGCAGCGGAAGCATTAAGCCCTGCATTGGTTGCAAACTATGTTTATGACCTGGCTAAATCTTATAATTCATTCTACCAGAGCAATATTATTCTGAAGCTTGAAGACGAAAATTTAAAACAATTCCGTTTGAATCTTTCAGATCTTACGGCAAAGACGATCAGAAAATCATTAGCGCTTCTCGGTATAGGAACCGTAGACAGAATGTAAAATATAAAAGCCTCCTGAAATTCGGGAGGCTATTTTTTTATAGTGCATGAGATAAACAATTCGCAATACGCAGAATCGTATATCTCGAAGCTCTTAACTCTCTTTCAATTCATTCTCACCATTTTTCCTGCTATCTCTATACAGTTTCGCTGCATTCCATCTTGCATGTTTGGAAAGAACTACTTTATAACCCTTTTTATAGTTATACACTTTTGTAAACACTGCTCCGAAAAATACTAACATACAGGAATAATTGATCCACATCATAATCAGAATAACAGTTCCAGCTGTTCCAAAAGTAGAAGTAGGCTTAAAATTACCAAAATACAGGCTCAGCAGAAACTTACCCAGTGTAAATAGAATAGTAGTCAATAAAGCGCCTTTCCATACAGGTTTCCAACTTATTCTCACATCAGGCAGCACTTTAAACATTAAGGCAAACAGCAGCATAACCAATCCAAATCCGATCGCAAAATTCACGACTTCTACAAGCATATAGGTTTCAAGGCCGAAATAATTGGTGATCCAGTTATTAAAAAGACTTATCATTGAAGATAAAATCATGGTGATCATCAGTAAAAAGCCAAGAATAAGAATCATTCCCAATGAATTGGCCCTGTCCAAAAGAAATTTTATCAGTGCCTTTTTAGGAGCTGCTTCCACATCCCAAAGCGTATTTAATGTATGCTGAAGCTGAAAAAACAGGGTAGTGGAACCGAAAACCAAAGATCCTATCCCTACTATTTTCATGAAAATATTCTGTTTGTCAATAAGGGCTCCCGCAATCATTCCTTCAATACTTTTCGCAACATCTTTTCCCATCAATCCGCTGATCTGATTGCTGATTTCCCCGCGAATGGCTTCTTCACCAAAGAAATTTCCGGCAATCCAGATAATAATAATCAATAATCCCGGGATAGAAAAAATCGCATAATAGGCCAGACTTGCCGAATCTTTTGATGCGGAAGAATTGTTCCATTCGGCGAAGGTCTCTTTAAGAACCTCCCAGAAAAATTTGATATTGTTGATCATATTAGAAAGGATATCCTATGGCTATATTTAAAACTAAATTATCTTTTCTCCAGTTTGAATTACCGAAGTCGATCTTATCAAATGCCCATCGGTCTCCTTTTTCGTAATAAGGAACACGCAGCGGCATGGCAAGATCAAGTCTTAAAATTAGGATAGAGAAATCAAGTCTCAAACCAACTCCGGCTCCTACGGCAACTTCACTTAAAAATTCTTTTGAAAATTTCGCTCCGGGCCTGTCTTTATCTTCATTGATCAGCCAGACATTTCCTGCATCAACAAATGCTGCTACATTTAAAAATTTATAGATATTGGCACGGTATTCAGCATTCAGCTCCAGTTTAATATCTCCGGCCTGATCCAGTAGAGTTCCTGCCGGAATAGTACGCGGATCAAAACTTCCCGGACCTAAAGTTCTGGCACGGAAAGCACGGATACTGTTACTTCCCCCCGAGAAAAACTGTTTGGAGAAAGGAATAAATTCCGAGTTTCCATATGGATAAGCAATCCCGCCAATAAATCTGGTGGCCAATGAGGTCTTCTCCGTAAATTTATGATAGAATCTGAAATCGTTTTCAATTTTTGCATACTGACTGAACGGGATGCCAAAAATCTTTTTTTCTTTATCATTTTTCACATTGGCTCCTGTTACCAGACCGGTGATATTTCCTGCGAGATCCAGTGTACCTTTATAATAGATTGTATTGGCTTTGGGAAGCATCGTATTGGTATAGGTATACGAATAGGTAGGCCCGAAGATCAGCTGTTTTTCAACAACTCTTCTTGCTGCAGGAGTAGTGGCCTGCTCATAGAATTTTTCCGTTACATTGGCAGGAGAAACCAGGGTAATGTCGATGACCTTTAAATCATGTTCCTTTCTGGCGTTTTCCTTCCAGACATACCCGAACGAAGCATTGAAATTATTAAGCGTATAAAGCTGGGTGCGGTTCTGGAACTCGTAACCCAAAGTAATATTCGTTCTTGGGACAAAAGCACTTGAAGAATTGAAACGGAAAGGCGCTACAATCCTTGGTATCGAAAGCTGAACATTTGTTCCTGCGCGGAAAAGGTTCTGTGCATTTTCCTGTCCTCCCATCTGGAAGTCAAAAGCTCCGTAAATGGCTGCTTTAAACTGTTCTGCACCTCTGAAGAAATTCCTGTGTGTCCAGTTTAAATTCAGCTCGCTACCCGCATAATTGGCTGAGTTGGTTCTTCCCAAAGCTTCCAGTCTGAGTGACTGAATTTGTCTTGGCGTCAGTAAATAATAGGCATCAAACTGATGTTTCAGTGAATCCGAAACAATGAATTCATTCTTTACAAACTTGAAAACACCTAAGCTGATCAGGCGGTTAAGCGTAAGATTATGATTGGAGCGGTTGTAAAGATCCCCTTTCTTAAAATATAAAGCCCTGTCAAAGATTTTGGGCTTGAATTTATGCTGCGGATCAATCACATAAATATCACCATAAGCATATTTAGACAGTGAATCCGTATTCATCGGAACACTGTATTTCCCTCTCTTTACATCCTGGATATTATAATTGGGGAAAACGATCACCTTGTCAATACTGAACTGCTGTCTAGAAAGATCAGGAGTATCATCCTTTAATTTTACATTAAGCTCAACCTTGTGATTTTTACTTACCGTACTGTCTGCCTGAACAATAATATTATCAGGATTGAAATAATAGAACCCTCTTTCCTTTAAACCATTATCAATACGTACTCTTTCATCTTTGATCACATCCAGGTCAAAAGGTTTCCCGGATTTAAGCAGAGTTTTTGGAGCCAAAGTCTGAATTTCCCTGTTAACCAGTGAAGAATCCTGCTGAAACTTAACGTTGCTTACCATATATCTTGCACCAGGCCGTAATGTATAAATAACTTTTGCCTTCTTGTTTTTGGAAACCGTATCGTAAGTTGCTTTTGCGTTGAAATACCCTTTGTTCTCAGAGTAGTTTTCAATAATATCTTTGTTGAATTCACGATCTACATCGCCCAATAGAACAGGTTTTTCACCTACTTTATATTTCAGCCAGTAATTAAAACCCTTGTCTTTTTTAGGTTCTTTGGCAATATTATAAAAATACAGTTTCGGGCGAAGGCCTAAAATAGAGGAATTGGGCTTAGGAACCAGGTTTTCTTCCAGCGCTGCCTTAAGCTCGTTTTTCTCCTTCTTCGAGATCGTATCATTCACTATTTTTACTTCCCCGCCGGTGTAAAGCATCTGGCCTTCTTTAAGGAATCTTGTATTGCTGCATGAAAGACTGACAGCCGCAAATCCTGAAGCGAACAAATATTTGTAATATGTACTGAATCTACTTTTCATTATTTAAATTCTACCACCTGGTTATTTTTGTTTTCTTTTTTACGTCTGTCCTTTCTTGATTTCTGGAAAATCTCACGGAATTTGTCATAATCTAAAGTGATGATGAATCCTAACCCCGTTTCTATGATCTGCCCCTGAAGAGCCACCTGATATTCATCCTTACGGTAGGCCCGGAGCATATATCTTCCGTCTTTTGAAAGACTGTAATCCACAGTCACATTTCCTGCGATGTTCGTCATATTCTCATTCTGGCGTGCTTCACCTTCCAGGGCAAAATTACTTCCCACGGAAACTTTCAGACGGTCGTTCAGCAGTTTTTTGCTTACCCCAACGTTTAAATCTGTTCGTGTATTTTTTTCTCCGCTTGAATAATCTTCAGAAGAATCAAGTCCAAGATCTATATCAACCCCTTTGATCAAGCCGGAAGCAAGATTATTCAGCTGTTGGGAAAGAATTTTACTTACACTCTGTCTGGCCATCATTTCGGCTGACATTCCCGCGCCGGATTCAAACGGATTTTCTCCGATGAAACGATTCAGTAGAAGAAGCGCAAAAACCTGCTTATTCATTTCCGATTCCTGCGTTCTGAGCTGGGTAAGCTTTTGATCCACAATATCCGTTACTGTAGAAGAAACCGCATTGTTCTTTTCATCTGTAGTGATATCGAAAGTAATCTGAGGTTTCAGAAGCTCACCTTTCATTTTTAATAATGTATTGAAAGGAATTCTTTGCTTAAACTGGTTCATAATAGCAGCATCTTCACCGCTTACCTGCTGCTCAACGAGATCAATAGGCGGTGCTTCCGTTTTATAAACAGCCGTAATATCCATTGTGGCGGCGGTAGGTTCTCCCGTCCATGTAATCGTGCTGCCTTTCTGGATATCGAATTTACGTTTCAGAAGACTTACCGAAAGTTCGTAAGATCCTTTTTCCACCTCATAAACCCCGACAAGAGTCGTTTTTCCTGACGGATCAATTCCGCCGGTAAGATCAGCTTCCCCCTGAAGTTTTACAAAATCCCCGTTGGCTTTATCAATAACAATTGACAGTTTCGCTTCTTTGCTTACCTCAATATTCACACTTACATCCATTCCTTTAAAACGGCTTTGTGCTTTCAGAGAATCCGCTACGATGGTTTTATTTAAAACGACCTGATCCTGATCGATAAATTCTACAATTCCGTCTCTTTCCTGAAGGGAGGGACTGGATTGCGGAAGAACAAACGTGAAATCCGTATCATCAGAAACGGCCAGTCTGCCATCAACTTTTGGAAGATCGAGGTTTCCACGAACATGAAGTCCTGCATCAATAGAAAGAATTCCGTACATCATGGCGTCATTGGATTTCTCAGAATTCACCACTTTGAAGTCCTTGGCATTTACATCAAGATTAAAGGCAAAATCCCTGTAGGTTTGCGTAAGAACCTGTCCGTTGATCACAAGAGAATTTCCGTCCTTATCATTTATTTTAAATTTATTAAACTCGATACCGCGGCTGGTAAAATCAATTTCATCATTAAGTTTTCTGAAATCACTGCCCGTTTTGGCAATTTCCAGTCCGGCATCATTGAATTTCACTTTACCTAAAATATTCGGTTTATCCGTACTTCCGGTAATCTTTAAATTTCCTGAAAGATAGCCTTCCGTATTGGTTATTGCATTCATCGAAAAGCCCTGAACACTCTTCATCTGAAGCTTGTTGATGGCCATATTCAGGTCAAATGTGCTTGAAGAAGTATTGTAATCCCCAAGAATTTTCACATCATTATCATTACCGGAAAGGGCAACATCGGCATTTAATATTTTCGGTGAAGTATTGTTTACTTTTACCGCCAGATTTCCAACCGGATTTCCATATACAATCAGGTCTGAAATATTCAGATCGGAAGTGAAGGTCATATTTTTTGTAATATCCCTTAGCTGAGCCGTTCCGTTAATGGTCCCTCTGGCAAGAACCGTATCTTTTTTGATCAGTTCAGTAATCGTCTCGATTTTAAAATCTTTAAGCGAAACATTTAAAGGGCTACCTGTGCGGCTTGTTTCAGACTGAAGGGAAATCTCGCTTCCGCCGTTGGAAAGAACGAAATTGTCCGCCAGGATTCCCTGGCTGCTGATCTGGATTTTATTGTTTTCAGCTACATTCCAGTCTGCATAATTTAATTTTAATCCGTCCGGGTTTAAAGAAATCTCTGTGATATCGTTCAGGGATTTGGCATTTCCTGCAATAAGGAACTGCGTGGCATCTTTATCGTCCTTGGTGGTAATATTATAATTAATGATATTGTTTGCTACATCTCCGGTAACACCAATTTTTTTCAGGGTAAAGCTGGAACTCTGTAAAGCACCGGCATTAAGGCTGTATTGCAGTGCCTGATTTTCATTGGTGACTTTTAAAGCAATATTTTCCAACGAATTTTCCCCGTATAGCAATTGCGGGATTTGTCCGTCAACTTCTATTTTTTGTGAATCTGCATCATAATTTCCTGTCAGATTGATCGTTTCAAAACTTTTTAAATCGGGAACAAACTTCCTGATCAGGTCGTCATTCTTGATCTTTGCATTAAATGTGAAAAACTGGCCCGGATCAATTTTCTGTCCTTTTGACGGTTTCTGAAACTGATAATATTGATTAATAGTCTGCGTTAAAGCTCCGAAGATCTGTGTCAGCTTATATTTTCCGATCAGAGAAACATCAGCAATCTGGGAATTGAAGATAATCTGTGTTGAATCCTGTGTTGAAGAAGCTTTTAAATTCACTTCCTGTACAGGATAAACCTCTTTGGTATCCGAAAATGCAAAATCTTTAAGATTTAAATAACCGTTCAGAGCATCCGGATTAAGGCTTGAAAAGTCTCCGTCTATTTTTCCTGCAATGATCATAGGTTTTTCATAGAATCCAAGCTTATTCACATCAAGCTTGATCACTTCACCATTGATTTTCACCGTAGGATTTTTTTCATCATAAACCCCTGAAGCGATTAAATTCAGATTGGCATTCGGGTCTTTTGAGTTGAGAACAATATTGTAAACCCCTTTATTGATTTTACCGGTCAGGTCCATATCCTGATAACGGTAACCTTTGTAGACAGCCGAGGCAACATGACCTTTCAGATTGGCGTTGGCATTTTTGAAATCAAAGCTTTCTCCTTTTGCTGAGATCTGTGCAGTGACAGGTCCTATATCTTTATTTTTAATGATTTTTCCTACCTGAACAGCCTGAAGATTGGCTTTTACATCATACAGCTCACGGTTTTTCCTGCTCATGTCCACATCTGCAAGAACAGTAGCATTTCCGAGGGTAGAGTAGAGGTTCAGGTCTGCTTTTACCAATTTGGTCGATCCTTTTGCATTTCCTTTAATACTGAAATGAGAAGGCAGGGCAATATTGGAAGGAATTGTATTTTTCGGGACAAGGTTATAAACGGTTTTAGCTTCTGTTGAAAATTCCCCGATCCTTACATCATAATAAAGATTTTCAGGCTTCATTGCGTTTTTAACTCTTCCGGATGCAGCTACTCTCAACTGATCCAATCCTGAAACTTTAAGATCTTTAATCAGCAGATCATTGATGCTTCCCTGAACATTTGCATTGACATTCAGGATAGCATTCGGATATTTGTTGAATGGAACTGTATTCCGTAAAGTCGGAACGATATTTAAGATATCTGCAAAACCGATTCTGGAATCTTTGATGTTCGCTGAAATTTTTACCACTCCGGGATTGGAGGTCAGCTGCTCAAAAGAATCATAGTTTAAAATAACCTCATCACGGATCAGTGTTTTCGGAGTCTGGAGATAAAGATCTTTCAGATAAGCCTGTTTTTCTGCATACACAAAATCCGTATTGAATTTCTGGATATTCAGACCTCTTCCTTCCTGAATTTCTGCTGAATTCACTGTTCCCGCAAAAGTATTGTTCTCCATTTTGAAGTTTCTTACTTCTACGTTCATTTTGGAGAAATTCATGTGGTTGAAATCCATTCCCTGTTTGGTAGGAGCAATAGCGGTGTTGTTGTACACGGCTTTTACATCATTCAGGACAAGTTTCCCAAGAATAATGTTCATCGCTTTATCCTGATCTGAAGCTTTGGAAACTTCAGGTTCTTTTGAGCCTTTTGGATTAGCGTTCTGAGCGGGAAGATAAAGATTGGCATTAATATCTGCCCCGGAAAGAACAACATTGGAAATATGGTAAACATTATTTTCCAGATCCAGTTTATTAACCTTTGTGCTTAATTCTTTGAACAGGACTTTAGCAAAAGTTTTGGTATTGTCATCACCGTAATCAATATCAAAATTGGTAAGTTTGATTCCTCTGAGACCAATACTCATAGGTTTTTTATCATTGAGGGAATCTACCTTTTTCTCTACTTTTTTGGAGACCTCTTCGAGAAGATCCTGCTTTAGTTTTAATTTCAGCCCATCGAGATTGATATCATTAACGGCATAGGTATTTTTATTGAGGTCAAAAGTCTTAACCCTTGTATCAAATGATTTGAAATATAACTTAATATCATTCCTGGATTGCTGGTCATTGAACGTTACCCCAATATCTTTTAAATTGATCTTATCCAGTGAAATAATGAAAGGCTTGGAAGAACTTTCCTCCTTATCGCTTGTTGCAAAAGCATTGATGATATAATCGAAATTAAAAGCACCGTTAGGTTTTCGTACCACATTGGCACGGGCACCTTCAAGATCTACAGAAGTAATATCGGCGGTAGAGCTGATGAGTTTCAGCATATTTAAGCCTACATCCAGCTTTTTTACAGCCAGAAGCGTATCTACATCCTGTCCTTTAAGGTAAAGGTTTTCCATCACAAGGCTGTTGGGAAATCCTATGTAAACCCTCTGAAGGCTTACCGGAGTCTTGATTTTTTTCTCAAGATATACAATCAGTCTGTCTTTGATGAAGTTTTGAACGGCGGGGAGTTTGAGGCTCAGAATCAGCAGGGTAAGAAAAACCAATATTGAAATAAAGGTTATTGCAATACGCCTCAGGAGTTTTCTTTTGTTGATTTTAAGTTTCAAATGCGATTAGGTTTCTAACAAAGATATAGAATACTATTTTATTAGCTCTTTGTTGTGGTACCCTGTTAACAATGCAAAAATCCTGCCTTGGCTGTCTTGTTATGGAATTTAGTTCAGTAGTTGTCAAGTGAATTAGTTGATGAAGACAGACCAAGGTTTGGATTTTTTTTCTTTAAAAGGCCCCCTTTGTATCATTTTTTTAAGGTTGAAAAGGTTAGCAAAAATGAATTCAAATGTTAGAGTAGTGTCAAAGGGGGCAAGAGATATATGGAGATAATAAATTTTTGTTAATTGTTACCGTTTTCCCATTTCACTTCTTCACCCTGAGGTGCGGCACCGCCCTGAGAAGTTGTTATAGGGGAAGTTTCCTGGTTAATGTGATAAATATAGGCTGCAATCTTCTCTGCATCCCTTCCGGTAATGGTTCCCTCCTTGATGAATGGTCTCATCGTAGGATTGTTCGGAGAGCCGTTTTCAAGCATCCAGAAGACATTTTTAAACAGACTTTTTTCTTTGATATTGATCCAGTGTGTATCCGTAAGATTCGGACCGATGCCTCCCTTTCCACCGTCACCATGACAGGTCACACAGTTAGTCTTGAAAAGCTCCTGGCCTTCTGCAATATTGTCTGCACTGTATTTTGCTGTTTCCAGATTGATCTGAGGCGCAGTTTTTTCATATTCAGCAATAGAGGCAAGCATTGTTTTGGCTTCTTTATCATATTCAGCTTCCGGGTGAGCGTATTCTGTGAAAGCAAAAGCAGTAAGATAAACTACACAGAAAATACATCCGAACCAGAAAAGGCCGATCCACCATTTTGGAAGTGAGTTATCTAGCTCTGTGATCCCGTCAAAACCATGATCAATGAGAATATCTTTTTCTTCAGTAGCAGACTGCTTTTTAAAAGCTGAATTCCAAAGTTTCTGGTAATAAGGAATACTTTTTTCTGCTAAATATGCTTTCTTTTCTTCATCCGATAATCTGCTGAAGCTTTCATTTTCAACCAGATCCCCGATAGAATTCATAATCATAAGAAGGATAACAGCGATCAGGATCAGCGCCCAGAAAAACGGTGAAGAAAAATAACCTGAGTCTCCGGCGAACATTTCAAATGCCATGATCGTTAAGCCTATCGTTGTTGCGATATATATTGAAATAGGGGTTCTCTTTTTCATAACAGTATAATTTTGAATTATTACTCAGCGCTTGCCGTCTGGATCTGTGTCGTTTTAATATCAGTTCCCAATCTTTGCAGATAGGCGATCATTGCTACAATTTCTCTCTGCTCAAGCGGGACATAAGATGCTCCTTTTGCAGATCTTTCTTTTTCCATCTGATCTTTCACATCTGCCGCTTCAGAATAAATTCTCTGTACAATGGCTTTTGACTGGTTATCTGCCCATCTACCTGCAGAATCTATTTCCGCTTTTGAATAAGGTACATCAAAAGAGTTTTTCATTAACCTCATCTTGTCAACCATTTGGGTACGGTCAAGCTTGTTCGTAATCAGCCACGGAAAACGAGGCATAATAGAACCTGCGGATGTAATTCTCGGGTTGTACATATGCTTAAAGTGCCATGAATCCGGGTTTCTGCCGCCTTCTCTGTGAAGATCCGGCCCTGTTCTTTTAGATCCCCATAAGAATGGTCTATCATAGATAAACTCTCCCGCTTTGGAATATTGCCCGTTTTTCCCTTCAAATCTTACCACTTCATCACGGAAAGGACGGATCATCTGTGAGTGGCAGGAATTACAGCCTTCACGGATATACAGGTCTCTACCTTCCAGCTCCAGTGGAGTATAAGGTTTTACAGCTGTAATAGTCGGAACGCTCTGTTTAAGGGATAATGTTGGAATAATTTCTATCAGTCCGCCTATGGCTACAGTAATGAAAGCCAGTATAGAAAGTAATTTAGGAGTTCTTTCCAGCCAAAGGTGAACACCTTCGCCTTCTTTTCTTGCGCTTCCGATATCTGCCAACGCAGGCGCTTCCGCAGGAACATTTTTCTGGAATGATCCTGATCTTACTGTTTTGATCACATTCACCACCATTAAAATAGCCCCTGAAAGATAAAGGATACCTCCTAAGAATCTCATTTTAAAGTAAGGAATGATTGCCGTTACCGTATCCAGCCAGTTTTTATACATCAAAGTTCCATCCGGATTGAATTGTTTCCACATTAATCCTTGTGTGAATCCTGAGATGTACATCGGAACTGCATAGAAGATAATTCCCAGTGTTCCCAGCCAGAAATGCCAGTTGGCCAGTTTTTTAGACCACAAAGGAGTTCTCCACATGATAGGGATCAGGTAATATACAACCCCAAAGGCCATGAAACCGTTCCATCCGAGTGCTCCAAGGTGTACGTGCCCGATTACCCAGTCAGTATAGTGCCCTATTTTATTTAAGGATTTTGTTGCCAGTAAAGGTCCTTCGAAAGTAGCCATACCATAACAGGTAACTGCTACCACAAAGAATTTAAGGATCGGATTTTCCCTTACTTTATCCCAGGCTCCTCTTAAGGTAAGAAGACCATTCAGCATTCCTCCCCACGAAGGGGCAATAAGCATGATAGAGAATCCTGTACCTACGGCCTGAGCCCATGCCGGAAGCGCCGTATACTGAAGGTGGTGCGGACCAGCCCATAGGTATACGAAAATCAGCGACCAAAAGTGAATAATGGATAATTTATAAGAGAATACGGGACGCTGTGCCGCTTTCGGCATGAAATAGTACATCAGACCTAATACCGGAGTTGTCAGTACAAATGCTACGGCATTGTGACCGTACCACCACTGTACAAGTGCATCTTTTACCCCGGAATATACGGAATAGGATTTCCAGCTGGTGAATGATAAGGGAACTTCAAGATTATTAAAGATATGGAGCATAGCTACGGCAATCCATGTAGCTATATAGAACCAGATCGCTACATAAAGGTGTCTTACCCTTCTCTTTGCAATGGTTCCGAACATGTTGATTCCGAAAACAACCCATGAGAAGGTGATCAGAATGTCAATCGGCCATTCGTGTTCTGCGTATTCTTTGGAAGTATTGATTCCCATTAAGAATGTGATCACTACTGCAACAATCATCAGCTGCCAGCTCCAGAAGTGAATCCATGATAATGTATCACTGTACATTCTTGTTTTTAAAAGCCTCTGCATGCTGTAGTAGGCACCGCAGAAGAAGGAATTACATACGAAAGCAAAAATAACGGCACTTGTATGAAGCATTCTGATTCTTCCGAATCCCATGGCGCCCTGAGTATTGATAAGACCTTGTATATTTCCGCTTCTTAAGCTCTGGATAGTGGTATCATCCGTTCCGAATAAGAATTCCGGCAATTCAGGGTAAAAAAGCATCAGCGCAGCCGAAAGCCCTAATAAAAAACCGACCAGCCCGAATACGATAGTAGCATACAAGAATGCTCTGACAATATTATTGTCATAATTGAATTTTTGCGTCTCCATAATTCCAATTGTGTTGTACCGAAGTGATATTTATCCTCTGAAATCAGATGGTATTGACCTTAGATTTATATGAAAAAATAAATATCATGTAACGTGTATAATGTTTTGCCAAAGGTATTTATTAACTTTGTGTAAGTCTAGTAGCTAAGCTTCTAAACTATACCGAAAACTACTAAAACAAAAGCGATGAAAGTATGTGGTCAAAATATCAGGAAAATCCGTAGAAGCAAAGACTTTACGCAGGAGTATATGGCTTTTGAAATGGGCATTTCCCAAAAGGCATATTCTGACATTGAAAATTCCAAAGTGAAGATTAATCTGGAAATACTGACAAAAATCTCCGATATTCTGGAAATCAAACCTTCCGATATATGCAGTATCTCCCATAAATGTGGAACAGATGGCTCTGAAGATAAATATCAGGGACTTTTGGAATACATGAAAAAGAATAATATTTCAATTCCTGAAGAGTTTTTATAGGCAAATCCTGCTTTTTTACTTTTTAATTCTTTAAAACTGAACTTCTTGGATGTTCTTACAGTTCCATAGAATGTGAGTTTCTCTAAAGTTTTATATATTTAGGGCATAATTGATTTTATGAGCAGCGAACAGAAAACGGGATCTAATGACGGATCTCTAGTAAGAGGATTAACCAACAGACATATTCAATTAATTGCCCTCGGAGGCGCCATAGGAACGGGATTGTTTCTTGGAATTGGTCCGGCAGCAGTTTTAGCGGGTCCTTCCGTTATTCTGGGCTATGCTTTGGCAGGAATTATTGCATTCTTTATTATGCGTCAGCTTGGAGAAATGGTGGTTCAGGAACCTGTTTCAGGAAGTTTCAGCCACTTTGCCTATAAATATTGGGGAAATTTCCCTGGTTTTGCTTCCGGCTGGAATTACTGGATTCTGTATATCCTTGTCAGTATGGCTGAACTTACAGCGATAGGGCATTATATCCATTTCTGGTGGCCGGAAATCCCGCTCTGGGTTTCCAGTTTGTTCTTTTTCATTGTTATTAATGCCTTAAATCTTGCTTCTGTAAAAGTATACGGGGAAACTGAATTCTGGTTTTCCATCATTAAAGTAGTAGCTATTGTTGCGATGATTCTTTTCGGTATTTACTTGTTGGTAAGCGGTACCGGAGGGGATAAAGCCAGTATTCAGAATTTATGGAACGATGGAGGATTTTTTCCAAAAGGACTGTTCAATAAAACAGAAAGTGGTTATTCAGGGCTTTTTGCAGCCATGGCTATGATTATGTTTTCCTTTGGAGGACTGGAACTGATAGGAATTACTGCTGCAGAAGCCAAGAATCCTGAAAAGACTATTCCACAGGCTACCAATCAGGTAATCTACAGAATTCTGATCTTTTATGTTGGAGCATTAGTGATTTTATTTGCATTAAGCCCTTGGAGAGAAATTACAGAAGGAACAAGCCCTTTCGTAATGGTTTTCCAGAATTTAAATGGATTTGAGTTTAATTTATTCGGAAAAGTAATACAGTTTAATTCACTTATTGCCAATGTTTTGAACCTGATTGTTCTCACGGCAGCTTTATCCGTTTACAACAGCAGTGTCTACAGTAACAGCCGTATGCTTTTCGGACTGGCACAGCAGGGAAATGCGCCGAAGTTTTTAACAAAGCTGAACAAGAGCCATGTTCCTACCAATGCGATTATTGTATCTTCCTGTTTTGCAGGGATCTGTATTATTATTAATAAGCTGGTTCCTGAAAAAGCATTTGAATATCTGATGGCTTTAGTAGTTTCTACCCTCATTATCAACTGGCTGATGATCTGTTATACCCATTTGAAGTTTAAGAAAAGTATCATGAAATTGGGGATTGAATCAAAATTCCCTTCCATATTCTATCCGGTCTCGAATTACATCTGTATTTTGTTTTTATTAGCTATTTTGGTCCTGATGAGTATCACAGGAATGGAAATTCAGGTTATTTTAATTCCGGTATGGCTTACTTTCCTGTTTTTGATGTTTAAATTATATAAAAACAAATAGTATCAGATAAAGGCTTCTTTGAATTGCTAAAATTATATAGGACAGATTTTATCTGTCCTTTTTTGTATCTTATCGTACTGTTTCACTGCACTAAATATTCAACTATGAAAAGAATTACATTATTAATTTTTGCTTTAATTTCTACGGTAGCTTTCTCACAAAAGACAAAGGCTGAACCAAGTTCACGGGTTTCAGATCAGTATGAGTCCAGGCAGCCGCAAGATTCTTCTGTTCCGCCGCCGCCTTCAACTACTTTTCCTGCACAATTTCCTGATGGAAACAAAGCTTTTGTAAAAAAAGTAGAGCAAAATCTGAATAAGCAGGTTTTGAAATCTTTGTCTGAAACCTTGGATACACAAATTATTATTAAAATTGATGATGATGGTAATGTCCTGAATATATCAGTTTACGGAAAAAATGAAATCTTTAATATTGAAGTGAAATCAGCCGCAATAAAGGCTACAGATAAAGTAAAATGGACTGTAGGAAAAAATAATAAAGGTGAAAAGGTAATTGATATTGTGAAAATTCCGTTTCGTTATAAAAATCTGTAGATTCTAAAAAAACAAAAACCATCCTAAAAAGGATGGTTTGTAGACCCACAGGGATTCGAACCCCAGATGACTGAACCAAAATCAGTAGTGTTACCGCTACACCATGGGTCTTTGTTTATTTCAGTGGTGCAAATTTACAGCTTTTTTCTTTAGATACAAGAACTTTTTAAAGTTTTTTTTAAATTTACACTGCTTTTTATTTCACATGATCATGCTGATAGACTTCAAGAATCTCAATATTAATAATTTATCCTTTCAGACAGATTTCGAACAGAAAATCAAAAATTTTTTAGACGAATGGTTTTCTGACGGAGCTACTGTAAAAGTACAGACTTCCGGTTCTACAGGAACACCCAAAGTTTTTGAAATCGAAAAAAATAAAATGGTTAATTCTGCTGTAATGACCTGTAATTTTCTGGGATTGAGTGAGGGAAATAAAGCATTATTATGCCTGCCGGTTGAATACATTTCAGGTAAAATGATGATAGTCCGCTCTATTGAGAGAAAATTAAAGCTGTTTGTTACAGAACCTTCCTTGAAACCGGCAGAACATCTGAATGAAGTAGTTGATTTCTGCGCAATGACTCCGCTTCAGGTAGAGAACTCGCTGGATAAACTGTACTTGATTAAAAACCTGATTATAGGTGGAGCAGCAGTTTCTGAATCCCTAAAAAGAAAAATAGAACAAACTCAAAAATTAGAGGGCATCCGTATTTTTGAAACCTACGGAATGTCCGAAACCCTTTCCCATATTGCACTGAAGCAGGTGATGCCGGAAGCTGAAGACTATTTTACTGCTTTTGAAAACGTTTCTATTAGCACAGATGACAGGGGTTGTCTGAAAATTTTTGCCCCAAATGTTAATGCTGAGGTGCTTCAGACTAATGATCTAGTTGAAATTAAAAACGAAAGGCAGTTCAAATTTCTCGGGCGTATAGACAACGTGATCAATTCAGGAGGAGCAAAAATTTTCCCTGAAACTCTGGAAGCTTTGGTCAAAAAAGAGATTCCCAACGAAGCAGTTTTTGTGGGAGTAAAAGATGAAAGTTTGGGCCGGAAATTGATGCTTGTTATTGAAGGAGAAGAATCTGCGGATCTTACATCAAAAATATCAGGAATACCTTTTGAGAAGAATTTTCATAAGCCAAAAGGAATTATTTTCGTTGAAGAAATTCCGCGAACTCCCAACGGTAAGGTAAACAGGATAGAATTAGAAAGAAAAATAAGTGAATCACCTGATTTTTGATTTTCAAAATAAAAATATGAAAGACTTTTCAAAAGAACTCAGCTTTAAAACCTCCCGGAGCAGTGGGGCAGGGGGCCAAAACGTCAATAAGGTGGAAACCTCCGTGACTGTTCTTTGGCTTATTACTGAGTCTGAATTTTTTAATGGTTACCAAAAAGAGCTGATTCAAAATAAATTAAAAAACAGGATCAATGCTGATGGCTATCTGTTTCTAACTGTATCAGAGAGCAGAACACAGCTAATGAACAAGAATAAGGCAATTGAAAAAATTATTGAACTCGTTGACAAAGCTTTAATTGTCCCAAAGAAAAGAGTGGCAACAAAACCTTCAAAAGGTCAGAAGCAGAAACGTCTGGATACCAAAAAGAAAATTTCAGAGAAAAAAGAGAACAGGAAGTTTAAATTTTAGGATTGTGAAAAGATATTTTCTTTGAAACAGAAGTATAGTGTGGGCTGTACTTTTTACTTTCATAAAAAATCCTATTTTTGCGCCAAATTCTAAACCATGATAAAAAAATTAATAGCTCTTGGATTATTTTCCATTTCCGCCATGTCTTTTGCTCAAAAATTTTCTGTTACGCCTTCTGTAGGTTATGCATGGAGGGTTGCAAAAACGGCATCAGGTCTTAGCAGGGAAGAAAAAGAATATGTAAAAGGTTTGAAGAGCGGAATGAATTTCGATGTTTCAGCACATTATGAAATAAAGAAAGGAATGGCATTCGGGCTAAAATACTCTAACTACAGCGCATCAAGTGACGGATATATTTTAGGATATATAGATGGAATGCCGGTTTCTGTTCCGGTAACTACAAAAGATAATATTACATTTTTTGGTGTGTCCGGAAGACTTTCCAATGATAATCAACCCACAAAACATAAAATATTTGCAGATGTAGCTTTGGGAGTAATGTCCTATACATCAAAAACAGCCAATGTAAAAGCCAAAGGAAGTACTTTGGGAGCAGAGCTTGATTTGGGATACCAATATCAGGTTACGAAGAACTTTTTAATTGGTCCGAAAATTGGCCTAAGTGGCGGAACCTTAAGTAAAATGAAGTATAACGGAGTAACTTATAAATTCGGTGAAGATGAAAAAGAAAGTTTACACAGAGTTTCTTTAAGCGCAGCTGCTTCATTCCGTTTTTAAGTTTTATCTTTGCAAAAATTAAATAAATGAGCAAACCGATTTCTGAATTTATAGAGAAATATTACCTGCACTTCAATGCGGCTGCATTGGTGGATGCATCTAAAGGGTATGTTGCACATCTTAAAGATGGCGGAAAAATGATGATCACTTTGGCAGGTGCTATGTCTACTGCTGAATTGGGGAAAATCCTTGCAGAAATGATCCGTCAGGGAAAAGTTGATTTTATTTCTTGTACAGGAGCTAACCTTGAAGAAGATCTTATGAACCTTGTGGCACACTCTCACTACGAAAGAGTTCCTCATTACAGAGATCTTACTGCACAGGACGAGTGGGACCTGTTGGAAAGAGGATTAAATAGAGTTACAGATACTTGTATTCCGGAAGAGGAAGCTTTCAGAAGACTTCAAAAACATATCGTAGAAATCTGGAAAGATGCAGAAGCTAAAGGCGAGCGTTATTTTCCGCATGAATTCATGTACAAAATGATCCTTTCAGGAGTTCTTGAGCAGTATTATGAAATTCCAAGAGAAAATTCTTGGATGATTGCCGCTGCAGAAGCAAACTTACCAATCGTAGTTCCGGGATGGGAAGATTCTACAATGGGTAACATCTTCGCTTCTTACTGTATCAAAGGTGAGCTTACAGCAACTACTATGAAATCAGGAATTGAGTATATGACGTATCTTGCAGACTGGTATACTAAAAATTCAGGTGGAAAAGGAGTTGGTTTCTTCCAGATTGGTGGAGGTATCGCAGGAGATTTCCCTATCTGTGTAGTGCCAATGCTGTATCAGGATATGGAAATGCATGATATTCCTTTCTGGTCTTATTTCTGCCAGATTTCGGATTCTACAACTTCTTACGGTTCATATTCAGGGGCAGTTCCGAATGAGAAAATCACTTGGGGTAAACTTGATATCACCACACCGAAATTCATCGTTGAAAGTGATGCTACCATCTGTGCACCATTGATGTTCTCTTATATCCTTGAGAATTCTTAAGATTAAGTTCTTATTAAAAATACCGGCGCTTCAATTCATTTTGGAGCGTTTTTTATTTCTCCAACGTCATTGCGAGCGAAGCGAAGCAATCTCATCTTAAAAACAAAGTTTAAACTTAATATTCTTAAAACCTTATTTAACCTTAATGTTTCAAAATAAACCATTAAGAAAAAGTTCAGTAGTTAAGATTATTAAGAGATTGCTTCGCTTCGCTTGCAATGACAACGACTTAAGGAAAATTATTCAAGCGAATTTACTAGCACAAAATAACGGTAAGCCAGAATACCTTTTTCCAGTTTGGTTAATTTGTTGGGATCTTTATTACTCAGCTTTGGAAGCACCTTTTTATTCACTGTATTCAGTAGCTTGAAAAATGATTTTTTCATATCTTTATATTTAAATGAAACATCATTGAGATATGAAGAGTTCAAAAATGATGCAGAAATTATTATTCGGAACTATTTATTAACAGCATAACAGGTACTATGGACGAAATTTTCAAACAACAGGTTTATGAAATCACAAGACTTATTCCAAAAGGAAGAGTTTCCTCTTATGGAGCCATAGCCAAAGCTGTAGGGTACCCGAACCATTCCCGGCACGTAGGAAAGGCAATGGGTGGCTGTCCTGAAGATGTTCCCGCACATCGCGTGATCTCCAGCTCCGGTACACTGTCTGTTCCTGAATTCCAGAAAAGATTGGAAGCAGAAGGGATTACTGTTGAAAATTTTAGAATAAAAAACTTTAAAAAACTCTTCTGGGACCCTTTGGAAGAGATATAATGTTGTAAATTATACCATTCAGGCAGGAATACATACGGTTCAGCAGAATATTTTTCTTAATTGATATCCGTCACAATACCTTTGGTTCATAAATAAAACAAAAAACTATGAAACCAATTTCAATTCTGTCTTTAGTATTCCTTTTTATTACCGTATTTTCAAAAGCTCAGATGGATGATAAGTTCTATCAGCCAAACAAAACCATGAAGCCATTTGAGTTCAAAATTTCTGAACAGATTAATTTTCCCGTAGAAAATGATACAATTACAGCTTTTATAGCAAAAACTGATACCAAAAATCCTCGAAAGACAATTTTTTATTTTCATGGAGCAGCAGGAAATGTCACTACCTATCAGTTCATGACCAAACCTCTTGTAGATGCCGGATATCAGGTGGTAATGATAGATCTCAGAGGGTATGGATTATCTACAGGTAAACCCAATCACAAAAATATAGCGGAAGACGGTCAGAAAATTTTTGATGAACTGATGAAAAGACCTGATATCAAGAATACGAAAGTCTATATCTATGGAGCTTCTTTAGGAACCCAAATTGCGGCGCATCTTGCCAAAGATAATATTTCTGAGATTTCCGGACTTATTCTGGATTGTCCAATGGCCTCTTTTACGGATATTGCGGCTCATTTTACCCCTCAATACAAGGATTTTATTTTACAGTCTATGATTTCTCCATATGCAGCCAAAGAAGATGTGAAAGCTCTGGGGAAACTGCCGCTGCTTGTTATTCACGGTAAGGAAGATAAAACCATTCCTTACGAACAAGGAAAGCTGGTTTTTGATAATGCTGCAGGTACCAAGGTTTTCATTGAATCTGAAGGAGATCACCTGCAAGGTTTGGTAAATAACAAAGAAGAAATCCTGAAAGCTATTGATAAATTATAATATACCAAAAATAGGTTCCGGCGGCGAAGCCGCCGGAACCTATTTTTGGTATAAGCCTTTATGTCGTGCATCAAACTACCAGAAGTCGGATCCTATTCCCTTTCTCTGAAGGGGTGGATTTTTGCCTACAAAAAGACGGGGTAGTAAAACATACAACAATAAAAAATGCCATAATACCTAACAGTACTCATGGCATTAATTTATATGCTAAAACAGCAACAGATTTAAATCGTAACTGCTATTTTCTCCCTCTTGGACTTTTCAGCTCTTCTTTTAATTTTTCATTCTCCTCTTTCAAAAAAGAGATATAATCCTGAAGATTCTGAATAATAGAACCTGGAATATTATTATACTGAGTCATAATTCCAGTTGAACTTGATTGATCGTTAAATACAGGATGATCATTATTAATCACAACTTTAGCTTCCTCGTCTACATAAATTTCCTCCACAGAAACATTCAGGAAACGTGCAATTTTGTCCCATTCATCCCTTACAATTTTTACATCTCCGCTTTCTTTTCTGCTATAGTTGGATACATCGGTCGCGATAATATCAGCTATTTGCTGTTGCGTATAACCTTTCTGTTTTCTGATGGCGCGTAATTTTTCTTTTTGCATATCCGGCATTTTATACAAAAATGGAAAAAAACCTTAAAATGTACAATAAAAAATTGAAAAAATATGGGCCTGCTTCTTATCAATAAACAGAAAATAAAGAGAAAGTTGATAATATTAAAATAGTCAAATCAATATATTGATAATTTTCTTTAAAACCATACAAAACCACAAACCGTCATTGCGAGCAAAGCGAAGCAATCTCACTTAAAAAACGAAGTTGAGCTTAATATTCTTAAAATCTTAATTCAAAACTTAATGTTTCAGAATAAAAACCATTAAGAAGAAGTTCAGTAGTTAAGATTATTAAGAGATTGCTTCGCTTTGCTCGCAATGACAGCAGCGGTGTACAATTTTATCGGAGATAAAATCTTTGCGTTTAAAACTATTTCATCAACTTAAAAGACAAAAAAAGACTGTTCTTATATTGGGAACAGTCTTTTATATGATTTGATATTATTATTTCTCCAACTGCTTATAGCTTCTCTGGATAAAATCCGTCAGGTCTTTTCCTTTCAACAGATTCTGAGAGAGTTTTGCAAGATCCAAAGCATATTTAATTAGCATTTCCTTTTCCTCAGAATTTTCCGTCTTTAAGATCTGGCTGGAAAGCTCACTGTTAGAATTCACTACAAGATTATACATTTCCGGAAAACCACCCATTCCGAACATACCGCCACCGCCGGTAGCCTGCATTTCCTTCATTCTTCTCATGAACTCAGGCTGAGTGATGGTAAACGGAGCATCGCTGCTGTCAAGATCTTCAAGCTGTACTGTGAATTTGGCATCCTTTACGGCTTCTTCCACGCCTTTCTTTAGAGACTCTTTTTCAGTTTCGTTTAATTTGGAAATAACCGGTTCATCTTTTTTGATCAGGTTGTTGATGTGGTCTGCATCCACTCTTGCAAATGAAATTTTCTCTTTCGTAGTCTCCAATTTCTGGATTACGTGAGAAATTACAGGCGAATCCAGTAATAGAACTTCATAACCTTTATCATTTGCTGCCTGAATGTAGCTGTGCTGCTCATCAGCATTGGTAGCATAAAGAATTACCGTGTTACCGTCTTTATCTGTTTGAGAAGGTTGGATTTTTTCAATTAATTCATTCCACAGGAAGTATTTTCCGTCTGTGGTTGGGTATAATGTAAACTTGTCTGCTTTTTCTGCAAATTTCTCTTCTGTGATAATTCCGTATTCGATTACGATCTTGATATCGTTCCATTTCTTCTCATAATCCTCACGGTTTTCGTTGATCAGGGAAGACATCTTGTCGGCAACTTTTTTAGTGATGTAAGAAGAAATCTTCTTCACCGCACCATCTGCCTGAAGGTAAGAACGGGAAACGTTCAGCGGAATATCCGGAGAATCTATTACCCCTCTCAGAAGCATTAAGAAGTCAGGAACAATGCCCTTCACTTCATCCGTTACGAATACCTGATTCTGATAGAGTTGAATTTTATCCTTATCAATATTCAGATTGTTGCTCAGTTTAGGGAAGAAAAGAATTCCGGTAAGGTTGAAAGGATAATCAACATTCAGGTGAATATTGAATAAAGGCTCCTCAAACTGCATTGGATACAGCTCGTGGTAGAACTTCATATAATCCTCATTCGTAAGCTCACTTGGAGCAATTGTCCATGCCGGAGTAGGATTGTTGATGATGTTGTCCACTTCCTCAGTTTCTGCAACCGCATCTTCAGGAGCGTTTTCCGGTAATGGAAGTGTATGAGTTTTTGTCCCGAATTTAATAGGAACAGGCATGAATTTATTATACTTTGATAATAACTCACGGATTTTAGCTTCTTCTAAAAACTCTGTAGAATCTTCTGCAATATGAAGAACGATTTCCGTTCCTCTATCAGTTTTATCAGTTGTTTTCTCAAGTGTAAATTCCGGGCTTCCGTCGCAGATCCATCTTACTGCAGATCCGTCTTTGTAAGATTTGGTAAGAATTTCCACTTTTTCCGCCACCATAAATGCAGAATAGAATCCAAGACCGAAATGTCCGATGATGCCAGCATCTTTTGCTGTATCTTTATATTTTTCAAGGAATTCCTCAGCGCCCGAAAAAGCAACCTGATTGATGTATTTTTCAACCTCTTCGGCTGTCATACCGATTCCCTGGTCTATAATGCGTAAAGTTTTCTGTTCTTTATCAATCTTTACCTCAATCTTTGGATTTCCGTACTCAACTTTTGCTTCCCCGATGCTTGTCAGGTGCTTCAGTTTTAAAGTAGCATCCGTTGCATTGGAGATCAGTTCTCTCAGGAATATTTCGTGATCACTGTAAAGAAATTTTTTAATAAGCGGGAAAATGTTTTCCACGGATACATTAATATTTCCTTTAGTCATAATAATTTTTGTTTTTAATTTTCTATTCCTTTCTCAAAAAAAATACCATGCGTCAG
Source organism: Chryseobacterium sp. MIQD13 (assembly GCF_050496705.1). Classification (NCBI taxonomy): domain Bacteria; kingdom Pseudomonadati; phylum Bacteroidota; class Flavobacteriia; order Flavobacteriales; family Weeksellaceae; genus Chryseobacterium; species Chryseobacterium sp. MIQD13. The sequence continues at coordinate 363,157 of NZ_JBNWAF010000004.1, forward strand.
AATGTGACAGAATGGCATTTATTTGTAAAGAATTTCTTCTAAAAACGGGAATATTTAACTACAAAAATTTATACGGATCTGTTAATTTTTCTTTGTTCCCTGAACTGAAAAACGGAACCAACAACAAACAGTACGAAAAGACCAAGAAGGGTTTGCCCAATGACCGGATCCGTTGGTGCTTTAGCTAAAGGATGCCCGATGGGAACACGCGTAAATGTTTCGTTAACGGTAGGAACCAGCGATAAGAAAAAGCTGAAGGATAGGAGAAAGTTTTCAAAAAATCTGGCTCTGTTGTTTCCCTGCTTTTTGCTATGAAGAAAATAAGCTGTCAATATTAAAACAATAATGAAAACTGAAAAAATATGCCCCGGATTAAACCCTCCGTGTTTAGATAATCCCAAAGCAGTCAGTGAAGTGATCAGCGTAAAATAAAAGTAAATTTTCCCCGAAGGTGTGTTTAAATCAATTTTTCCTTTTCTAATAAAGTCTGTAACTGCTGCTACGATAGCAATAATACCTATAGCGGTATGGAAAATTCCTAAATATGATAGTCCCATAATTTTGTTTTTTTGAATGTTGAATTACTGTTGCAAAATTGCTGCAGAAACAGAAAAGAGACTTTGCAAATAGGCTCATTTATCTGTCTGTTTGGTTCAAAAAATAAAATACAGGAAGGATAGTGATAATAAGTGTGATGTTTTTACATTTCCTTATTCAGCTTTGAACGGTAATTTGTGGGAGTGGTATTGTACTTTTCCTGAAAACTTTTGTTGAAATTGGCAAGATCATTAAACCCACACTCAAAAGCGATAGTGGTAACACGTTCATCGGAAATCAATAGTAATTCGGTGGCTCTTTCCAGCCTTTTGGTTTTAATGTAATGGGCGGGAGAGTTATCATATAGTTTTTTGAATTCCCTTTTAAAAGATGAAACGCTTAGATTGGTTTTCTGTGCCAGTTCCTCAATGCTGGCCTGCGAAAACAGATTGGCTTCAATAATTTGTTTGAAAGTATAGGCTGTCGGCGAAAAAAGCTGGGATAATATGGCCTGTATGGTTTCTGCCTCTTGTGTCTGTGACAGCAGAAGGATTATTTCCTTCAGTTTCAGAATGAGGATCTCATCATTGACCAGAGCCGGATTTTCAAAATAGAAGAGAAGCCCTTCGATATATTTATGAATGAGAAAATCGTTGTTTATTTTTCCACTCAACTGGTTGGTTACTTTGTTGCCTGGCTGAAGTAGCAAAGGAAGCTCTCTTTCATAGATTTTCTTTAGTATATCCGGATGAAAGGTTATGATGACAAGTTCGCCTTTACTGTTAGTACTTGAATTATGGATATGGTTTCCGGAATTGACACAATTGAGCAATAACGAATGCCTGTTAGGAATATCGGTATGAATATCATCAAACTGATATTGTATCTCACCCGTAAGCATATATAAAAAACAGGCCTGCTCGGCAACCGGAAAGGTAAATTCAAAAGGAGATTTCACATCCACTTTTTGAATGAATGTTTTCCCGAAGAGATCAATTTTTTTATAATCGGTAATCATCTATCTCAATGTGTTTTTACAGGCATATAAAGTTAAAAGAAAAACGGTCTGAATTTCAGACCGTTTTTTATCAATTATTTCTTGTTCTTCATTTCTTCCTTGATCTTATTTTCCAGCTCTTCAGCAAGCTCAGGATTGTCTCTTAAAACATCCTTCACCGCGTCACGTCCCTGACCAAGTTTTGTTTCTTCATAGCTGAACCATGATCCGCTTTTCTTCACAACTCCCATATCTACGGCAGTGTCAAGAATTTCACCTACTTTGGAAACTCCTTCACCATACATAATGTCGAATTCAGCTTGTTTGAAAGGCGGCGCTACTTTGTTTTTCACAATCTTCACTTTCACTCGGCTTCCGATAGCTTCATCACCGTTTTTAATAGGTGCGCTTGCTTTTCTGATGTCCAGTCTTACAGAAGCATAGAATTTCAAAGCATTACCACCGGTTGTTGTTTCAGGATTTCCGAACATTACCCCAATCTTTTCTCTCAACTGGTTGATGAAGATTACAGTACATTTTGTTCTTGAAATCGTTGCAGTAAGTTTTCTTAATGCCTGAGACATCAATCTTGCATGAAGACCCATTTTAGAATCTCCCATTTCCCCTTCAATTTCCGCTTTTGGAGTAAGGGCTGCCACCGAGTCAATAACTACGATGTCAATAGCTCCCGAACGGATAAGGTTATCTGCAATTTCAAGCGCTTGCTCACCATTGTCCGGCTGTGAAATGATAAGGTTTTCCAGATCAATTCCCAGTTTTGCAGCATAAGTTCTGTCAAAAGCGTGCTCCGCATCAATGAATGCAGCAATACCGCCTGCTTTCTGAGCTTCAGCAATAGCGTGAAGAGTTAAAGTCGTTTTACCTGAAGATTCAGGACCGTATATTTCAATGATTCTTCCTCTTGGATACCCGCCAACGCCTAATGCGATGTCCAGCCCAAGAGATCCTGAAGGAATTACTTCTATTGTATTGTCTACAGAATCATCTCCCAACGTCATTACAGTTCCTTTTCCGTATGTTTTATCTAGCTTGTCAAGCACTAAAGCCAGTGCTTTTTTCTTATCATCAATGTTACTCATCTCTATTAAAATAATTTCTCAAAAATACATAATTTAAATATCAAAAGCTAATATTATTTAGCCCGAAAATATGTTTTTTGAATTAAAAAATGATAAATTTTTATAGGGGATATTGTTCATTACGAAAGAGATGCAGGATCTTATGATTCAGAGCATGAAAAATATATTTTATACTTTCCAGGAAGAGTTTTCTCAGTATTTTTCTAATGAAAATTTGAATTCTTAGTAATGTTAAGATAGTCGTCCAGTACCTTCATCTGATCTTTGTTTCCCTTTTTTATTCTTGCATCCCGGCTTACCAGCTTATCATAGACCTTGTTGATCATGATCTTTGTTTTTGGAAATATATTTTTGGCAGGAACATCAGGAATCTGCAATCTTTTGCATACCTCATCATCCAGCAGGAACCATGTACAGCAGATGTGAAGATACCTCAGATTCTTCCTTTCGAATTTGAATTTTAAAATGGGATTTTCCAGTGATTCATTCAGTAAGGAATGAGCCAGTAAAATAGAATCCTTATCTGAAGGTGGTTGTACAGATGTCCACAGATAGAAATATTCCGTTGCCTGTTTTTTATTGTCAGGAAGAAGCTCTTCCGGAATACCCAATAAATATCCTACATATTTCCAGAGGTGGAAAATTCCTTTTTCCTCCTCAGCAGAAAAAGTATTTCCCAGTTTTTGAAGGCTGTGTAGAAAAACAAGACTGAAGCCAATATAAGTAGCCATCATATCCCATGAATTGATTGGTTCTCCCCAGTTTTCCGTATCCCATTCTTTGTAATATTTCCTGATGGAAAGTCGTGCATAAGAGTGAATCAGACGGGTTTTTATGGCAAATTCATAACCTTTTGCATGCAGTTCCAGTGCATCATAACGGGTAGCATTCACCCAGAAATCCAGCGTTTCCGAAAGACGTTTTACAGCACCTTTTTTCAGGGCTTCCGTGGCAGTAAGCGGTTTGTTGAGGTAGGCGTAATCATAGCCTCCCATCAGGCAGTAATCCCTCAGAGAAATAAGAGAATCCAGATTGCTTCTCATGCAGAGTTCCGCGCCGCTTTTCAGCAGGTTGTAATCAAGCCATTCCGGGACTTTTTGAGTCTGGAGAAAAAGCTTTCTTACACTTTCAGGAATATGGTCTGTGTCCGAAACACCATTCCGTATGTAGCCTTCAATCTCTCTTGAGGCTTCATGAAACTTTTTAACGAGATAAACATCTTTTACAACTTCATCACCGACCTGATCTACATGATGAAAATATTGTGAAAACTTCTCAAAATTCTTAAAGCTCACTTCTGCTCCGGAAAAATCAATAAGCTGTTTTCCATTGCCTTTTTCCCAGAAATCTTTGAAGTGGGGTGAATCTTTAAATCGAGGTTGTAAAATCGGTTTGTCCATCTTGTATAAAAATACAAGTTTTGCACCGAAATTCAGCGGTGAGATTTGTCAGTCTTTATTAAATGTTACTGATATTAAATAAGACCTCTTTCAAATGCTTTTTTTACAAGCTCCTTGCTGTTTCTTGAATCTGTTTTCCGTAAAATATTTTTCCTGTGCGTGCGAACGGTATGTTCAGACAAAATCAGTGCCTGAGCTATTTCCGGCCCGGAATAACCTTTGGTGATAAGGGCAAGGATTTCCATTTCTCTTTTCGTTAAATGTTCGGAAAAATTTTCTGTTTTCGAAAAACCTTCCAGTTTTACCTGATGAAAATCATTTCTGGGACCTATCCCGGAAACCAGTACAGTATAAGGGTTTTCTTTTGTAATATGATGAATATTCGTATGAATGTTTATAGCTTGTACAGGAATACCGGTTTCATCTTCCATGGTGATAATAGACTGATGATGAAACAGCTCGTAATTGCCTTCTGCTGTTTTCATTCTGAAACAGTAGCTGCCTTTAATATAAAGCTGGTGTTCCAGACCTATTTCCGTTATTTTGTTGACAAGGATCTGTTCGGCCTGCATCACAAACGCAATGTCATCAGGATGGGTGAGATCAATGACTTCCTTTAAATTTTCAGGATAGGAGGGGAGGCCATGAAGCTTAAGAATATTTTCGTGATGATGCGAAAGGGTACTGTTCGTAAGGTTTAAAGCATAATAATAAAATTCACCTATTGCAAACATTTCGCCAATGATGCGTTCAATCGGTGGTTTATCCAGAATCTTTCTGTCTCTCCTGACTCCCGGGTAAGTATTCCAGATTTCAATGAGAGGATGTTTTTTTTCTGAGCTCTCCATGAATATATTAGTTTTAGCTAAAATAACCAAAATACTTACAAAATACCACAAAAGGGGGATTTTTTTACTTTGATAAAATTCCAAACTTTGTAGGAACTAATAACCATGGAAGCTCAATTTATCCATTTCATTTTGTTTAATGATTTAATTTTTTCTATAATTTATTTCGATTAAGGAAAATATTAAGTTTTAGGCAATGGAATTTTTACAGCAATTTATTCGAAGTTAATTAAATGAATGTTATAAAAACAGTTTACTCTTTTCTTTTTTAGTTGTTTGAAAATGATAAACTAATAGCCTCTCGTTGCTGGAGAGGCTTTTTTCTTTTATATACCTTCCTTGTTGCCCTTTTTGATAATTCAAAATCACCCGAACGGGTAATTTACTTGTGTTCATGGAATTCCAAACTTTGTGGAAAACTAATAGCCATGAAAACAATTGTATTAATGTTGTTTGTACTTTCTACAGGAATTGTCTTTGGACAGCAGGAAAGAGAAAACCTTACTGAAAGTACAAAATGTATTGCCGATAACAGGATTATTGTAATAAATCCTTTTGGAAAGGACGAAATAAAATCTTATCAATTTAATAGGGGGGAGAGCATTAAATTCTGCATAACGAATGTAAATGTATTCAAAGTTAAAGGTAATAAGGTAGAAACAACCGGGAAAAATTTTTCTTTTACTTCTGATATTTTTGGGCAACTGGAAGAAAAAGAGGTTAAAGAACTCGGGACTGGTAATTCAGATGACTTTATGAATCTATATAAAGAGTTTCTCCAAAAAGCTAATAGTGTTGCATTACAGGCCAATTTTGAAAATGACATAAGAAAAAATGTAATTGGGGATGATCCTTTAGTAAAGAATATAGATTTAATTAAAACAGAAGCGACTAATCTGTACAACGCAGCATACCAGAATAATGAAGAGATCAGTGAGCTGATCATTGATCTTCGTACATTGTATTCTAAAATGAAAAGTATTGCCGGTGGAATAAAAGTAAGTAATAATAGCCAGGAAGTTGTAAGTAATACAAATGATAATAAAAAAGGAAGCAACCCTGGCTTAAAAGAAGCTACTGCTAACTACGACGATGAAATGCTTTTTGCAAAAAAGATTATGAAAATGGTTGATGATCCGGAAATTGTTCAGGAAATTACAGAAAAAGCAAGTGCCGGCGATGTACTCTACAAACAATTGCAGAGAGAGGATTTTATATATTATACAGACGGTGTTCAGCTGAATGATGATGAGGTCACTTTAACGCCTGTGCTTTTATCAGCTGACGGTAAAGAATTGCGTAAGTTTAATTCTATTACTGTGAAGACAAGTGGTGGTGGAGTAAGAGTTAACTTTAGTACAGGATATATGCTAAGTTTTATTGGCGACCAGAATTTTGCTTTAAAGTATGATACTGCGGGAAATACTGTCGGAGTAAAGGAATTAGAGTCCAATAAACTTACTCATTCAATCGGCGGGCTGGCTCATGTCTTTTGGACCAAAAAAGACTTTTCATGGGGCTTTTCGGCAGGACTGAGTGCTAATACGGAGGCTAAAATCAGTTTTTACTTCGGTCCTTCTATTGCATTTTTGGATAAAAACAGGCTTGTTTTAAGCGGCGGATTATCTATGGTTAATGTTAAAAGGCTCGACAGAAATAATTTAGATGGTAATGATGATTTCATTAATTCCAATATAAAAGAAATTACATACTCGGGAATATATAAACTTGCCGGCTTTTTCGGAGTTACTTATAATTTATCAAAAAATTAAAAATTTCCTGAAAAATATAAAAACCTTCCCATCGGGAAGGTTTTCATTATTTATTGCTTATTACTTTTATAAAGAAGCAGCGTGTACAAGCATATCCACCAACTTGTTAGAATAACCCATTTCATTGTCATACCAGGAAACAAGTTTTACGAAGTTTGGAGAAAGCATAATACCAGCGTCTTTATCAAAGATAGAAGTTCTCTTATCTCCTACGAAATCCTGAGAAACTACTGCATCTTCAGTGTATCCTAAGATTCCTTTCAATTCACCTTCAGAAGCAGCTTTAAGAGCAGCACAGATCTCATCGTAAGAAGTAGCTTTCTCTAGTCTTACAGTAAGGTCAACTACAGAAACGTCTACAGTTGGTACTCTGAAAGACATACCTGTAAGTTTTCCGTTTAGTGAAGGGATTACTTTTCCTACTGCTTTAGCAGCACCTGTAGAAGAAGGGATGATGTTGTTAAGAGCAGCTCTACCTCCTCTCCAGTCTTTTACTGAAGGACCATCAACAGTTTTCTGAGTTGCCGTTGTAGCGTGTACCGTAGTCATAAGACCTTCAACGATCCCGAAGTTATCGTGGATTACTTTAGCTAAAGGAGCTAAACAGTTGGTTGTACAAGACGCGTTTGATAAAATTTTGATATCGTCAGTAAGTTCTTTGTGGTTTACACCCATTACGAACATTGGAGTATCATCTTTAGATGGAGCAGAAAGGATTACTTTTTTTGCACCGGCATTTAAGTGAGCAGAAGCACTTTCCTTATCTAGGAATAGACCTGTAGATTCTACCACATAATCAGCACCTACTTCGTTCCATTTTAGGTTGTTCGGGTCTCTTTCAGCAGTTACTCTGATTCTTTTTCCGTTTACTACAAGATCATTTCCTTCTACAGAAACTTCTCCCGGGAAGATACCGTGTACAGAATCATATTTTAACATGTAAGCCATGTATTCTGCATTGATTAGGTCATTGATTCCTACTACTTCAATGTTATCTCTTTCAGTCATTGCTCTGAAAACAAGACGTCCAATTCTACCAAAACCGTTGATACCTACTTTGATTGTTGACATAATAGTTTGTTTTAGATTATAAAAAAATAATTAGATTGCTAAAATTTCGGAAATCAGTAAAAGATCTTTATTGATTTCATTATGTTTTTTAATGGCCTCTTCAATGGGTGTATATACCAAATCGTTGGAACGCATTCCGGCCATTACATTTGTTTTTCCTTCCATTAATCCTACTACGGCGCCATAACCCAGTCTGCTGGCAAGAACTCTGTCTGCACAGCTTGGAGAACCTCCTCTCTGGATATGTCCTAGAATGGTTACACGGATATCATAATCAGGGAATTCTTCTTTGGTCTGCTTGGCAAGCTCGTAAATATTTCCAAGCTTCTCACCTTCAGCTACTACAACAATGCTTGATGCTTTTCCTGTCTTTTCAGCTTTTCTGAAATTAGCGAAAAGATCCTGCATACTGTCTTTTTTCTCAGGAATAAGGATGTCAAGGGCACCAGTTGCCAATCCGCTGTTTAAAGCGATGAAACCTGCATCACGGCCCATTACCTCTACAAAGAAAACCCTGTTGTGGGAAGTTGCGGTATCACGAACTTTGTCAATAGCTTCCATAGCTGTATTCAAAGCTGTGTCGTAGCCAATTGTATTATCTGTTCCGAAAATATCATTGTCAATAGTTCCCGGCACACCAATCACTCTGATCCCAAATTCTTCATTGAAGATCTTTGCTCCGGTAAAAGTTCCGTCACCTCCTATGCATACCAATGCATCCACACCATGTTTCACACAGTTGTCATAAGCTTTCTGACGTCCTTCCGGAGTCCTGAACTCCACAGATCTGGCAGATTTAAGAATCGTTCCGCCCTGGTTGATTATATTTTTTACGGAACGGGGACCCATTTTCAGGAAATCATCATTGATGAGTCCGTTATAGCCTTCCCTTACTCCGTAGCATTCAATATTATAATAGTTTGCGGTTCTTACAACCGCCCTTAATGCCGCATTCATACCCGGAGAGTCACCTCCTGAAGTAAGAACTGCAATTTTTTTTACAGCACTCTCTTTCATCAAGTAAAAAATTTCGAACACAAATTTACAAAAACAAGTTCAGATAATGGCAGTAAGTTGATAAGAGTTTTGAATATAAATTATTAAAAGCTTCTGAAATTTGTAGGCTTAAAAAAATACCTCGCTGTTTTTGTTTCTGAAGAATTTACATCAAGACTGTACCATGGTGAAATATTTTTATCAAAAGGATTCAAAAGTGTATGAATAGATTGAGCCGGAGTGAATCCTTCGCTTAATAAAAATAACTTTTCCCCTTTTTTATTTTTACATACGCCGGAAATAAAAACAATATGGCCCGGACTTCCCGGTGTAATGAGGATATCACCCGTTTTCAGATCCGAAGTTTTTGTAACAGCTTTTGTTTCCTTATTTAAAGAAATTGTTCCTGCATAGTTGAAGATCAGATCGAGATATTTTCTGAAATTTTGGTAGGAATCATCAAAATCTGCCGTTTTTCTGAAACTGACAGTGTTTCCATTCACAAAAGCACGGATTCCATTTTTATAATCATTCCATGAAACCAGATCGCCACTTGTAAAATGGAACTTAATTTCATCAAATCTTTTGGCTTTGTATAAATACTCAGCTCTCAGACGGATGGCGGCATCAGCACATTGCTGAAGATCTTTGCTTCCGGTATCAATATCAAAAACAGCTTCATGGAGATCCTGTGTTGCAATAGGAGTACCGTCATATTTCATAATCTGGCTGCCATAAGGTTTCAGCTTGAAATTTTCAATGAAATATCCGAAAGAATCCGGTTGCTCTTCAATCCATACATAACCTTCGGGAGCAGAAAACCTTTCCCGGATCGTATTTTTCTCCTTATTGATCTTCACCGCATTTTCCTGGATAAAAGCTTTTGCTATTTTGGTTTTTCCTGATACAGCTTTATCGTTGCTGCAGGCTGAAGTCATTAATACAACAATAACGAGAGGAATAATTTTTTTCATGTAGTTTTTATTTAAGTTTGTCGTTTTCAGAAATCAAAAGTTTTCCCCAGCCGTTTAACTGCCAGAGAATCTCCACCAGTTTTTCTCCAAGCTCAGTCAGCGCATATTCCACTCTGGGCGGCAACTCATTAAAGGATTGTTTTGCCAGAATGCCGTCCTGTACCATTTCACCAAGCTGCTGGTTTAAAACCCGGCGATCTACTTTAGCAATACCACGGAGAAACTCACTTGGCCGTTTCTTACCTTCATTAATCTGCCATACAATAGGGATTTTCCATTTTCCGCTGATGGTGTTAACAGCCATTTCCAACGGACATATTTTATTTTCTTCGGCCTGTTCTGTTGTTTTCATAAAATTGACTTTTTTATCCCTATGAGCGAAAAATATGCGGTATTGCCTATCTTGATTCTCTTTCAGACTTTTGTAAAGTTAATAATTAATAATGATGACTGAGAAGAGAAAAGGAGCACGTTCCATTAAAGATATTCCGGATGATATTTTGGAGCAGCTGAACCGGGGAGAAATAGAAACTGCCAATCTCACGGAATGGCTTGCAGTAGATCAGAAGGTTTTACTGGAAAACCTGCTTCTTCAAAATGACAGACCAGAATACCTAGATCCTGTTCTGGAAAATGTAAATCAGTTGAAAAAAACAACTGTAAATACCGTCAATGAAGCAATAGGAATCACACTGCTTGATCTTTCAATTCAGAATCAGGATGAGAATTTTTTATCGAAACTTTCTGTACATCGGGCAGATCTGGTGCGTTGCTGGGCGGCTTATGCAACCGGGAGGGATCCTGCTTTTGATATTAAGACAAAACTGAAAGCTATACAGAGTTTTGCTTCCGATAGTCACTTCGGAGTAAGGGAAATCTGTTGGATGGCTGTACGTCCTGATATTTCAAAGAACCTTACGGAAAGCCTGTTGATTTTATCAGAATGGACAAAACATGATGATGAAAATATAAGGCGTTTTGCAAGTGAAGCAACCAGGCCAAGAGGAGTCTGGTGCTCACATATTAATGAACTGAAGCAAAATCCTGGATTAGGACTGGATATTTTGGAACCTTTACGGTCCGATCCATCAAAATATGTTCAGGACAGTATAGGAAACTGGCTGAATGATGCAAGTAAGTCACAGCCTGAATTCGTAACGGAAATCTGTGATGAATGGCTTCGTGAAAGTCCAACAAAAGAAACGGCATATATTGTCAGGAAAGCATTGAGGACAATTCAGAAAGAGAAACTGAAAAATAAGTGATTTACCATTTCTCTTTCTCTGTCAGGTATTTCCAGTACCTTTTCGGGACATGTTGGATGTGAAGCTTTAAATTTTTCCTTTCTTTGATATTGGTCTTTGTAAAATATCTTTGCCATAAAGTCTGGTAATTCGGCTCCTCGTCATGGAATTTCTGCTGGTATTGGTGAAGATCCAACTTTTCTTCGGGATAGAAAAAATCACAGTTTTCCAGATCGTATAGAATTCCGTAATGTCTTCTCAAATCGTAAATCATCCATTTCTGATCCTGGTAACGGTCTTTGAAATGTTTTCGGATAAGCGGAAGAACATTGAAATCAGGATCTATTTTTGCAAAAAAAACACCGTCCTGCATTTTTTCAAATCGGACAAAAGCGGTCATTCTGTGCCGTTCTCTGCTTACCGATTTGCAGATTTTTGAAATCTTTACAATATCATTATCTGCATAATTTTGAAGGATATTTTCTTCAGGATGTTTTATGGACTGCCTTACCGCTGATAGAATAAGATGTTCCAGTTCAATATCCTCAGATAAAAAAACTTTTAACAGCTCATGAATACCTGATTTTCTAATATTCTTTTCCAGCTTATTTAAAACCCGTTCAGCTTTATCATTTTGAGTGATTACCTCATGAATTTCTGCAAAAATATTTTCCTGATGAAACCTGTCCTTACTTATAATTTCCACCTCTTTATAATGGTATTCGAAAACTTCAAATACAGCTGTTAAAAGGCCGTCAAAACTTCCGTCATAAAGAAGAGTGTTCATACTGATGAGGTAATTTATTTTTGAATTTTATATCTGCCAATACACTAAAACAAACTCAGCTGCTGGGAAAACTGGTTGTGAAATTTGGAAGAGCTTCCGCCTACAAGCAATTTCCTGAAATTTTTATCTGTTAAATATTTCAGAAAAGCATTTCCTGCATTGAAATCTATAAAATACTTTGCCCTGTTGACAGCAGCTCCCAGTTTTTTCAGATGATCCATGTTCAAAATCTGAAAACGGCGTGCCTGAACGATTTTTTGTGCCGTTTTTACTCCAATTCCAGGAATCCTTAAAATCATCTGATAATCCGCAGTCTGTAAATTAACCGGAAATTGATGTAAATGTCTCAAAGCCCAGCTCAATTTGGGATCAACTTCAAGATCTAAAAAAGGCATATTCGGATCCAGGATTTCTTCAGCTTTAAAACCATAAAACCGCATCAGCCAGTCAGACTGGTAAAGTCTGTTTTCGCGAAGCATCGGAACCTCCGTTGTTAATGAAGGGAGTCTTTTATCTTCCAAAACAGGAACGTATCCGGAATAATACACTCTTTTCAGATTAAAATTTTTATAGAAATGATCGGCTACCTTTATAATCTGAAGATCATTTTCATTGGTTGCTCCCACAATCATCTGTGTAGATTGTCCTGCAGGAGCGAACTTCGGAACTTTTCTGAAAATTTTCTTCTCATCCTTATATTGAGCAATCCCGTTTTGAATATATTTCATAGGATTGAGCATATCCTGACGGTTTTTCTCAGGTGCTAATAGTTTCAGCCCACTTTCTGTAGGAATTTCAAGGTTAATGGATAATCTGTCCGCATATAAAGCAGCTTCCTGCATCAGTTCATCACTGGCTCCCGGAATAGATTTTAAATGAATATAACCATTGAAGTTTTCTTCTAAACGCAGTTTTTTCGCCACCCTCACCAGACGCTCCATCGTTGTATCTGCATTTTTAAAGATTCCTGAGCTTAAAAACAGGCCTTCAATATAATTTCTACGATAAAAATTAATAGTCAGGTCAACGACTTCTTCTACTGTGAAACCAGCCCTTTTAATATCATTTGAACTTCTGGACACGCAATAGGCACAATCGTAAATACAGTGATTGGTCAACAGGATTTTGAGAAGAGACACACATCGCCCGTCCTCCGTATAGGTATGACAGATTCCGCTTACTGAGCTGTCTCCCAAAGCACCTTTTGTATTCTTTCTCGTTCCTCCGCTGGATGAGCAGGAAACATCATATTTCGCAGCATCAGCAAGTATTTCGAGTTTTTCTTTAAGGCGTTCAAAATTCATTTTTCAGGGGAATGTTACAATTTGTATCAAAGTATTATTCAAAAGTAGTTCCAAAATTGATAAATGTCAAGCTTTTTCTATAGAAGTTATCCACAACGGAGACTGACAAAATTACTATCTTTACACATATTAAATTTATGCTATGAATCATAAACCGGTAGAAGGTTTCTCTAAACTTACAAAACAGGGAAAAATCGATTGGCTTGTCAGCGAATACCTTGAAGGAAACGAAGAATATCAAAATATATTAAAACAATACTGGAATGAGAATGCTGAACTTCAGAAACTTCATGAAGAGTTTTCTGAAAACACGATCTCCAATTTCTACATGCCTTACGGAATTGCTCCGAATTTCTTAATTGACGGAAAATTATTCGCTCTTCCAATGGCGGTTGAAGAAAGTTCTGTAGTGGCTGCGGCTTCCAAAGCTGCGAAGTTCTGGATTGATAAAGGCGGTTTCAAGACAACTATTATTAATAATGAAAAACTGGGGCATACCCATTTTATATTCAATGTAGAGCCTCATAAACTTCTGCATTTCTTTAATTTTAATTTAAAGAAAAAACTGTTTGAAGCTACAGAAGAGATTACTGCTAACATGAGAAAACGTGGCGGCGGAATTTTAGATATCAAATTGATAGATAAAACTTCTGAAATGCCCAACTATTATCAACTTAAAGCAAGCTTTGATACAGTAGACTCCATGGGGGCGAATTTCATCAATTCATGTCTTGAGCAGTTCGGAAAAACAATGAAGCAGGAAATTGCAACAAGCGAGGATTTCACACAGGAAGAGAAAAATACGCTTCAGATCGTGATGAATATCCTTTCCAACTTCACCCCTGACTGTATTGTAAGAGCTGAGGTTTCCTGTAAAATTGAAGATTTAAAAGACGACAGTGGAATTTCCAATGAAGAGTTTGCGGCGAAATTCAAACAGGCTGTTACCATCGCTGAAATTGAACCTTTCCGTGCTACAACCCATAATAAAGGAATTATGAATGGGGTAGATGCTGTGGTAATCGCTACCGGGAACGATTTCAGAGCTACGGAAGCATGTGCCCACGCCTATGCTGCAAGAGATGGACGATACAGATCTCTTACGCACTGTACAACAGATAACGGGATTTTTAGATTCTGGATCGATCTTCCAATTTCTGTAGGAGTAGTGGGAGGACTTACAAATCTGCATCCGCTGGTGAAATTCTCACTTGCACTGCTTGGAAAACCTTCTGCACAGGAGCTGATGAGTATTCTTGCTGTTTCCGGGCTGGCCCAGAATTTTGGAGCCCTTCGTTCTTTGGTTACAACGGGAATCCAAAAGGGACATATGAAAATGCACTTACTGAATATTTTAAATCAGATGGGGGCTACAGAAGAGGAAAAACAGCACTTCGTTACCTATTTTAAGGATAAAACGGTAAGCCATCACGAGGTTATCAACGAATTTAACAGATTAAGAGCTCAGTAATGCTGCAGATTATCTTGCCTATTATATTTATCATCTTCGGGATCTTTTTAAAGAAAACGGATTCGCCGGGCTTTAGAAATTCCAAAAAGCTTTCCAATGTCTTTATTATATTGGGAATATCAACGTTGGTGGCAAAAATGATATTGATTTACTTACATTCTAAATGATGAAAAGGAGCACAGTATTTTTCTTATTGCTTTCATGCTTAAGTTTTTCCCAGCAGAAAAATGTAAAGATCAGTGATTTGCAGCCCAAATCCGAAGATGCTGTTTTCCCGCTGGTTTCTTACCCGCAAAATCCTCGGATTGAAAATAAGATCAATACTTTTTTGCAGGTCAGTGAACTGGAGTATATTCCTAATTCCGGCGGTAATCCTTTTAAAAAAGCTTCTACGGCGACCAATTCATATACCAACTACGTATATTTTTACAGTTGGGAGAAATTGGATACGCCTGGGAATATTTTAAGCATTGGAATAGATGGTGAAGCTTCGGGGGCTTATCCGGAAGGTTTTTCTGAATGGATGAATTTTGACCTGAGGACAGGAAATTATATCAACGCTGAAGATTTGTTTCAAGCAGGTAGCGTCAAAACAGTTGATGGTTTAATTCAAAGAAAAATCAAAAAAAGAGTTGATGATTTTCTTGCCGAATTGAAATCTGAAAAAAATCCTTCAGAAGAAGCTCAGGAGCAGATTGGTATGTACGAAGGCTGTTTTATGGATTATACCCTGAATGGTATCAAATATTTTTTCGGAAAGGATAAAATTACTTTTGTGGCAGGCAGATGTTCGAACCATGCAATGCGGGCACTGGATGATCTGGGAAGCCATGAACTTGAATTTACCTATAAAGAACTTGAAAAATACTGGAGTCCTTATGCGAAAAACCTGATTTCCGGATCTGAAAAAGTTAACGGAACAAGTCCCGCCAATAAATTATTCAAAGGAAAAATTGATGGGAAATATTCCATTACGGTTTTGTTTAACGAAATCAATGAGGATGATTCCTTTTCTGCTACCTATTGGTATGATAAGAATAAGCAGCCCATCAACTGGAGAGGAGAATTTGTCCATGATCATTTTTCTATCACAGAAGATGATTATCATAGTGAGGAACTGAAGCAATGGATACCAAAAGCTTTGGTGGAAGCCGATCTGAAAGGAAATAAAATTATCGGAACGTGGCAGGATTATAAAACAAAAAAATATTTGAATCTAGAATTAGAAGAGTTATAAAATGAAAACAATTACTTTAATTTTCGGTGCTGTCTATGGAATGCTTTCAGTGATTTTGGGAGCCTTCGGAGCCCATGCTTTAAAAAAAATACTGTCTGTGGAAAGACTTGAAAGCTTTGAAACAGGTGTAAGATACCAGATGTACGCTGCATTTTTCTTATTGATTATCGGGTACATTTTGAAATTTGAAACTTCATCTGAAAAATGGACCTCAATTCTGATGATCACAGGAACACTTCTATTTTCGGTGAGCATTTATTTCTTAAGCCTTCAGGATTATCTTGGAGTTAATCTGAAATTTTTAGGACCTATTACCCCTCTTGGAGGACTTTTTATGATCCTGAGCTGGGGAATGCTTATTCTTTATTTTGCTAAAAACAGAATCTAAAAATGAAAATCAATAGAAGAAGACGGCTAATAAGAACATTCAATCTTCTGGATCAGCCCATAAGATTCAATCCGTTTGTATTTAGCCGGACTTTTTTCATGTGGGCTTTTACAGGTCTTGTTGGCGGGGCTATTGCAGGAGGTTACTGGATCGTACTGGAACATTTTACAGAATTTTTAGCTGAATTTCAAGGCTGGATGGTTATTCCTACAATGGCAATCTGTGGTCTGCTTGCAGGACTTGTTATTCACTTTATCGGTGATCCGGGAGAAATTCATCTGATTGTTAATAACATCAGGTTTAATAAAGGAAAACTTGATCCAAAAAATAATCCTTCCATGATTCTTTCATCACTGTTTTGTGTGGCATCGGGAGGAAGCCTCGGTCCTGAAGCACCTTTGGTTCAGGTAACCGGATCTACAGGAACATGGCTTGGAAAAATTTTCAGACTGAAAGGAGAGGAGCTCCGTTCTTTGAGTATTGCAGGGATGGCTTCAGGTTTTACCGCTCTGTTTGGAGCACCACTCGGAGGAAGTCTTTTCTCGCTTGAAATTCTGCATCACAGGCATGCAGTGGAATATTATAAAGCTATTATTCCTGCTTTGGTAGCAAGCTGTTTCAGTTATGTTATGTTTGCTTTGATTATTCATTTGGGGATTGGGGCAACATGGGATCTTAAGGCTTATCATTATTCGGGGGTTTATGATTTTATCTATGCCTTTTTATTTGGGGTGGTGGCTACCATTTTTGGTTGGATCTTTATTTTTGTAGTCAAATTTTTCAAAAAAATCTTTGAATACAGACAGTTTCCTATCTATATAAAAACATTGACCGGAGGAATTATTTTAGGAATTATTGCCTATAATTTTCCGATCACAAGGTATTTCGGACATCATGAGATCAATGAGCTGATCAACGGGAGTTTTGCCCTGAATTTTTTGATCGTGATCCTTGTCTTTAAAATCATTGCCATTGCTGTTACCGTTACTTCCGGATGGAGAGGAGGTTTCATCATTCCGCTGTTTTTTGTCGGAACAACTTTAGGACTGATTATTCATCAGCTATTTCCTACAGTTGATACCACTTTGGCGATCGTAAGCTGTATGGCTGCGATCAATGCCTGTGTGACGAGAACACCAATGAGTACAACGATTATTTTGGGAACCTTAACCGGTTTTACTTATTTCGTTCCGATACTTTTTGCCAGTCTGACAGGTTATTTTCTGGCACCGAAAATCCCGTTCATCGGTTCACAGTCTGAAAAATTATCCGAAGAATAGAGCGAATTTCATAAACATGTTAAAAATCAAGTTCACTGTACTTTAATTTTTGAGTCAATAAACTTGAACTTCCATGTCTTTTTAGTAAATTTGTCAACCTTTAAATTTTAAAATAAAATAATAAAAATAATATGAATCTTCACGAGTATCAATCAAAAGAGATTTTATCAAAGTATGGAGTAGCTATCCAACGCGGTTTCGTAGCTAATAATGTAGACGAAGCTGTAGCGGCGGCTGAAAAACTGACTGCTGAAACCGGAGCTCAGGGATGGGTTGTAAAAGCACAGATCCACGCAGGTGGTCGTGGTAAAGGTGGGGGTGTAAAGTTCTCTCCAAACATGGATAAACTTAAGGAAAACGCTCAAAACATCATCGGAATGCAGCTTATTACCCCTCAGACTTCTGCTGAAGGTAAAAAGGTAAATTCTGTTTTGGTGGCAGAGGATGTATATTATCCGGGAGAAACTGAAACTAAAGAATTTTATGTTTCTATTCTTTTAGACAGAGCTGAAGGTAAAAATACGATCGTATATTCTACTGAAGGTGGTATGGATATTGAGCACGTTGCAGAAGTAACTCCTCATTTGATCCACAAAGAAATCATTGATCCTGCTTTAGGTCTTCAGGGATTCCAGGCTAGAAAAATTGCTTTCAACCTAGGTCTTGAAGGAAACGCTTTCAAAGAATTCACAAAATTCATTGCGTCTCTTTACAATGCTTACACTGGAATTGATGCTTCTCTTTTCGAGATCAACCCGGTATTGAAAACTTCAGACAACAAAATTATCGCTGTAGATGCTAAAGTAACTTTGGATGACAACTCATTGTTCCGTCACAAAGACTTAGCTGAATTAAGAGATACAAGAGAAGAAGATCCAATGGATGTTGAAGCTGGTGAAGCTGGTCTTAACTTCGTAAAACTTGACGGTAACGTTGCCTGTATGGTAAACGGTGCAGGTCTTGCAATGGCAACTATGGATATCATCAAATTATCTGGTGGTAATCCTGCTAACTTCCTTGATGTAGGTGGTACTGCTGATGCTCAGAGAGTTCAGACTGCTTTCGGAATTATCCTTAGAGATCCTAACGTAAAAGCTATCCTGATCAACATCTTCGGAGGTATCGTAAGATGTGACAGAGTTGCTCAGGGGGTTGTAGATGCTTACAGAGCTATGGGAAGCCTTCCTGTTCCATTGATCGTAAGATTACAGGGAACTAATGCTGTAGAAGCTAAAAAACTAATTGACGAGTCAGGTCTTCCTGTACATTCTGCAATTACTTTAGAAGAAGCTGCAAACAAAGTAAAAGAAGTTTTAGCATAAGCCGGAACTTTTAAATAATATAAAAAAACCGTTTCAATTTTTGGAACGGTTTTTTATATTTAAAAAAGAAAAATAATCTGATGAAAAATTTACACATCCCCAATCCATGTTCAGAAAACTGGGAAACGATGTCGCCTAAGGAAAAAGGAAGATTCTGTTCCGTCTGTAGCAAATGTGTTATTGATTTTACTGAAAAGAAGCCTGAAGAAATTGAACATATTTTCAATGAAAGACAGAATGAAGAAATTTGTGGTAGGTTTCTCAACAATCAGTTGAATATTAAAGATGAAAAACTGTCATCGCTGGAAAACAAATTCTTTCAATACATTCCTGGATCATTCAGAAATCATAAAATAGCTTTGTGGGTATTTTCTGTAATTTTATTTTTGACAGGCTGCTCCAAGCCGAAAGAAACCTGTACAGCAACCACAGGTCTTGTGGTTATGGAAGAAGACAGCATTCCGTACAATGATAATTACGTAATGGGTGAACCTTTAATTCAAAATGATTCCGTTGCGAAGATGCATAAGAAGGACAGTCTGAAATTAAAGCATACACAATAATTTAAGGCATAAAAAACCGCTTAAGAAAAGCGGTTTATACTGATTGATCCTGATTTTCGACAGGAATATGTTCTCCATTGGTAATGCTGATGCTTGTAGGAGTCACCAGCTGGATATTATCTGCATCCAGACGTTCTTTGATCTTCAGATAGGCCTCACTTTTCAGCTGAACCATATTGGCGCCTACTTTCATCCAGAATTTGGCCTGGAGGTTAAAATTACCCTGTTTTAAGTCAGTGAAGATAACTTCTGAAGTATCCAGTTTATCTACATTTTCCAGGCTTTTAATAACGTCCAGCATTCCTTTTTGTGCCTTAGTGATATCTTCATCGGCAGGAATCTCAAAATTTAAGATAATTCTTCGCTGAGGTGATGCTGTAATATTATAGAAAGGCGCATTGAAAATTACCTGATTCGGGATATAGGCCTTCTTCCCATCGTCAGTGATGATCTTTGTCGTTAAAAAACCAATTTCCTGAACCGTTCCGGAATGATTTCCTATTGTAATATAATCGCCCACTTTAAAAGCCTTATCAATCCCGATCAGCATTCCCGAGAAAATACTTGATACCAGATCTTTTAAAGCCACCCCGGCAATTACCCCGGCTACCCCTAAACTTCCGATAAATTTCCAAAGGAATCCGCTAAAGCCCATTATTTCAAGAGCAATAAAGCTTCCCATCAGCATGATGAGAAATCTGAATATACTTATTAAAGTAACCAGTGAGCTTTCTTTCTGGCTTTTCGGGAAAAATTTGTGAAATAGTCTTACGGCACCTAAACTTAGGTATTTACTGGTAACCAGAAAGAAAGAAAATACTAAAATTCCTACGATTAGTTTGGGTGTGAGCTCGGCAAACCTCATATACCAGCTTTCCAAAACCCTGTAAATGACATCTACGTAGCTGTATCCATTGTTCTGCATGAAAAAAAAATTTATTAAAGATAAATAAATTTTCAACAAAAATTTTGCCAGTTCCAAAAAGTCTACTAAATTTGTAGACTAATAAAGCGAAATATTATGTCAATCAAACTCGGAGATACAGCACCGGACTTTCAGGCAGAGACGTCTTTAGGTGATATTAAATTTCATGAATTTTTGGGAAATTCGTGGGGAATTTTATTCTCACATCCTGCAGATTATACGCCGGTATGCACTACGGAGCTGGGATATACCTCAAAACTGAAATCGGAATTTGATAAAAGAGGGACGAAAGTTATTGCCTTAAGTGTAGATGGGGTAGAAGACCATCAGAGCTGGATCAAAGATATTAATGAGACCCAGAATACAGAAGTACAGTTTCCTGTTATTGCAGATAAAGACAGGAAAATTTCTGAGCTGTATGATTTTATTCACCCGAATGCCTCAGTTACAGCTACTGTACGTTCTTTACTGATTATAGATCCGGATAAAAAAGTAAGGTTAATTATTACTTATCCTGCTTCTACAGGAAGAAATTTTAATGAAATCCTGCGGGTACTGGATTCTCTTCAGCTGGTTGATTCACATAAAGTAGCAACTCCCGTCAATTGGGAATATGGTGAGGATGTTATTGTTCCGCCCGCCATTTCTACGGAAGATGCGAGGAAAATTTTTCCGAAAGGAGTTACAGAAATAAAGCCGTATCTGAGATATACGCCACAACCCAATACATGATTTATTTGATTTTTTATAGTTTAGTTTTAATTTGTACGAAAATCGCCCCGAAAAATATTTTCGGGGCGATTTCATTTTTTATTTACGTAAATAAAGTGATTATTTTAAGTCGTTAGCTATGTCTTTAGCTTTTGAAGTAGGTAAATAAATACTGAATCCTACATTGAAAGTAATATTAGAGTTTAATCCTTCACTTCCGAAACCAGTCTGTCCTTCATACTTAACAAGACCTTCTAGTCCAATGTTTGGAGTAATGAAATAAGAGTAACCAGGGCCAACACCAAAGTCAAGACCAGTTGTTGAGTTACCGTTTTCAACAGATGATCCTCCAAGACCTACATTACCTTCAAAGAACCAACGTCCATGGTTTAATAAGTTATTCACTCCTTTCTCACCCGGAGATAGGTAATAACGACCTAAACCACCTACAGCGTAGTCAAATCTTGTTGGGCTGCTGTTGGTTGATTTGCTTATTCCTAATTTTACATATCCACCTACTGCAACATTGTCTTCTATAAAGTAGGCTCCTTTAGGCTGTAGTGCAATATTGTAACCACCACCGGTATTTAAACCGAAACTACTTGTTAAAAGGCTGCTTCCTACCAGCCAATTACCTTTTTGAATCTGAGCGTTAGCAGTTGCAGTTAAACCTGTTGCTGCCAATATTCCTGCAAAAATTAGTTTTTTCATAATTTATTATTTTAATAATTAAATGGTACTATTTGTTGGTTAAAGAAAACACAAGAAATGTGCCAGACTTCTTAATTTAAGACAAAAATTCAGAATGAATGTTAATTTTGAGGTAATCAAAATGTGAATTATTTGGTCTTTTTTTTAACGATATTGTAATTTAAATAAATAACAGAATCACCGAAATAATAAGACCTGCAATGGTGAATTTTATCCCACGTTTAAAGGCTTTTGTTTTAGGATTAAACATCCAGAAACTTGAAATCACAAAGAAAAATAAGGAGATGCCAAAAAATGTATTCAATGGGGATAATGTGTCTTTTGACTGGGATTTATGGAGTTTTACCATCTTGTCCAATACAAAAGGAAGTTCTTTTTTGGAATATTTTGCTTTCCCAGTAGAAGCGTCATAAGTTCCCTGCTTGAAATGGAGAACAGTGCCTTCCGTTTTTTCTACTTCAAGACCTTTGATCTTCAGCTCTTTTCCAAGTTCTTTTTCTGAAAGATTGACAGCAACAGTTTTATCATACTTTTTTTCTTTTTTCAGAAAATCTGTATCTCTGTAAACAAGCAGAACTCCACTTAATGCATATACAGCCATTATACCTGCAAGAAAATATCCCAGATAACGGTGCGTGATTCTCATAAAAGTTCTTGTATCCTTGATCTTGTCCATATCGTATTGTTTGTTTTATAATTTAAAAAGCGGAAACTGCAAAAATGCAATTTCCACTTTGAATGATGAAATTATTGTAATATTTAATTCTAAAGTCTGTACGTCAATGTAAAATAGTAGTTTCTTGGCGTAATAGGGTTTACGGAATAATTTTCGTGTACGTTGTAATTCACAACATCAAACAGGTTGCCCACTTTGCCCTGAATAGAGAATTTGTTCCATTCGTAACCTACAGATAGTGTTACAGTTGTGTAGTCTTTTAATTCAAATACCCTGCTTACTCCGTTTCTTGAAGCTAAACTGTTGCTTCCGGTTTTGGTATCATTCCATCCAGCCAGACGGTTGCCGATATAATAAGCTCCGGCACCTATTTTTAAGCCTTTTGCAAATCTTGTGAATTTATAGAATACTGATGCATTGGCCGTTGTAGCCGGAGTTCTTACAATTCTTTGTTTTTCAACATATCCGAAATCTTCCGGAGTATCAAGATATACTGAATTGTTGTAAGAGAAACCTCCTATAATGGATAAGTTTTCTGTCGGATTTCCTGTAATATCAAGCTCAACACCACGGCTTCTCATTTTTCCGGCAAAATCTTTTAAAAGTCCGTTCGGATCTATCTGCACACCAGCATCATTTAGAGCTACCTGATAATAATTTTTATATAAAATCTGGTAAACAGTAAGGTTGACAGCTAGAGCGTTATTCCATAGGTTTTTCTTTGCTCCTATTTCATACTGATCAATATAGGTAGGCTTAAGTCCCGTTCCTTCCCTGTCCAAACCTACATTATTAGAGAATGAATTGGTATAGGTTGCGAATACAGACAAATTATCATTAGGCATATATACAATACCTGCTTTCGGTGATATGGCCATATCGGAAGAACTTGAAAACGGAACGTCCGGAGTCGTGTTGTCTTTAAAATTTTCTTTTCTGGTATTTTTGTTCTCCACATAAGACCATCTTAATCCTGCCAGTACTTTGAACTCTTTGGAGATACTGATGAAATCCTGTGCAAATACTCCTATTCTTTGAGTAGGGATTCTTGTGCGTTCAAATTTTGCAACGTGCTCAGAAGTTGGCATACTGCCTCCTGCCCATGTTGAAGGATCATCCAGATAAACAAGTCCGTTGGAGTTACCATTTGTGCCAAACAGGAAAGAGCTTCCATAAAGAGCTTTCTTTGAATCCGCAATAGTAGGGTCATAGTATGTATAGGAATCTGCCAGTCCATAATCTGCATCTGCTCCTATTAAGACTTTATGATTAATTTTTCCGGTATTGAACTCCCCGTTAATGTTAGCCTGTAATGAAGTATAGTTTTGCTCATTATATGTTCTGTTCAATGGTCTTTTCCAAACTAATCTGTTGTCTGAAGCATATTCCCACTGTACTCTTTCGGTTGAGAAATAATCTTTGGTATAGTTTTGATAAGCAGCTGTGGCATTTAGTGACCATCTTTCACTGAACTGATGATTAAATGTAATATTGGTAGAAAGCTGTTCTACATTTTGATATTGCCAGTCAGTACCTAGAAAAGCATTTCTTGACAATAGATCATTCATTACATAGCTCTTATCAGGTTTTGTAATAGAACCGATCCCGAAATCCGGAGTAAAATTATTCTTAAGATAATCTGCTTCTACAATTAATTGAGATTTCGGACTTAAGTTGAATAAAAATGAAGGATTGAAATAGTATTTCTCAGACTCTACAACATCTCTGAAGCTTTCAGCATACTCATAAGCACCATTTACCCTGAACGCAATATTCTTTGATAATGGTCCGTAAATATCAACAGTCGGCTTATAAGAATTCCAGCTTCCGCCGTTTAATCCTATGCTTCCGCCAAAATTGAATTTCGGCTTCTTGGTAATCATATTGATAATTCCTCCTGCAGCCGTATTTCCGTAAAGCATTGCATTGGCGCCTTTCAGTACTTCAACTCTTTCAAGTCCGCTTACTTCCGGGAAAACACCGCTATTGATTCTTGCACCGTTTTTAAAAATATTATCATTTCCCAAAAGAAAACCACGGCCTCCAAAACTGTCCTGAGAATTTCCTCTGGATGAAGTAACATACATTCCATTCACATTCTGAAGAACATCACTCAGCTGTTTTGCCTGTTGCTGCTCAATGATTTCATGAGTTACAATAGAGATTGGCTGAGGATTTTCCATTACCGTAAGATTAGACTTTGCAGATAATGATCTTGCCTGGTTCGGGTTTCCTGTTTTATGAAGATTAATGTCTTCAATAGTTTGGGTTCTGATGGTATCTGCTTCGGAATTTTTCATTTGAGCACCTAATGAAAGGGCTGCCAGCAAAAATCCTAAGGATGCAAGTTGTTTATTCATTTTATTTTTATGTAGACTAGTTTTAAATAGCGGCAAAAATAAGAATTTGGAAAGGATTAATTTAGAATTAATAAAAATAATAAAATGATTTTTGTCATACCTTGACGAACTGATAAAAATCCCCATAAGTTATAACCCTTTTAAACTGCAGATTATTGAATATATTTGTTAAAAATTATACATTATGCAATTGGTAAAAGCAGGACTGTGTGCCTTTGGAATGAGTGGAAAAGTATTTCATGCTCCTTTTTTGAAAGAACATCCCGGATTTTTTATGAGCGCTGTAGTAGAAAGAAGCAAAGAAGAGTCAAAAGAAAAATATCCGGAAGCTACCATTTACCGTTCGGTAGAGGAGATGCTTCAGACTGCAGATATAGAACTGGTAATTATCAATACCCCTGTTCAGACTCATTATGAATATGCAAAAATGGCACTTGAAGCCGGGAAAAATATAATCGTTGAAAAGCCATTTACCGTAAGCGTTTCAGAAGCAGAAGAATTGGTAAATCTTGCGGAGGAGAAAGACTTGTTTCTAAGTGTTTATCAGAACAGAAGGTTTGACCGTGATTTCTTACAGGTCTATAAAATTCTGAATGAAGGAAAACTGGGAAATATTAAAGAAGCAGAAATTCGTTTCGACAGATTCCGTACTACACCCAGCGGAAAACAGCATAAAGAAGATCCGCAGCAAACAGGTTCAGGATCACTTCATGATCTTGGCGCCCATCTTGTAGATCAGGCAGTACAGTATTTCGGATATCCGGAAAAGCTTTTCGCAGATGTATTTTCCATGAAAGGAGAAGAATATGCCAATGATTATTTTGAGATTCTGCTGTATTATAAAAATAATCTCAGAGTAAGGCTGAAGTCATCTGTTTTTACCAAAGAAGCCCATTACGCATATGCCATTCACGGAGAAAAAGGAAGCTTTTTACAGGAAAGAACCGA
Source organism: Chryseobacterium sp. MIQD13 (assembly GCF_050496705.1). NCBI lineage: Bacteria > Pseudomonadati > Bacteroidota > Flavobacteriia > Flavobacteriales > Weeksellaceae > Chryseobacterium > Chryseobacterium sp. MIQD13. Next base: position 388,779 of record NZ_JBNWAF010000004.1, read on the forward strand.
TAATCAGGAAAATGAATTGGTTGCCGGAATCATACCTGTTTACGGTGAAGAATGGACAGAACCTTTAAAAGGAACGGACGGAATTCTAAATTTCCTGAATGACAATTCAGAAACAGAAAGAATTTTAACTTCCAGCGAACCGGGAAACTATATGAATTATTACCAGCAGATCTATGAATATATTGTCTTCGGATATGCATTGCCGTCTCAGGGAAGAGAAGTTGTTCAGAATATGAAAATCATTGATGCCTCTCTGGAAAGCTCAAAAGAAGGTAAAATAGTATACTTGTAAATTGAGTAGGAGGGTTTGAGAGTGGGAGAGTTTGAAATTAACAGTACTTTATATTTAGTATATTCTAAGCATTATAGCCCTCAAACTCTCCCACTCTCAAACCCCTTCACTTATAAGATCTCCTGAAGCTCCAGCCATCTCATTTCATATTCTTCAAGCTTTTCAGAAACGGTTTCCAGTTCGGCAGAAAGTTTGGCCACCTTTTCATAATCCGTTTCATTATTAAGCTGATCCATGATTTTAGCACGCTGCTGCTCAAGTTCAGGCATTTCTTTTTCTATGGTTTCCAGTTCTCTTTGCTCCTTAAAGGACATTTTTCTTTTTTTGGAAGTGGCTGCAGGAGCTGCTTCTGGCACTACAACAGTTTCTTTCACAGGCTCCGGCTTGGATACTGTATTTTTTTCCAAAGCATCCTCACGGCTTTTCGCTTCTCTATATTCTGAGAAAGTTCCGACAAAATCTTTGATCTTTCCGTTTCCTTCAAATGCAAGAATGTGATCTACAATCCTGTCCATAAAATACCTGTCGTGAGATACAATGATCAGTGAACCCTGGAATTGCTGAAGGAAATTCTCAAGAACCGTTAACGTTGGAAGATCAAGATCATTCGTCGGCTCATCAAAAATCAGGAAATTAGGATTCTGATAAAGAATATACATCAGGTGAAGCCTTCTTTTTTCCCCACCGGATAATTTTGAGATAGGAGAATACTGTGTCTGATCATCAAATAAGAATAATCTTAAAAACTGTGATGCAGAAAGACTTTTTCCATTGGCAAGCGGATAAAACTCGGCAATTTCTTTAATAAAGTCTATAACACGTTCATCTTCCTTATATTTAAGTCCCTTTTGTGAAAAATATCCGAATGAAATGGTTTCTCCTGTTTCAATTTCACCCTTGTCATATTTTTCATAACCCTGGATAATATTTAGTAAAGTAGATTTCCCGGCCCCGTTCTTTCCTACAATTCCTACCTTTTCTCCACGCTGGAACTGGTAGCTGAAATCTTTCAGCAGTAACTTATCTCCAAAGCTTTTATCAATATTTTTTAATTCAAGGATTTTATTTCCAAGACGTTTCATTTCAAAATCAAGCTCAAGACCCTGTTTGCTTGTATCGGTTTTGGCTACCTTTTCAGTTTCGTAGAAAGCATCTATTCTGCTTTTTGATTTTGTAGTACGTGCTTTAGGCTGTCTGCGCATCCATTCCAGCTCCTTTCTGTAAAGATTGTTGGCCTTATCAATCGTCGCATTCATATTATCCTCACGAATCATCTTGTTTTCCAGATATGTTGCATATGAACCGTTATGAAGGTAAAGATTTTGATCCTCCATCTCCCAGATAATGTCACAAACACTGTCCAAGAAATAACGGTCGTGCGTTACCAGCAGTAAAGTGATTTTTGCTTTCGTTAAATAATTTTCAAGCCATTCTACCATTTCCACATCAAGGTGGTTGGTAGGTTCATCCATAATCAGAAGTGTATGCTTGTGTTCTGCTCTCGTTTCTGTCAAAAGTTTTGCCAGTGCAACACGTTTTACCTGTCCTCCGGAAAGCGTTCCCATCTTGGCATCAAGATCTGTAATCTTAAGCTGGGAAAGGATTTGCTTCATTTCGTTTTCCAGATCCCAGGCTTTGTGGGCTTCCATATCATTCAATGCTTTTTCTATGAAAGCATCGTCTGTAGAATGGAGAGATTGATGATAATTTTTAAGCGCAAGAATAGGCTCAGAATCCAGAGTCATCATAAACTCATCAATTGTAAGATCCGGATTATATTCTATTTCCTGGTCAAATAATACAACCTGAATATCTTTATTAATCACTACCGTACCGCTGTCTGCAATTTCTTTCCCCATTAATATTTTCAGGAGGGTAGATTTTCCGCTTCCATTTTTGGCAACAATAGCTATTTTGTCTCCTTCATTGATGTGAAAAGAGATATCCTTGAACAAAACTTTGATGCCATAAGATTTAGTAAGATTTTCTGCAGAAACGTAATTCATTGGAATGTAATGGTTTGATATTGATTTTGGATTGAGCCGCAAAAGTACGAAAATGTAACTAGAAAAGACGATTCATTACTCCTTTGGATTCACGTTAAGAAAGTGTTTTAAGATTTATTTAATATTCTGAAATCAGGTTTCTAAAAAGACATTCAATAAATTTGCTGAAGTATAATATTACACTTTTTAAAGATCAATACTAAATCAGATTTAAATAATGAAAAAAGTAATTGTAGATATGGACGGGGTAATGGCAGATGTCTACCACCAGCTTGTGCAGTTTGAAAAAAGAGATTCAGGAAACGAATTAGAGATCAGCAGTCTTTCGGGGAAACCGGAAATTGAAGCGTTTCCGAATGGTAAAAAACACGTTAATGAAATTGGATTTTTCAGAACACTTCCTGTAATGGAGGGAAGCCGTGAAGCATTGGAATATATTAACAATAAATATGAACTGTATATTGTTTCTGCAGGAATGGAGTTTCCCAACAGTTTAAGGGAAAAGTTCGACTGGCTGGCTGAGCATTTTCCTTTTATCAGCTGGGAACAGATTGTATTATGCGGCAGCAAAAAAGTAGTTCACGGAGATATTATGATCGATGATTATCCGAAAAACCTGGATCATTTTGCAGGAGAAAAACTTATTTTTACCCAGCCTCACAATGAGCTGATAGAAAATGAAAGCTACAAAAGAGTACATTCCTGGGAAGAGATCATGAATATCCTTTAAAAAAGAAAGTTTATATATTTTTTAGAATTTTGATCACAAACTGGTGATTTTTTAGAATAAATTTAACTAAACGATTTTAAAATTTAGTAAGCCGTTATGAGTATTCAATAGGGAAAATAAAGAATTTTGCACCAAACTTATACCATGAAAAAAATTAATGCTTTCTCTTTCTTTTTAGCGGTTTATTCTTTTAATGCGCAGGTGATTTCCGGGACTGTTGTCTCCAAAAATGAAAACCAGCCGGTTCCTTATGTAAGAATTGGAGTGGAAAAAGAAAATGGCGGTACAGTTTCCGATGAAAAAGGTAATTTTTCTATTGACCTTTCCGGTTTTGACTCTTCACGAAAACTCAAAGTAGAGGTTCCCGGTTATGAGGTTTATACGGAAACAGTACAGAATTTCAGAAAACAGGATCGGCAGCAGATATTTTTAAAAGAAAAAGTTAAGAATATTAAAGAAGTCAATATCAAAGTTAAGAAACTGGTTGATAAAAACTGGGGCGTGAATACCAAAACGAAACATGTTCTGTATTCCGTTAATCCCAAGTTCAGAAAAGAAGACTTCCTTGGTGAAACAGCCCTTGAATTTAATGCAAGCAAACGATCCAAGATCAGAAATATCAACCTGAATATTGCAAGCTATGTTTCGGACAAACCTGTACTGATGAGATACAGTATTTATACAGAGAAAAACGGCTTTCCTGATAAAAATATTCTCGATGAAGAAATTACAGTTCAGCTTACAGAGGATATGATCAAAGATGGAACGTATACGCTGGATGTCAATGAGCATAACATCTGGGTTCAGGGAAAATTTTTTATCGGTATCCAGTTCCTGAAAGAATTCGAAGGGAAGATTAACATCAGTGCTGCTCTTTTCAGAACAGGATTCATGAGGAAATTTTACGGAGACTGGCATAAAATGACATTGGCGGCACCGGCTATTAATATCGATGTAAAAGTGGACAAAAGTGCAAAAAATATCAAAGATGAAACAGCAGCTTCCGGAGATGATCTTGAAGGGCTGATCTCCGATGTTTCCCAATATAATATAGAAGCTGGGAAATCAGTGTACGGAAAAAATGAAGCCTCAGGAAATTACCTTCCATTGAAAGATACAAAGCTTTACTATGAAATTTATGGTGAAGGCGAACCGCTTTTCCTGCTTCATGGAAACTCAGGAAGCATTCAGAATTTTTACCAGCAGATCCCCGTTCTTTCCAAACAGTTCAAAGTGATTGCTGTAGACACAAGAGGGCAGGGCAAAAGTGCCGACACCTCTAAAAAAGATTTCACTTACACTCAGTTTGCAGATGATGTAAAAGCTCTTGCAGATAAACTGGGACTGAATAAAATAAATATTGCCGGTTGGAGTGATGGAGGTATTGTAGGGCTTGAATTTGCTTTGAAATATTCAGAAAACTGTAATAAAGTAATTGCAGTCGGTGCTAATGCTTTTCCTGAAGGTGTTGATGAAAGGCTTGTTTCCCATATGAAAAACCAGCTTCTGGTCCTGAACATAGAGAACAAACCCGAAAAATTCAACGAACGCAGATTGGTAAAGATTATGCTAAACGAGCCCCACATCAGTAAAAAAGATCTTGCGAAGATCAAAAATCCGGTTTTGGTCATTGCAGGAGATAAAGATGTTATCAAGCAGGATCACACCGAAATGATGGCCAAAGAGATTCCCAATGCCGGGCTTAAGATCTATAAAAATGCAACCCACATGATCCCGTTTGAAAATGCAGAAGAATTGAATGAAGATATTCTGAACTTTTTGAAGAAATAACTAATCTAAAGTAAGCCTTTTCAAAGACCATGAGTTCCCATTGTAGATATCAAGATCTACCTTGGTATTGATCCCGTGAACAATCCCGTTTTCCGTAAACTGCCAGAAATCCCATTCGCCATTAGGAGTAGGAGAGGGTACATCATTATAATTGGCCAGCCAGAGCGGATAATCATCAAATTCTCCTTTCAGAAAATCCTTGTAGTAATGATAATAGGTGTAGATAATCGGCTTTTCGCCATACGTTTCTTCTATGATCTTGCACCATACTTTCAGATCTTCCACAAGCTTTTTATTTGTTTTCCGTTTAGGAATCTTTTCAATATCTAATATGGGAGGAAAATCACCGCTTTCCAGTTTTACATTCGCTAAAAAATTATTGGCCTGGATAACAGGATCTTCATCTGCCCTGTAAAAATGATAGGCTCCACGGATCAGTTTATGTTTTTGAGCCATTGCCCAGAATTCATCAAAATGCTTGTCTGCATTTCGGTTTCCCATTGTAGCACGCATAATTACAAATTCCAGTGGAATTGTTTTATTTCCGATGCTCAGACTATCCCATTTGATATCTTCTTTATTTTGATAGTGCGAGACATCAAAGCCGTAAGTTTTATCAAGATTGGCAGTAAGGATTTTCTGGATTCTTGCTGCTTCCACTTCACTGTTGTGCAGTTTTTTATGGTGGAATTTGTTAAAGTACAGTGCGTAATAATAACTTATAGATTGTTTCAGGTAAAAACCTGTTCCTATTAAAGCCAGAATTAAAATGGCCAATATTACTTTTCGTCGGAAAAAATAATTCTTCCGGCGGTTCTCATGTACTTTTTTGGCAGTTTTTTTGGTGTACTTTTTTGGTGTCATAAAGTTTTGCAAAACTAACTTATTTCACTACTAAATGCTAAATAAAATCAGTAAATTTGTGTACTATGGAAACACGCGAAAAGATCATCATTATAGGAGGGGGATTTGCGGGACTGCAACTTGCGAAAACATTGAATAACAGGAACAAAAAGGTAATTGTTCTGGACCGGGTGAACCATCATATGTTTCAGCCGCTTTTCTATCAGGTTGCCTGCGGGAGGATAGAGCCGTCCAATATTTCCTTCCCTTTCCGGAAGATTTTTCAGCAATCCAGAAATACACAGTTTCGCCTTACCGAGGTAAAAGAAATTGATCCTGTCAATAACAGAGTGATTACAGATGATGCTGAATTTACTTATGATAAACTGGTGATTGCAACAGGATGCAAAACCAATTTCTTTGGAAACAAGGAAATGGAATCAAGGGCTTTCGGAATGAAAAATACTCAGGAAGCAATAAGCATCAGAAATCATATACTGATGACCTTTGAAAAGCTCATCCTCGAGAAAAGCAGAAGTGACGACGGTAACTGGAATATCGTTATTGTCGGAAGCGGGCCTACCGGTGTAGAGCTGGCGGGTGCTTTTGCAGAAATGAAAAAAGAAATTCTTCCGAGAGATTACCCCTACATGAATTTCGATCAGCTTAAGATCATTCTGGTAAGCTCCACAGAAAAGCCGCTTGCCGTAATGAGCAGTGAGGCTCAGGAAAAATCAGAAAAATATCTTAAAGATCTTGGAGTTACTTTTATGAGTGGGGAGGTCGTTACGGATTATGACGGTGACAAGGTACATCTGAAAAGTGGAAAAAATATTCCATCCAATAATGTGATATGGGCAGCGGGTGTTACCGGAAATGTAGTAGGCGGGTTTCCTGCCGAAAAATTAGTGAAAAACAGATATATAGTAGATAGATTTAATAAGATAAAAGGTTACGACAATATTTATGCAATAGGGGATATTGCCTATATGGAAACACCAAAGTATCCGCAGGGGCATCCTCAGGTAGCAAACGTAGCTATAAATCAGGCAAAAAATTTAGGTAAAAATTTTCTTAATAAGAATACCGGAGACTGGATAGAATATGAGTACAAAGACCAAGGTTCATTGGCAACTATTGGAAAGCACAGAGCCGTAGTAGATCTTCCCTTTATGAAGTTTCAGGGATTTCTGGCCTGGTATTTCTGGATGTTCCTTCACCTGATGCTGATTCTGAGCGTAAGAAATAAGCTTGCGGTCTTTTTCAACTGGATGTGGAGCTATTTCAACAAAGATTCTTCTTTAAGATTAATTATTTCGCCTACCAAGAAAAACGGAACATTACAATGAGAATTGATATAATAAGCGTACTTCCTGAATTAATGGAAAGTCCGTTTCAGACTTCTATTTTAAGAAGGGCAATGGATAAAGGCCTGGTGGAAGTTCATTTTCACCACCTTAGAGACTGGGCAATTAATAAGCACAGACAGATTGATGACGAGCCTTACGGAGGCGGAGCAGGAATGGTAATGATGATAGAGCCTCTGGATAAATGCATCTCTGAGCTTAAATCCCAGAGAGAATATGATGAAGTAATTTATCTTACGCCGGACGGTGTTACCCTGAATCAGAAGATTGCCAATACCCTTTCCATAAAAAATAACCTGATCTTTCTTTGCGGTCACTACAAAGGCATTGATCAGAGAGTCCGGGATCTTCATATTACCAGGGAAATTTCAATCGGTGATTATGTACTTACAGGAGGAGAGCTGGCTGCATGTGTTCTTGCTGATTCTGTTATAAGATTACTTCCGGGAGTTTTGAATGATGAGCAGAGTGCTCTTACAGACAGCTTCCAGGATGACCTTCTTTCGCCGCCAATTTATACAAGACCCGAGGTATATAAAGGATTAGAGGTTCCAAAGGTATTGCTTAGCGGAAACTTTGCCCTGATCGAAGAATGGCGCCACGATGAAGCTGTAAGAATTACGCAGGAAAAACGACCTGATTTACTTTAAAAATAATTGCCGAAAACTGTTAAAAAAATATTTTTATTTCATATTTATAGGATTTTGTGAACGAAAAAGAATAAAAATTTATATAAAATTGAAATAAATGTAAATCGTTAATTTTATTCGGTAAAGTTTATATTTTTTTTCTTGTTAATTTGATATGTATATATTGTTTTAATTTTATTTTTTGTGATAATAATTTCAAATAATTAATAATTTAGCGATATAAGGGTGTTTTAAATTGATATTTTTTGTTAAATTTCATATGTTGCTTGTGTAATATTAATATGAAAATATTATAAATAAATTAATGAAGTTTGAAAAAAAATAATAAATTTACAACGAAAAAGAAATTGATAATTTTAAGATAGCAATTTTGCGGATGGAGATGTTCTCTTTTTATAATGTTGAAAATTTATTTTTGCCTGATCCGAAACCTGTTCACAGATTAGATCCTACAAAATCAGGTTTGAGAAATTGGGATGAGAAAAGATATAGGAATAAGCTTTTTAAAATATCACATGTTTTTCAGTTAATGAAGGAGGAAAATGAAACCCTCCCGTTTTTAATCGGACTTTCTGAAGTTTCCGGAAGGAAAGTTCTAGAGGATCTGGTGGAAATGGAACCTTTTAATTCTGAATATGGAATTGTGCATTACAATTCTATGGATGAGAGAAAGGTAGATGTAGCCCTGTTATATAATAAAAACAAAGTGGAAATAATAGACTCAGAAACTATTACCTTCTTCTTTGAAATTGAAAATAGAAAAAACACAGAAAATTACGACACAACGAGAGACGTACTATTTTCTAAAATTAAGTATAAGGAATCTGTTATTAATGTTTTTATCGCCCATCTTCCCTCTAAGCGAGAAAAAGATATTAATAAGCCGAAAAGAGACTTTATTCTTAATGAAATCCATGGTAGGATTTTGAAAATTGTAAGTGACGAAAAGGAACATGTAATATTGTGTGGTGATTTTAACGAAAACCCTGATGATGAAAATTTAGTAAAAATTCTCTACGACAACAATCGCGATAAGGTACTGGTAAACCCTTTTCAAGAGTTGTTCCAAACAAGAAATTATTCTACTTTTCATTATAAGTCCGGACTGTTGTATGATCAAATTATCATGTCAAAATCGCTTTTTGATAATGATATTTTGAAGTTTCAGAGTGCCCATATTTTTAACTCTGAAAAAATAAGCAGCCGGATAAAAAATTTTGAAGGACGTCCCTTCCGAACCTATGCCGGTACACGGTACTTGGGCGGATATAGTGACCACTTTCCGGTTTTTGTAAAATTTGAGCAAACAAAAACATAAATAATAAAGTAGAAAATGAAAAATTCAAGTAACACAAGTTATCATTTAGACTCGATTGACAAGGAAATCATTTACATGCTGATGGATAATGCTAAAACATCATTAGCCCACATTTCAAAAAATGTTGGAATATCCACAACAGCAGTACACCAAAGAATTAAAAAACTCGAGCATGCGGGGGTTATTGAAAACTCTATTTCATTTCTTAACCCTAAAAAGATAGGCTATAAAGTAATTTCGTATATCGGAATGTTTTTAGATCAGCCCAGCCATTATCCGGATGTTGTAAAATCTCTGAAGGATGTGAATGAAGTGGTGGAAGCCCATTATACAACAGGGAATTATACCATATTCTTAAAAGTTCTCTGTAAAGACAATGACCACCTGATGCAGATCCTGAGCAAACTTCAGAAGCTGAAAGGTGTGACAAGAACGGAAACTTTCATATCTTTGGAACAAGGTATTTACAGACAACTGAAAGTATAAAGATTATGAACATTGCCCAATATTTGGATTCAACCTATTTGAAGACCCCTGAACAGTCAGGTATTTCAGATGAAGAAACATTACAGATCGATAAAAAGCTTGCGCAGGAAGCTATGGAGAATGGTATTTTTGCCGTAATGATCCGTCCGGATTATGTAGCCGATATCAAAAAGTATCTTCAGGAAAAAAATTCAAATGTTGTGGTAGGAACCGTAATAGGTTTTCATGAAGGAACATATTCTATTGCCGAAAAACTGGCTGAGGCTTCAAAAGCAATTGAAGACGGAGCAGATGAGCTGGATTTTGTGATTAATTACAATGCCTATCTCAAAGGTGAGCTTGCATTGGTGAAAGATGAGTTTGTACAGTGTACGAAACTTGCTTTGCAGCATCATAAAGTAGTTAAATGGATTATTGAAATTGCTGCACTGACGGATGCGCAGATTGCAGATATCACTAAAAATATCTCCAACTGGGCATTGGAAAATTTCTCCGAAAATGATCTTCCCAACATTTTTGTGAAATCTTCCACAGGCTTTTATCAGACAGAAGGTGGTAAACCAAACGGTGCTACATTTGAAGGCATACAGATTATGCTGGATAATGCAGGCAAACTTCCTGTAAAAGCAGCCGGAGGAGTAAGGACCCCCGAAGATGCTGAAAAAATGATCAGTATGGGAGTGAAAAGGATCGGGACCTCTTCAGCGTTAGGCTTAATAAAAAATGAAACTTCCTCAGAAGGATATTAAGAAAATAAAAAAACCATCAAATTTTGATGGTTTTTTGTTATTTATACCTGTGTCTGATATTCTTCGTAGAACTGCTGCGTTTCTTTAATCAACACATCCATTTCATCCAAAGTAAAGACCTCAAGGAATTTTTTTCTGAATTCTTTAAAATGAGGAACACCGCGGAAATAATTGCTGTAATGCTGTCTCATTTCTATAAGCCCTAATTTTTCACCTTTCCATTCTGCACTCCATTCCGCATGCTGGCGAACAGCTAATAAACGGTCGGCAATAACAGGTTCGGGAAGATGTTCTCCCGTTTTGAAAAAATGTTTGATCTCATTGAAGATCCATGGATATCCAATAGCCGCACGGCCGATCATAATTCCGTCGCAGGCATATTTCTGTTTATATTCAAGAGCTTTTTCCGGAGAATCAATATCGCCGTTTCCGAAAATAGGAATCTCAATATTAGGATTCTGCTTGATTCTGGAAATATGTTCCCAGTCTGCTTCCCCCTTGTACATCTGAGCACGGGTTCTCGCATGTATTGTTAATGCCTTGATTCCTGTCTCCTGTAAACGTTCCGCCACTTCATCAATATTGATACTTGTACTGTCCCATCCTAAACGGGTTTTAACAGTTACCGGCAGATGGGTAGAGCTTACAACAGCTTTGGTAAGGCGTACCATAAGATCAATATCTTTAAGAACTCCTGCTCCAGCACCTTTACACACTACCTTTTTTACAGGGCATCCGAAATTAATGTCAACCAGATCCGGGTTTACAGTCTCTACAATTCTTGCAGACATTGCCATTGCTTCTTCATCGCCACCGAAAATCTGGATACCAACCGGCCTTTCATAATCGAAAATATCCAGTTTCTTACGGCTTTTCATCGCATCACGAATCAAGCCCTCAGAAGAAATAAATTCTGAGTACATCAAGTCTGCTCCATGCATTTTGCAAAGACGTCTGAACGGAGGATCACTTACATCTTCCATCGGAGCCAGCAAAAGCGGAAATTCCGGCAGTTCTATATTGCCTATTTTTACCATGCGGCAAATTTACGAAATTATAAACATTTGAGAATATGATAATATCTATTACGATAAATGAGTGATAGATATTTGAGAAAGGTTAGAAATAAGTGGTGAATTAGAATCAAGATTTAAGATTTCAGACATCAGATTTCAGACTTTTTAAAGCTTAGATTTAATATGTCCTGGCCTATTTATTCTAAGATTCTCAAACTCTCACACTCTAGAAACTTGCCTTTACCTGCATACTTCCGATATGAATGGTTCTGTCTCCAGAATTTCTCCCTTCATAATTTAAATTAAGTTGAAGGAAAGAATTGATCGCCTGTTGAATGAAAACACTCCATACCTGATTTTTCCCTGGCTTAAGGCCATCCAGCATCTGATTTCCTACGATACTGAAATTGTTTCCTGTAAAATTGTTATTAATGAAAGAGAAATTACCCCTGATCGAAGTTTTTTTACGTTCCCATTGAATCGTTCCGGTAATGTCGAACGCTTTCAGTAATTCTTCACCATCAATTCTTTTTTTCTGGCGGTAAGCAGACGATAGTTCAGCCTGAATGGCATCGGTAAATTTATAAGTTGCCTTTGGTTTCGTTTCAATATTATTCAGACGGTAATCTCTTGTGGCAAATAACTGAGATGAATTTTTGAGATCGTGGATCGAATTTTCCCAGTCAACCCTGAACTCTTTATTAAACCAATATCCAATATTGATAAAATGGGAAACCTGCTCACGTTCTTCATTGCTGAAATTGGCATTGATGAGGTTGTCATTGGTAATAAAACGGTAATTTCCGTTCCATCCGGATTTTTCAGTCGGATTAAACTGTACAGAGGCTAAAATATTCTGGTTTTTTAAGATCTGGTCACTGTTTTTTTCAAAAGGATTCAATACCAGAACCTTATCTTTTTTATAGAATGAGTTTTGTGAGTTTAATGAAACATTGAAATTCCAGCGCTTTAAAAATGCATTTTCAGAGTTAAATACAATAGACGGATTGACAAATAATGCTAACTGGATCTTATTTTTATTGGAAGGAATATAGCGAACGGAATTTGTATAAATCCTTATATACTGGGCAAGATCGGAATATTCTGCAATTTCAAATTCATCAAGCTGCTGAACCCCATCTCCGTTGTAATCCGTCCATTTATACACACCCTGTCCGTCAGTTACCTTAAGGTACTGGAATTCCCTTTGTGCTTCCTGTCCGTTTCCAAGCTCATAAAATGCCTGAAGACGCATCCCGTTTCTGAACAGCTGTTGGTTATACAGAATATTTCCAACTACAAAATCATTATTCCTTGTCATGTCGGCTTCATCATTTTGATAAAAGAATTTTCTGTAATGTACCAAAGCATTTAAAGTGGTTCTCTCTGTCTTAATCAGCTGGCTTTCTGCCATGATTCCCAGAATGTTATTCATGCTTTCCAGTCTGTTATCCCGTACAGAATCATTATCCCTCATATACACTTTCGCAAGTAGCTTTGTACGGGTACTGTCGCCGATTTTTTTCTGGACGAAGATCTCTTTCCAGCTGAAACTGGTAACATCCATGAGCTGGGTATCATTATACTTTTTCTCATTATGTTCCATGCTTCCCCCGACAGCCCAGCTTCCTTTTTTTCCTGTGAATTCCGTAGAAACTCCACCTCTGATAAATTTGGTGTCCTGAAGCGTAGCGGTTGTATTAAGATATGAGAGGTTTCCTTTTGTAAAGAATTTGCCCGTGATCCAGCTGAAATCAAGATCATTTTTCATCCCTTTATAGGTGTCCTGTTCATCCAGATAGTTGATGCGGTAATTTAAGGTGGATTTATTATTCCATTTATTTAAAAAGCTGAAAATAAATCTGTTTTGAGTTCTCTGGCTGAATTCCTGAACTAAGTTAAAATCCCTTGAGAATTCCACATCATTGATACGGTCTAGAATATGGAATTGTTTGTCAATATACTGATATTCAAAGCTGGGAGTTCCTTTCCAGTTGTTTTTTGTAAAGCTTTTATTTCCGAAAATACGCCATGCATATCCTATATTCTGAGCTGCATCTTTTGATGAAAATAAATTGATATCATAATTGCTTAAGGAGAAATCTGCACCTATCTTCCCTTCTTTTAAAAGATATTCTGAGTTTACAGAGTAAACCTGTGATTTCTGAGGAGAAGGAAGCTTTCTTACAGCTTTATAATCACCCATATTATTTCCTACATATTCAAATACACGGCCGTTATTGGTAGTCTGGGTAATCTTATAATCACCCTGATTGATACCAAAATAAGTAAACGAGACCTGATAAAGTGTTTCATTCTGATCCGTTGAGAATTCGTAGAAGTTTCCGGCTGGGTTTAAGCGGTACAGGATTTTATTAACATCATATGCCGTAACCACACCTGAAGGAGCATACATCAGATTAGGGTCGTTACCTGCGTCAGCAAGAATCTGTTCGTCTTCTTTTGAAAGGTTTAAAGAAAGAGGGGCATTTTTATTGTCATTTTCCATGAACCAGTTCAGACCTACTTTAAACTTTTCCCTTTGATGCTCTAATTTTCCGGTGAATAAATATCGGGAGTAATTTCTGTTGGTGTAGTTATATGAAATCGTGATGAAATTCTGCTGGAAAATCGGACGGAAACTGGTAAATGTTACCTCTCCGGTATTATAATTTATGATGTAATCCTGGTTTTCCCCACGTTTCATAAGAATACCGTCAATAAATACCTGTTCAGAACCTGAGATAAGGGTAATAAATTGTTCTCCGTTCTTTCCTGTCAAGCGGTATGGTCCCTGGTTACCTTCCACTCCCTGAAAACGGACTCTGTGGAATTCACTTCGGGCGACACCCATAGAAACATCAACAAAAGTCTTGTTATCTTTTCCGAATTCAGTCTGAAACTCAAGCCCCATACTGCGTCTCTGGAATTTAGCAAAATAGGTCTTGGCATCCACAAGGTCAAGATGTCCGGCTCGGAGAATGGACTTATCCTTAATATTCAGCTGCATATAGATCTTGTCAAACTCTTCCAGGGTTTGTGTATAGCCATCAGCCTGAATAGGAAGGTTATGATCCGATATACTGGCTAGAATAGTCACATCTTTAGAAAGCCGCCCTGAAATCTGAAGATCCATAGAACTTTGTACAGACTGGCCCTGATTGTTACCGAATGTAATTCCACGGATAATGGAGCCTTTAGAATTCAATTCTCCCAGGAACCGTTTCTTATCGTTTTTAACGAGTACAGCTTCGTCTACAATTATTTTGTTGTTGGTTTTTACAAAATCAAGAGTATCTTTTGCAAAAATATCCTGCTCAAATCTTGCGGCAAGAACACTGTCTTTTTTAATACTGTCCTCCGGAATATTTGGGTTTTTCCACGAAAATATTTGCGCATGGGCCGAAAATATGCCCATGAAAAACAAACCGATTAAAATAAAAAGATTGCGCAAGTCTTTCAAAATAATTCGTAAAAATAACTAAAAAATGTTAATGGAAATGGGTTAATCATTATTAACAAAAATTTAATCCGATTATTGTCCCAAATGAAAAAAAAAAATTAATTTTGAGAGGTAAATTATTAATAATCAAATTTTTTAAATCATGAAAAAACTTTATTCGTTTTTTGCTACTGTTATGGTAGCATCAAGTATTTTTGCACAAACAGTTTTCAATGCTACGTTTGATGATGTAACAGGAACTGGAGGAAATGACGGTGGCTGGAGCGGAAGTGTAGCTGGCTCAGGTTTTACTGACGGATCTACTTCATATACTACAGGCGGAGCTTGGACCTTTGCAAAAATTTATAGAGGAAGTGGATGTTTAAAAGCAGGAACTTCATCATTAAAAGGAACTGTTACTACTCCAACGATCACTTTATCAGGAAATGCAACTCTAACTTTTAGAGCTGGAGCTTGGAATGGGGCAAGTGAAAATACAACTTTAAATGTTTCTGCTACAGGAGCAACTTTAAGTCAGGCTACTGTAACTCTGGTAAAAGGTGCATTCTCAAATTATACTGTGAATATCACTGGTGCTACAGGTTCTGTAGTTCTTACATTTGAAGGAGCTGTTGCTACTAACAACAGATTCTTTATTGATGATATCAAAGTAACTACAGGAGCACTTGCAGTTTCAGATATCAAAAATATCAAAGCAGGTAACTTTGTAAAAAACACTTTCGTAAAGAGCGACGAAATTACTTTTGGTGCTGATGTGAAAGATGTGAAAGTTTACAACATGTTCGGACAGGTAGTAAAATCTGCTTCTGTAAAACAAGACGGTGCTGTAAACGTTGCTGGCCTAGCAAAAGGGAACTATATTGTTACTGGAACTGTAAATAATGAGCCAGTATCTCAAAAAATCTTGAAAGACTAATTTTAGTTTCTTTATAAATAAAAGCTCCGGCCATTTCGAAGAAATGGCCGGAGCTTTTTTATTAAGTTATGTTTAATGATGATTTTAATTTACAATATTTCTAATAAAAATAAAAATAACGAAAATTGTATTTTATTTTAATTAATTTGATTTATATTGATCTTATTTCGTGGTATTGTTTTTGATGTATCCAGTATGGAAAATCATTAGCCAATGAGTTTGGCTGGAATCAGATGAATACGCCTGTTTCTAAAAGTAAAAGTTAGTTTTCAATATAACATGTTAAAAGAAGCAGCTGTTTATTACAGTTGCTTTTTTTATTTAGTACCATCCTCTTCTGGCAGCATTGATAACAGCTCCAAGGTTAAGTACCAGAGTATATCTGATACGTTTTGCATAATCTTTGAAAGAAGGTTCAAAGCCCAATGAGGATTGTATCGGGAAATAGATTTCAAGAAAATCAGGGATAAGTTTTACTTTGATACCACTATCCCATATAAATTCTGCAGGACGGTTTTTATTTTTATAGATCCCGGCATCAGCATACACATGAAATATCTTCCATACACTTGAATCTACATTAAAAGAAGTGATCCACTGATTAACAGATCCCGGAATGAAAGATTTGAACCCCCCATCAGCCAGGATAAACTGCTGTGAGAGAAGGCCGCTGTTGGCACTCTCACCCAACAGGTTGTAAGAGAAAGAATAATTTGATACCCTTGAAATTCCGTAATTAAATGTACTATTCCGGGTATCATTTCGTATGAAATATCCGGCAAAGAGTCTAACACTCAATTTCTGTTTTGGGGCAAATTCCCATCTGTAAAACCCTTCCGCAGTTATTTTGTTAAAGTCCTCCATACCTTGAGTACTTAAGCTTAAGCTTTTTTCATGAATCATCTGGCTGTCACTGTATCCATACCCGGCGCTCCAGAGATTATATTTGCCATAATCATTGTTGGCAATCATTTTCGGGCTCAGGTCTCTTTCTAGATAATTGTAAGAAAACGCAAGGCTTCTGCTCACCGTACTTCGGGGATTTTTCCTGAAGTTTAAACTGGAAAATATTGATCCTTTTCTGTAAGCCAGCCCATAATCGTAATGATAATAAGAACCGGATACTCCAAAAGTGATGCTTCGGAAAATACTTTCAGCCGGAAGAAAAGAGTAGGAGACAGCTCCTGATCCTGTCAGTTTTCCGGTTCCCGTACTGTAGGTTGGAGTAAATGAATACAGAAATTTCTGATCGAAGAAAGATTGATTTTTTAAATTCACTCCCAAAAGGAATTTATCATACGTATTATTAAAACGTACCCTTGGGCTGATGTATATTTCGTTGTATTCAGGATTGGGAATATCCTTAATAAGCTTAAATTTTATTTTTTTTGCATTCGAAAACAGACCTTTTGCGTATAAAAAGTTGTCCCGGTATTTTGATTCCGGAAAAATATAATCTGAATTGAGAGTAACCTTATGAATATCATCTGAAGCAGGAATAGCAAAATTCGTAATCCTTTCATTTTCTTCTGTGTCTACCCAGTAAGATTTTACTTCGCCCTCGCTTGTCTGTGTTTCAAGCCGTACTGGAATTGGAGAATCTGTATTTTTCCCGATTCTGATATTCAAAGAATCATCCTGTTTCCGGATATTTTTAAGTCTGAAATTAACTCTGTTTTTATGTTTGAGAAAATCACTGAGATATCCTGAGGTTTTCTCTTTTTCTGCCAGTTGCTTAAGAAACTCTTCCGGTTCTATTTTCCTGTCCGTATTTTGAGCAATATAATCTTTCACAATATCGTTGAAACGATCGTAGCCCATTTTTTCCGCCGTATAATTAAAAAGACTTCCGGTTTCAAAACTGCTGACCGCCATATCATTAAAATTGCTCAGAACAGTAAAATTTTCGCTGATCTTCTGATCCAGATTCTGAGACATGATATATTGATAAGCCAGCCCGTAACGGTCAATAAGTTTTACCTTAGAAGCATGAAATAATTTCAATGGTTTTACCCCGAAAATTTTAGTTTCCGGTAAAATGCCCAATAACTTGGTTTCTTTGTAGAATTTTTGAAGATATTGGATTTCCAAATAGGATTTTAAGCCATTCTTGAACCAGTGGCTCTTTTGTTTATCTGCAATAATACTTTCGTCAAGTATTTTTTTTGCAATAATTCCGAAATAATCAAGATCTGTTTTTTCAGAATCGGTAAACAGCTGGAATTTGAATTTCCAGAAAGCAATATCATTATTTCCGAAAAAATCTTCCGAAGACCTGAATTTTTCAGAAATAAAAAGATTTTTTGGAAGCGAACCGATTCTTTCTTTAATAAATTTCAGATGAAGAGGCAGGTAAAATTCAAGGTCCTGCTTTTCTTCCGGTTTCAGATTATATCCAAACTTGATTTCGGTATCTGTACCGTCTACATTTACTTTTATAGAAGGTAGTCCGTTCTCTGAAATCACAAATTCAGGATCGGAGTCCAGGTAACCCTTAAATGCATTCATTTGAATCTGCGGCAGATTACTTTCGATAAAACTATTGGGTGGAAGATCAAAATTGACGGTCCAGAAAGTATTGAAACTTACCGATTCTTCAATATCATGGTAGTTTCTTTTGGAAATATTGTCCGGATCAAAATGATCCGGAACAATAAAGAAATATTTTAATGCAGTTATTTTATCAGATGTACCGTAACCCGTAAATTTCTTGTCGGGAAGTAGTATACTGTACTGAAGCTGTAATTTAACGCTTTCACCAGGTTTCAAAGCCTCTGACAAAGGAAGAAAAAGATTCTCATCTGTAGTGGAATTCGCGGAAACAGGTTGTTCTGCTGAATTTTTGATCTGTAAATCCACAAGTTTACCCAGCTGATCATTTTTGGCAAAATGAAGGTCACTGTTTCTGTCTTCCAGTTTTCTGTATACTAATGAAGTTCCCTTTTTGTTATAAGCAGAAACCCAATTAAGAAGCTTGACCGACTGTAGATCTTTGCCGGAATGATTGTAATACACAATTTCCTGACTAACATCCAGTGTTTTCCTGTCAGCAGATAATTTTGCTTCAATATATATGCTGTCTTTTTGCCCAGAAACCTGTACAATTCCCCAAAACAAAACAAGGCAAGTGGTAATCTTTTTCAATATCCTGTGATAAAGCCCAAATATAAACTTATTTTGAATATATCCAGCAGGATTTTAGCCCTGGACTGTGTTTTTTTGCAAAGAATTAACATACGCATTCCAGCCTTCATTTTTATAGGTAATAGCAGCAGTTTCAGGATCATCAGATTTATAAATACCTCTTCCTACAATGATAAAATCTGAATGAAGCATTTTGAAAACATGTTCAGGAGTATTGTATTGCTGTCCTTTTCCGTCTCCTGAATCCGCAAGGTTAACACCCGGAGTGAAAAGCAGCAGCTCTTCAGGAATCTGGTTTTGTGATACGCCTCCGATTACGTTCGGATGTGATAATGCCACTTTTAAAGCTTCTTCACGATAAGTAGCCGTAGTAAGAGTACCTTTGGAAGACATTCCCACAATAGCAACGACACCTACATTTTTGAAGCAGTCTAAAGATTCAAATCCGCCAATTACCTGTGAAGTAACGAAATCCGCCCAGTCAGTAATTTTGAATACGCCGCTGGTAAACTGCAGCTCCTGTGTGTTACCTATATCTGCAAACTTTCTGTCCTCCATCAGTAAGAACTGATGTTTTTCAGCTAATGCTTTTAGAGGAACAATTGTTTTTCCGTAATCAAAATCTGAAATAATATCAATATGGGTTTTTAATGCAATAATATGAGGACCTACTTTTTCAGCAAGCTCAAGGAGTTCCTGCGTTGTAGTAACATCAGCAGAGGCAATCAGGTTTGATTTTTTTGCCAAAGCTGTTTGCAGGAGCTTTTTAGAAACCGAATGCTGTGCATTTTCCAGTTTCTGTTCGTAAGAATTTCTTGTTTTTTCTTCAAACTGAATATGGTTTCCCTGAAGAAAATCCTGGATTCTTTTTACCTCTTCATCAGACAATTCTCCGGTTTCCTGAAGAATAGCACAAACTTCTGAAATATTGAAAAGGGTATGAACTCTGTAGCCTTTGCTTTCCAGCAGTTGTTTTCCGCCCTGCTCTCTGTCAAGAACCACAACGATGTCAGCTACTTTAAGGTCTTCCTGTTCTACCTCTGCAATAGTTTCCACAAGAGATTTCCCGGAAGTGATCACGTCTTCTACCAGCAGGCAGTTCTGTCCTTTCTGGTAAATACCTTCGATCAGTTTTTTAGTTCCGTAGCTTTTTGCTTCTTTTCTTTTAATAATTAATGGGATATAGCTTTCCAGAGACATTGCAGTAGCCATCGGAAGGGCTGCATAAGGCACTCCGCAGATCAGGTCAAAATTATCCAGTGGAAGCATTTCCAGTAAATAATTTGCCAGGTTCTTTAAGATTTTAGGATCTGAAGCTAAAGGTCTAAGGTCTACATAGAACGGACTTTCAATGCCGCTTTTTAAGGTAAACCTTCCGAATTTGATGATGCCCAGCTTGTAGCACTCTAAGAAAAACTCTTTTTTACTTTCCATTATTTTTTATTAGATAATGCAAATTTAATGATTTGGAACAAGGCTTAAAAATTTATCAATCATTTGTCAATAAAAAACCACCCTGAAATGTTTCAGGATGGCTAAAAGAATATTCTGTAAATTATTATTTTACAATTTCTGCGTCGATAATTTTAGTGCTGTTCAGCCTCTGTTCAGCTTCCCACAGTAAAAATTTATCCACTTCTTTGATAAGTTTCGGAATTGTCATTGATAATACGGCAAGGTCATCCATAACTCCTAAAACGGGTACGGCAAACTCAGGAAGTAAATCAATAGGGGAGATTACATATAGAATTCCCAGAAGAGGAAGAATAATATCGATAGATCTCATCGGGTATATTCCTTTTCTCCATAACTTGACCATTCTGAAAATATCAGGGATTTTTTTTACGAAGCCTTTATGGCTGATGGCTTCTTTTGCAAGATTCAATTTTGAATATTTCATTTTTGTGTTTAGTTTTAATAATTTTTCAACGTAGTAAATTTCGCAAATTCTATACCAATTAATTATAAAATTTAGTTAAAAAAACTACTTGATGATATTGTCAATGAACTGGTGCACAGTCTCTGTGTTCCAATCTTTTGTAGCATCTTCCTTAATAAGGATTCTTCCGGTTTTATCCAAAAGAAAAGTGGTGGGGAATACTTTGGGAAGAATTTTTTCAGAAATCGGGCTTTGGGCAATATATACAGGAACAGTATAATTGTTTTCCTTCAAAAATTTTCTCACATCTTCTTCTTTATCGTTCATGGCAATCAGAACAAAATCTACATGATCTTTTCTGGAATCATACAGCTTCTGGATGGAAGGCCATTCTTTTCTGCACGGAGGGCACCAGGTTCCCCAGAAGTTCAGAAAAACACCTTTGTCTTTAAAGTTTTTAAGATTGGTACTTGGGGCATTGATTCCCTTAAGTTCTATATCATAATCTTCTTCGCTGATGTGGACTGCATTTTCAATGGTGGCAACCGGAAAGAAAGTATCCTTCAGGAAATTCCGGGTTCCGGGAACAAAAGCTATTGCACCAATAATGATGATAAGGACAAGATAAATGATATTCTTTTTCATAGGTTGATCTTTACGGTTATTGTTTACTGTCGGGATTCAATCTATATTATAATAATTCTAAAATTTCCTGAACAGCATCTTTCCCTCTGTTTTTTGCATAATATATCTGCAGATCATTATAGAAAGTATCCTTCGGATAGGCTTCGGGATCTGCTTTATATTTCATTAAAAGCTCATAGCCATATTTAGGACGCGGGCCCCATGAATTCTTTACATTAAAATCCTTATCCAGAATAATTACTTTAGGGATGGATTCTGTACCATTGGTCAGAAACTGATTGATTAAGCTTTTATCACTGTCTCTCAGAAAAACCCTTACCTCATTATGTCCTTCAAAAAATCTGAATACTGCAGGAACCGTTGCACTGGCATCTCCGCACCATGCCTCAGAAATAATCAGAATCTTTCCGTCAAAGTTTTTGGCGGCAAGTTCTTTCAGCTGACCTTCATCCGGGACGTATTTTTTTACCGTTCTGTCCATTCTCTGAAGACCCAGTTCATAATATTGTTTGTATTCTGCTTCTTGTTGGTTGGCAGGATTTTCTAATCTTTCTGTTCCGATGCGGATATATTCTTCAAAAGAAATTCCTTTATCCCAGTAATTTTTCATTACCAAAAATATTTATATTAAAAATTATTGATGTTTCTTGTTTTATTGATTAAAAACAGGTCGGCCAGTACAAAGGCAGCTAAGCTTTCCACAACAGGAACCGCTCTTGGCACTACACATGGATCATGACGGCCTTTTCCTTCAACAATAACAGGATTTCCATGCTTATCCACACTGTCCTGAGGCCGTAAAATAGTTGCGACAGGTTTGAATGCAGCACGGAAATAAATATCCATTCCATTGGATATTCCTCCCTGGATTCCTCCCGAAAGATTAGATTTTGTAGTAAAATCTGTATTGAAAGCATCATTATGCTCTTTTCCTGTCATTTTAGCACCGCAGAAACCGCTTCCGTACTCAAATCCTTTGCAGGCATTGATATTCAGCATAGCTTTGCCAAGTTCAGCCTGAAGCTTGGAAAATATAGGTTCTCCAATTCCTACAGGAACGTTTTTAATCACGCAGGTAACTGTTCCGCCGATAGTGTTACCTTCTTTTTTGATCTCTTTGATTCTTTCGATCATTTTTTCAGCTGTTTCGGCATCGGGGCAGCGTACCGCATTGCTTTCTGTTTTTGAAAAGTCTAAAGCCTGATAAGGTTTTTCACAGAAAATATTGCCTACGGAAGATACATAGGCATTGATTTCGATGCCGGACAAAAGCTGTTTGGCCAATGCTCCTGCAACGACCCAGTTGATGGTTTCCCTTGCTGAAGATTTTCCACCACCGCGATAATCCCTGATACCGAATTTCTGATCATAAGTAAAATCTGCATGACTTGGACGATAAGAATCTGCAATATGATCGTAGTCCTTAGACTTCTGATTTTCATTTTCTATAATAAAACCAATAGGAGTACCCGTAGTTTTTCCGTCAAAAATTCCGGAAAGGAACTTTACCGTGTCACTTTCTTTCCTTTGAGTGACAATTGCAGACTGACCGGGTTTTCTACGATCCAATTCATATTGAATTTTATCGAAATCTACCGTTAAACCTGCCGGAAAATTATTGATGATACCGCCGTAAGCCACGCCGTGACTTTCTCCAAATGTTGTAAGACTGAGAAGATTACCTAATGTGTTGAACATGATACAAAATTACCTATTTTTCTCCAGATAATAAAGTTTCTGTATTTGTTCTATTTATCAGTGTTTTTGATATTATTGATAACGTTGTCTGCTTCTGTTTTTTCCTGTGGTGAAAGTTTTTTCCAGATAAATCCTTTTCTGATGTTTTTTTCATCAATGTATTGCGGAAAGATTCCTGCTTTTATATCATCAAAAATATAACTTGCTGAAATAGCAGGAACAGGAGTGTTAAAATTAAAAGGATAATCTTTTGATACATTGAATTTTAAGTTTCCGGTCCGGAAAGTTTCAAATTTGTTGTAATGATAAGTTGAAGGTTGGTAGAGTTGTTCTTTTTTTAATCCTGTCATGAAATTTCCGGGTCTGAAGCTCGGTATGTATTTCTGGATGAAATTTGGAAAACTTAAAATTCCTGCTACCAATAAACTTGATATGAAGAATAAAACCAGAGAATTCCTTTTACTCAAATGAGTAAACAGAATAAAAAATATTACAAAAAATACATCGATAAAAAAGCGGTACTGTGCTGAAAATGCTAATACCAAAATGCTTTTTATTAATATGGAGATACAGATCAGGGTGATGATTTTTTTCTTTTTAACGAAAGCAAAAACTGAAAACAGAATCAGGCTTATTATAAAAAGAATATTGATTTTTGATTTAATTCCTTCCAGGGTAAACCAGTTTCTGACCGTATCAAAAGAAGAAAACTTCTGAATTTCGTCATAAGTATACTGCATGTCATAGGTTTTCTGAATGGCATATTGTGAAGAAATTTTCAATACCTCAGGATTAGGTCTCCAGCTGAGACCAAAATCACCGACAGAAACTGGAAAGACCGGATATCCGAATGTCCATATATTTTTAATAAAGAATAAAAGAAGAATTCCGGCTCCTAAAATCCAGTTCTTATAATTGGGTTTAAAAATAAATATCGAGGAGAAAAATACCAGTAATGGAAGCCATATCATTGTAGGCTTTATAGAAAAAATAAAAACAGCATATGAAAAGAGCAGGCTGATATTTTTGTTTCCTGTTATAATTTCATTTAAAATAATTAATGATAAAGTAATGACAGGAAGATCGGGACTGGGTGATTGCGAAAAAAGTAATAATACAGGAATGAAACATAGTTGTATCCAGTTTTTTCTTTCAAAAATATAAAGTGTATAGATGACAAGTACAACAGCATTGATTCTTAAAAAAGGATCAGAAAAACCGGAAAATCCTGCCTGAAAAATATGCCAGACAGACATCTGGCCCAATGTAAGATCCAGATTGGAAATTCCTTTCACCAGACCATATTCTGTAAGCCATTTAATAGTCGGGACATAGTAGCCGAAATGATCCAGGATATAAGGATAAAAAGAGCTGCTGTATAAAATGATCAGTGAAATACAGATGATTAATATGGTGTCTTTTTTTGAAAATTTGTTGATTTTCTGATACAGTTTCTTTTGAAAGAAAAAGAAAATACCGGCCATTATAAAAGGAATTTCTACATATATATTAACAGGAATGAAAAAAGCAAGTACAGTCCATATAATGCTGAGCCCTAATATTCCCGTTAACATGCTGCCTGAAACTCCTTCGGATAAAATCCCCGGAAATTTTTCCATGACTTCCCCCCAGCCTGCGAGTACTGTAAGAATGAGAACTGAAGAAAGTAAAAGTAAAATCATAAAAAAAGATTGCCTAAAAATAAGCAATCTTTAAATGTTATCGTGAAAATATTAATTAACGTGGTTGAACTCTTCCGTCTTTTCTGTCTCCGGCTCTACCGATCGTGTAACCGGTTGCACCACCTACTACACCACCAATTACTGCACCCAGACCTCTGTTTTTCTTAGCTACAATGGCTCCCAGTGCGGCACCACCTACAGCACCAATAGCGGTTCCTTTGGCGGCTTTACTCCATCCTTTCTTCTGGGTAGCAGTGGTCCCCTGTGAAGAACTGCTTCCATTGTCTGCATAAGTTCCTCCTCCTGAGTTAGAATTTGACTCTCTGTCTCTGTAAACTGTTCTTGTTTCTCTTATGACCTGAGGTTTTGAGTTATTGGCGGCAGCTGCCTGAGACTTTTTGGTTTCGGCAATGCTGTCTGCTTTTTTCTGTGCTTCGTACACTATTTTTTCTTTCTCAATAGCCAGCTTTTGTTTTTCTATTTCAAGCTGTCTTGCCTGAAATTCAATTTTCTGTTCTTCAAGAGATTTTTCGGCTGTTCTTTCGTCTTTTTTACAGGCTGTCAGTAAAAAAACTGATAAAAAACCTGCTAATACTATCTTTCTCATAATTCAAATTTTAATAAATAGTTTTAGCCAAAACGGCAGCAACTTTCTATTTATTTTCAATTATGAAGCCAAAATTTAGTTAATAAATGTTAAAGTGCTAAATTTTATAATAAAACTAAAAGACAAAATCTGGCTCTTTTGTGATATAGAGAGGGATGGATGTAATTTTAAGTTAATTAAAAGTTTTTATTCAGTTCATATGAATTGGTTACTTTTGAAATAACCAAATTACTTTAATATGAAAATATCAATTTTTAAGACATTGGCTTTGGCAGCCTTGTCAGTTATGGCTGTCTCGTGTTCTCCAAACGATGATATGATGACAGATGTTAAGCCTGAGGCTCATTCTGAAGCTTCTAAAGAAATTTCAAAAACAAAAACCTATAAGCTAAGATTCGGTATTGTCAATTTGGATGGGACGAAATCACTTTCAGGAAACTATGATGTAGGAAGCTTTCTGGCTGAGAATACAGTGACAGGAGAGGTTTATGATACTTATTATAGTGGAGGCTTTCAGACACTTCCTGCATATAATGAGGGAATTCCGGAAGGAACATATACATTTTCTGCAATGCAGGGTCAAGGTGGCTGGGCGGGTTATGGTTCTGTAACCGGAACTGTATCAGATGCTCAGGTAGATGCTGATGGGTATATTACAGTATATATTCCGATGACCTGGGCTGAATAAAGAGAAGATTAATGAACTTTATGAATCCTTGCAAGAGGATTTTTAATTTGTGTTTTTGGGCCTCCTGATTTGGAGGCTTTTTTGTTGATAAGTCTGTGGAGCTTGCTGGTCTGATAGTTCAAAAGTTTATAAATTTCCTGTGAGCTGGTGTATATTTCCGGAACCTTCAGATGAGGATTGATGCCGGATGTTATGTTGTAAGGAAATAATTATTTGAAGAATCAAGTAAAAAATAGAATAAAAAAGAGGTTTATGACTGAACTCATAAAATGAAAAGATAAAAGATGGTAATTTTGAAGGTAGAATTAATAATGAATAGTTTTTAATTTAAATTATAAAAATTTTTTTCATCATTTGTGTTTTTGAGGCCTCTGTTAAAGAGGCTTTTTTATTTCTATCTTCTTGAAGTTGATGAAAAGAAGTAACATCAGTATATGACATTGATCATGAAAATATATTGGGTATTGATCCGGGGCTCTGTTTTTTTATTGCTTTATTATTCACTGTAATTAACCAGTCTGTAAGGATATTTTTACTTCTGGTTTATATAAATACATAGATGTGCAGTTATCATTATTGTAAAAAGAAAATTTAAAAAGTATTTTTCAGAATGACAACTTTGGCACGATTTTTCAATGTATCAAGCAACTCATGTTTAATTTGAGTTTTCATGGTTATTAGTTTTTATCCCCGAAGCAATTCGGGGATTTTTTGTTTGGTGCTGATGCGAATGATGAATGATTAGCTTATATGCTGAAAATAAAAATCCTTACTTTTTGAAAGTAAGGATCTACATAGAAATTACAGTAATTTAAGAAAATTATTTAAAATCAGACTGGAAGGTTTTTCTCCATTTTGTTACTGTATTTCGGCTAAGCTTAAAATAATTCGCCAATTGGATATTATTCAGCTTGTTTTTTTGCTGATAATCTAAAATATAGGTAATTGTAGATTCATCATAAGCTTTATATTTTTGATTATTTATAAATGATTCTTTATCGCAGATTCCGAAAATTATTTCATTAAGTTTAACAACATCCAGTATTGATAATTCTTTTTTATCCAGAATAGATTGACATTTTATCCTTTTTTCAGGATGATTTTTTGAGATGATATCAGTAAATATCAGCTTGTAATTTGGGAGATTGCTTTTTTTCATCGTTACGTGTTTTTATATTATTACTTAGCTATCTGTTTTATCTTTATTTTGCTGATTATATTTATTGATCCACTTATGCAGTGTGGTTCTGGGAATTCTGTAGTTTTCAATCACCTGCTGTATGCTTTTTTCTCCTGTACTGATTTCATTCAGTATAAAGTCAATAATTTCTTTGGTATAAATGCTTTTTCTGAACTGGGGCAGCGAGATATTTTTAAGGTTAATATTTTTTTGCACCGGTGAATATAAAATCAGATGCTGGGAATATATTCTGAAAAAATCATAGTCCAATAATTTGCACCATTTGAGAATATAAGCGGAGTTCATATCACTTAACTGAAACATCTTTTCTATTTCTTCTTCATTAAGTTTAAAAAAATTACATGTTCTTTTCATTGGAATACCTAATTCCTTCCATCTGCTTTCAATTAGATTTCCAATGTGAATGTTTTTTAAATTGATCATAATATTTTAAAATTCCTTTTGTTTTTCAGGTAAATTCAATATGATTTTGTGATTACCGGATCAGTTGCATAGAATATTCTTTCCTGATTTCCATCGTCATCCATTACGGTTATGTACCGTTTATTTTTTTATTATTGAACCGGAGTTGCTATAATATCTAACCTGTCATAAGGCGAACCCCCGAAAGTTGCTTTTATTCCCTGAAGATTATCATACGCATACACATATCCTTTTAGCTCGACGGAATAAGCGCCGGGAGATAAAATAAGAGAACAGTTTCCTTTTGGATAATAAAATCCTTTTGTGTAATTAGCAGATGAATTCATGAAAGGCATTGCATCTGTATACAATGTATCACTTAGTGTAAACGGGCTGCCTGCAGGAAGGCTTTTCCATGCCAGACGGGCTCCTATTTGTTTGGATGCTCCATCGGTCAAATTACCACCTGTTGTATTAGTTATACTGCCAACACTTAACTGATAAGAAAAGCTGACCATTGAAGTTTGGGTAAGTGTAAAACTTCTTATAAGCAGATTACTGGTATAGCTTGCAATACCGGCCACAGAAGATACAGATAAGGTTGCAGATATAGCATCTATACCGTTTGCTCCGGCAAGAATCTGTGGTAATAAGAGAGTGGTAGACCTTGTAGTTATATTTCCATTGGTATCACTGGTTACTATCTTAGTGTCCGCAGTATTAATCCCCAATCCGGAAAGGCGTATGCTTCCTGATGTATGCAGTTGGGCTGATGGATTAGACACATTAATACCAAGATTACCATTATTAAGAATTGATGCTATTTCTTTATTGGTATTACTTACTTTCAAAGCCTTTGGTGTGTTTCCAATACTTACTATATCCAGCATTGCGGAAGGATTGGAAGTACTTATGCCTACTTGAGAATATAAACAACAGCTGTTTATCAGAAAAATCATAAAGTACCGATTAAAACTATTCATAATTGTTTTTGATGATTTAATTTATTGTGCAGATGTTGCCGTAATGTCGAACCTGTCGTAATTATTACCTCCGAATGTGGCACGGATTCCCTTGTTATTGTCATAAGCATTTATAAATCCTTGTAATTCAACAGAATAATTGCCGGGAGGTAAAAGTATCGAACAGCTGTTTGATAAATAGAAGCTTCCACTTACATAATTATCCCCTGTGTTCGAAAAGGGTATGGCACTAGTGCATATCATCCCATTTACTGAAAAAGCACTGCCAGCTGGTAAAGTCTTCCAGATTAAGTTAGTGCCAATCTGCTTGGCGGCGCCATCATTAAAGGCAGAGCTTCCGGATGAGCTCATTAGATTCATTGCCCCTAAACTATAAAAGAAAGTAACTAGAGACGTTTGCGAAAGAGTGAAACTCTTAACCAGCAGGGCATTCGTATAAGCGGGAACATTATTTATAGAAGATATTGTCTGGGCGGAGCTTACAGCATCTAAACCATTAGCTCCGGCAATTACCTGAGGCAATAATGTGGAGGTAGATCTTGTAGTAAGATTTCCAGAAGTATCTGCTGTTAGTACCTTTGTATTATTTGTATTGGTACTCAGCCCCTCCATTCGTACAGTGCCTGTAGTGTGCAGTTGGGCTGCAGGATTTGAAGTTCCAATCCCTACGTTTCCATTATCGAGAACGGTTAGTAATTCTTGTGAACTGGAGTTATTAACCTCCAGGGCTTTTGTTGCATAAGTGCTGCCTTTACTTACAATATCTAATGCTGCAGAAGGAATATTTGTATTAATGCCTACCTGAGAAAAAATAAAATTACTGTAAATTAAAAAAATATATGATATTATTTTTTTGTTCATATTCAATGTGTTTTGTTTTTGTTGCAAAACTATTACACCGAATATAGAATGTGTAAAATATTGACACACATTTTATTACAAAATATTACAGAATATTACATAGATGCTCAAAAGAGATTGTTAAAGAATTAAATTACTGTATTTTCATAAGCCACACATAAATATTTTCCGAGTTAATAATATTAAGTTTTTTTCTTATTCTGGACTTTCTGGTTTCTACAGATCCCACCGACGATTTTTTAAATGTGGCGATCTGTTTCGTATCAAAATTCAGTTTCATTAATGCACAGTATTCCAAATCCGAAGGGGTGAGTTGTGGATTTATTTCAAGAAGCTTCTGATTAAATGTTGGGAATAGTTCAGAAAACTTAAGAGGAAATGAAGGACTGTTATTTTTGGCGAGTTCTATGATGATATTCAATTCCTGTGAATCAGTTGCAGGTATTTGTTTTTCAATGGGACCAGCAGATTGATTGGCTTCAGTTTTTCTTTCCATTTCTTCATTAAAAGTCTTTTCTTTTATAAACCGTTTTTTTCTTTTTAAAAAAATGAAAATTAAAACTGATACAATCAGAATAAGTAGAATGCCAGTGATAATAAATTGAGCAGGTTTTTGTTGATCATATTCTGTTTTTTCTGATTTTGCTACTTCCTCTACAGCCGTTTTTTCTACAGCCGATAAGCTATCGCTTAACTTTTTTGCTTTCTCAATATATACCGACTGATTTTTATAATCCTGAAGGCCTTTATATGATTCAGAAATTCCGGAATAGCTTGTTACCAGCTCCAGGGGAAGGATTTTATATTTTTGTGAAAAATAGATTGATTTATTAAAATACTCAACTGCTTTTTGATAATTTTTTTTCCTGTTTTCAATACTTCCTTTGAGGCTGTAAAACGAAATGTATTCGGGACTCTCTTTGATATTTCTGGTTAACCCTTCATACCAGAGCAAATATTTTTCTGCCTCTGAAATTTTATCCTGATAAAAAAGTATCAAAGCCAAATTTTTGACATTTTTAGCTATGCTCCCATTTCTGTAAGGAAGATTGGGATTTAATTTTTTAGATTCGGTATATGCTTTATAAAAATAAAACTGAACAGAATCATATTTCTTTTCCAGGATATTTTCCTGAAGTTTATTTTCAGCTATTTTTCTTAAAGCCTGTGATTTAGCCAGATACTTTCTGTCATTTTCTTGAATCTTATCTGCAATTGCCAGTGCTTTACGGGCACTCTTGTCGGCTTTGTCATAATATCCCAGGTGAGAATAAACGTTGCTTTGCAGTCTTAGCAGATCCGACCAGATTACAGAATTGTTACTCTTTTCAGCGAGTAGAAGACCTTCAGTAATTTTATTTAAACTTTCCTTATAATTCTGTTCATTAATATATATTTCAGACATTTTTACAAGGGCTCTCAGTTCTCCTTTTTCATACTTTATGTTTTGGGATTGATAATATATTTCTGTACATAAACGAAGCATTTCTTTTGATCCTTTATTGGCATAAACCTGCTTGGCGGTAGCTACTGCCCACAAGCTGTCAATAGTTTTTGGATTTGTTTTTTGTCCGTATATGCTATTGAAAAAAAGAAAGAGAGAATAAAAAATATACTTTTTTATCATTAGTGTTATTTTCAGACAAAAGTACATTTTTACTGAATAAAATTTAGATTTTAGATTAGAAGTGATCTAAGTAAACTGAATTTCTAATTTAAATTTAAAATAAAGTACTGATAAATTGAGATTACAGAATGGACTAAACTTCACTATATATTTTAATTTGATTTAATAAAACTGGCTAGTCGGTCAAAATACAAATACATGGCTTCCAACAAACAAAAGAGTTGATATTTCATCATATAATCAATAACCCTGGTGTCAATCCGCACCAATATATTAAATATAAGTACTTGATATGTTGATGCTGGATGCCCCCCTTGATAAAAATAAGAAAATAAAAACCCTCTAAAAGAGGGCTTGATTTAAGTTTTTTTGATTGATATAATTTAAGGCTTGTGTTTGCATTGGAATTCTACACACTGAAGTCTATACTCCTCACATACACCGGTCTCTGGATCGGCACAGGGTAGAAGTCCTCCAGTAATTACTCTCAATTCTTTTTTGTTCAGTTTTTTTCCTTTTTGAAGATTTTGATTTTTCATATTGAATTTTTTTTGATTTGTGATAGTAAATATAACAATTAAATCATCACACAGGGATAATTAATTTTTAAATTGGTTTAGCTTTTCTGCTTATCTTTACTCCATGGAAGAAATAGAAGAATTAGAAAGACAAATAATGAAACTTGTGGGTTTCCATATATTGTATTCGGAGCAGTACGCGCACGCGTGAGTATTGGTTGTAAAG
Organism: Chryseobacterium sp. MIQD13; assembly: GCF_050496705.1. Taxonomy (NCBI): domain Bacteria; kingdom Pseudomonadati; phylum Bacteroidota; class Flavobacteriia; order Flavobacteriales; family Weeksellaceae; genus Chryseobacterium; species Chryseobacterium sp. MIQD13. The sequence continues at coordinate 420,567 of NZ_JBNWAF010000004.1, forward strand.
TAATAAGAAATCTATATCCCATTATCTGTTTGTGAATGAAGGTTTTTCTACGGTCATTACGAGGGTATAGAAATTAGTTTTATAAAAAATGTGATTTATTATTTTGTCGAAGGTAATAGTACACATCCATAATAAGCAAGATGTTGTAGTAAGAGTGTAAATTTCATGAATTAACGTTTATGCAATATACAATAAGTTCAGATTTTAAGAAGTATATATAAGTTAGGTTACTCTAATTTTTATAATCTGAAAAGAACGGAGTTTTTGACAGTCAAAACGTGGGCGCGACGGATGTAAAAATAGCTGTTTTCTACATTGTTGACACATAAATAGACAAAAAATAAAAAACCTTTCTATAATCTACTGAAATTCAGTTTTATATAGAAAGGCTCTGAGGTACCTAGCGGATTCGAACCGCTGTAGATGGTGTTGCAGACCACTGCCTAGCCGCTCGGCCAAAGTACCATTTTTACCATTTTTGAGGTGTGCAAATATAGCAAAAATTTTTAACGAACAAAAATTTTTAAATCATTTCTTTCGCTCCAATGCTGTTGATATCGCTTTTTAGCTGTCTTTCAGCTTCATAATCTTTGATGTTGATGACACGGGTATTGCTCCAATTATCATGAAAGCCATTTTCACCCAGGAATGACAATTGATCAACCAATATAATCCCTCTGATTATATTTCTTAAAAAATAATCTCCGACAGAAGGTTTCTGTCCGTCAGTCATGATTACTCTGGTCCCTGTAATCAGTTTTCCAAGGCTTCTTCCTCCGGTTACGGCTTCTATAAAAAAAGTAAACAGGATATAGGAAATAATGCCTATCAGTCTTTGTACAATATCACTGGTATTGGTAATCCACTCTCTGTAAGCAGGGCTGATAACCATCAGTATCATAAGAATCACAAAAAATGCAATATAAAAAGCAACCAGGTCAATTAAATAATTTGCAAATCTGGCTCCTTTGGAAGCCCGGTGTCTGTCAACAATCTGTAGATATTTTCTCATTTGTATTAGTTTTTAGTTTTCATATAAATTTACATTCCGTTTAGTATTAATTTTAAAGTAGCATTCGTTTCAATTACTGCAGTAATCCCGGATTCGTTTAAAAGGACACTGCCTGGTTTCAGATTGAAAACCCTTCCATTCATTTTTAATCCTTTATAATATTCTTTGTTAAATGCTTCTTCTATACTCTTTTTTGAGGCCAGTTCCAGATCCTGTGTTGGAATTCCATATTCCTCTTCAATCATCTTGACAATTTTTCCTTTAAAAAGCAGAGTGGCTGTTTTTTGCAGAATATTGGCTGTTTTTAGATTGAATTTCGTATTGGATAAAACTATTTTCTTTTTGGTTTCATCATATACGGGGATTCCGGAAATAATGGCTTTACCATTCACGTAACCTTCTGTTTCAGCCTCAATGATCACTCTTCCTTCTGCACCATAAACACGAATATCTTTGATCTTTACTTTAGAGCCTCTGACATCGTATTCTTTGTTCATGAACATATTTCTGGCAATATTGGTTGCTTCAGAAAAAGGAACGTTGGCAGTGGTCTGCAAAAGGAATTTATCTGCCAAAACCGGAACCACATTAAAATTTCCGGCTGATTTTATCACTGGTGAAGCTGCAGGCTTCCTTCCTGTAAATGTTTCTGAATAAATATCCATCCCGATATTCGTGGTGATTTCATTCCCGTAGAATTTTAGCGGAGTGATATTCACACCAATCGGGCTTATTTTCAGCCATGTATTATATTCTTCCGAAATATTAAATGGCTGTGAAAAAACATTCCATGCCATTACCGCATACTGTTGGAAATTCAGTTGAGCGGCCATTTGCTGATCAATGGTTTTTGCGAATTTTCCCTGTTGCTCTTTCAGGCTTTTTTCTACCAGTGAAGTAATAGGAATCTGTATTTTACCATAATCCAGAACCGGTTTTGTTACCCATCTGAAACCATTAGGCTGTGTGTATGTAGAAATCGTCCAGTTATTTTTAAAACTGATGGATGTATTGAAAGACATTACAGTTTCAAAAGTAGTGTTCTGATAAGAATATACTCCCAACGTGCCAATTCCTTTCTCTGCCCATATTTTTAAAGGAACCTCGATCAGGATATTTTGGTTTGTTCCTCCTACCAGACGGATAGGGCGGGTCTTCCATACTTTTACTTTGAACTGGTCATTATTGTTATCCGTATAAGAATCATCCTGAAATACCAGTTCTTTTACCGAAGCATTGATCATATTACTGATTTCGGCTAGCGGAATCGTTACAGGCATGGTAATGCTGGACTTTATCTTTGGAAAGTTATAAGTTGCGGATTGATTATCAACAGCAGTCTGGCCAAAAACCATGGCAAAACTTAATAAAAATAATAATTTGATGGATTTCAATTCTTTATATTTTTTGTGAAGATAGAAATTTTTAAAAATCGCCGGGCTTGAAACTTCTTTCCAGTTCAATACTTGCCCCTTTCATTTCGCCCTGCATAGGTGGAGAGGTTTTTGTGATCCTCAGTTTAATGTAGGAAATCTGGGAAAAATTTTCATGGATCTTCATGATAATTCTTCCAGCCACATGTTCCAGTAATTTAGATCGAATGGCCATTTCCTGATGAATGATCCCGTTGATATCTGCATAGCTTATCGTATCATTCAGGTCATCCGTTTCTGCAGCGGTCCAAAGATCTGTATGCAGCTCCGCATTTAAAATATAATAGGTCCCGATGATATTTTCTTCGGGAAGTACACCGTGGTAAGCATATATTTTTACATCTTCAAGAAAGATCTTGCTCATAGCTCCTGATTTTTATTTCAGCAAAAATCGTTTTAATTCTTCAAAATCTGCATTTATTTCTACAGTTTTTTTCTCCTTTTTCATGAGCTCATTCAGGGCCTCAGGGATCTCAAGCTTAATATGCACTGCTTTTTCTACAGCTTCAGGGAATTTCACAGGATGGGCAGTTCCCAATATAAATCCTTTTTTTTCCGGATTTTCATCCAGATATTGTTCTAGGGAAGCAAATGCGACTGCACTATGAGGCTCAAGGATGTATCCATATTTCTCATGAACCCCTTGTATAGCCTGCAATGTTGATTGATCATCAATGGAATATCCTGAAATCATACTTTTTAGATGATCAAATTGATGGTCAAAAAGTTCCATAATCCTTGTAAAATTACTTGGATCTCCAACATCCATAGCGTTGGATAGGGTTGCAATAGCCTTTTTAGGATGATACTGATAGTTTTTCAGATAATCAGGAACTACATCATTTTCATTGCATGCCGCAATAAAATGTTCTGCCGGAAGCCCCCGGAAATAAGCAAGAAGTCCTGCACAGATATTTCCGAAATTTCCGCTTGGAACACAAATTACCGGATCTTGATTTTCATGCTGCCTCCATTGTTTTAAAGCCAATAAATAATAGATCTGCTGGGGAAGCCACCTTGCAACATTAATAGAATTGGCAGAAGTTAAAAACAGTTCCGAATTGATCTTTTCATCTGAAAAAGCCTGCTTTACAAGATTCTGGCAGTCATCAAAATTTCCGTTAACCTCCAGTGCAGAAATATTTCCGCCTAATGCAGTAAGCTGTTTTTCCTGAACTGCACTCACCCTGTTTTTGGGATAAAGAATGACTACATTGATTCCCGGGACATTATAAAATCCATGCGCAACAGCTCCTCCCGTATCACCGGAAGTAGCAACAAGAACTGTTACTTTTTTGTCCTGATCTTTCAGAAAATAGGATAAACAGCGGCTCATAAACCTTGCGCCCACATCCTTGAATGCTAAAGTAGGCCCATGGAAAAGTTCCAGAACCGAGATCCGCTCACTGATTTTTTTCAAAGGAATATCAAAACTGATCGCTTCTGCAGCTATTTTCCTTAATAGGTCTGACGGAATTTCATCCCCGATAAAATCCTTCATGCATCTGAACGCAATTTCCTCATCAGAAAACAGATGCAGATTCTGCATAAATTCTTTATCAAACTGAGGAATACTTTCGGGGAAGAACAGTCCTTTCTGGCTACCCTGACTTTTTATGGTGGCAATTTTAAAGTCAACGACTTCGTGGTTATCTTTTAAATTATAATACTTCATTGTTTGTTAATTGATGGTTTATTCTTCTTCAATGATTTCAATCCCGGCAGGGTTTATTTTTGAAATATATACATAGCTCCTGATTTCAATTTCATCGTATACAGATTTCATCATTTGTGCAATTTTTTCAGCTGTTTCTTTCTTCTCCGCTAGCATGAAAATGGAAGGCCCTGAACCGGAAATTCCACCTCCAAGCGCGCCTGCTTCTATGCTTCGTGTTTTGATCTCATCAAATTTCGGAATCAGAATGCTGCGGACAGGTTCTATCAATACATCATTAAGGCTTCTTCCAATCAAAGGGATATCATTTTTAAGGATTCCGGCTACCAGTCCTGCAATGTTTCCCCATTGTTCAACGGCATCTTTCAACAAGATATTCTTTTTTAAGATTTGCCTTGCATCAGAGGTTTTAACCTCGACCTGCGGATGTACTGCAGCTACAAAAAGATTTGGAGTACTTAGCGGAATAATATCAATAGGAGAAGAGGATTTTACCAAAGTGATGCCTCCGTAAATACAAGGTGCAATATTGTCAGCATGACGTACTCCGGAAGCCAGCTCTTCCCCGAACATAGCAAAATGAACAAGTTCTTCTTTGGACAGGATATTTCCTAATAAGATATTGGCTCCAAAGGCGGCTCCGGCGGCACTTGCCGCACTGGATCCTAGCCCGCTGCCCGGCTTTATATGTTTGCGTATTGTTATCTCAAAACCTTTTTTCAGCTCCAGATGCTGCATGATATTTTGAAGCACAACACCTGCTACATTATTTGAAGGGTCTTCCGGAAGCCCGAAATCATCTTCGTGCTTGATAATAATTTCAGGACTGTCCAGTAATTTTAACTCCATTTCATCGTAAGGTTCATGAATTGCCATTCCGAGGATATCGAATCCGCAAACAAGATTGGCAACTGTAGCCGGAACCTTTATTTTTATTTTTTTCATAGTATCTGTTTTAAACTGATCGGATAATATCTGCAAAAACGCCACTGGCTGTAACTTCAGCTCCGGCTCCGGCTCCTTTTACAACGAGAGGCTGTTCAGAATATCGCAGAGTTTTGAAAATGACAATATTGTCTTTACCATACAGATGATACAGATCGCTGTCAGGAGCAACATGCTGAAGACCTACTTTCGCTTTACCATCTTTAAATTCAGCAGTATATTTTAAGATATTGCCGTTTTTCTGTGCCTCATTGAGTAAATTTTTAAAATGATCTTCATACTCGGTAAGCTTTTCATAGAAGTTTTCTACACTTCCATGAAGACATTCACTGGGTAGAAAACTTTCATTTTCTATATCCTCGAACTGAAGTGGATATCCGGCTTCTCTGGCCAGAATTAAGATTTTGCGGGCGACATCAGTTCCGGTCAGATCCAGTCGCGGATCCGGTTCGGTATACCCTTCCTTTTGCGCCTGAGCAACAACCTCTGAAAATGTTCTGCTTCCGTCATAATTGTTAAAAACAAAATTGAGTGTTCCACTTAATACAGCCTGAATAGATGTGATTTTATCGCCGCTTTTTATGAGGTCATTAATGGTTCCAATAACTGGAAGTCCTGCTCCGACATTGGTTTCAAAATAAAATCGGCAGTTATGGTTCCGGGCTGTGTTTTTGAGTTTTTTATAAATGTCAAAATCTGATGAAGCTGCAATTTTATTACAGGCAACAATATTGATGCTTCTTTTCAACAAATCTTCATAAACTTCCGGGACTGATGAACTGGCAGTAACATCAATAAACACTGAATTCCTGAGATTCCGGGAGATGATCTCTCCTGCAAAGCTGTTGGCAGATGCCTCAATACCTTTTTCAATCCAGCTGCTGTATTCATTTTCAGAGATCCCCTGGTCAGAAAAATACATTTTCCGGCTGTTGGAAAGTCCTGCAATTCTTAAATTGATCAAATTGTTTTCACGCAGGTATTCATTTTGTTCAAAAATCTGCTCTACCAGTTTTGAACCTACATTACCTGTTCCGCACAGATAAAGATGTACCTGTTTGATTTCTGTTTCAAAAAACTCTTCATGAAGTATATTGACTGCTTTTTTAGTATCTTTTTCTGAAATAACAATACTGATATTCCTTTCCGAAGATCCCTGTGCAATGGCCCTGATATTAATTCCATTGTTTCCTAAGCACCCGAACATCTTCGCACTGATGCCACTTCTGTTTTTCATATTTTCTCCTACGAGTGCTACAATTGAAAGCCCGGTTTCTATTTTTACGGGAGCTATTCTGTGTAGTTTTATATCATCTCCGAAAGCAGAATTCACAATGTTCTCAGCGTGAAATACCTCTTTTTCATTAACGGCTATGGTAATAGAATGTTCCGAAGATCCCTGAGTAATAAGAATAACATTAATTTTTTCAAAGCTCAGGCACTGAAACAGTTTGGCTGAAATTCCGGGGATTCCTACCATTCCGCTGCCTTCCAGAGTAAGAAGGGCAATATGGCTCATATTGGAAACTCCTGCCGCGATCTGATGTTTTTCGTCAACAGAATTATTCAATGTATGAGAAACTAAAGTTCCATAGGCATCCGGATCAAAAGTATTTTTAATCTTAAGATCAATATTTTTAGCCATAACGGGCTGTATGGACGGCGGATAAAGAACTTTCGCTCCAAAATGGGAAAGTTCCATTGCTTCATGGTAAGAGATCTCCGGGATTGGTTTTGCATTGGATACAAGTCTCGGATCAGCGGTCATCATACCATTTACATCAGTCCAGATCTGGAGTTCTTCAACTGAAACAGCTGCTGCAATAATAGCGGCAGTATAATCTGAACCGCCTCTTCCTAATGTTGTAGCATTTCCATTTTGGTCTTTGGCAATGAAACCGGGCGCGACAATGATTTGATTGTTATGATCAGCAATAAATTTCTTTAAATTTTCTTCAGTGGCATCAAAATTTACTTTTGCGTGGGTAAAATTGTTGTCAGTTCTGATCTGGTCAGCGGAATTCATCCACAGACAATCCAAACCTTCAAACTGAAGTTTTGCAGCTATAATGTTTGAAGGCAGAAATTCACCGTATGAAGTAATTCTATCTTTGATCTTATCTGTGAATTCACCTAAAACAAAGATTCCATTGTAAATATCTTCGATGTCATTAAAATGTTTTTTAACGAAACTTAACCAGGAACTTTGTGCTGAAATTGGAATCAGTTCTTTGACCAGATCCAGATGTTTTTCTTCAAGATCTTTGATAATGGGTGTATAATTTTCATCTTTTAAGGAAGCGTATTCGGCAGCTTTTATCAGGCTGTCTGTAACACTGTGAAGGGCTGAAACTACAACAATAATTCTGTCCTGCAAAGATTCTTTTTTAATAATATTTTCTGCCAGAAGGATATTCTGGGCATTGGCAACTGATGTACCACCGAATTTTAAGACTTTCATCTGATAGGTATTTGAAGTTGGATAAAATGATGAGGTTACTCTTTAAAAAAAGAGTACGGGTACAGGAAATGATATGTGAAAATTTACCCCGCTAAGGGGTAGTTGTTGTAGTTGTGAATGTAGAAACAGATGATAATGCCGAAATAGGTGATCCCGGAATAGAAATATCTGATATGTTTCTTAGAAAATTCATTCTTTACCGAACAAATGTACAAATTATTTGGAGATAACAAAATTATTTTATTGATATGGTAGTATTTTATAATTCATATTTAAGAGATATATTTTGATGCAAAACACTTTTTGTTCACTTAAAATGGTTATATTTAAATACCAAAACAAAATAAAACTACTATGAAAAATTTAAAGAAAATGACCCGAAAGCATTTGGAAACAATTAATGGAGCCGTGTCTAACTGCAGTGGCTGTCCTATTGGAGGGTTTGGACCTGGAGGACCTTCAGGAGGATATGACTATTCGTGTGAGGATTACAATGCACTCCCAAGCAGATGCAAAAGCTGTGTTTTTGTTAGTTATGAATGCTTTCAATAATTGGGAAAAATGATAAGGCCATCTATATGGTGGCCTTTTTTATTGTTACAACAGAAATCGTTCGAAATGTCTCACTTAATCAATATTTAGTTACACCTGTTAACTCTGGTTTTGTTTTGAAGTTTTTGCAACTCATATTTGTAGAGCATATTAGCAGTATGTGAAAAATTAGAAATAATCAAATCTAAGACATATGAAAAAAATTAAAAAACTTTCAAGAGGGGAATTGAAAACTGTAAAAGGAGCGGCCGGAATTGATGGTCCTGTTTATATCTATTGCGGAAAAGACCGTAAATGGTGCGAAAAGGGAAAAACGTGTATACCGGCTGCATCAAACTGTAATGATTTTGAAGTGCCGGGAGAGGACGGAGGATGGTAAAAATCTTAAGAAAACATATCAAAATATTTATTATGAAAAATTTAAAAAAACTTTCGAGAGAAGAGAAGAGTAAAATTAGCGGTGGGTTTACCGATATTCAGATTGAAGCATGTGGTGGGGCTGCATATGTTTGCTTCCGCGGAGGCGGTGCTTGGGGCTGCTGGAGAAAACCTAGTACTAGTGGTACCTGTTATCCTCCAATGTTGTAAATTAAGAAAGGCAGATTGTTTCTGCTTAAACGGATATAAAAAAGAAAGCACTGTAAGAACAGTGCTTTTTTATTATTTTATGCTTTTTGAAAGATCCAGCATCGCTTCAATAGGTTTCAGAGCTCTTAAACGAAGCTCTTCGTCGATAAGGATTTCCGGAAGTTCATATTTCATACATAAGTACAGCTTCTCCATGGTATTGCGTTTCATGTAGAAACATTCGGAGCAGTTACAGCTTTCGTCAAAGACCAGGGCAGGAATCAGTTCTTTATGCGGAGCACGTTTTTTCATTTCGTGAAGAATTCCTTCCTCAGTTGCGATAATGAATTTCTGACAGTCGTCTTTTTCTACAAAATTCAGCAGGGCAGAAGTAGAACCGATGAAGTGGGCCAGTTTTAAAACGGCTTCCTCACTTTCAGGGTGTGCAATTAATTTTGCATCAGGATTATCTGCAAGCTGTTGGGCAATTCTTTCCATGGAAAATGCTTCGTGCACGATGCAGCTTCCATCCCAAAGGATCATATCGCGGCCGGTTTTCTTAGACAGATACCTTCCTAAATTTTTATCCGGTGCAAAGATGATCGGTCTGTCTTTTGGAAGCGCTTCAATCACGGTTTCAGCATTTGAGCTGGTGACAATAATATCACTTTCCGCTTTAGTTTCAGCATTACAGTTAATGTAAGTGGCGATCAAAGCATTTGGGTGCTGTTCACGCATTTTTCTCAGACCTTCTCCTGAACATCCGTCTGCCAGAGAGCATCCGGCCATAGTATCCGGAAGAACTACTTTTTTAGTCGGATTCAGAATTTTAGCGGCTTCAGCCATGAAGTGTACTCCACAGAATACAATCATGTCTGCATTGGTTTCCTTAGCCTGTCTTGCCAGCTGTAAAGAATCTCCCAGGAAATCAGCAATATCCTGAATTTCTCCCGGCTGGTAATAATGGGCAAGGATCACCGCATTTTTTTCTTCTTTAAGTTTCAGAATAGCTTTCACCAATTCTTCTCCTTGAGGGATCGCTATATCTTTTATATCCAGAAATCCTCTTACAGGAATGGCAGATTTAGCTTTTTCTAATGTTTCGGTACTCATATCAACCTCAATGTTTTTTTGGGTATAGAAGTTAGAGATTAGAAATTAGAGGTTAGAATGTCAGCTGTCATTAAAATAAGTAATTTAATGCATAACTAACTTCTAATTTCTAACTTCTAGTTTCTTTCTATAAATTTTTTTATTAAACTTTCTATTTCTCTTTTTGCTTCATCAAGATCGGTATTAATTACGATCCTGTCAAACTCTTTTGCATAGGCCATTTCTTCTCCGGCTTTTGCCACACGTGTTTTAATGGTTTCTGCATCATCTGTATTTCTGGATATCAATCTTCGTTCCAATTCTTCTATCGAAGGTGGTTCGATGAAAATAGACAGGGCTTTTTCTCCAAAATATTTTTTTAAGGAAATTCCTCCCTTTACATCTACATCAAAGATCACTACCTTTCCCTGATTCCAGATTTTTTCCACTTCAGATTTTAAAGTACCGTAATATTTGTCAGTATATACTTCTTCATATTCTACAAAAGCATCTTCCGCTATTTTCTGTCTGAATTCATCAGGACTTAAAAAATGATAATCCACTGCATGGGTTTCACTTCCTCTTGGCTGTCTTGTGGTACAAGAGATAGAAAATGCCAGTTCAGGAAATGTTTCCAGAGAATGTTTTACTAATGTAGTTTTTCCGCTCCCGGATGGTGCTGAAAATATGATAACTTTATTCATTTTGTTTCGGATTTCGAGTTTCAGGTCTCAGGTTTTGAACCTTACGTTCCCTATCTCGTAACTTATAATACGTTTAACGTCTGTTCTTTAATTTTTTCCAAATCATCCTTCATCATAACCACCAGTTTCTGAATCTCGGCATGATTGGCTTTTGAACCTAAAGTATTAATCTCCCTTCCGATTTCCTGAGAAATAAATCCAAGTTTTTTCCCGTTGAAATCTTCGTTGTCCATTACTTCTTTATAATATTTCAAATGCTGGGTCAGTCTTACTTTCTCCTCTGCAATATCAAGTTTCTCGGTGAAATAAGCCATTTCCTGATAGAAACGTGTTTCGTCCACATTTTCGAATTCCTTTAAAGATTTCTGATAACGTTCTTTTACAGCAATGATTCTTTCCTCTTCAAAAGGAATAACCTCAGAAAGGTATTTATCAATATTCTGGATATTTCTTTCGAGCTCCTCATGCAAAATGGTTCCTTCTGTCTTTCTGAATTCCATAAAACGGTCCACAGCTGCCTGCACAATTGCGGCCAGTGCTTCCCATTCTCCTTCAGTAAGTTCATCAGGCCTTGAGGTAATAGCATCGGGAAGTCTTACCGCCATTTTCAGGTATTCAAAGTCCGGTCCGTCTGAAGCGATGTTGCGAAGTTCATTAATATAAGAATCTATTAAACTCTTATTGATTTTCACATCGTTAGACTCTTCAAGGTTCTCCAGGTTAATGTAGCAGTCTACCTTTCCACGGATAATTCTGTCGTTAAGGATTTTTCTGATTTCGAATTCTTTCTCTTTATAACGTAAAGGTACTTTGATATTTAAATCAAAGCTTTTGCTGTTCAGAGACTTAATATCTATTGAAATCTTTTTTCCTTCAAAAACACCTTCGGCTCTGCCGAATCCTGTCATCGATAAAATCATAGTTTTTTATTGTTCTACAAAGATAAACATTTAAATTAGCACTGTGAAATCGCAGTGATTTGGAAACCACAAATTAATGATGAAGACTTAAGATTCCATATGACCTTTAAAAAACAAACAGATAAACTACATATGAAAAACTTGATTTCTGTTGTAGGACCCACCGGAATAGGCAAAACGAGACTGGCAATTGATCTGGCAAACTATTTCAATACCGAAATTGTTTCCTGTGATTCCCGGCAGTTTTTTAAAGAAATGAAAATAGGGACAGCATCACCTTCAGCAGAAGAACTGGCGGAAGCACCTCATTATTTTATAGGAAATCTTTCAGTTCAGGAATATTATTCTATCGGGCAGTACGAGGAAGATGCTTTAAAAAAACTCAATGAACTTTTCGTCAGTCATGACACCGTTATTTTGGTCGGTGGAAGTATGATGTATGAAAAAGCAGTTATTGAAGGATTAAATGATCTGCCTGAAGCTGATGAAAATAACCAGAAAAAACTTCAGAAAATTTTTGAAACTGAAGGAATTGAAAAGCTTCAGGAAATATTGAAAGAACTTGATCCTGAATATTTTGAAGTGGTGGATTTTCACAATCACAGAAGGCTTTTACGTGCCATTGATGTCATTTGGCAGACGAATAAAAAATATTCCGAACAGATTGCTGTTTCACAGGATTCCAGAGATTTTAACGTGATCCGTATAGGAATTGAGGCGCCGAGAGAAGATCTGTATGACAGAATCAACCGGAGGGTAGATATTATGATGGAGAAGGGGCTTTTAGCAGAAGCCGAAAGCTTGGAAAAGTTTAAAGATTTTACCGCTTTAAAAACGGTTGGTTATTCTGAGCTGTTCAAGTATTTTGATGGTGAATGGGACCTGGATTTTGCAGTTTCCGAGATCAAAAAGAACAGCAGGAGATATGCAAAACGGCAATTGACGTGGTACAGAAAAGCGGATGATATTCACTATTTACCATTGGGATATTCGCAAAAAGATTTCGATGATTTAATTGAATTTATTTCTCTTTCCAATAAATAGAAGATTAATTCTATTTTAAAGATTATCTTTTACTTCTAAAAAAATTTGTCATTTTTTAATTAAATTGTACTTAAAAATAGTGACAATTTCTAAACACATTAAATCAATTGAATTATGAGAAAATTAATTATCTCGAGTTTGGTGCCTATGGTGATGCTTGCAAGTTGTGAAAGAGTTTCCAGCCAGGAAAACCAAAACGGGAACATTGAAAATAGTGTACAGAATACTGATAATCCATTAGGAATTCCACTTCCTTCGGAGATCAGCAGTACAGAAACGGTATGCATTCTGTTACGTCATGCAGAAAAAGAAAACTCCGGAACTGATCCTGATCTTACCAGTGCTGGTAAACTGAGGGCTGAAGAGCTGAAACGTTTGCTGGGAAATGTTCATATAGATAATATTTATACAACAGCATACAATCGTACACGACAAACAGTCAGTCCGCTGGCAGAGAGTAAAGGAATTGTTATTAAAGAATATACACCGGCTGCTACTATGGCTGCAACTCAATTATTTATTGACAACATTCTTGCACAAAATCAAGGGAAAGTTGTTGTTATTGTCGGCCATTCCAATACTGTTCCTGATATGGTAAAAGTGTTGAGTAATAATACATTGAATGTGACCATTAGCGAGACACAGTTTGATAATATATTTATTACGAAAAATTCTGCAGCAACGGGATCGGTGTTTGCCGTTCAAAAAAAGTATGGGCAGAGTACCCCATAATAAAATCTGAGCTATAAAAAATGCGGTTCCTAAACAAGAAACCGCACTTCAAAACAATATAGTTAAAATTTACTACTTCCAACCGCCTCCAAGCGCTCTGTAAAGATCTACAATGCTGCTCAGTCTCTGTCTTTTTACGGATGCAAGATTCAGTTCAGCCTGCAGGGAATTTCCCTGAGCTGTAATCACTTCCAGATAATTGGCCATACCGCCTTTGTAAAGCATTTCGGCACTTTTTATTCCGTTTTTTAATGTCGTTACCTGTTCTGATGCTTTTTGTTCCTGAACTTTTAAGCTTTCATTGGAAACCAAAGCGTCGGAAACTTCTCCTACTGCATTTAAAACAGACTGACGGAAAGCCAGAACGTTTTTCTCTCTTTGGATTTTAGCTACATTCAGGTCTGTTTTCAATTGTCTTTTCTGGAAAATAGGCTGGGTAATTCCACCCAATACAGATCCGAACAGAGAAGCAGGAATCTGGAACCAGTTGTCAAATTTGAAAGAATTCACTCCTCCGTTTGCTGTAATTTTTAAAGCAGGATACATATTGGCCTGAGCAATTCCTACCATGGAATTAGATTCCAGTAAAACAAGTTCCTGCTGACGAACATCCGGACGACGGCTTACCATTGCTGCCGGAAGTCCTGCTGAAATATTCTGTGGAAGAGACGTGTCAGACATTTCAATTGTTCTGTTGATTTTAGTTGGATTTTCACCCACCAGAATACTCAGAGCATTTTCCTGAATGGCAATATTCTGCTCCAATTGAGTAATCAAAAGCTCAGTTGACTGTTTCTGAGCAGTTGCCTGCTGAACTCCCAAAGAAGTCGTATCACCGCTTTGCCACATTTTTTCAGTAATCGAAAGGGTATTGGTGCTTAATTCCAGATTGGCTTTTGCGATCTGGATCTGCTTGTCAAGCATTAATAGATTATAATATCCCTGGGCAATCGCAGCAACAACCTGTGTCTGTACTGCTTTTGTTGCTTCATAAGTCTGCAGGTACTGCATTCTTGAAACTTCCTGCTGGTTTTTGATCTTTCCCCAGATATCAGCTTCCCAAGATAAATTGAATGCTGCATTATAATCTTCAACATGGTTCTGGCCTAAAAATGAATTTAAACTTTTCCCGTTCATACTGTTGTCCGAAGGTTTTGAGATTTGTGCGGAAACACCGAAACCTACATCGGGATATTGGAGATACTTTGCCTGTTTCAGTTTTTCCTGTGAAGAGGCTACTTGTTTTAAAGCAATCTGAAGATCATAGTTATTTTTAATTCCTTTCTCAATCAATCCCTGTAAGATGGGATCGCTGAAAAATTGTTTCCATTCCAGGTTGGCAATGCTTGCTGTATCAGCAGTAGCGGTATACTGGAACTTTTCCGGAAGCTGGAGGTCCGGCTCCGTGTATGCCAGTTTAGACACACAAGAAGCCGAAGCCACAGCTAATATAAATGTTAGAAAAATATTCTTTACTTTTTTCATAGTTTTTTGACTAAGCTTTTAATTGAATACAAAACTTTGAGAAGCTGCTTTTGCAAAGAAGTCTTTAGTAGGAGAAATGCTTTGCTTTTTAAATCATTAAGGATATTGAAGGAGTTAAGTTTAATCAAGAAAACCTTAATGGTTCATAGAAAATTTAATTTTAATATCCCAAAGTTTTGTAAATCATATTATTAATGAGTAGCTGCTATAAGTTCTTCCTGTTGTTTTTTCAGAAGTCTTTTTTTCTTTCTGCTCGGCATTTTTTCGTGCAGATACTGGAAGATCACATACATTACCGGAATAATGAAAATCCCGAATACTACTCCTGTAAACATTCCTCCCACAGTACTGATACCGATGGAGTGATTACCTTTTGCCGCAGCACCCTGTGTCCAAACCAATGGAAGCATACCGATGATAAAGGCAAATGAGGTCATCAGGATAGGTCTTAAACGTAATCTAGAAGCCTGAAGTGCAGATTCAATCAATGTTTTTCCTGCTTTTCTTCTCTGAACCGCAAATTCCACAATCAAAATGGCATTCTTAGCCAATAGCCCTACAAGCATGATCAGACCTACCTGTACATAAATATTATTGTCAATTCCGGCTAATCCTGTGAATGCGAATACTCCGAAAATCCCTGTAGGAACTGTAAGAATAACAGCGAACGGAAGAATATAGCTTTCATACTGAGCCGCCAACAAGAAGTATACAAATAGGATACTTAGAAGGAAGACAAATGCAGTCTGACCACCGGTTTTGATCTCTTCACGGGTAATCCCGGTCCATTCATATCCGAAACCTCTCGGAAGTGATTTCTGAGCCACTTCTTCTACTGCTTTAATGGCATCTCCGGTACTGTAGCCCGGTTTTGGAGTTCCGTTGATCGTTACTGCGTTAAACAGGTTATTTCTAGTCACAGTTTCAGGTCCGAAAGTTCTTTTTAAAGTCACCAAAGTCTTTACAGGAACCATTTCACCTAAATTATTTTTAACATAGATTCCTTCTAAAGAATTCGCATCTGTACGGTAAGGAATATCTGCCTGAGCCATTACTCTGTAATATTTACCGAATCTGTTGAAATCCGAAACGAAGCTACTTCCGTAATAGATCTGCATCGTCTGCATTAATTCTGTGACAGAAACTCCCAGCTGATTGGCCTTATCTGCATCCACATCAATGGTATACTGTGGATTTCCTGCTGCATAAGTGGTGAAAGCAAACGCAATTTCAGGACGTTTCATCAATTCTCCAATGAAGGCTTGAGTAGTTGTTCCCAACTGCTCAAAAGAACCGTTCGTTTTATCCTGAAGCATAAACTCAAAACCGGAAACGTTACCAAAACCCTGTACGGTAGGGAAGTTGAAAAAGAATGCATTGGCATCTTTCACCTGTGAAACTTTTCCTGTCAGGGCTGCTGCGATTTGGTCAGGATCTTTCATATCGCCGCGGTCTTTATAATCTTTAAGCTTGATAAAACCTGCAGAATAAGGAGATGCATTGGCATTGGTAATGAAATTCATTCCATCAGCTACCCAAAGGTGATTCATTGCTTTTTCACTTTTTACGATCTTGTCGATCTGCTCTGTTGCTCTGTTGGTTCTGTCCAGTGAGCTTCCGGGCGCTGTATTTACTGCGTACAGAACGAATCCCTGGTCTTCCGTTGGAATAAATCCTGTAGGAGCCTTTTTAATCAGGAAAACACTTCCTGCAATGATAAGAGCCAGACCTCCAACGGCAACCCATTTGTTTTTAATTAAAAATTTAAGGCTGTAGATATATTTTCTGGTCATATTGTTAAAGGCCACATTGAACGCATTGAAGAATCTCGCCCCAAAACCTTTTTTCTGACCGTGCTCTCCATGTTCACCCTGAGGATCATTTAAGAATAAAGCGCACAGAGCGGGGCTCAATGTTAATGCATTTACTGCCGAGATCATGATTGCAATTACCAATGTAAAGGCAAACTGTCTGTAGAAAACCCCTGCAGGACCCTGCATGAAGCCAACCGGAATAAATACGGCACACATTACCAGTGTAATGGAAATAATGGCGCCGGAAATTTCGCTCATGGAATTGGTTGTTGCCTGCTCTACAGGCATTCCCGTGTGTTCCATTTTGGAATGGACGGCTTCCACTACGACTATGGCATCATCTACCACAATACCGATGGCGAGTACCAATGCGAACAGGGTCAGCATATTGATACTGAAACCAAACAGCTGCAGGAAGAAGAATGTACCGATAATAGCTACAGGAACTGCAATCGCAGGAATCAATGTAGATCTGAAATCCTGAAGGAAAATATATACTACAATAAATACCAGGATAAATGCAATGACTAAGGTTTCAACTACCTGATGAATAGATGCATCCAAAAAGTCTTTGGAATTGTACATAATGATCGGCTTTACGCCTTTTGGAAGGGTAGTGGAAAATTTATCTACCTGTTTTTCAATTTCAGTAAGAATGTCGTTGGCATTGGAACCTGCAGTTTGCAGAATGGCAAATCCGGCTACGGGCTTTCCGTCAACTCTGTTCGTTGCTGTATAGGTATATGAACCGAATTCTACTCTTGCCACATCTTTTAACCTTAAAAATGAACCGTCATTGTTGGCTTTAATAGCAATATTTTCGTAGTCTCCGTTTTGGTTTAATTTACCTTTATATTTTAAGATATATTCATAAGTTTCCTTACTTCCCTGACCCAAACGTCCAGGAGCAGCTTCAAGGTTATGGTCTTTTATAGCGGCCATCACTTCCTGTGGAGAAAGATTATTGGCTGCCAAACGATCCGGCTTTAACCAAATTCTCATGGAGTAGTCCATTGTCCCGAAAACCTGGGCCTGTGCAACTCCCGGAATACGCTGAATCTGCGGAATGATGTTGATTTTGAGGTAGTTCTGAAGGAACAGCTCGTCATACTGCTTAGGATCATCACTTGACAGCCCCATGAACATAATCATACTGTTCTGAACTTTCTGCGTAGAGATTCCGGCCTGAACTACCTCCTGAGGAAGCTGGCTCATTGCTTTGGATACACGGTTCTGAACGTTTACTGCAGCATTATCAGGGTCTGATCCCTGCTTGAAAAATACACTCAGCGTCATAGTACCGTCGTTACTTGAGTTGGAGGTCATGTATGTCATGTTCTCAACCCCGTTTACCGCCTCTTCAATAGGCGTTGCTACTGATCTTGCCACAACTTCCGCGTTCGCTCCCGGATAAAATGCCGTTACCTGAACACTTGGGGGGGCAATGTCCGGAAACAGCGTGATCGGCAGGTTGAAAACCGAAAGCGCTCCCAGCAATAGCAGTATGATGGAGATGACCGTTGAAAGGACCGGTCTTTCTATAAATTGTTTTAACATAAGAAGTTTATTTTTATGTGTTTAAACTTTTGCCTCTTTCGTGGTTTAAAAAAGATAAAGTTTAGACAGTCTTATAAATAGTTCGTAATAAGAATACTTACAAAGGTTTAGCTCTCAATAAGCTGTCAGACGAGATCGCTTTCGGCTTGATAGAAGCACCGTCCTTTAAGTTTCCGATTCCTGTGTATACGATTTTTTCTCCGGGAGTTACTCCCTCAGAAATAAAGTAATAGTTCTCGGTTTTTCCTGAGATCTTAACAGGTTTGCTGGTTACTTTGCCATCCTTACCCAAGATATACACATAGGTTTTGTCCTGAATTTCAAAAGTAGATTCCTGAGGAATAACCACAGCATTGGAAAGCAGCTGAGGCATACGCACTCTTCCTGTATTTCCTGTTCTTAAAGTTCCCTGTGCATTTGGGAAAACGGCACGAACGCTGATAGCTCCGGTTGTTTTATCAAATTGTCCATCCACAATGCTCATTTTTCCTTTTTGAGGATAGATGCTGTTGTCAGCAATCACAAGATCAACCATTGGCATATTTTTCAGTTTTTCCTCTAAACTTGCTCCCGGATATTTATTTTGAAATGCAATGAAATCAAGTTCGCTTAAAGAGAAGTAAGCATAAATTTCACTGATGTCCGATAATAAAGTCAATGGATTGGGATCTGTTCTTGAAATCAGGCTTCCTTTTTTGTAAGGAATTCTTCCGATATATCCACTTACAGGTGCTGTAATGGTTGTGAATCCTACGTTGATCTTAGCATTTCCTACGGAAGCCCTTGCCTGTGATGCAGCGGCAACAGCAGCGGCATAATTGGCTTTTGCCGTTTTAAGCTGTACGTCAGAAACTACTTTTGCAGCAACCAGCGGCTGAAGCCTGTCTACTTCCACTCTAGCTTTTTCAATATTAGCGTTGGCAGCCTGAAGATTGGCCTGGGCCATATTTACCTGTTCGCCGTATGCTCTCGAATCTATTTTAAATAAAGGCTGTCCGGCTCTTACATATGAGCCTTCTTCCACGTAGATCCTGTCCAGATATCCGTCTACCTGAGATCTGATCTCTACATTGTTTTTACCCTCCAGTGCGGTAGGAAATTCCTGATATGTTGTAGCTGGAGATGTGATCACGGTATAAACCGGAAGTTCCGGAACAGGCGGTGCTGCATTGGAACCTTCTGCTGCTTGGGTACAGTTCTGTAAAAGGATGATACTTGATATAAGTATGATAAACCTTATTTTTCCAGATATTTTCATTGTTGGTTTAATTTTTTTAATGAAGTGTTAGATTTAAGTAATAGTGTTCTTTAAATAAATTCTGTTATTTTTTCTAACAGTGTTAATAATTAGTTCAAAAAAAATTTCAGAATTTTTAATAATTGAGTCAGATCGTCATTTTCATAATAGCTGTCTGTTTTTTAATGTTGATTATATATAATAATGAGGTGTATTAATTGTGTGTTAATTTATCTAACAGTGTTAATCGATTTGGAAAGGCTATCCTGTAATTTCTGAATTATGGTTTTCATGTTACTTTTTTAGTTTTTTAACTGAATATTTTACCGTTATTCAATGTTATTTTTCCTAACGGTGTTAATTTTTGGTTCAAAAAAAATTTACAAAGACTTAACGAATGCTGAAACCGTTTCGTCCAAAGTCGTTTTGTTCATCGTAGAAGGAATATCCGTATTTCTCATCATCATAATAGAGATCAGTCCATGTACTGCTGAAAACAAAGCATGAGACATATGACACGCATTCTCCGTATTTGATCCGTTCTTCTTGATAATGTTATAGGTACATTCATAAATAAGATCCTGGAATGATGAGAATTCTTCTTTCATCTGGCCCTTTCCGCTGCACTGCATTCCCAAACCGAACATCAGCTGATAGTATTCTTTATTCTTAAAAGCAAAATTCCAGTAAGCATCTACTATGGCAATAAGCTGTTCTTCCGGAGTGTCAAATTTTCTCTGAGCTTTCAGTAATTCTATATGAAGACAGTGAAAACCATTCACAGAAATTTCATATAAAATTGCTTCCTTGTTTTCAAAATAATCATAAACTACGGGAGCGCTGTACTCAATAGCATCTGCAATCTTCCGCATGGAAAGTGAAGCCCAACCCTCTGTTTTAGCCAAACCGAAAGCCGCCTGCAAAATATTTGCACGTATGGATTCTTTTTCTCGTTGACGACGTTCATGTAGGCCCATGTTATTATTTACTAACAGTGTTAGCAAAACTACAAACTTTTGAACATATCTTCCAAATAATATTTGATAATTAACATTTAACGCAAGTTTATAAATTCGCAGATAGGCTTATATTAAAAGAAATTTTATCTTTGCGGATAAAGAAATAAAGGATATGAATACTCCCTCAAATATGCTGGCTCTAGGAACAAAGGCTCCTTTTTTTGAGCTTCCGAACCCTTCAAAAACAAACGAGATCCAGTCTCTGGATGACCTGAAAGGAGAAAAAGGAACTCTGGTGATCTTTATGTGCAACCACTGTCCGTTTGTTCTTCATGTAATTGATAAAATCAATGAATTATATGAAGATTATAATGATAAAGGAATTGAATTCATTGCAATCAATGCCAATGATGTAGGAAAATATCCGGCTGATGCACCTGAAAAAATGATCGAATTCCAGATTGAAAGAAAATTTGATTTCCCATATCTCTACGATGAAAGCCAGGCGGTAGCTAAAGCTTATAATGCAGCATGTACTCCGGATTTCTATTTCTTTGATGATAAATTAGATCTGATCTACAGAGGACAGATGGATGATTCAAGACCGGGGAATAATAAAGATGTAACCGGAGAAGATCTTATCATTGCTTTTGAAAACCTTTTGCTGGGAGAACCACAGGAGGAGATTCAAAGACCAAGTATGGGATGCAACATTAAATGGAAATAATAAAAAAGCGGTCTACATTACAGACCGCTTTTTTTATCTCAGATATTTAATATTTGAAGCATTTGCTTATTATTGAATTGGTATTGCATAAAAATATCTTTCCCAGTTTCCGACACCAAAAAGATTAATCCAATATCCTGCAGTTCCACTTGCATTTACATTAATAAAAGTAGGACCTCCGGGATATGCTTCAAGCTCCTGATTAGCCCATAAATAATAGGTTTTGTTTGCTCCGCTTGTATTATTTATAGCAATAGAGCCTGCTACCATCGTTCTGTTCATCCCTCTTCCTATTGAACCTCCGGAACCCCTCTGTCCCGTATATGCAGAAATGTAATCTGTTGTTGCCGTACTGATGGTAGAAGAATCTGTTAAATATCCGGTACACCATAATTGGGCATCACTGGTATTAATTCTATCATTTTGACCTAAGGATGCTACCGATCCAAAAGTAACGAGCCATTTTCCTGCAGGTAATACAATTGTACCGCCAGTATACAAAGAAATATTAGGCGGATTCCCGGGACCGTAAGATGAAAAACTTACTGTTGATGAAGGTAGATTTCCTGATATTGCTATTAAAGCAGGATTTACCCAGGATGTATTGCCAGATGAATCAGATGTAAGCACTTTTCCTGCCCCTTGCGTCCCATTTACAATTCTTAAAGCTGTACTTGTGGTATTGGTAATCTGTAGTGTAGCAGTTGGAGCTGTTTCCCCAATTCCTACATTTCCATTGTTTAATACTGTTACCATTTCTTTTGCACTCGAATTATTGATCTCCAGGGCTTTTGTTGCACTGGTATTTCCTTTGCTTACAATATCCAAACTTGCAGAAGGAGTGCTTGTATTTATTCCGGTTTGGCCGGGTACAATAGTATTAAACAACAGTACTGTTGATAAAATAATAATTTTTCTCATCGTGATAATTTTTAGAATATTTATTAATACAAATTCTACATTCAGGTATATCAATACTGATTGTTCAAAAAAGACTTTGCCAAGCTAATTTTGAAAAGAGAGTTTGTATACCTAGTTACTCATTTTGCAGTGGAATGCGGATTAATATAATTTTCTATTGTGTTTTTCTATGACAAAGGTAAGCAAAAAAATAATAAAATTAAAACTTTAACGCATTGATAATTAAATCATTATGTAGTGAATGAAGTGTGGGGGATTATTGAATAAACGGAATATGTAAAGAAGCTGCTGTTAGAGATAATCCGGATGAAAATTATCAACTCTATTATCTGAAAAAAGTTATTGAAAGAAGCTTGAAAGCATATGATACAGGATGCCTTTTCAATTATTTTTAGATAGCAATTTTATTATGGGAATGATTTTTTATAAATTCAGAAGGAGTTCTCTCGGTATATTTTTTAAACATCCTGTTGAAATAAGTTACATTGTTGAAACCACAGCTATAGCTGCATTCTGAGATGCTTTTATCCTGAACCATCAGCAGACACGCCTTATTGATCCGGTACCGGTTCACGAATTCTGTAAAAGTAATCTGGGTTGCCTTTTTAAAAAAATTACAGAAAGCAGGAAGAGTAAGATTAGCCAGTTTGGCAACATCTTCAATATTGATCTCCTTGTCATAATGATGTTCCACGTATGTGAAAATATTCTCCAGCCTTGTTTTATTCTTTGAAATAATGGTATAAGGCATAATTTCTTTATTCAGAAGATCATAATCATTACATTTTGAAAGTTCAAATAAAATTTCAAGGAGGATCAGATATCTTTTATAGCCTTCCGATTCCAGCATCAGTTTCAGCTTTGGAAGCATTAGCTTTTTAATTTTATGATGAAAATGTATTCCATATTTAGAAAGTTCCAGCAGATTTTTGATGGATCTGGCTTCCACTTCCTGTTGTGGAAACTGAAGAATCTCTTCTTTGAACTGAAGCACAATCTCCTCATGCGGATCTGTAGAATTTAATCCGAAACCGGAATGCGGAATATTCGAACCTATCAAAACGAGATCTCCGTTTGTATAATTACTCTTATGATAACCCACGTGGCGGGTTCCGTTCCCTGAAATGACACATACCAATTCAATTTCGGGATGATAATGATATTCCCATTTGAATTCGGAGATGGGGGAATTATTGTGCAGTGTACGAAAAGAGCTCTTTTCATTCGGAATTATTCTTTCAAAACTAACTTTCATCTCATTAATCGTATTTATGCAATAAAAATACTAATTATATTAATATAGTTCAAATATTGATTTATTGTGTTAAATTAATGTTAAGTGAAATGCTTCTATCTTAGCCGCCAAGAAATGATCTCCATGAAAAATTTCAACATTAAAACTGTATTGTTTTTAAATTATTTCGTTTTCGCGATTCTTTTGAATTCTGTGGGCACGGTTATTTTGCAGGTACAGCAAAACTTCGGGATCTCAAAATCCTCTGCCAGTGTTCTGGAAGGTTTTAAAGATCTTCCGATCGCCATATGTTCCTTTATTCTGGCATCATTTCTGCCAAAGATCGGGATTAAAAACTCCATGCTGGTTGCTCTTTTTCTGGTAAGCTGTATGTGTTTTGTAATGCCTTTTACCAGTGATTTCTGGTTTTTTAAACTGTTATTTGCCATTGTAGGAATCTCATTTGCCTTAATAAAAATCTCGGTTTTCACTTCTATTGGCCTTGTTACGGAAACAGATAAGGAACATTCAAGTTTTATGGGATTCCTGGAAGGTTTTTTTATGATCGGAGTACTGGCAGGAAATGTACTTTTCAGTTTATTTATTGATGATCACAACCCGAAATCTACCCAATGGATGAATGTATACTGGGTGCTGGGAACACTTTCTACCCTGTCATTCCTGTTTTTATTCTTTTCAAAATTAAATGAAAAAGAAGCCAGAAGCGAGAAAACAGATTTACTGGGAGATCTGAAAAACAGCATCAGCTTATTCAGCTACAAAAAAGTACTGTTTTTCCTTTTGTGTGCCTTCCTTTTTGTATTAGTAGAGCAGAGTTTCCAGACGTGGACTCCTACTTTTTATAAAGAAATTTTAAAGCTTCCCACTTCCATGAGTATTCAGGCCGGGGCAGTTCTGGCAGGAGCTTTTGCTCTGGGAAGATTTTTATCAGGCTTTTTCTCCAAAAAATTCAGCTGGATCTATGTGGTTTCCTTCTGTGTAATAGGTTTTGCAGTAAGTATACTTTTGGTCTTGCCTTTAACCCATAATATTCAGATCAATGAAGGAACAGGATGGTTTAATGCTCCGCTAGTAGTGTATTTATTTCCGTTGATGGGCGGTTTGCTGGCACCAATTTATCCAAGCATCAATTCTGTTATTCTGGCATCCATTCCGAAATATTTACACAGTGCAATGTCAGGGCTTATCGTAGTTTTCTCTGCAATCGGAGGTACAATAGGTTCTATGATTACAGGCTTTGTATTCCAGGAGTTCAGTGGTCAGCAGGCATTTTATCTTTCTCTGATACCGCTTTCCCTGCTGATTATTTCGGCCATTTTCATGAATAAATTAAAAATAAATCCTAAGAAATAATAATGAATAAGCAGCTTTACATAAACGAAATTCAGGCTCTTTTTGATGAGGTACAGAGAGCACAGATCTTTGAAGACCAGAAGATGATGACCGATGCCGTTCCTATGTTTCCTGTCTCGGAAATCAATGCGGAATATGAAAAGAAGAAAGGAAGTGAAGGATTTGATCTGAAAGATTTTGTAATGGCAAATTTTGATTTCCTGGGTGCAAAGATATCAATCCAGAGACAGGATCAGCTGCCTATTGAAGAGCATATCGAAAAGCTTTGGGACGAATTGACCCGTACTGCCTATGAAGAAAAAGGAACACTGCTGAAACTTCCGAAACCATATGTTGTGCCCGGAGGCCGTTTTAATGAGTTTTTCTACTGGGACAGCTATTTTATCATGCTTGGGCTACAGGTTTCCGGCAGAACGGAAATGATGGAAAATATTGTAGAAAATTGTTCTTATTTAATCCAGAATGTAGGCTTTGTGCCCAACGCAAGCAGAACTCATTTCCTGAGCCGTTCGCAGCCACCATACTTTTCACTGATGCTGGAACTTCTTTTTGAAACCACAAACGATGAAAAAATTTATACTCGATACTATGACACTTTAGAGAAAGAATATGTTTTCTGGATGAATGGGGAAGAATGGCTGGACAATGATTCCAGTGTAAAAAGAGTAGTAAAAACAAAAAACGGGGATGTTCTGAACCGTTATTATGACGCAGAAAATGCACCACGCCCTGAAAGCTACCTGATTGATATTGAGGACAGCGAAAATGCAGGAAACGAATTTTACAGAAATATAAGAAGCGCCTGCGAATCCGGCTGGGATTTTTCCAGCAGATGGTTTGCAGACGGCGAACACATACAGACCATAGAAACACTGAATATTGCAGAAGTAGATCTGAACTGCCTTTTATGGCATTTGGAAAAAACTCTGGCAAAATCTTCAGCGTTTCAGAATATAAAAGATAAGGAAAATTATTTCTCTGAAAGAGCAGCAAAACGAAGACAGATGATCAACACATACTTTTGGGATGAAAATACTGAATGTTACAAAGATTATCACTTAAAAAAACACACAAACACACCGTCTGAACATATTGCTGCTCTTTACCCTTTATTTCTGGGATTGGCGGATAACAAACAGGCAGAATCCGTAGCAAAAATTATTGCTGAAAAGTTTCTTTATCAGGGAGGGCTTGTAACCACTACAAAAAACAGCGGCCAGCAGTGGGATCTTCCGAATGCATGGGCTCCTTATCAGTGGCTAGGATTCAAAGCAATGAAAAACTATGGCTTTGATAAGCTTGCTGAGGAAATAAAAAATAACTGGTGCGGAAATGTGGAAAGAGTATACAGCAACACCGGAAAATTAATGGAAAAATATAATGCATTAGACACAGAAACAATTGCAGGAGGCGGGGAATATCCGAATCAGGACGGATTCGGATGGACAAATGGGGTCTATCTCAAATTAAAACAAAACTAACTATATAAAAATCATGCTATGAAAAAAAGATCGATATTTTTAATGGCCGCCACCGCTACGCTTTATTTTAACAATGCGTATGCTCAGGAAACTCCACAGGATTCCATCAAAACATCTTCTATAGACCAGATCGTTATCACCGGAAACTCCGGACCGAAGAAGAAAATAGAATCCAGTACGGCTATTTCTACATTTACGGCAAAAGAAATCCAGAAACAGAATCCAATCAGTGCTGCTGCATTGTTACAGAGAGTTCCCGGGTTTGCTGTGGAAACTTCAGGTGGTGAAGTAGGAAACAACCTTTTTGCAAGAGGTATTCCTTCTGCAGGTGCTTATGAATTCGTGCAGGTACAGGAAGACGGTCTTCCGGTTTTTGAAGATGGTGCGCTTCAGTTTGCGAATGCAGATAACTTTTTCCGTGTAGATAATACGGTAAGCCGCCTGGAAGCTTTAAGAGGAGGTTCCGGATCTATTTATGCCAATAATTCTCCAGGTGGTTTGATCAACTTTATTTCTAAAGAAGGAAGTAATGACTTTAAAGGAACTGCCAAGCTGGAAACGAGTACCTATGGCTTAATGCGTACAGATATGAATGTGGGGGGTGCTTTGGTTCAGGATAAACTTTTCTTTAACGTTGGCGGATTCTACAGAACAGATAGCGGAATAAGAAAGACTGGTTTCAGAGCCAACAACGGAGGACAGATCAGAATGAACCTGAAGTATGTTTTTGATAAAGGATATGCTAAAATATACTACAAAAAACTGGATGACAGGAATACATTCTATCTGCCGATTCCTTTATTACAGGACGGAAACGATCTGAAAGAATTCCCTGGTTTTGATGCCAATTACGGAACCTATAGTTACAGAGCTGTCAGCCAGCTTAATATTCCACAGGCCGGCGGAGGATTTTTCAAGAGAGACCTTGAAAACGGAATTCATCCTAAAGTTGATGTAGTAGGTGCAGAATTTAAATATGATCTTGGAAATAATTTCAGTGTTTTAAACAAAACAAGATATACCAATATCAATATGGAGTATACGGGAATGTTCCCGGCGGGAGCTCCTAAACTGGCTTCTGATTTTGCAACTAAACCTGTTAAAGATGGTGGCTTAGCAATGAGCGATTATCAGTATTCTCAGGTGGGCAGCGGTGCTATAGTGAATCCTCAATATGTACAGAAATTAGGGTTCTGGGCTATTGACAAGCAGATGAATAATTTTGTGAATGACCTTCAGTTCAATTATAAATTTGATAAAGGAAATGTAACGGCAGGTTTCTACAAATCAAACTGGAAATCCCATCAATACTGGAACTGGAGTAATATTTTAACAACAGCTTCTGACAGACCACAGCTTTTGAACCTGGTGAACCCTTCAATGGACCCAACTGATATAGGATATTCCAAAACTTATAATGGTGTTACAGATATGTCTTTCCTGATCAGAGATTCACAAATTCAGGGAAGCCTTAATGATCTTTATTTAAACTTAGACTATAATATTACAGATGCTCTTAGTTTCAATGGAGGAATTCGTTACAGCCGTGATTTTTATAAGGGATACGGAGTTAATACAACAACCGGAAATCTTAACAACTCAGGCTTAACTACTGATGGAACTCATGGTTTTGAAACAACAACAGCAGATGACAATATGGCGGTACTTGGGAACAAGTATACCTACTGGAACTATGATGTAGATAAGGTTTCATATACATTGGCTGCCAATTATAAAATCAACAGAGAAAACGCAGTTTATGCACGTTTCTCCCACGGGTTCAGATCTCCTAATGAAGAGGCATATTACAACAATATGGCAGATCTGAGTGCAATTAAACCTGTTGGCACCAATCAGCTTGAGGTGGGATATAAATATTACTCACGTACTTTCGATATCGGAATTATTCCTTTCTATTCTACACTTAAAAACCTTTCGTTTACTGACGTATTCTCGGACGGAACTTCGGAAAATAAATTTGCAAATACCACCAATTTCGGGGTAGAGATTGAAGGATATACAAGATTATTCAATAACATCCTTGAAGTAACATTCAACGGAACCATCCAAAATCCGAAATACAAAGATTTTGCAGTAACGCAGGTAATAGAGGTGAATGGAATTAAAACAAATGTAATTGTTGATTATAGTGATAATACTGTAAGAAGAATGCCTAAGTTCTACTTCAATATTTCTCCGGCTGTAAACATTACAAAGCAATGGAGAGCATATGTAAGCATGAACTATTACGGAAAACGTTTCCAGAACGAAGGAAATACGGATGATAATATCCTGCCTTCATTCACGGAAGTTGGAGCCGGAATGTCTTACCAGTTAGGTAAAATACGTTTTGCGGTAGACGGAACCAATATCTTTAACACCATCGGAATTACAGAAGGTGATCCAAGATCCCAGACTACGGCAGGTACAAATATCAGAATGGCAAGACCAATTATGGGAGCAGCTGCAAGAGCTTCTATCACATTAGATTTTTAATACTACTTATATTTTCTTCATAAAAACCGTCAGAGATCTTTTCTGGCGGTTTTGCTTTTAGTATAAGTCGGGATCATAATGTACACCCAAACTCGGAAATCTCAAACCCTTCTGAAATCTACTTGAAAAAAGGATTATACTGTTTCTCAAAACCTATCGTTGTGGGATTGCCATGACCGGAGAAAACCTGCGTCTCGTCGTCCAGTATAAAAAGCTTATTTGTAATACCGTTGATCAGCTGTTCATGATTTCCCTTATAAAGATCGGTTCTGCCAATGCTTCCTTCGAAAAGGACATCACCTGAGACCATGAATTTTTGCTCTTCATTATGATATACCACACTTCCCGGAGAGTGTCCCGGAACATGGTAGATTTTAAACTTTTCTCCGTCCAGATCAAGTACTTCACCTTCATTGATATATAGAGTATCTACTTTTACAGGATCAACAGAGAAGCCAAATCTCATTCCGCTTGCCTGAAGCATATCCAGTACTTCCTGATCGTCCTGATGCATATAAACGGGAACTTTAAAAGTATCGAAAGCCCACTGTAAACCCAGAACATGATCAATATGAGCATGGGTAAGAAGGATCTTCCCGATCTTCAGGCCGTTTTCAGAAATAAAGCTTTCTATGGCTGTGGTTTCCTGCTCGTTCATATTTCCCGGATCTATCAGCCAGGCATTTTTATTTTCGTTGTAAAGGATATAGGTATTTTCGCTGGCAAAATTGAATACGAAGCCTTGAATCTGAAGCATATTGTAATATTTTATGGAGACAAATTTAGTTACAAAAGTTCTGTCTTAAAATATTTGAGCTGTTTTTTAATTGAAATATTTAATAATAAAAGATTCTTTGACTTTGCTCAGAATGATATATAAAACTATATTTTATTTCTTGTCATTCTGCTGTTTAGAATATATAATTATATAAATTTTCTAAAATTGATTGGTGTACCCATAAATTATATATAGCTAATAACTCCAGTAATAAAATTGCCCCAAACGCAGAAACAGATCCTGATGTAATTTTATTTTTAAACAAATATCTGAGATAAAACACACAATATATCTGAACAATAATAAATTCTATAATATACATTTCTTTATTTTTAAGTTCTTTTTTGGAAGAATTACTACATTATTAAAGCAATTTATTAAAAAGATCATAAACTGTTTTGATTGTAAATATGCCGATTAATACTATTAGAGTATACATTCCTGCTTTAGGTTTTATCCATACATTTTCTTTAAAATATTTACTTTTTGAGACATAATTTATACAGATAAATAGGACTGCAAAATTATAAATAAACTCTAATATTAATAATGTAATTATATTAGGTATAATACCGGAGAAGATATATTCGAAAAAATACGCTACAATTAATAATAAACAAACGACAGGAAAGAAATAACTACTATCAAATATTTTTCTCATAAAATTAATTACTTAAATGTTGTGTCTCTTCAGTAGTGAAAGGTATAATAAATCAACCGAATAATTGTTGGTATTTCCTGTCTCCTTCTTATTAGGTCTTTACTTCTGAAGTTACTTATTTCTGCTAAAACTTTCACATCTTCTATGGTTTAAAATTGATTTTTCGCTATCTTCGTCATAATGAAAACTTTGCGAATATTTTTACTTTCTTTGGGCGGACTGGTTTTTGGACAGAATATCCAAAGCATCCAATTATTCAACCCGCAGACGAATGATGAAACGCCTGTTATCAAATTTGGTGAACAGCTGGTTTTAAGCTTTGACGATCTTACCAATGCCAGTGAAATATACAGGTATACAATCAAGCATTACGACAGAAACTGGAATGATGATAACCTGTTTTTTACAGAGATTGCCAATGGAAGTTTAAACGGACTTTTGGATCAGTTTCAGTATTCTTTTAATACCCTGCAGCCTTATACCCATTATAAGCTTACATTTCCGAACGATAAGATACAACCGAAAATTTCGGGAAATTTTGAGCTGATCGTTTATAAAGATTCAGCTGACAGACCTCTTTTTAAAAAGCGTTTTTATCTGGTAGAGGATGCGGCAAATATTGCTTTAAATATTTCAAGGATCGCAGATGCCAAAAATCCCAATATTAACCAAAGGGTAGAAGTAAAAGCCGCTTCAAAAGCAGGGGACCTTTCTTCTAATGTCAATTCTATGACTTTAAACGTTATGCAGAACAACAATCCTAATGTGGTGGTTAATAATATGAAACCAAGCGCAACCTTAGGAAACCAACTGCTTTTTCAGCAAATGAACTTAACATTTCCCGGAAATAATGAATTCTATTATTTTGATAATAAGAACATGAATATGGCCGCAGATATGGTGAGAGCAACGGAATTGAAGGATGGCATCAACCAGACTTATCTTCATCCGGTATGGGCTTTTCCTCTGAATTACCAATACCAGCCGGATGTAAACGGAGCATGGTACTACAGAAGAAACGATCTGGGACTGGAAAGAAATGCAGAAAGAGAAGCTGATTATTCATGGGTATATTTTTCTCTGGATTCTGATCCTGTGGATAAAGAAATTTATGTACTGGGAGGTTTTAATAATTTTAAGCCAAGTAAAGAAAATCAAATGCAGTACGATGCTGCAGGAAAAAAATATGTAGCCAGAATATTTCTGAAACAAGGTTTCTACAACTATATCCTTGCCACTAAAGAAAGTAACGGGTCTCTGAATTTTGGAGAGATAAACGGTAATTTCTGGCAGACAGAAAATCTGTATCAGGCATTTTTATATTATGCTCCTTTTGGGCGAAATTATGACGGACTGATGGGATATGGTGAATTCAGAACTCCTATTGGGAAATAATTTTGAATGAACTTAACTCTTTTCTTATAAAAATACTCATAGATTAGTAAACTACATAGAATAAAATATTATATAGAAAACCATCTCGTAAGGGATGGTTTTTTTTTGAAACTATGATGAATAAATAATTTGAAAGAAAAGCAACGAATTTCCAGGATAATCATGTGTTATGCTATGCATATTGAAAAAAATATTTCATAAAATGTTGAATTATATAAAAATTATTAGTCTATAATTTTTATAGAAATAAAAATATTTTCAATTAATTACATTGTTTTTAAAAATATTTTAAATTTAAAACAATTGTTCTATTTATTTTTTGAGTTTTATTTATCTATTTCGTTGCTTTTTTGCAAAAAAGGTATAAATTCGTTAAACATTAAACAAAATTTTTTATGAAAACGAAATTTATCTTTGCAGTAAGCATTGCTGCCTCCGCCTTTGTTTTTGGGCAGGAAACTCCATCAAAACTAATTTCCGGGAAAAACGGACTTCACGCAGAACTAATCAGATTCGATAAAAACGGTCCTGATTTTCAGGGAAAGCCTGTCTTATTTGATGAAACTACTAAAAGGGTTTCACAAGGACAGGGTTTAAGATTAGGCTCAGAAAAAGATGCGCTTGGTTTTGAGACTCACAGATTCCAGCAGACAATCAATGGTATTCCTGTAGAATACGGAATGATGTCTGTACAGACAAGAGGAGGAAAAGTGGTAGGTGAAACCGGAAAATGGATTCTTAAAGAGCCTGCAGCTGCAGAAAAGAAAGCTGGTATTTCAGAAAGTAATGCATTGCAGAGCGCTCTTGCTTTTGTAGGAGCAGATTCTTATAAATGGCAAAATAAAGAAGAGGAAGAATTTATTAAAAACGAATCTAAAAATGCCAACGCAACATTTGCTCCAAAAGGTGAATTGGTTTATTATTCGGAGCCTTCTGATGAAAAGATAGCTGATCTTAAGCTTGCTTACAAATTTGATATCTATGCGGAAAAACCATTAAGCAGACAGTATGTTTTTGTGGATGCCAAAACCGGTGAAGTTTTAGGAACCAATGCATTGATTCACGAAACCAATGCTCCGGGAACTGCTACAACAGCTTATAGTGGAAACAGATCTATTGTTGCAGATTCATACAACGGAAGCTACAGATTGAGAGAAGCTGGAAGAAATGGAGGAACAGCTGTAGAAACATACAATCTGAAAAAAGGTACGAATTATGCTTCTGCTGTAGACTTTACAGATACTGACAATAATTGGAACAACGTAAATACGAATAAAGATCAGTATGCTACTGATGCCCATTGGGGTGCTGAAATGACGCTGGATTATTATTATTCAAAATTCGGAAGAAAAAGTATTGACAATAATAATTTTGCTATCAAATCTTACGTACACTATTCAACCAATTATTTTAATGCTTTTTGGGATGGTTCCAGAATGACTTATGGAGATGGAAGTGCTTCAACGAATGGAGGTAAACCATTAACAGCTTTAGATGTTTGCGGACACGAAATTACTCACGGTCTGACTACAAAAACAGCTAATCTTGCTTATCAGAGAGAGTCAGGAGCATTGAATGAAGGCTTTTCTGATGTTTTCGGAAACAGTATAGAGCTTTGGGCTAGACCAACACAGTCAAGCTGGAAGCTGGGTGAAGATTTCAGCTATGTGATCAGAGATATGGCAAATCCTAATGCTTATCAGCAGCCGGATACATACAAAGGAACTTACTGGAAAGATGCAAGCAGCACCTGTACTCCTCAAGGGAACCCTAACCTTCCTGGATATAATGACAGCTGCTGGGTTCATACCAATTCAGGAGTTCTGAACTTCTGGTATTATCTATTGGTAACCGGAGGAACAGGAACTAATGATAAAGGTTTTGCCTATAATGTTACAGGAATCGGATTGGATAAAGCAGCAGCAATTGCTTACAGAACATTGACTACTTATCTTATTTCTTCTTCTACGTATGCTAATGCAAGAACTTATTCACTTCAGGCAGCTGCAGATTTATACGGAGCCGGAAGTAATGAAGTAACTCAGGTTACTAATGCATGGAATGCAGTAGGTGTTGGAGGAGGAACTTCTGCCGCAGGAAAAATAGCAGCGCCGGGTACTTCACTTTACACAATCAGTCCAAACCCTGCAACTGACAGATTTACTGTTGAGTTTGAAGGAAAAGAAGGAAACGGAATCGTTGAATTAGTAAGTCTGACAGGGAAAAAAGAAATCTCTGAAAAGATCAAAATTACTGAAGGTGCAAACAAAGTAGATGTTCAGCTTCCGTCTAATATACTTTCCGGAGTATACATCGTAATGGTTAACGGACAGAAAGCAGGAAATCTTATCAAAAAATAAATTTTAATATATCTTCAAAAAGGGTCACAAAATTATTTTGTGACTCTTTTATTTTTTATGTATTGATAAAATTATACTAAGTAAAAATCATTCAGCTTTTCTTCGCAGAGAGTTTTTACCACATCTATCCAGCGGTCTTCATCATTCAGACATGGGATATAGTGAAAGTTTTCTCCGCCTCCATGCTGAAACTGTTCTTTCCCTTCTACCGAAATCTCTTCTAGAGTTTCAAGACAGTCGGAAACAAAGGCAGGGCAAACAATAGCAAGATTTTTTACTCCTTTTTTAGGGATTGTTTCTAAAGTTTCATCCGTATAAGGCTCTATCCATTTATCTTTCCCCAATCTTGACTGGAAAGAGACAATTGTTTTTTCTTTGGGAAGCCCCATTTTAGCAATAACAGCTTCTGTAGTTTTATAGCACTGATGTCTGTAGCAATAGGCATTATGGGTATCTACCTGGCTGTTGATACAGTTGGCATCATCAATTTTGCAGGTCTTGGACGGATCTGTTTTATAAATATGCCTTTCCGGAACACCGTGATAAGAGAACTGCAGAGCATCAAAATTTTCAGGAAGCTTTTCCTTGATACTTTCAGCCAGACAATTAATATAAATTTCCCTGTTATAAAAAGGCTGTATATAATTGATCTTTACTTTAGGAAACTTCTTTTTCCGTACTTCCTCAGCTTTTTCAATCACCGTTTCCGTAGTACTCATCGCATATTGAGGATACAATGGGAAAAGGACAATCTCAGAAACTCCCTGGTCAACCAATTTTTGAATTCCTGTTTCAATGCTTGGTTCAGCATATCTCATCCCGATTTCCACAGGAACATCAACCAGCTTTTGCAGTTTTTTCTGAATTTTTTCAGTGATGAAAATCAAAGGAGAGCCTTCATCTGTCCATACTGTTTTATAGGCTTCTGCAGATTTTGCGGGTCTTGTATTCAGAATAATTCCGCGGACCAGAAGTGCACGGAAAATCCAGCGGTAATCAATTACCCTTTCATCCATTAAAAATTCGTCAAGATATTCCTTTACATCATTTACAGCCGTAGATTTTGGAGAACCAAGATTTACCAGTAAAATTCCTTTTTTAGCCAATATTTTTAATTTTAATTATGAAACAGCCTCTTCAAAATCTGTTATCAATGTTGATACTTGGGCAAAGGTATTATTTTCAACCAAGCCGTTATCATTAAATTTACCCTTTATTCCTTTTATTAAAAGCTGATGCTTATCTTCTGTTTTTGCCCCCAGTGTTTTCAGAATCATGATTAATTCCTCGTGTCCTTTTTCTCCGTTGGCAGACGCCGTAATTACCGCAACCGGTTTTTCAGAAAAAATAGTGGTGGAAACACACCATTCCAGTAAATTTTTCAATCTGCCCGGGATACTGAAAATATATTCCGGAGTAGAAAACAAGATGCCATCCGAACTTTCTATTTCTTCCCTGATCTTCAAAACTTCCTGCGGTGTATCCGTATCCGTTAATGAGGTATCAAAATGCGGAAGATCAGAAAGATCATCATAGATATGAAAATCTGTGTCAGAATGTTTTTCCAGAACCTGTTCTATTAACTTCCGGTTGCTGGAATGTTTCGTGGCACTTCCGATAATGACCAAAATCTTCTTTCCGGGTGACATTTCAGGCTGATTATCCGTTGACAGCTTCTACTTTTTCCACTAAATCCGGAACGAACTGTTTTAAAATGTTTTCAATTCCGTTTTTCAAAGTGGCGGTAGAGCTTGGACATCCTGAACAGGCTCCCTGTAACAACATTTTTGCTGTTTTACTTTCCTGGTCATATTCCATCAGCGAAATTTTTCCACCGTCATTTTCCACTGCAGGAGCTACATATTCATTTAAAATATCTGAAATTTTCTGCTCATCATCTGTATATTCTCTGTTGATGATCTTTTCAACAGGATTTTCATGTTTCTGAGGTTCAAGAGTGGAAATTTCCCCTCCGTTCTGAAGATATTCAGCGATGAAACCTCGTACAGCCATCATTACCTGATGCCATTCCACAGAATCATCCCTTGTTACCGCTACAAAGTTGTCAGAAATGAAGACTTCTTTTGCAAAATCAAATTCATTAAAGATAGCCTTCGCCAAAGGAACGCCCTCCGAATTATCTCTCGATTTCACTTCCACAAAACCCTCTATAAGCAGCTTGCTGGAAACAAACTTCATGGCATTAGGATTAGGAGTCATTTCAGCATAAATCTGATACAATTCCTTCTTTTTTTGAAGATAAATTCTCGGGTTGGCCAATAATTCGTCCTCAATAACATTTTTAAGGCTTTCTGCTACATGCTCCCATTCTACAGTGTCTTGTTTCGCTACCGCAACAAAATTAGCCGTAATGAAAATTCTTTCCACAAAAGGATAGTTGAAAAGTTCCTGAGCTAAAGGAATTTCTGAAATATCTGAACTTCTGTCCAACTCTAAAGATCCCGGGATCAGGTTATAATCCGCGACAAATTTCATCACTTTCGTGTTTTCAGTTGGTTCTATAAGTATCGTACGCATTTTTTCGTTAAATTTGAGATACAAAAATACGCAATTAGAAATTAGAAGTCAGAGATTGGAAATTAGATTTTTGCTATCACGGTTATTTAAAATTACAGGCCAGCATTGATTTTGTAAAAATTATTTCGAATTAACTCATTTTCAAATTATCAAATTAATATTATGGCAATTGTAAAAGAACTTTTAGGAAAGACACCTCAGATAGGAGAGGGTACATTTTTGGCAGAAACGGCTACTATTATAGGTGACGTTACGATGGGGGAAAACTGCAGTATCTGGTACAATGCGGTGATCCGAGGAGATGTGCATTACATCAGGATGGGCGATAAAGTGAATGTTCAGGATAATGCCATGCTGCACTGCACCTATCAGAAGCACCCTTTAAATATCGGAAATAATGTTTCCATAGGTCATAATGCAATCGTTCATGGCTGTACTATTAAAGATAATGTACTGATCGGCATGGGCGCTATCGTAATGGATGACTGTCTGGTAGAAGAAAACTCTATCGTAGGGGCAGGTTCTGTAGTGACACAGGGAACCCATATCAAATCGGGAGAAGTCTGGGGCGGTGTGCCGGCAAGAAAGATTAAAGATATTTCTGCCCAGTTACTTGAAGGAGAGGTAAACAGGATTGCAGATAATTATGTGAAATATTCTTCATGGTATAAGGAGAACCTGAAAGTGTGAGGGTAAGTGTGGGTTTGAGAGTTCTGGAGTTTGAGGATTTTAGAGTAAATAAAGGAATTGAAAGATATTAAATTTAAACTTTCGATAAGTTTGAAATCTGATGTTTGCTACCTGAAAAATCATGCTAAAAACTGATTATTCACTTGTGGAGAAAAATTCACACTTCACTTCAAAATAAAATATAACAAAAGCTCCATCATATGATAGAGCTTTTTTTGATCCTTAGTATAAACTCCTGGGTAAGTTTTGTTGATTTCTCAACAGGATATATAACCTTTGCTTTGATTCTCTTTTTACTGCTCTGCTGTGATAAGCTGGGCTTTTCCATTAATACACTTCACGGATGTTGGTGGCATTATCATCATACAGTCAGAGACAATATTGTATTTTTCGTTGAAGGCTTTTACCTTCTGTGTGTATTCCTCAATTCTTGGAAGCAGCGTAGTTTCTATCTTTTTAGGATAGGCAATATATTGCTGAGGTCCTCCGCAGCCTTTGGCTCCCATCGGTGCAAATGTCCATTCCGAAGCACTGGTGCATTTTTCTCTGGATGCCTCAGATTCGATAGATGCTTTTAATTTATCCAATTGGGCCTGCTCATATTTTTGACTGTCCTCGTCTGCAGGTCTTTCTGCAATATCTTTAGGCAGATTTGTATTGGCGTTCTTGGATGTATTGCATGAAACTGTTACAAAAATAGTGCATAATGCTAATAGTGGAGTATATATGAAACTTTTTTTCATTATAATTTCTTTTCTGTTAAAGAATTTTCAAAAGTTATGCCAAGGTAAGAAAATCAAATTCATTTCCGTAATTTTGAAGCACAATGAACAATCATTTTTTTGACTTAATAGAGCATACAAACAGAAGCGTTTTTCTTACAGGAAAAGCAGGAACGGGAAAAACAACCTTCCTTAATGATTTTGTGAAGAAAACGAGGAAAAAATATATTGTGGTTGCTCCTACAGGAATTGCTGCGATTAATGCAGGAGGAGTTACCATCCATTCCATGTTTGGCCTGCCTTTAAGGACCTTTTTACCAACTACGGACCGTATTGACGGAAGCTTGGCGAATAATATTGCCGACCTGATGCCTCATTTCAAATATAGAAAAGACAAACTCAAGCTTTTAAGAGAAGTGGAAGTTCTTATTATTGATGAGGTTTCCATGCTCAGAGCAGACGTTCTTGATATGATGGATTTCTCGCTGAGATTTATCAGAAGGAACAACCAGCGGTTTGGTGGAGTGCAGATGCTGTTCATTGGAGATCTTTACCAGCTTCCGCCGGTGGTGAGAGACGAGCATATTTTAAAAATGTGTTACCAGTCACCATTCTTTTTTGACAGTCTTGCCATTAAGGATATTCCGCTTCTGACGATTGAATTGACAAAGGTTTACAGACAATCGGATGAAAAATTCCTGGAAATCCTGAACGCGATCCGTGACGGTGATGTAGCCAATATCAACTTTGAAGACCTTAACAAACGATACGATCCGGATTTTAAAACAGGAACAGAATCTTATGTTTATCTGTGTTCGCACAATAAGATGGCGGACGAAATCAACCAGGAAAAACTGGAAGAAATTAACCTGACAGTTAAAACCTATGAAGCCAAGCTCTTTGGAGATTTCAAAGAAAACCAGTTCCCGAATGAACAGTTTTTGGAATTAAAAGTAGGAGCACAGGTGATGTTCATAAGAAATGATATTACCGGTGAAAAGAAATATTTCAATGGAAAACTGGGTGAAATTTCTGCTTTGGATGACAATGAGATCAAAGTTGTTCTGGATGGCAGTGAAAGAGAAATTACAGTTAAAAGAGAAGTCTGGGAACAGAAGAAATATTTCCTTGATACAGAGAAAAATATCAAAGAAGAAGTTTTGGGAAGCTTCGAACAGTTTCCGATAAAGCTGGCGTGGGCCGTTACCATTCATAAAAGCCAGGGTCTTACATTTGACAAAGTAATTATTGATGCGGGGAAAAGTTTTACAGCAGGTCAGGTCTATGTAGCGCTGTCCAGATGCCGTACTCTGGAAGGGATTGTGTTAAAATCTAAAATTACCCCTGAGGTTATTTTTAAGGATAACAGAATTCTGCAGTTCCAGGGTGATACTTTTGCCAATGATAATGTGGAGGCTATTCTGAATAAGGAAAAATATGATTACAGCATCAAAAAAGTACTCCGTACGGTAAACTGTCTCTGGTTTCTGCAGGAAGTGGAAGACTGGAACAAGCTTTCCATTACCACAAAAAATATTGATCACGTAAAGACAAATCAGCTATACCTTCAACTGAAACATGAAATTGTCAGCCTTGGAAAAATCTTTGAAAAACTGGAAAGAGTAATTTCCCAGAAGGTTAACAATTTTATTGAGAACAAAGAAGAATGGTCTGATATTGAAAGCAAAACTAAAGGGGCAGTTAATTTTTTCTTTATCGAAATAAGAGACAAGGTTTTCAATCCGCTGAAAGAATTCTATGCTGAAATTAAAGGAACAAAAGGGTTAAAACAATATAATGAAGCATTCAGAGACTGGCTTGAGGATACGGAAGAATATCTGAATAACCTGAAAGAAGCTCATCTATTGGAAACGAAACTTTTAGATGAAAAAAATAACAAGGAGATCAATTTAAAGATCGCAAAAGTTCCTTCTCAGGTTCTGACCTTCCAGTTATTTGAAGAGGGAAAAACTATTGGTGAAATTGCTCTCGAAAGAGGCTTGGTAAAAGAAACCGTAATCGGGCATTTAGCCAAATTTGCAGAACAGGGATTGCTGGATATTTCAAGAGTGATTACTTCGGATAAGATCAAAGCATTTGAAAAAGAATTTTATGAAAACCCTCATGAATCCTTAACGGAATGGAAGAATGCTCTTCCGAATGATTTTGAATTTAATGAGATCAGAATTTTGATTAATCATTATAATTTTAAGAAGAAGAAAAACAAAACGGTATAATAAAACAGCCTGTCTCAAGCGAGACAGGCTGTTTTTATTTATTCAACAGATCTTGGTTAACCCTGTATCCAACAATCTTAATATCCCCGTTTTTATCTTTCTCCATGGAAAAAGTTTCTTCCGTTTTGCCTGAGCCTCTTTTAACATCGTATATCAATAAATATTCACTTTTTGAATTAGATCCTTTTATAATAAGTGTTTCCCATTTTACTAAATTATATTCTTCAACCCGTCCTATATCATTTTGAGATACATTGATTATTTGGAGTAACTTTTCTTTGTTCGTTACTTCAAAAAACTTATCACTGAACAGATTGTAAATTGTATCCAGATTGCCTCCATACTTTAGTTCCCAAAAGAATTTTTGAGAGATTTTTTCTGCCTCTTTTTTATCTTCTTCTCTGTTTGAAAAGGTTTGATTAAATGAACAGCTGATCAGGAGAAAAGAAATAAGGATAATGCAGAATTTTTTCATGATAGTTTTCAGATGGAATTTTTATTTGATAAACTTCGTCTTTTTATGGAAAGTTTACAAGTAAGATTTAAACTATTTTTATGATCTGTCAAATTGTATAAGTAAAATCATTTAAATAAGAATTTAATTTCCAATAGTTTTTTCCTGAACTAGCTAATCCATCCTATCAATTACAAAAAGTAACTATTGCAATTTTATTGATTTAAATTTGTTTGGTTTTAAACCTAACATTTAAAATATGAAAAATTTTGAAATATCGGTGCTGGATCTAGCTCCCGTAAAACAGGGAAAAAGCATTCACGATACTTTTCAGGACAGTTTATCTTTAGCAAACCATACTGAAAGCTTAAATTATAAAAGATTCTGGCTGGCCGAACATCACAATATGGAAAGTATTGCCAGTTCTGCCACTTCAGTTCTGATTGGCTTTATTGCCAACGGAACAAAAACAATAAGAGTCGGCTCCGGTGGAATTATGCTTCCCAACCACAGTTCATTAATCATTGCTGAACAGTTCGGAACACTGGAATCTCTTTTTCCCGGCAGAATAGATCTTGGCTTGGGAAGAGCACCAGGAACTGATGGTCTTACGGCTCAGGCTTTGGGAAGAAATCCTGCAATAATCAACCAACAGTTTCCGAGACAGATTCTGGAACTACAGAGATATTTTTCCAAAGATAATTCTGATGCTCTGGTTCGTGCCATTCCCGGCGAAGGTTTGGATATTCCGCTTTACATTCTGGGATCCAGTACAGATAGTGCCTGGTTAGCGGCAGAATTGGGGCTTCCATATGCTTTTGCAGGACACTTTGCTCCTGAACAAATGGAAATGTCGTTTAATATTTACAGAGAACATTTTCAGCCTTCGGAACAACTGGATAAGCCTTACATTATGGCATGTATTAATGGAGTAGCGGCTGAAACTTCAGAAGAAGCTCATAAAATTTCTACAACTCTATTTCAGGCATTCATCAATATCATCAGAAATGACAGAAAACCTTTTGCACCTCCTGTAGACGATATGGATGATATCTGGTCACCAATGGAAAAATCGATGGTGCTCCAGAAACTAAAGTATACATTGATTGGAGATCAGACAGAAATTGAGGAAAAACTGAAAGATTTTCAGGAAAAATTCAATGTTGATGAATTAATTATCAACTCGCATATCTACGATCATCAGAAAAGACTGAGGTCTTATGAGATTTTCAGAGAGGCTGCGAACTCTTTATCCAAAGCCTAACAAACATTCATATTAATTGGCAGATGCTTATTTTTATAAGTATCTTTGCACAAATAAAAAGTAAACATGTCTGATATTAAATTGAATACTATTCCAGAGGCTATCGAAGACCTTAAAAATGGTAAAATAATCATAGTAGTAGATGATGAGGACAGAGAAAACGAAGGTGATTTTCTTTGTGCTGCGGAGCTGACAACACCGGAAATTATCAATTTTATGGCATTCCACGGAAGAGGACTCATCTGTATGCCACTTCCTGAAAAAAGATGCGACGAGCTTGGCCTTGAGGTAATGGTAAGCAGAAGCAGCGATCCAAAGGAAACTGCTTTTACCGTTTCTGTTGACCTTCTTGGTAACGGAACTTCCACAGGTATTTCTGCGGGTGACAGAGCCAAAACAATTTTAGCTTTGATGGATGAAAAA
Source organism: Chryseobacterium sp. MIQD13 (assembly GCF_050496705.1). Lineage (NCBI taxonomy): Bacteria > Pseudomonadati > Bacteroidota > Flavobacteriia > Flavobacteriales > Weeksellaceae > Chryseobacterium > Chryseobacterium sp. MIQD13. Next base: position 462,511 of record NZ_JBNWAF010000004.1, read on the forward strand.
TCCAAGCCGACAGATTTCATGAGACCCGGCCATATTTTCCCGCTTCGTGCAAGAAAAGGAGGGGTTCTGAAAAGAGCCGGACATACTGAAGCAGCCATTGATCTGACAAATTTAGCAGGTTTAAAGGAAGGAGGTGTAATCTGTGAGATCATGAATGATGATGGTACTATGTCACGTTTGCCTGAACTTCACGCTTTTGCCCAGAAGCATGATATGAAGATCGTTTCTATTGAAGATCTGATCCATTATCAGCTTAAAAAAGGAAACCTGATCGAAAGGCTTGAAGAAAGAAAAGTAAAAACCGCTTACGGTGAATTTGATTTCTTCGCATTCAGAGAAACATCAAATGACCAGATCCATTTTGCATTGACAAAAGGTTCCTGGACGGTTGATGAGCCAGTGTTGGTAAGAGTTCAGTCTTCAGATTCTTATTTTGATGTATTGACAAGACTTAACAACGGGGAGAAACCTTTGTTGGAGAAAGTAACCAATATGATCAATGAAGAAGGAAAAGGCGCTGTGATCTTCATCAACAATGTTTCCAATTCTGAAAATACTCTGAGAAAACTTCAGCAGTTCCTGAATTATCAGGACGGGCAGGAGCAGCATCCTACTTTAGCATACAATTACAGGGATTACGGTATCGGAACACAGATACTGAAAAACCTGGGAATCAATAAATTCAAGGTAATTACTCAAAATCCTAATATCAAACCACAGGTTGGCGGATATGATGTAGAGGTTACAGAGTTGGTTCAGCTGTAAGGGAGACTTATCTATTTTGAATTAACTTTATTGCCAGTTTTTATTGGAAATTGAGAATTAAAAATAAATTCAATATAATAATATAAAAGGTTTAGGATTTTACTAAACCTTTTTTTATTTTTAAACCATGACAGAATCTTTGAAGAAACACATCAGACAGTATATTGAAATTTCAGACGAAAAACTGGAGAAATATTGCAGTGCCTTCAAGATTAAGAAATTAAAGAAAAAGGATTTTCTTTTAAAAGAGGGAGATATCTGTGAAGCCGAAGGCTTTGTATTGAGCGGATGTTTTAAAGTTTTCCGTACTGATAAAAATGCAGATGAGCAGATTCTGTATTTCGGAGTGGAAGACTGGTGGATCTCGGATATTGACAGTTTTATCAACCAGATTCCGTCCCAGCTCAATATTCAGGCCATTGAAGACAGTGAAATTCTTCTTATTTCAAAAGAAGATAAAGAAAGATTCTATCGGGAAATTCCTGAAATTGAAAGACTGATAAGGTTAAAATTTCAGATGTCAGTTATAGCTTTACAGCGCAGAATTATTGATAATTTAAGCAAACCTTCTGATGAACGTTATCAGGACTTTTTGAAAGAATATCCGCAAACAGCCCATCGCCTTACCAACATCCAGATTGCAGCTTATCTGGGCGTCACTCCTGAGTTTATAAGCAGAATCCGCCGGAAAATTGTGAGTAAGAATTAAGATTTAATAGTCAATAATGAATTTGCTTTGCAAGTGAATCTTTAGAGCCAAGAATCAAGATTTCAGACTATTGAAATTTTCAATTTAATGTCTCAAAATTCATTTTCTCTAAAACTCATATACTCTCTTACCCTCAAACTGATAGTTCTATCTCATCAAAATTTCTGAATCCGTTTAGAAGATCTTTTACCGTCATTCTTTTCTTGCCTTCAAGCTGGAGTTCCTGTGGAAAATAAACACCGTCCTGGGTATAAATTTTGAATTCATTTTTAGAAATGTCCAGAGTTCCGGAAGTTTTTCCATGATTTGTTATCTCAAATTTTCCTGCGAATATCTTTAATCCTTTCTCTTCTGCTCCAATCTTTAAGGTCGTGAAAGCAGCAGGATAAGGAGACATTCCAAGGATAAACCGATGTACTGTTTTTGAAGGAGCTTTCCAGTCGATTCTGGTATCTTCTTTAAAGATTTTATAAGCATTTTTTGGATGCTCTACCTGAGGCTGAGGTCTTTCAGTAATGGAATTTTCAGCCAGACCGTCAAGTGTTTTTACTACCAGCTTTGAACCCATTACCATTAATCTGTCGTGCAGACTTCCGGCGTTCTCATCGGGTAAAATATCAAGTTCTTCCTGAAGAAGAATATTTCCTTCATCTATTTTTTCATTGATAAAGAATGTGGTGGCTCCTGTTTTTTCTTCACCGTTAATTACCGCATAATTAATTGGAGCTGCACCTCTGTAATCAGGAAGCAACGATGCATGAAGATTGAACGTTCCCATTTTAGGCATTTCGAAAAGAACTTTAGGCATCATTCTGAAGGCAACTACCACAAAAACGTCAGCATCCAGTTTTCTAAGCTCTTCTAGAAATTCAGGATTTCTCAATTTTTCAGGTTGGAAAACGGGAATATTATTTTCTGAAGCATAAACTTTTACCGGCGACTGGCTGATCTTCTGACCACGTCCGCTGGCTTTATCTGCTACAGTTATAACACCAACAACTTCATGATTTGACTGATGGATAGCCTCCAAAGATGTTTTAGCAAATTCCGGAGTCCCTAAAAAAACGACTTTCAATGATTTCATGGTGCAAAGATAAGGGTTTTTTGAGTTTCGGGAAGCGCTGTAAGGTTAATTGTTGCGGGTTGGTAGTTGTTGGATTATCGTTGCGAACTGTATTAGAAAAGTCTCAAATTTTGACTCTAAAAAACGTGTAAAGCAAATTCATCATTGATAAAGATGCCTATTATGAATCACTCAATGCATATGTTCTGAAATTCAGCATCTTTACTTTTCCGGAATCCAGAAGGAAGATAAGATTTTCTAAAATATTGTTTTTAGAATGATAATTGAGCTGAACGGAAAGGTCCTCGATGGTAGAAGGTCTTTTAGCCAGCAGATTGATGATTTGCTGGGAAATATTTTTACCGAAAATGGATTGTTTATTCTTTTCACAAACTGAGCATTGACCACAATTTTTTGTGTTTTTTTCACCAAAGTAAGCAAGAATGAGCTTCATTTTACAGTAATCTGTATTTTCTATAAAAAACTTCATCTCTTCCCATTTCTGGATCTTATTTTTTTGGATATGTTCGAAAAGTTTCCAATAGGCTGCATTAATTACTCTTTCATCACGTGGCTTCAAAAATTTGATGCTTGAAAGAGCACCATCTACATATTCCAGATAATCCTTCTGCTGAAGTTCTTTAAGCCGCTCTTTGATTAAAGGGACACTTACTCCGATTTTACTGCTCACCTGCTGTTCACTGAACATTACTTTATGAGTCGTAATTCCTGATACCGTACGAAGCAGAAGTTCTATGAAATAAGCATCTTTTTGTGGCAGCTGGTCTATTTCCTCAGCATTGAAGAGAAGTTCCAGTGAAGACAGGCTTTTGTTGTCGTTATGATAGATGATTTCCTGGTTATGCAGAAAATTAAGAACATTACTGATCTTTGCTTTCGACAGCCGGGTGAAATTTTGGATTCCCTGAATATTCAGCTGGAAAACTTTCTCAGGTAATTCATGCTCTGCAACTTGGAAAATAGAGTAGAGGTAGGTAATGATCTTTAAAAATTCAGCTTTGTTAGGAGTCTGGTTTTTTAAGATTTCATCAAAATTGAGCAATTCCTGTTTGTTCCAAAGAAGGAATGCAAAACTGTCTTTACCGTCTCTTCCAGCTCTTCCGATTTCCTGGTAATAATTTTCCAATGATGGTGCAGGAGAAAAATGGATTACAAAGCGGACATTGTCCTTGTCTATTCCCATACCGAAGGCATTGGTCGAGATCAAAACGTGATTATCACTTTTATTCCAGATGGATTGTCTTGTATTCTTTTCTTTTGTAGTTAAACCTGCATGAAAATAATCTACGTTTTTTACCTGGTTTTTTTTTAGAAATTCTGCCAGCATTTCTGCATCCTTCCGGGTTCTTACATAGACAATTCCGGAATCATTACTATGCTTTAAAATATCAAAAACACGTTGAAATTTATCGGAGACTTCATCCAAAAAAATCCGGATATTTTCTCTTCTAAAACTTTTCTGAAAAACAAACGGTTTTTTTAGTTCCAGTTTATTTCTGATTTCTTCAAGTACTTTGGGAGTTGCGGTGGCGGTTAAGGCAAGGCAGGGAACTTTGGGATGATTTTGTCTGAATTCTTTGATATTCTGATAGCTCGGACGGAAATCCTGCCCCCATTCTGAAATACAGTGAGCTTCATCAACAGCAATGAATGACAGCTGGATTTCTTCAATGTTCTGAAGAAATTGTGTATTGGTTAATCTTTCAGGAGAAACATACAGTAATTTGGTAAGGCCGTCTTTACAACGGTCATAGATAGCTTCTGCATCATATTCATCTAGTTCGGAAGACAGATATTCTGCTTCAATGCCGCGATGCTTTAGCTGGCTCACCTGATCTTTCATCAGCGCAAGCAAAGGTGAAACTACAAGGCAGGTTCCTTCCTTTAATAAAGAGGGAAGCTGATAGCAGAGAGATTTTCCTGCACCTGTCGGCAAAAGAACGAGACTGTCATTTTCCTTAATAACAGCATCTATAATCTCTTCCTGAGAATCTCTGAAAGTATCATAACCCCAAAAATATTTCAGGGTATCATATTTTAATTTTTGGAAATCCTGCTGAGAAATCATAGGGTAAATGTAATAAAAGTATTACAACAAAAAAAGCCGTGCATTGCACGGCTTTGATATATTTACTAAAAAGTTTATTATTTAGCTTCGAAATATACTCTTCTGTTTGCTCTGTTTTTCCATTCAGGACATTTAGTAGCAGGTTCACACTCAGGGTATTTAAGGTCTTTTTCACCTCTACCGATTGCGTTTAATTTAGAAGATTCTACTCCGTTTTTGATCAAATAGTTTTTAACGCTATTTGCTCTTCTTTCAGATAATTTTTGGTTATAAGCATCAGAAGCTCTTGTATCTGTAGCTCCGATTACGTTATATGCTCCGTTTGAAGAGTTGATATAAGAAACAGCATTATTTAAGATTGGAGTGTTTGAAGGTAAAATTCTGTCAGAATTTAAATCAAACTCAATTCCTTCAAGCTTAGTTTCTGTTTCTACTACAGGTCCTGCAGTAGTTGTAGGACAGCCATTGTTTTCAACAGGTCCAGGAACTGTTACACACTTATCGTAAAGATCGATTACACCGTCAAGGTCAGTATCAAGAGCAACACCAGCACCATCCACTCTTGCACCAGCAGGAGTATCAAGCTGTCTGTCCCAATCGTCACAAACTCCGTCGTTATCAGCATCTCCTTTTTTACATACTTCAATATCCTGGTTTTTGTTAGCCAAAACATCAAGTTTGTAATAGATCTCCTGAAGTGGATCATGCCACATTAGGTGAGATTCGTGTTTTCCTAATTTTAAAGTAAGACCTAAAGTTGCATTGAAGAAGTTATCAGATACCTGCTCCTCACGCTTGTTGATTGCGCTGTATTTGTCACCTCCACCATCGAACTCATCATCACCGGTTACCACATACATTACTCTACCTTCAATATCAAGTCTGTTATTGATTTTGTATTTTAAACCTGTACCAGCTTGCATAAACATTGAACCTAGTTTGAAAGGCTTAACTTCTGTAGCAAGTCTTTGTCCGTTAATGTCTTTTTGATAAGCTCTGTAAGCGATAGTACCAATACCGGCATAACCGTGAAGTGCCCATCTGAAAGGTGAGTGGTTGTCAACTCTTCTCAATAAGTTAGAGAAGTTGATGTCTCCCAATAATGAGATCGCATCATATTGAGTTCTTGCACCTACAGCTGTTGCATCTGGTGCAGCATCTTTAGTATTGAACCATCCTTGTCTTGTTTCACCTCTGTCATATTGTAATTTTAAACCGAACGCATGAGTGATCGCTTTATCAATACTTAAATAAGCAGAGTATCCGAATAAGTTTTTACCGTTACCATTCTTGATAGATGTTAAATCCCCTGATTGTACCAATGGTACACCAGCACCGGCTGAAATAGACCAGTCATTAAATCTTTTTGATTGATTGGTAAACGGAGAAACATTGGCAGAACCAGAAGAAAACGTGTTTGGATATTCTCCATTTGAAACTGCTGTTGAGTCTTGCGCATAGCTCGCGGCTGGAATTGCCATTGCTAATGCTACAATTGCTAAACTTAATTTCATAGTGTATTTTTATTTAGTTAATTAAATGATTTAAATTTTATAAAACAGTTTTTATTCCTGTTTCTTATTTTGTAGGACAACCGTTGTTTTCAACAGGTCCGGGAACTGTTACACACTTATCGTATAAATCTATCACTCCGTCAAGATCCATATCTAAAGCTACACCTGCACCATCTACTCTTGCACCAGCAGGAGTATCAAGCTGTCTGTCCCAATCGTCACATACGCCGTCATTATCTGCGTCACCTTTTTCACATACCACAAGATCTGTAGCTGCATTTTCTAAAACGCTTGTTCTGTAGTATGCTTCCTGAAGCGGATCATGCCATGCCAAGTGAGATAGTTTGTTTCCTAATTTGAAAGAAACCCCTAAAGTAACTGACAATGCATTATCAGATCTGGAATCACTGATCATGTTATACTTTGAACCTGGAGTTGCAGGATCATAGTTATTTGGATCAGCCCATCCGCCTCCATCGAATTCATCATCCCCACTTATAATATACATAGCTCTTGCTTCAATATCAATAAGCTTTGATACCTTATATTTCAATCCAGTACCGAACTGATAGTAGATTGAATTAAAATCAAATTTTTGATCGATAAATAAAGGAACTCTTTTCGGGCTGTCGCTCCATCTGAACTCGTTTGCATCATGCAAGGAAGTATTGTAATTTTGGATACCGATACCTGCATAACCGTGTAATGCCCATCTGTAAGGTGAATGATTATCAACTCTTCTCAATAGATTAGAGAAGTTAATATCTCCCATTAAAGCAAGCTGGTTAAACTTTGTAGTTGCTGTTCCTACACCTGCTGCAATACCTGCCGCGCCATCTAACATTGCTTTCTGCTTAGTTTCTCCTCTCTGATAGATAAGGCTTAATCCAAAAGTATGAGTGATCTGCTTGTCAATACTTACATAAGCATTGTAGCCCCAGTTAACCTTTTTGTCATAAATAGATCTAAGGTCAGAGTGTACCATGAATGCAGCACCTCCTCCAACGGAAATAGACCAGTCATTAAAACGTCTGGCTTTGTTGTCGAAACGCTGTACATTAGCAGAACCTGAAGAGAAGGTATTAGGGTACTCACTAGACGAGTTTACTGTAGTACTATCCTGGGCATAAGCCGCGATAGGTAGTGTGGCCAATAATAATAAACCTAATTTCATATATGTTTTTTATGTTTTATTTAGATAAAATCTTTCAATAATATTTTAGAAAATTCCCTTTCGAATAAATGCTTTTGATGAGGAATTTCTAATTTTTTTGATTTGAATTTCAAATCATTATATTTAATGATATCAATATCTATTATTCTGTCACTATAGCCGCCCGATGCAATTGAATCCTCGGTTCTACCCATCTCCACTTCTATATTTTTAATAAATTCTAGCAGTTTGATAGGTGACAAATGAGTGAATATTTCTGATGCAATATTACAAAAAATATTGGAACTGACAAATTCTACGGGTTCCGTTATCAAAAATTCGCTTGTTTGTGAAATGTGATTACCGCCATCACTGATTTTCTTTAGAGCCAGTTGCAAATTTTTTTTTTGATCTCCAAGGTTACTTCCTAGTAACAAAACTACCTTATGCTGCGACATATTAGAAAATTGATTGAATTTATGAGAAGTTTCTTTAAAAACGTCTTGGCAAATATAGTGGCAATTGTCCTATTATGTGCCTTATTTTTCGTCTTTTTCATTATGATGCTAGTGTTCAGTTCCATGGGGAACGACAAATCTGTTGTAGTGAAAAACAATTCTGTTCTTACGATTAATTTAAAAACTAACATAATAGATAGTCCTACTGAAGAAGAAGTGGGGTTGTTCAATATCAGTGAAAAAAACAAGAGCGTTATGCTGTATGATGTGTTGGAGGCCATTAAGAAAGCTAAAGACGATGATAACATTAAAGGTATAAGTATTGAAGCTGATGATCTGCATGCAGGAATGACACAGATAGATGATATCAGAAGTGCTGTTGAGGACTTTAAAAAGAGTGGAAAATTTGTATATGCTTACGGGAATGCAGTTTCACAGGCTTCTTATTACTTAGGATCTGTTGCGGATCAATATTATCTTAATCCGTCAGGAATGATAGAATTGAAAGGGTTGGCTACTGAGGTTACATTCTTTAAAGATTTTGCTGACAAATATGGTATCGGTATAGAAGTTATAAGACATGGCAAATTTAAATCAGCGGTTGAACCTTTTTTAAGAAATGATATTTCTCCTGAGAATAAAGAACAATTGAGTACACTTTTAAATGATATCTGGAAAAGAAGTTCAACCAAAATGGCTGTTTCAAGAAAGATTGATACTGCTCAGTTCAGAACGGTTGTGGACAGCTTATATGGAATGATTCCAGAATTAAGCTTAAAATATAAACTTGCCGACAAACTGATTCAGAAAACAGAATATGATCAGATGATAAAAAGCAAGCTTAGTCTTAAAGAGAAAGAAAAATTGAATAAGGTATCGTTAGCTGGTTATATCAGTTCTTATGCGGGCGAAGATAAATCCGGGGAGAAAGTAGCTGTATTGTATGCTTCCGGAGGAATTAACAATGGTGACGGTTACAATGAGATCTATTCTGAAAAATATGTGAAATATATCAAAGATCTTCAGAATGATGATAAAGTAAAGGCTGTTGTTTTCAGAATCAATTCTCCTGGGGGAAGTGCCAATGCTTCAGATCAGATTTTATTTGAATTACAGCAGTTGAAAAAGAAAAAGCCTTTAGTAGTATCTTTTGGAGATTATGCAGCTTCCGGAGGATATTACATTGCAATGGCAGCTGATAAAATTTATTCTGAGCCTAATACACTGACAGGTTCTATCGGAGTTTTCGGAGTGATACCTTATTATAAGGATATTGCTAATAAGAACGGGATCCGTTCAGATATTGTCGCAACGAATGCCAATTCCCAGTATTATTCAGCTTTGAATGGGGTTACGCCTTATGGAGTAAGCCTGATTACAAGAAGTGTGGAAGGAACTTATAAGAGATTTGTGCATTTCGTTACTCAGAACAGGAAACAGACTTTCGAGCAGATCGACAGTGTAGGAGGGGGAAGAGTATGGAGCGGTGTACGTGCTAAAGAAATTGGTCTTGTAGATGAATTGGGAACATTAAACGACGCTGTGAAATTTGCAGCACAGAAAGCAGGATTAAAATCTTATCACGTGTCTTCTTATCCTAAAAGAATGACTCCGTTTGAGCAGGTTTTCAAAGATCTGAACGAAGAAGATGTTTCTGCAAGAATTATTAAAAACAAGATAGGAAAGGCAAATTATGAAATCCTTCAGCAGATTACAGATCAGAAGCTGCAGTCTGAAGTAAAAATGGAAATGCCATACCAGATTAAAATCAACTAAACTAAATTATATTGTACAAAAAATCCCGGAGCTGAATTTCAGTTCCGGGATTTTATTTTTTATCTGGCTTATTTAGCCTTTTTTCGTAGCCATTCCGTAGATCCAGAGAACGATTAGAGCTCCTCCTACAGCTAATAACATGCTTTTAAAATCAAAACTGTTAACCGAACCCCAGCCGATAAGGCTACCTACAAATCCGCCAACAAAAGCTCCGACAATACCTAAGATAATTGTCATCAGCCAACCGCCGCCCTGTGTTCCCGGCATAATAAGTTTTGCAATTGCACCTGCGATAAGACCAAATATGATCCAAGTTAAAATTCCCATAGTCCTAAATTTTTTTTGTTATTTGTATAAAATTTGTTGTACTAATTTAAAGATAAATATGATAAAAATCATCTTTTCTTGAAAAAAGAATCTACAAATTCTGTACCATTAAACAATTGAAGGTCCTGCATTTTTTCACCTACTCCTATGTATTTTACCGGAATCTGGAACTGATCTGATATACCGATGACAACACCGCCTTTAGCCGTTCCGTCAAGTTTTGTTACTGCCAGAGCATTCACTTCCGTGGCTGCTGTAAACTGTTTTGCCTGCTCAAATGCATTCTGTCCTGTAGACCCGTCAAGAACCAGAAGGATCTCATGGGGAGCATCAGGAATTACTTTCTGCATTACCCTTTTGATCTTGGAAAGCTCATTCATCAGATTGATTTTATTGTGAAGCCTTCCTGCAGTATCTATAATTACCACATCTGCACCTTGTGCCACAGCACTCTGTACGGTATCAAAAGCAACAGAAGCCGGATCTGAGCCCATATCCTGTTTGACGATAGGAACTCCAACTCTCTCACTCCATATGGTAAGCTGATCTACTGCTGCAGCTCTGAAGGTGTCTGCTGCTCCAAGAACAACCTTTTTTCCTTCCGATTTAAACTGATGAGCTAATTTCCCGATTGTAGTGGTTTTTCCGACACCATTTACACCAACAACCATTATTACATAAGGCTTTTTCGAGGTGTCAATATTTCCTGTTCCTGCATGAGGATTTTCAAGAAGTAATCCGGAGATTTCTTCGCGGAGAATATTGTCAAGCTCGCTTACATTTACATATTTATCACGGGCAACGCGTTCTTCAATTCTTTCTATGATCTTGATGGTTGTGGAAGCTCCTACGTCAGATGCAATCAGTATTTCTTCAAGATCATCCAGGACTTCATCATCTACTTTGCTTTTACCGACTACGGCCTTCGTCATTTTTTCAAAGAAACCTTGGCTGGATTTTTCCAGGCCTTTGTCTAAAGTTTCCTTTTCTTCTTTTTTGAAAATATTTTTAAACCAACTCATAGTTCATTCTTATTTGTTTTTTATAACTGCCGTAGCTTCTACCTCTATAAGAACATCATCTCTGAAAAGACGGCTTACTTCCACCAAGGTACTCACGGGAGGGTTTTGAAGGTTGATATATAAATCACGGATTTTTCTAAAGTCTGGCGTTTTGGAAATATCAGTGATAAAGATTCCCAGCTTTACAATATCTTTTCCTGTAGCTCCATATTCTTTCAGGATGTATTCAATATTTTTAAAAACCTGCTGGGTTTGCTGTTCAACAGTATTTCCTACAAGGTTACCTGCAGTATCCAGTGGAACCTGTCCGGAGAGAAGGATCATTTTAGAACTTCCACAGTCGATACTTGTCGATTGTGAAAGACCTTTAATGGTAAAAACTTCTGCGGAGCTTTTATATTCTACATTGCTCATTTTTTTCTGACCGAATGAAAATAGAAAAATTTCTGTGAAAACCAGAATAAGAATCTTTTTCATATGATGTATATTTAGTTGATTAATAATCTGGTGAACAAAGATAACAAAAAAACTACCCAAAATCTGAGTAGTTTTTTATATTGTAAATAAAGTGGAGATTATTTCTTCAAATAACCGTCTACTTCGTCTGCATTCATTACTTTTTCTTCGAAAACGTAAGCACCTGACTTAGATGACTTAACCATTTTCACAACTTTAGTCATTTTTTTTGACTGACCGCTTTGTAGGGTTGCTACTACTTTCTTTGCCATGGTAAAATATATTTATAAATTACTTGATTTCTTTGTGAACTGTAACTTTCTTAAGAACCGGATTGTATTTTTTCAATTCCAATCTTTCAGTAGTGTTCTTTTTATTTTTAGTAGAAATGTATCTTGACATTCCCGGCATACCGCTCTCTTTGTGCTCTGTACATTCAAGGATTACTTGAACTCTGTTTCCTTTTTTTGCCATGATTTATTAATTCTTTTTAATCAATCCGTTTCTAGTAGCTCTTTCAATAGCTTCCTCGATTCCAATCTTGTTAATCACTCTCAATCCATGAGCTGATACTTTCAGTGTTACGTGCTTATCTTGCTCCGGAAGGTAAAATTTCTTCTCTAATAAGTTAATTTCAAAACGACGCTTCGTTTTGTTATTAGCGTGAGAAACGTTGTTACCAACCATTGCACGCTTTCCTGTTATTTGGCAAATTCTTGACATATCTCGATGTTCTTATTTGTATAATATTTGAGAGTGCAAAATAACGAAGAATTTTTTAGATAGACAAATCTTTTGGAAAATATTTACAAATAACAGACTCATTAATAATCATGATTTTAAAATAAAAGAAATCCTGAGATAGGCTGAGCCAAGTGACTGATATATTTCATATAAGCTTTACTGTAAAAGCAAATCTGAATATTTTATCTTTGTTTTTAATTAATCTAAATAAAAATAAAATGAAGAGGATTTTTATTCTTTTATCTATGCTTCCTGTTGGGCTTTGGGCACAGGACTATGCTGAAATCCAGACCGGTATGAAGAATTTTTACTACGGATCAGCAGATGCAGCCGATATGGATAGTGATGGAAAGCAGGATATAGTGATCAACGGAGCGATTGATAGTGATGGTGATGGAAATGTTGACACCTCTTTTAACGAAGTATACAAAAATAATGGAACTTCACTGGTGCCTCATGCCAGTCTTGGAACGGATGCAACTCATTTAGGGGATATTAAATTCATGGATTTTAATAATGATGGTCTTCTGGATATTATTTCGACAGGATTGAGTTACAATGATGTGGTCAATTATAAACATTACAGATTCCGGAATTCAGGAGCAGGTTTTGTGAAGGAAGCTGATCTTGCCGGAAAGGTTTATGGATCTTTAGAAGCTTTTGATTTTAATAATGACGGTAAAACAGATTATGCAGTCAACGGAACACAATATGTAGAAGGAGCGGGATTTCTGAATAATCTGGATTTTTACAGGAATACCGGGACTGATTTTGAGATCTTTAAAGCCTGGCAGCCCGGAACACAGAACGGAAGCTTCAAATTTGTTGATCTTAATAATGACAATCTTCTTGACCTCGTTATTTTAGGGACGGAACAGGGAGATAATCCGGTTTGCAAAGTTTATATGAATCAGGCTGGAATATTGACTCTGTCTCAGGATCTTACTGCGCTGTCAGGTGGCAAAATGGATTTTGCAGATTTCAATGCAGACGGTTATCAGGATATTGTAATCTCCGGACAGGATAATAATTATAATGGTTATCTGGCGGTTCTGATGAATGACGGGACAGGAAACCTGGCAGAACAAAGATTTAATATTCCTGAAATTGCAGACTCATCTGTAGCTGCAGGTGATCTGAATAATGACGGATACTATGATTTTATTGTTTCTGGGAATGATGACAACAATGATGCTGTAGTAAAGACTTTTTTATACAATCCTTCAACTCAAAATTTTACTGAAAACATACCTACAGGTCTGCATATTTTAGGAGGTCCGGGTTTTGTGAATTTACTTGACTTTGACAATGACAACCGTCTGGATATTTTGCTGGCCGGATTTGATTGGGCAGATCCGGGCATGCCTTCACTTACCAAAATTTTCAAAAATACTTCTTCTGAAGTTAATCTGAAACCTGCACCTCCTGCAGTCCTTAATTTAACAAAAAACGGAAACCGTTTTAATTTCTCGTGGAGCGGTGCATCGGATGATAAGACACCTGCTAATGCACTTCGTTACGAAATTAAAGTAGGGTCTGCACCCGGAGCAGGAAATATTGCAAAATATGTGGTAACAACACCATCCTGGTTCCTGGATCTTGATCCTTCAGTCCAGAATGTATACTGGAGTGTAAGGTCAATAGATGCTTCAAAAACTTTTTCAGATGCCTCGGTACAGAACACTTTAGGAACACGTGATGTGGCTGTAAACGGAAAGGTTTCAATCTACCCTAATCCGGCATCGGAGAAAGTATTTATCAAAGGGGAAAAAGTTTCTGATATTGAAATGTATTCTATAGATGGACGAAAACAGAATATTGTTTTAAATAATGACCAGTCGGTCAGTGTATCCCATCTTCCGAAAGGAGTTTATTTATTAAAACTGAAAATTAAAAACGAAATAACCACTCAAAAACTTATGATTAAATAAAACTGAAGAGTTCTATTAGTAAGAAAAGCCAGTCGTCCAGCTGGCTTTTCTATTTTTTTTACTTTGATATATATTAAGGTAATTTTTGAACCACCTCGTCAAATCTTCGATTTGCCACCCCTCTGGAGGAGGGGAATTCTCACTGTTTGAATAGTAGTGGTCAGATACACTATTAATAATGTAATGAATAAAAAAACTTCAATGTTTGTCTTTTGTGACTTTTGTAGTCAAAATTTATTAATCACAGATTGTACGAATTTTCACAGATAATTGTGCTTATTTGTGTAAATCATTAGTGTTTTTTGAGTTTAAAATTATGCTTTCTTAGTTTTGCTTCTAAACTTTTCAATCAGGAAATAGAACAGCAAAAAGCCTAAAGCGAAAATAGAAAATCTTGACAACAGGTCTCCGGCTCTTGTATAGAAAGTCATCGTTTCGTAAAGATTCACTTTGGCAAATAATGTTGTTTTATCGCCATAGAAAGTATCAGCAACTACTTCTCCTTTTGCATTGATATGAGCAGATATACCGCTGTTGGCAGCACGTGCAATTTCTCTTCTGGTTTCTATGGCTCTCAGCCTGGCATAAGATAAAAGCTGTTTGTGTCCTTCTGTAACGCCCCACCACGAGTCGTTGGTCATAATGCCGAGAAAATTGGCTCCTTTTTTAACGTAATCTGTTGTAAACTCGCCATAGATGCTTTCATAGCAGATGATCGGGGCCATTCTGCCTTTGTTGTAAGGATTTGCAAAAGATTTTCTTTCCTTGTCTATTCCCAGAGAAGCGACGGTTCCGCCCAGATTAAGCATAGCGTCCCCTAAAAGAGGTTTCAGAACATTCATATACGGAAATATCTCAACTCCCGGAACAAGTTTTCCTTTGTGATACACCTGGATTTTCTGTTGTGGGTCGATCTGGATAGCTGTATTGTAACTTTCTACCCAAAGTTCAGGATTGAGCTGATAAGCCTCTTCCGGAATATTTTCCTGATTTTTATAAAAACGGTGAGAAGAAATTCCTGTTGCAAAAACGGATCCCGGATGCTTCGATAAAAATCCTTTGACATTGTTTAAAAGTAAACTCTTATCAAAAGCCGTTTCGGAAATGGATCCTCTTCCCGGAAGAGCAGTTTCCGGAGCGATATAATAATCTATTTTTCCTTTTGAATTACTTTCGGCTAAGGTTAAAAGATCATTTTCGATTGTAAGACTATCCTTTGAATATTTTTCAGCGTAAGGATCAAGATCAGGTTGTAGCATCAGAACGTTTACCTGACCGGAAGGCTTTTCATTGAAGTTATTGTATTTAACCAATGAAATAATCATAGGAAGAACAATTAAAGCAGCAACAATTGAAGTGTTTCTGATCAGATCTTTTCTTTTCCGTCCTGCCTCCCAGGTTCTTAAAGTATAGAAAATTAAAACATTAATTACCAGAATCCAGAAACTTCCGCCGGTTGCTCCCAGTGTGTCATACCATTGTACCAGCTTTGGGTATTCTGAAAACACATTTCCCAAATTCAGCCATGGCCATGTGAGCTCCCAATTAAGGTGGAATTTTTCAA
Source organism: Chryseobacterium sp. MIQD13 (assembly GCF_050496705.1). Classification (NCBI taxonomy): domain Bacteria; kingdom Pseudomonadati; phylum Bacteroidota; class Flavobacteriia; order Flavobacteriales; family Weeksellaceae; genus Chryseobacterium; species Chryseobacterium sp. MIQD13. Next base: position 478,082 of record NZ_JBNWAF010000004.1, read on the forward strand.
AACTCATCCATATAGCGATCAGGAATCCTAGTCCCCAGTAGGTTCCCTGTGCGTTTTTATACCAATGATAGCACTGGAAAACAAGTGAATATAAAAAAGAATTTACAAGCACAGGAAATACCACCGCCATCATGGAGTGACTTCCGTCCGGGTTTTTAGAACCGTACAGCCACCCTGTTGTTACGATATTCCAAACGACAAAACAAAGATAGGAGAGTCCGAAGACCATCCAGCTTTTTCTTTTGTAGGATGAAAATTTTGAGATTCCGTGTTCCATCATCAAAAGAGGAACAAGGGCAAAAAATATAAAGAACGGAACACCGTAGGTAGGCCACGAAACAGACAGCAGCATTGCTGAAATGAGCGTAAGTAAGACGTATTTCATTAAATTAATTTAACACACAAATTTAATGTTTTTGAAATGAATAAATTTGCACCTGATGTTAAAGAAATTTTATAAAATTATTATCATTCCGTATACGCTGTTTTTACTCTACCTCATGTTCTGGGGAATGGGCAGGTTTCAGTATGAAGATAACCAGATCACTGTAGAGCCTGTTTTCTCTACTATAGAGTTTATCCACAATGCTATTGAATGGAGATACATTGTAATTATTGTTTTGGGCAATATTATTATGTTCACACCTTTTGGGTTTCTGGGCTGGCTTTTTCCTCAGCTTAAGAATCTGAAAATGCTGATATATACTTTTGTTTCCTCTATTGTTATTATTGAAGCACTCCAGTATTTTACCAGGATGGGAATCTTCGAGGTAGATGATATTATTCTTAATACTTTCGGTGTTTATCTGGGCTGGCTGCTGCGAAAATTTATTGAAAATAAGTTTCCCGGTCTGGTTATGTAATTTTTTTATAATTTTTAAGTCTATTTCAGTAAAGTTTATTTTTTTCCAAAATATTCTTTTTCAAAAGTTTTGTTTATCTTATCCACGTCAGTAATATTACTGGTGAAAGTCTTCCATATTTCTTTTTTGGTGTTTGCATCCAGTAAACTCCACTGAAAATAAGAAGCAGAATAATGTTTTATTTCTAATATATAATCTGAGTGAAAAGTGGTTAAGGTTTTTGCAAGTAAATACTCTCTTTCCTTATCCATAACGGAATATATAACACCGGAAGAATTAATATTATGCTTTTTAAAGGTATTGTCCAGTTCCTGCTTCAATTCATTAACCGTTTTTTCCGGTAATGAAAGGTTGTGATAGATAATTAAAACGTTATCAAAGTTTTTTGCATTAAAAGACGTGTCAGCAACAGCGCGAGACATATTGTTTGTAGAGCAGCTGCCTGTCAAAATTAATATACCAAAAGCGAAGAATAAATTTTTTAGAATCATTTTTGTATTGCTGGAATTAGGTTATTTTTTTCTAAATCATTGATTATTTTAATAGCCAGCTTTTCTCCACCACTTCTTTCTGTGAGCATATTGATTCCAAGTGTTGCCCCTGCACTATAAACTACATAATTATTCTTTTTATCAGTAATTGTTACAGCATAGCTTGCATGTGCTGTTCCGTCGGTCCATGTAACAATCTGGATATAATTGATGTTCATGATGTAGTTCGGGTTGTATTTTTCCTCAGTTTCTTTTATGATGGTATCATAATTGAGCATTGCGGGTCTGACAGCTAACGATTCATTTCCAACTGATCTTTTGTTTAGTTCTGAGCTAATTGCTGAAATAAAAGTGTCTTCAATTTTTTTTGATTTTCCACCATTAAAAATTACGAGTAATTTATCTAGTTTTCCATCTTTGAAGTCAGAAGAAACATTGCTGTTCATTTTTACGGTACTACAACTAAAGAATACCATTACTATGGCAAGAAGTAAAAATTTTAATTTCATTTGTGTGTTTTTAGGGAAGTAAATTTATAAAAATAATATATCAAAATATTTTTATTGCTATTTAATACATAGTTTCTGATTTAGCCGTTTAATTCTTTAGCGCGCTTTTCTGCATTTAAAATTCCGTTTTGTAAAATTTCTTTTAAACTGCTGTCTTCAAAAGTTTTTAAAGCAGCTTCAGTGGTTCCGCCTTTGGAGGCAACATCTTTAATGAGTTCTTCAAGATTTTTCTCAGAATTGTTGATCAGGTGATAGGCGCCCAACATGGTTTGCTTCACAAAAAGTTTAGAAAGATTCTCCTCTATACCCATTTCCATACCAGCTTTTATCATGGCGTCAATAATATAATAGAAATATGCAGGTCCGCTTCCTGAAAGTGCCGTAACACCATCCAGAAGATCTTCATTTTCCAGATATACCGACCTTCCGGTGCTGTTAAGCAATCTCTCAATATTAATGAGCTGGCTGAAAGAAATACCATCTGCTGCGGTATAACCTGTAATTCCCATTCCTAAAAGAGTAGGAGAGTTAGGCATCGCTCTTACAACAAGAGGGTGGTTTAATAATTTCTGAATTTTTTCAATCTTAATTCCGGCCATAATGGAAAGTACCATCTGGTTTTCTTTTAATGTAAACTGTAAATTCTGGGCAACATGCTGAAAATCCTGAGGTTTTACAGCAACGATAATAAGATCGGCATCCAGTTCTTTCGTTTCTTCAAAAGTGGAAATTTCAGATTTTGGAAATTCTTCTGCTATTTTGGAAATTTTGGATTCATTCCGGGTGATCAGGTGGAGGTTTTCCGGTTTGATCAGTTCATATTTTAGAAATGATTTTGAAAAGGACAGGCCCATATTGCCGGCTCCGAGGATAGTGATTTTCATGTTATGTGTTCTTTTTTCAGCTAAAATAATGTTTTTATCTTTCCCGGGTGTGGTCTGGTAATTTTTATATTTGAATATATTAAAAAAAGCATTCCCGTATTTGTGAATAATGTAATATTTACTAATTTAGAGAAAAACTATTTTGATATGGTAAGGTTTGATATTTTATGGAAAAATCACCCGGGTAACGGGGTTTTTCCTTGTGACAGATCGAAGCATGCTAATCAATGTGCAATTCGTATGAGTTTAGCCCTTGAAAAATCAGGAGTAGATTTGGTGTCGTTTGGCGGTGTGAAATGTTGGGAAAGACATGAAGACGGCTTCAAGCATATTTTGAGGGCACAAGAGCTTGCCAACTGGATTAATAAACATTCTGAAATTTTTGGAAACCGGCTGCTGTTGGAAAGGAAAAAATATCCAACGATGAGTCATAAAAGCTTTAGAAACGCAAAAGGAATTATCTTCATTAAAGATGGATGGGGTGCTACCGATCACATTGATGTGTGGAATGGTATAGAACTGAAAGGTGGTGATGCTTACGATTATCTAGCCAGGGGTACGGAGATCTGGTTTTGGCCGTTAATTTAAATGATTATGAAAAATATATTATTTGTAGTGTCAATTTTATTTCTCGTTCTTTCATGCAAAAAAGATAAAGAGAATTTAAGTCAGTCAATTACTGAAAATAATGCTGTGATAGTTACTGATACTACATTGATTGACGGAGTATTATTAGAATTAATAAATAATAATGGAAAAGCAGAGTTAAGGATTAATTCAAAAGTATCCGGATCAGGAAATATAAAAATTTCCCCTCCATGCTATTTTCTCAGGTGGACTGGGAATAAAGTTGAAAATTTTTCCTACCCGGATGCAGGAGTGGATCATACTTTGGTAATTCTGGGGAATATAGATAAAAGGCCCGGTAGGATTTGCGGGAAAGGATTACAGGGGTTATTATTTAAAAAAGGCAGTATCGTTATTACTCCGAAAACATTAGCTAATTCCTTCACCTGTGCGGATAGTGGGGCTGATGAGAAAATTTTTTGGGGGTTTGCCCATGATTAAAAATTACATTCAGTTACCTAATTCTTCCATAGGGCAAGTTTATTGCTTAATGCCTAGTCCGAAAAGAAGAAATCATTTTTCTTTATGATTTAAAGTAGTGGAGACTTTATAATATATTTATTATAAAATATTCACCTCCCGCTCAAGCTCTATCCCGAACTTTTCTTTTACAGAATCGATAATTCCGGTAGAAAAATCAAAAATTTCTTTTCCGGTTGCATTTCCGGTTGCATTCACTATGACTAACGCCTGAAGTTTATGTGAGGCAACGTTTCCAATCTGTTTTCCTTTCCATCCGCACTGCTCGATCAGCCATCCTGCAGGTACTTTTACCACATCATCGTTAGGATAACCCTGAATGTTTTCAAACCTCTGTTTCAGATCTTCAAATTGAATTAAAGGAATAGTGGGGTTTTTAAAAAAGCTTCCGGCATTTCCCATCTCTTTCGGATCCGGCAGTTTGCTCTGTCGGATATTGATGACTGCTTTTGAAACATCCTGAATGGTTGGAGAAGTAATTCCCAGGTTTTCCAGCTCTGTTTTTATCGCTCCGTATTCTGTTTTAATATGATGATCTTTCTTTGTTAATTTAAAACTGACTTCCAAAATCACATATTTTCCCTTTCCTTCCTGCTTAAAAATAGAGTCCCTGTAACCGAAACGGCATTCATCAAGATTAAATGTTTTTAGTTCAAGCGTTTCAAGATCCAGAACGGTACAGCTTACAAAAACATCTTTTATTTCAGTTCCGTAAGCACCAATATTCTGCATCGGTGAAGTACCTACATTTCCCGGAATCAGTGAAAGATTTTCAAGGCCGCCGTAGTTTTTTTCAAGAGTGTACATTACAAATTCATGCCAGTTTTCTCCGGATTTTGCCGTTACTGCAGCTTCATTTTCATTAAGGTTTTCTTCGGAAATGCCTTTTAAATTCAGTTTAATCGCAAGGCCGTCAAAATCTTTTGTCAGCAGGATATTGCTTCCGCCGCCTAAAAACAAAATCTGAAGATTGTGATCTTTGGCGTAATTGATTGAATCCCTAAGCTGTTCAAGGGACTGTACTTCAATAAAATATTTTGCTTTAGCATCAACGCCAAATGTATTGTAAGGCTTTAAGGAAAAATTTTCTTGCATGTTTTTATTGATATTCTGTGGGAAGAATGATGTAAAGTTGTTCTTTAAACTGTTTCAGCTGTCTGTAATGCAGGGTGTCTGCATAAGAATTGACATAAATATGCGACTTTTTAGGGGTCCTGATCTGAAAAGTTTCATCAATACCATCTACAGACTGTTTGCTTGGAGAGCTTTGTATCACATCCAGATCTTTGATATTGATGGATGATATAAGATTATTCCAGGTCTGTATGCTGATAGCTGAATCCCATTCTTTATGGACCTGGCGGGCTGTAATGCCCTGTTCGGCATGGATGGAATCTTTTGTGACTTTGATGATTTTGTAATCTCCCTGATCGCCGCCGATATTGGATAAGCTGATAGAGGTTATTTCATTCGGATTTTGATGACTGTCAGAAGACTGTTCTTTCTTTTTGTCGCAGGAAAAAAATGCCGGCAGCAAAAACATTGAAAACAGAAGTTTCAGATAAGTATTTTTTATTGCCGGCATCATAAGTTATATTTTAGAGACTGAATTCTTCTCTGTATTTCTTTAGAGCATCTTTAAGAATTTCAGCACTTCTTTTAAGATCTTCCTCTTTCAAAACGTAAGCGATTCTTACCTGCTTTTTCCCCAATTCAGGATCGCTGTAGAAACCTCCGGCAGGAGCTACCATAATGGTTTCCTTATTAAGAGAGTATTTTTCTAAAAGCCACTGTGCGAATTTTTCAGTATCATCTACCGGAAGTTCTGCTACACAGTAGAAAGCTCCTCTGGGCTTAGGGCAGATAACACCCGGAATAGCGTTAAGAAGATCTACAAGTATATTTCTTCTGTGTGTATATTCTTCTCTTACCGATCTGATATAAGCTCCGTCATTCTGGTGTGCTGCAGCTGCTGCAATCTGGCCTAAAAGAACAGGGCTAAGTCTTGCCTGTGCAAAAAGCATAGCTGCGTCATGGATCTTTTTGGAGCGTGTTACCATACATCCTATTCTTACTCCACACATGGAATAACGCTTGGATTCTGAATCTATAATGATACAGTTGTCACTAAGTTCAGGGAAATCCAGCATAGATACCTGTTGCTTTCCATCGTAAACATATTCTCTGTAAACTTCGTCCGAGATAACAACAATGTCATATTTTAAAGCAATTTCTGCCAGTTTCTGAAGTTCTTCACGGGTGTAAAGGTATCCTGTAGGATTTCCAGGGTTACAGATAACAATTGCTCTTGTTTTTTCTGTGATTTTTTTCTCAAATTCTTCAATCGGAGGAAGGGCGAAACCTGTATCAATAGTGGATGGAACTGCTACAACATTAACGTTGAATGCACTGGTGAAACCATTATAATTGGCATAGTAAGGCTCAGGAATAATCACTTCGTCACCGTCATCACATAAAGTGGAAATGGCAAAGTTTAATGCTTCGGAACCTCCGTTGGTAACAATGAAATTATCAGGGGTAAGATCTGAAAAGCCTAGTGTGTGATAATACTCCGTAAGAGCTTTTCTGTATTCTATATTACCTTCAGAAAGCGCATACTCCAATACTTTAAGGTCAATATTCTTTAAAGCATTTAAAGCGGTTTCCGGTGTTTCAATATCAGGCTGTCCGATATTAAGGTGATATACTTTTATTCCCTGCTGTTTTGCTTTTAAAGCATAAGGAACCAGCTTTCTTACCGGTGATGCGGGCATGTGCTGTGCTCTGTTTGAAATATTCGGCATTGTTCAAAAATTTGTATGGCAAAAATAAGATTTAATTTCTCAATAATAAAATAACGGGTTGTTCATTTTGAATACTTTTTAATTATATTGATAATCAGTGAATTAAAAAGTGTTGTTGTTTGTTTTTTGATTGCAGCTGCAACCCTTTCTATTTACATTTGAGACTAAATTTTATGTCAAAATGATTAAAATTGTTAAAATAATATATTAAAATGTGAATAAAACATTTGGTCAATAAATAATTTAATCTTTCCTTGTAAGATTTTTAATATTGATAATTTAAATTTATTAGCAAATGTTTGATTATTTAATAAAAATATATATGTTGTATTGATTTTTTTATTAAATTTCGGCGCTAATAAAAAATAATTATGAAAATACATTTACCATTGAAGGGTCTCTCTTTTATGACTCTTTTTGTTGCGACAGCAATGAATGCCCAAAATTTTCAAACCATGCCTGTCTCATCCGGATATTCGGCAGATGTTATTGCTAACGGGGTGGGATCTGCTTCTTTATCTACCACGATTGATGTGGATGGAGTTTCCTATGCTTTTGTAGCAAAAGATTATCAATTGACGGCAACAAGTACTCCCATCACTTACGGTTTACCGGTAGACGGAATTATTAATTCTGTAGTTGCCACTACTCCCGGTCTAAGCTTTACTTTGGGAGGCTTAAGTGCGAATAATGATTTAAGACTCGCGAATGTGAATGATTCGGGAACCCTTGTTTTTTCAACCCCGAAAGCTGCTTTCACGTTGTATATGCTGTCTACCAGCGGGAGTGGAACATCCGTGGTAAACGTTACGGTTACTTTTACGGATAATACTACTCAGACATTTTCGAATGTAAACCTTCTGGACTGGTATGGAGGAGCAAATTTTGCCATACAGGGAATTGGAAGGATCAAAAGAACTACAGATGCTTTAGAATCCAGTACTACTGATCCCAGACTTTATCAGATGCCGTTGGCAATAGATCCTGCCAATCAGGCAAAACCTATACAGAGTGTTACAGTAACTAAAGCAAGTGGTTCAGGTATTCCGAACATTTTTGCTTTTTCCGCAGATGTGTATTCAGACTGCGCGCCTCCTACTCTGCAGGCGGCTTCAGGTATAACAGCTAATTCTGCTTTCGTTTCCTGGACGGCTCCGACCAGTGCTGTAAGCTATGATGTATATCACAGCACTTCCAATATAACGCCTGCAAGTACGGTAACACCTACATATCCAGGAGTAACAGGTACAAATACTACTATAGGAGGGCTTAATTCAAATACTACCTATTATTACTGGGTAAGAAGCAATTGTAGCTCTGCAACAAGTCAAAGTGTCTGGTCTTTTGCCGGTACATTCAAAACGGCTTGTTCTACTTTCACTGTTCCATATACAGAAAATTTTGATACTACCGGTATAGGTTCTTCAACGAATAATAACGCGCCAAGCTGCTGGGCATATTTAGAAAGTGCATCATTTGCAGGTTATGGATATGTGACTACGTCAAATCCTTATTCAGCGCCTAATTCTTATTATCTGTATAATTCAACCGCTACTACAGGCAGTCAGATGCTGGTTTCACCTCCAACTGTTAACCTTTCAGATGGCAACAAGCGTGTAAGGTTCTCTGCAAAATCTGGAGGGGCTGGTTACCCATTATTGGTGGGGACTTTGTCAAACCCTGCAGATCCTGCTTCTTTTACACAAATAGGTTCTCCTATTAGCTTAACAACTACACATACACAGTACACTGTTAATATCCCGGCGGGCTCTGATTTGCAGTTGGCATTTAAACATGGTTTAGGTGGTACGGCCAGAGCAATATATATTGATGATATTATGGTTCAGGATATTCCTACCTGTATTGAGCCAACTGCGGTTACATCTTCGAATGTTACTGCCAGCTCGGCAACGATTGGCTGGACGGCTCCTGCTCAGGCTCCTGCGATTGGATATGAAGTATATTACAGTACAACCAATACTGCTCCTACTGCTGCCACAGTTTTAAATGCATCAAATTCTGCAACTTCTACTACAACCTCTGCGCCGGTGGGTGGATTATCACCTGCAACAACATATTATGCTTGGGTAAGATCCAGCTGCAGTGCTACAGATAAAAGTGTTTGGAGTTATACTTCGACAACATTCACAACACCTTGCTATCCGGTAACCACCTTGCCTTGGAATGAAAATTTTGATGCAATGACCACTTTAGGATCGGCAGTAGTTCCGAATTGCTGGAAACAACTTCCGGGAGGTAGCTCGTCTACAACTAGCTTTACTTCAGCAAATGCTTCTCAACAATCATATAATGATCCTAAATCTGCACCGAATTATATGACGATCTATTATCCGTATTCCAATGCTGCTTATTTATGGACACCATCATTTACTTTAACAGCAGGAGTTTCTTATGATTTCTCTTTCTATTGGGTGGGAGACGGAAAAACAGGCTGGCAAAATGAAGTATTGGTAAACAATGCACCATCAGCAACGGGAGCTACCAGCTTAACGACATTCCTTACGCCTACTCAAACTGCAACTGCGGGTGGCGGTTCCGGAACTAACAGCACGAATTATACTCAGGTAACTGTTACTTATATACCAGCAACGACAGGAGATTACACTTTTGGTATTAAGGCTTACTGTACAACATCAGCTCCATATTATATGGGATTTGATGACCTTTCTGTTTCAAAGTCTGTTTTGGCAACTGCTGAAACATCATTTAAGAAAGATGATATTAAAGCCTACCCTAATCCGTTTACAGATATTTTGAATATTTCTGATGTCAAAAATGTTAAATCTGTTTCAGTTTTGGATGCTGCAGGAAAATTGGTTAAAACGATTGAAAAACCTGGATCAGCTCTTCATTTAGGAGATTTAAATCAGGGAATGTATATGGTAGTTCTTACTATGAACGACGGATCTAAACAAACAATTAAAGCAGTTAAAAAATAATTTTTTATGTAGTAAAACGGAGCGGCAGTGCATTTGATGTACTGCCGCTTTTTTTGTGCTTTAAATTTTCAATGATGGTATCTATAAATTTTGTTATTTTGGGAGAAATTAAAACTCACTGAAAATGCAAATTCCGGCAGACTCTGTAACCGATTATATTTCAAAAATTCCTGAAGAAAGACAGGAAGTATTCAAAAAACTATTTGATACTGTAAATAATAATTTACCAAAAGGCTTTCAGGAAAATGTCAGCTACGGGATGGTAGGCTGGGGGGTTCCCCTTGAAACTTATCCGGCAGGCTACCATTGTGCTCCGGGTACACCATTGCCGTTTATGGCGCTGGCTTCCCAGAAAAATTTTATTGCATTCTATCATATGGGAATCTATGCCGATCCTAAACTGTTGGAATGGTTTGTGGCTGAATATCCGAAATATTCAAAAAGAAAACTGGATATGGGGAAATCCTGTGTGCGTTTTAAAAAAATGGATGATATTCCCTTTGAACTTATTGCTGAAGTCAGCAAAAAAATGACGGTTGAAAACTGGATCAACATCTACGAAACCCAGTTTAAAAGATCCAAAGAATCAGCTTCAAAAGGAAAATAGATCTATATTTTCATATTATAATTACATTTAAAGAAGATATGTTTCAAAAAATCTCAAAGACCTTAATCTATTCTATTTTCTTTGTTGTAATCCTGCTGTTGCAGTATTGTGCATCTCAATCCAAATTCGGAAAGCTGAAGAGTGGCGACCTGCTTTTTGTCACTGCTAAAGAAACCGGACTTTCTGGAGCGATTAATAATGTAACTCAAAAGCAGAAAGAAGCATCATTTGATCACATTGGGATTGTGGAAAAAGAAAATAATCACTGGTATGTTCTGCATGCCGCTCCCAAAGGCGGTTCTCAGAAACAGGATTTGAAATCTTTCCTTACGGATCAGTCTGATGATGGCCAGAAAGTAATGATTTACCGCCTCAAACCGGAATATCAAAAGTCTATTCCTGCTGCTCTCAAAAAAGCAGAATTCATGCTGGGTAAGCCTTATAATTTCAATTATATTCTGGATGAAAACTCTTATTACTGTTCAGATTATATTGAAAGGGCATTCCGGGAAAATCAAATATTCAAACTTGAGCCGATGACATTCATTGACCCCAAAACCGGTAAAACTAATGAATTCTGGACCGGGTTTTACAAAAAGAAAAACCTGGAAGTTCCAGAAGGAAAACCGGGATGCAACCCCAACGGTTTGGCGGCTTCAGATAAATTGGAAAAAATAGGAGAGTTGTAAATATACTCTAAGAATAATGGTACCCCTAAAGTTTTAGAAATTCTTTAGGGGTATTTTATTAAAAACGCATAAGGTTATATTTATAAAAATAATCAAGGGAGAAATCATAATTTGTTCATCCGGTGAAATCACTAATTGCTGCCTTTTTTTATCTGCTCAATCTGTAGAAGGTTATATAAGAACAAAGCTCATTATTTGGATGTTGGTTTGCTGGAAAATGTTAAAATTTAAAATTATTAGTCTACTAATTTGGTGGACTAATAATTTTTTATATTTTTGTCAAAGATTTAACGCAAGAAAGCAACCATGATCTAGAAAATGTTTAACCCAAAATTGTTGAGTAATGATTACACCTAATCCTACACTGCAGGTAATACATAACAAAATTAACCTGCCTAAAAAAGAACTGATACTGGAAATAGAATTAAACGGCAAAATGAAATTTGAGCATTTAATGAATACCATCTATAATCAGTTCGGGATCTGTCACAGGGTGTTGTCAGCCAACGTGGAATATGTCAACGGATATAGTTTGGGTTCAGTACAATTATATATTAATGTCAGTTCAGAAGATTACCAGCAATTGGAATTTTATCTGAATAAAAATAAACTTTTAAGTACCATGGTGGAATATAACTGCCGGAAGTATTTTTAGGGGAGATTCATATAGTTTTAATTACAGAAAGTATCCGGTTTTTATCGGGTACTTTTTTATTTTCTAAATCATTAAGATGTAATAAGTTGTTGATAGCACTAGGAAAATCTGCACAGCCTTCAGGAATCAGAATAATTAGTCTTAACTATACTTTATTTCTTAAATTCTTGCTAAAGGTTTAAAAGTAATAACAATTAAGTTTGAACAGATTAAAAAATAATTAATTCTCTTTCCAATTTAAAAAAAGCAGTATTTTTAAGGAATATAAAAAAACAAAAAAACTATGACCCTAATTGTTATTATTGCTTTAATTGCATTGTGCCTTATTTATGCAGTATCTGTCTACAACCGTCTTGTAAAGCTGAAAAACCTTGTTCAGGAAGCATGGAGCAGTATTGATGTCATGCTTAAGAAGCGTCATGATCTTATCCCAAACCTTGTAGAAACGGTAAAAGGATATGCTACACACGAGCGTGAAACCCTTGACAGTGTTATAAGAGCCAGAACCCAGGCTGTAGGGGCGGATTCCGTTCAGGCTAAAGAAGCTGCGGAGAAAAACCTGAATCAGGCTATGATGAATCTGTTTGCCGTAGCAGAACAATATCCTGATCTGAAAGCCAATACCAATTTTCAACAGCTGCAGAGCGAGCTTACATCTATAGAAAATGATGTTGAGAAATCAAGACGGTATTATAATGGTACCGTTCGTGAGAACAATACACTTATAGAATCTTTTCCTAGCAATATCATTGCGAATATGTATAAGTTTGAGAAATCCCCTTTTTTCGAACTGGAAAATATTGCAGAAAGAGAAGTACCAACGGTAAAATTCTAAGAGATGAAAAAGTTGTTACAGCTTTTCCTTCTTCAGTTTTTTTGTATAGTTTTTGCCCAGAACGATCTGGAGAGGCTGGATCAGTCGACCATTATCGGGCCGGAAAAGATCATTTCTTTCCATTCGGATATTGATGTTGATAAAAATTCAGGTATCACTGTTACCGAAAATATTAAAGTTTACAGTCTCGGAAACAATATCAAAAGGGGAATCTTCCGGGCACTTCCTTTATCCAGAAATCTGAACAATAAAAGCCAGAAAGTAAGGTATGATATCATTTCAGTTAAAAAAAACGGAGAAGATGAAGATTATCATGAAGAAAATGATGATGGTTATCTGAAAATATATGCCGGAAATAAAGATGTGATCCTTGATCCGGGAACCTACGAGTATGAAATAAAATATAAAACAGAGAACCAGATTGGCTTCTTTAATAAATACGATGAATTTTACTGGAATGTAAACGGTACCTACTGGGATTTCGATGTAGATACCATTTCTGCAAAAGTGAACCTTCCCGAAGGAGCCGGAATTATTCAGAATTCCTGCTACACCGGAGCTTATGGTAGCAACAGCCAGAACTGTACATCCAAGGTACTTTCAGATAATTCCATAGAATGGGGGGCTTCAGGGCTTCATGCCAATGAGGGACTTACTATAGCAGTAGGTTTCAAGAAAGGAATTATGGTGCCTCCGCCGCCGCCGACTTTCCTTGAAACTTACGGTATTTTGATCGCAGGATGTATTATTTTCTTAGGATTGCTGCTGTATCTCTATTCCACATGGATGAAATATGGGATAGATGCTGAAGCACCTACTGTTTATCCACAATTCAATGTTCCTGAAAATCTTTCACCCGCTTCTTTGGGTTATATTAATAGTGGAAGTTTTAAAAATAAATACCTTACTGCAGCTATTGTCAATCTTGCAGTGAAAGGATATATCAAAATAATTGAAGGGGAAGATTCAGGCCTGCTAGGATTTTTCAGTACCAAAATTTTTACTCTGAAAAAATTAAATGAAGCAGATGAATCTTTATCCAAAGAAGAAATTAATCTGATGAACAGTCTTTTTTCGGGGTTCGAAGATTCTTTGAAATTTGATGGAAAATATAATTCGAAAATTGAAACAGCTGTCCGGAATTTCAAAGGAACACTGGGTTTTCAGCATGATGATCTTTTAAATGAAGGAAATAATACGAAGAAGCTGGTGCTGCCGTGGCTTGTGATCAGCATTGTTTATGGCCTTGGATTATTTGTAAGCTATACTATCCTTCCTGAATTTGAAAGGGTTTTTGCTGGGATAGCTTTGTATATTATTCTTTTCATTGTATTGATTTTAATAACATTTTTGCTCAAAAATACGTCCTGGAAATTTTTGATTCCACTGCCTATCGCTATAATTCTGGGAGTTGGAGGAATCATTTCTGCAGGCGGAGGTGGTGTTGAAAATATGAATTTCAATGCCTGCTATATTTTTTATGTTCTTGCGTTTTCCGTAATGGTGGCGTATCAGTACTTGATCAGGCAGCCATCGAAAGAGAAACTTAGAAAAAAGTCATTGATAGACGGATTCAAAATGTATATGGGAGCTGCTGAAAACGAACAGCTGAAGTTTCATAACCCTCCTCAGATGACTCCTCAGGTTTTTGAAACCCTCCTTCCTTTTGCAATGGTAATGGGAGTTGATCAGATCTGGGGGCAGAAATTTGATGAAATGCTGAAAAGAACAGCTGCAGAATATCAGAATAACTGGTACTACGGAGGAGTAATGAACCAGCATGCTTTTGCCAATACCCTGAATTCAAGCCTTACCCAATCTATTCAGTCTGCATCTACCCAACCTTCCAGCTCTGGCAGCGGGTCTGGTGGCGGTGGATTCTCCGGCGGAGGCGGAGGTGGTGGAGGTGGTGGCGGATGGTAGCCAAAGCTTATAAAATAAAAGCGTTCAAATTAATTTGAACGCTTTTTTATTAGATAAAATATTTTTCTAAATTCTTTCAATATCAGCACCGATAGCTTTCAGTCTTCCGTCAATATTTTCATATCCTCTGTCGATCTGTTCAATATTGTGGATGATAGATTTTCCTTCTGCAGATAATGCTGCAATAAGAAGTGCATTTCCAGCTCTGATATCCGGGGAAACCATGGTAGTTCCTCTTAATGGAGCCTCCTGGTTCAGTCCGATTACCGTAGCTCTGTGAGGATCACATAAAATGATCTGTGCACCCATGTCAATTAATTTATCCACGAAGAATAACCTTGATTCAAACATTTTCTGATGAACCAAAAGACTTCCTTTCGCCTGTGTAGCTACTACCAGAATTATCGATAATAAATCCGGTGTAAATCCAGGCCACGGAGCATCTGAAATCGTAAGGATAGATCCGTCGATAAATTTCTGGATTTTATAATTTTCCTGAGCTGGAATAAAAATATCATCATTACTCTGCTCAAGCTGGATTCCCAGTTTTCTGAATGTATTAGGGATAACGCCAAGCTGGCTCCAGTTTACATTTTTAATGGTGATCTCAGATTTTGTCATGGCAGCAAGACCTATCCATGATCCGATCTCTACCATGTCCGGAAGCATTGTGTGTTCAGTGCCGCGAAGATGTTCCACTCCTTCAATTGTAAGAAGATTGGAACCAATCCCTGAAATATTGGCCCCCATTCTGTTCAGCATTTTACAAAGTTGCTGAAGATAAGGTTCGCAGGCAGCATTATAGATTCTTGTTTTTCCTTTGGCAAGAGTGGCAGCCATTACAATATTGGCAGTTCCTGTAACGGAAGCCTCTTCCAGAAGAATAAATTTACCTCTGAGTTCCTTAGCCTTTAAAGAATAAAAATATTCATCTTCATCATAGTTAAATTCAGCACCAAGTTCAACAAGCCCCTGGAAGTGCGTATCTAATCTTCTTCTTCCTATTTTATCACCTCCCGGAGTCGGCATATAAGCTTCACCATAACGGGCAAGCATAGGACCCATCAACATAATGGAACCTCTCAGTTTGGCTCCGTCTTTTTTAAATTCATGAGACTTGATATAATCGAAATTAACCTTATCTGCTTTAAATGTGAAATCTCCCTGACCATTCTTGGTTACCTTAACTCCGAAATCACCAAGAATTTCAATCAGTCTGTTCACATCATGAATATCAGGAATATTTTTAATTCTTACCTCTTCATCAGTTAACAGTACAGCACATAAAATTTGTAAGGCTTCATTTTTTGCCCCTTGTGGAGTAATTTCACCATGCAGTCTTTTTCCTCCTCTTATCTGAAATGTTCCACTCATTATTTTCTGTTTTTATGATTGTTGTTATGTCTTCTCTTGTTGGGCTGGTTCTTATTATTGTTGTTATTGCTGTTGCTTCTGCCGCTGTTATTGTTGTTTCTGCTGTTGTTATTATTGCTGGTATAGTAGATCTTGCTCTTTTCAAGAGACTCTATTCCTGTAAGATCCAGCCTGTTTTCAGAAAGCTCCTTCAGGTGACGGAAAATGACATCATCTGTTACATGTTCCTTATTATATACGTTATAAGATTTCTTCATATTGTTGGCAATCACCTCAATCAGGGCTTCCTTTTCGTCACCTGATTCCAGTTCGATGGCTTTCTCTATCAGCTGAAGAATACTCTTACCGTAAAATTTGAAATCTCCCTGTAATTTTGGATATTCCATTTTTTTCGGTTTTTCAGACAATTGTTCTCTTGTAGGGAAAGGATATGGAGAGTCTACATCAAGATCATAATTTGCTAAAATGAAAAGATGATCCCAAAGTTTATGTTTATAATTTTCTTCGTCGCGGAGCTGAGGGTTTCTCTGACCCATAAAATCGATAATGGCCATAGCCATTTCACTCCTTTCCTCTTTGGTAGGGAGCTCTTTGCAGCGTTCAACCAGCTGCTGTATGATTCTGCCATATTCCGGCATATGAAGCTGAGTTTTTTGGGTATTGTATTCCATAGTATGCAAATATATGGATTAAAAGAAAAATTGTTTTGAAAATATTAAAAGTTTATGATTTTTTAATGAAATTTTTATACAGTTATTTATCAGGATTTTTTGGTGAAAATGAAAATATTTCACGTTTTATAGATTTTGTTTCAATAAAATTGTAATTTAGTTAATAGATTAATAATTAAAATAAAGTATGAAAAAAACACATTTCTTAGTTTCGATGCTGGCTTTGGCATTTTTAAATTCCTGTCAGAACCGTGATGAAAATGACAATGAAAACCTCCAGAAGCAGGAAGTTCATTCCAAAACCGTCAACGTTACCAATCATGACGGGCGTCCTTTCAGTACAGGAAACGGATCTGCTGCTGGAAAATTTGTATCTGGTCCCGGAGGCGGAGTTCTGATGCAGGGGTTTTACTGGGATGTTCCCGAGGGTGGAAACTGGTGGAATACTGTAAAAGATAAGCTGACAGCCTGGTCAGATTCAGGAATCGGCGCAGTATGGCTTCCACCTGCATCTAAGGCGCAGAACGGTGCTTATTCCATGGGATACGATCCTACAGATTACTATGATTTTGGTAATTTCAACCAGAACGGAAGCATAGAAACCCGCTTTGGATCCCGAACTGAACTGGAAGCACTAATTACAAAAGCCCACGCTGAAAATATGCAGGTTTATGCAGATATTGTGATTAATCACAACAGTGGCGGACAATCTCAGGCCAATCCTTACACAGGAACAAATACCTGGACCGATTTTTCAGGAGTTGCTTCCGGAAAATTTCAGAGAAGTTATAATGATTTTTACAAAAACTCTTACGGTAACAATGATGAAGGTGCTTTCGGGGGATTCCCGGATCTTTGCCATGCCAATCCTTACGTGCAGGACTGGTTGTGGGGAAGAGATGATTCTGTCGGGAAGTACTATAAAAATGTCATGAAATTTGATGGCTGGAGATTTGATTATGTCAAAGGTTTCGGACCTTGGGTTGTCAATAACTGGAATTCCAACGTAGGCGGATTTTCTGTAGGCGAATTGTGGGACTCCAATGTAAATACGCTGGAGTGGTGGGCTAATAACGCCAACAGCTCCGTATTTGATTTCGCAGCCTATTATAAAATGGATGAAGCTTTTGATAACGGAAATTTAAATGTTTTGAATGATGATATGATGTGGAAAAGGAATCCTTACAAGGCTGTGACTTTTGTGGCCAATCACGATACTGACATTATTTATAACAAAATGCCGGCCTATGCTTATATCCTTACTCATGAAGGTTATCCTACCATTTTTTACAGAGATTATGAAGAATGGCTAAACAAGGAAAGACTGAACAATCTTATCTGGATTCATAACAATAAAGCTACAGGAACTACTTCCATATTATATACTGATAATGATGAATATATTGCAAGACGTAACGGTTATAACGGCAATCCGGGGCTTGTTGTTTACATTAATAATTCATCAAGCTGGCAGGAAAGATGGATAGAAACTAACTGGAGCAGCCAGCAGATTAAAGATTTTACGGGTAATTCAAGCTGGTATCCTACAACACAGGGAGATAAGTGGGTGAAGATCCAGGCACCACCAAACAGCTATTCAATATGGTCTTTGAACCAATAAAAATTTAAAAATAAAAGAGAAAGCAAAGATGATTCATCTTTGCTTTCTTAATTGTTTATGTAGTGGAAAATTATACTTCGATAAATTTTTTCTTCTGATTCCGATCTGGAAGAAAACATTTCTGATTGGCAAGTTTCATCCTGTTTCGTGAGACCAGATCATATAATTGATCGCTGAAGAATGCAGGGACTATTTTTCCTACAATCGACAATTTATAAATTCCACCCAATATATTGGCAATTTGCAATACAGCTCTTGACTTGATCAGGTAATACTGTCCGGGTTTCCAAAGGTAGAGTGTATTGAAGGCTTTGGTTTCCAAACCTCTTTCAGCCAGAAATTTTTGCCCGAAATCAGATTGTAAAGAAGCAAACATGAATTGGTTATTTCCATCCCGCTCAAGGATCCACTGTACCCAAAAATTACAGACGCCACATTCGCCATCAAAAAATACAATATGTTTATCTTCCCAAATCTCCTTCATAATGGTGTAGGTATTTAAAATAACATTTTCCTCTCGGTGTCTTCTTTTACTTTTTTAAAGTATTCCACTAATTCCTTGCGCTGCTCAGCAGTCAGTTTTGCATCCTGATGTCCCACATAATAAGATTCCAGAGGCATTTCCTCTTTTTCTATCATTTCTATACACTCTTCAAGTTTGTGAGCCTGTTTTTTTGGTTCGTATACTGCAAAGGTAGAGAAATTAAGATGTTTCCTGCCTTCATCTATATGATTTTTAACAAACCATGAAGCTGGTGAGATACTTGCATACCAGGGATATTTGGTTTCATTGGAATGGCAGTCGTAGCAGGAAGTACTGATGATCTTTGCAACAGGTTCAGGTGTGTTTTTGATCTTCAGAAAATCCATACCCGGAGTGGGGGGCGGATTAGTTTTATCGATCGGGAAAAACTGTATAATGATAAATGCAACAAGCAGAACAATCAGGACTTTTTTCATATCAATTTTATCTTAAAATATAAAAATAATCAAATTTTATTAAATCGAATGAGCTGGTTATCAAAATGTAAAATCTTTATTTGAATCATTCTAAATATGACAACTTGCTCTTGCTTTTTATCTATCTGTTCCTGAATTTTTATTAACTTAATTGCATTATTATGTCTTTTGGTATCATGCTTTCAAACGATTTGTAAAATTTAATTAATTATAGTTTTTAACTATTGTTTAAATAAATATTAATAGATTGTATTTATTATTTAAGCTTTGTAAGTTTGTCATGTATTAAAACAAAACTGTATTTATCAACATAAAAAATTAAACTGCAATGGAAAAAGACTTGAATGACATCAGTAAATGCCCGTTTCATAACGGAACAATGAAAAAAGAAGCTGTAGCAGGCGGAGGAACCAAGAACCTTGATTGGTGGCCTGATCAGCTGAGAGTAGATATTCTGCGTCAGCACTCATCGCTTTCAGATCCTATGGATAAAGACTTTAACTATGCTGAAGCCTTTAAAAGTCTCGATCTTGAAGCTGTAAAAAGAGACCTTCACGCACTGATGACAGATTCTCAGGACTGGTGGCCGGCTGATTTTGGCCATTATGGTCCTCTGTTTATCCGTATGGCATGGCACAGTGCCGGAACATACCGTGTAGGTGACGGAAGAGGAGGAGCCGGAGCAGGGCAGCAGCGTTTTGCACCCCTGAACAGCTGGCCTGATAATGTAAGTCTGGATAAGGCAAGAAGATTACTATGGCCTATCAAACAGAAATATGGAAATAAAATTTCATGGGCAGATCTTTTGATTCTTACCGGAAATATTGCCTTAGAGTCTATGGGCTTTAAAACATTCGGTTTTGCAGGAGGACGTGAAGATGTCTGGGAGCCAGATATGGATGTTTACTGGGGAACAGAAAAAACATGGCTGGGAGGAGATTTACGTTATGCCCATGGCTCAGAGGGAGTAGCTGAAAAACATGGGGTACTTCCAACTGACGATAATGCAGACGGTGATATTCACTCCAGAAACCTTGAAAACCCTCTTGCTGCCGTTCAGATGGGACTTATTTATGTAAACCCTGAAGGTCCGGACGGAAATCCTGATCCTATTGCTGCTGCTAAAGATATCCGTGATACTTTTGGACGTATGGCGATGAATGATGAAGAAACAGTAGCTTTAATTGCAGGTGGACATACTTTTGGAAAAACACATGGTGCAGGTCCCGCTGATAACGTAGGCAAAGAGCCGGAAGCTGCAGGAATTGAGCTTCAGGGATTAGGATGGAACAGCAGCTATAAATCAGGAAAAGGAACGGATGCTATTTCCAGCGGGCTGGAGGTAACGTGGACTGAAACACCAACCGAGTGGAGCAATTATTTCTTTAAAAATTTATTTGAAAATGAATGGGAACTTACTAAAAGCCCTGCCGGAGCTCATCAGTGGATTGCCAAAAACGGAGCAGAGATCATTCCTGATGCTTTTGATTCTTCAAAAAAACACAGACCTACCATGCTTACAACGGATCTTTCTTTAAGACTGGACCCTGTGTATGAAAAAATATCAAGACATTTCTATGATAATCCTGATGCATTTGCAGACGCCTTCTCCAGAGCATGGTTTAAGCTTACCCACAGGGATATGGGACCAAAAGCGAGATACTTAGGACCAGATGTGCCTCAGGAAGAGCTGATCTGGCAGGATCCAATTCCTGAAGTTAATCATGAATTGGTAAATGAAGCGGATATTGATGCTTTAAAAGAGAAAATATTAAATTCAGGATTAAGTGTTGCGGAATTGGTGACTACAGCCTGGGCTTCTGCTTCTACTTTCAGAGGAAGCGATAAACGTGGTGGTGCCAATGGGGCAAGGATCAGACTGGCTCCTCAAAAAGATTGGGAGGTAAATAATCCTGTCAGACTTCAGAAAGTTTTGGGAATTCTGGAAAATATTCAAAAAGAATTCAATGAAGCCCAAACTAATGGTAAAAAAGTTTCATTGGCAGATTTGATTGTTCTTGCAGGAAGTGCCGGAGTTGAAAAAGCTGCGAAAGATTCAGGTAATCATACTAAAGTTCCGTTTTCACCAGGAAGAATGGATGCTTCACAGGAGCAGACGGATGTAGAATCTATGGGTTATCTGGAACCGGCAGCAGATGGATTCCGCAATTATCTGAAAACAAAGTTCAGCGTATCTACAGAATCTTTATTGATTGACAAAGCACAGCTATTAACTCTTACTGCTCCGGAACTGACAGTACTTTTGGGGGGACTGCGTGCATTAGATACGAATTTTGACGGATCAAAGCATGGTATATTTACCAGTCGTCCGGGAGTGCTTACCAATGACTTCTTTGTGAATCTTCTGGATATGGGAACACAATGGAAGGCTATTTCCGAAGATCATGAATTATATATGGGGACTGACCGGTCAACAGGACAGCCAAAGTGGACCGCAACCCGTGCAGATCTTGTTTTCGGATCAAATTCTGAATTGAGAGCCATTGCAGAAGTATATGCAAGTTCAGATGCTCAGGGAAAATTTGTAAATGATTTTGTTTCTGCCTGGGTTAAAGTGATGAATTCCGACAGATTTGATTTAAAATAATTATAAACTTAACATAATATTTATGAAGACAGCTGAAAAAGCTGTCTTTTTTTATTAATTATTTCTAAGTTTAATTTAAAAATGATAATATATTTAAATTAATTATATATTTGTTGAAAAACAAACAAATATTTATGTTAAGAAAATTATTTCCTGCCTTAGTATTGGCTGGTTCTTTTAGTTTTGCCCAAGTGGGGGTTAATACAGATGTTCCAAATGCGACACTCGATGTAGTCGGAAACCCGACAGATACTTCAAAATTTGACGGAATTATTGCTCCGAGAATTACCGTAGATCAGCTAAATTTAAAAAACTATACTTCTTTACAAACAGGAGCTTTGGTATACATAACTGCTACCGGAACGCCAGGTACGCAGACTGCTGATATGAATTCTGTGGGGTATTATTATTTTAACGGTGACCTGAATAAATGGGTAAAGCTTAATACAGGAACATCACCATGGAATATCCAAAATACAGCAAATCCAGCGACTGATAATACTCAAGATATTTACCAGAATGGAAAAGTAGGGATTGGCTTTGCTGCCGGTGATGCAGTATCCGACAGAAAGTTTGAAGTAAAAGGAGATATGAGAGCTCAATACGGAAGCGGAAGTAACTATTTCGGTATCGATACCAATCTTTTTGGGATAGGTAATGGATTTTATTATGCTGACAATAGTGACCTATCTGCTGCTACAAGTACAAGTGTAGTGCTTACGAGGCCGGGAATAAGCAGTTTACAATCTACTTATGGATCGGGTGGAGGTAGTATAGCAACCTTTTCACAGACTACGGGAGGTATTTTTGCCTTGGTTGCCAATAATGCGGACCAAAGTGTAAATGCCTCTATATGGGGAATAAGTAACGGGAGTGTTGACAATCTGAGACTGAGCCATGAAAAGACATCAGCAGAATTAACAGAAATCGCTCTGGAAAAAAATAAAGGAGTTACTTTTTCTTATAAAGATACATCCGGTAATCCTCAGGGGGATTATACTTTTCCAAGAACAAGAGGGCAGGCTAATCAGGTTTTGGTAACAGATGGCGCGGGAACATTATCATGGAAAGATACTTCATCTTTAAATGCAAAAATAAAAACTTTGTCTTCGGGAACTGTTGCTGCCGATGATTATACGGTTCTTGTCACCGGAAATATTTCTCTTCCGGCTCCAGGTACTGCCAATCAGGGGAAAATTTATAATCTGGTTAATGATACGGCCGGAAATGTTACCATTAGCGGAACTTTCAGAATTAATGGCGGGGATTTTACGAATTATGATTTAAATAACAGTAATCTGGGAAGAGCGATTGTAGTGCAAAGTACTGGTTCTGCCTGGGTGGTGATTTCGAGGTATTAAATTCCAATTTAACTGATATAAAAAGAGTCATTCTATTAAAAATAGGATGGCTTTTTTATTGAGGCGAATAAAAATTAATCATTTTATCGGGATTTAAAATAATGCTTTTTTTATATAAGTAATTGGGTATGATATTTTTACTTTTTTCATGCTAAGGTTTGTTTTGCTAACTATGAATAAATTACACCTTAAATGGTGATTTATATGAAATATATCTTGTATGTATGAAATAAATAATTAACTTTGTTTGAACATTAAAAACATATTTAATACTCATTTTATGAAAAAACTAACGATTAAGAAAACAATTAAGGCATCAGAAGTAAAATCTTCATCTCTTACAAGAGAAACATTGAAAAACTTCAAAGGAGGTATCGGTTTTGAAGAAGAATTAGGAGAAGGTTTAGAAGGTGGAGGATGTAATTCAGATTCACTGTGTTCATCAGGAAGATCTATCTGGAATAATTTTTCAGGAAGACCTCATACTAATTGCTGCGCTTAAAATAACATTATTTGAAAATCTTATGAAATAAGATCTTACTTATAATTAAATTCTTAAAAAGGCTGCTTTATTTAAAAGCAGCCTTTGTTAATCCCTTCTCATCGATAATTTATAAGTTAAATGAAAATTTTATCTCAATACAGTTTGCTGTTTTTAATATTATGCAGTCAGAATCTTAGCTCTCAGAACAATACAGTTAAAGGTATAACAAAATATAATTTTAAGCATTCAAAGATTTATCTTGCCAATGCCTATCAGGATAGATATTATGAAAAAGGCAAGGTACTGGATTCTTCAACAGTTGATAATAATGGTAATTTTGAATTTAAACCTGCCAATTTAAAAGCTAATTATCCATACAAGTTTTTTGATCGGGATGAGAATGGGTATACATCAAGTTCTGTTTTTTTTGTTACTTCTAAGGATACGAATGTTCACATTTACACAATAGATTCTCTATCAGTTAATCATAACGATAAATTTCTTAAAGAGAATAAAGAGTATGATCTTTCATTTCTTCCTGTAAAAAAAAGATATAACCAGTTATATAAAGATGCGGATGAAGCAGTTGGTAAATACGGAGGTATGCAGAATGTACCTAAAGAATACTTTGCATCATATGATAAACAGGAGAAAGAAATCATAGCAGATGAAAAAAAAATATTATCGGATTATATTGGTACCCATCCGGACTCAAATATAGCTTTTTGGAAGTTTGTTGATTTATTTGAAAAAAACTTATTTTCTATAACCGAAGCGGAATCTATAGTTAATAGGTTTTCAAAAGATATAAAACAGAGTTTTTACGGAAAGGAAATTTCCGGTGAAATCAGACGGAAAAAGATTCTGAGTATCGGACATACATTCCCTTTACCGAAAGTTAGCGGTTTAGATCAGAAACCTGTTGCATTCAAGCTGGATAATCAAAAAAAATATACTTTAGTTGAATTTTGGTTTAGCCACTGCCTTCCGTGCAGGAGAGATCTGCCTAAGTATAAGGAGCTGTATAATAAGTATAATCCGAAAGGATTCACAATCATTAATATTGCAACAGACCGTAAAAAAGATTTGCCTTATTTAAATAAAACAATCAAAGATTTTGAGATTCCCTGGACTCAATATTTGGATGAAAATGGAGAGCAGGCTACGCGCTGGGGTATCAATTCCTATCCAACCAATTTTCTGCTGAATAATAAAAATGAAATAGTACTGATCAATGTTTCTGTTGATCAGCTAAATAATTTCCTGTTAAAAAATGTAAGCAAAGATGAATAACAATATTCAGTTTCTTTATAAATATCTTAAAAAGAAAAATGTTGATGTAGATTATTCTGATTTAGAAACAGGTATTTCCTCCCATCCGAATTATCCGGATATTCTGTCCTATGCAGATACGCTGGATATGATGAATATCAGATATAATATTTATAATTATCCGGATATAGAAAATGAAACTGATCGAAAAGATCTTGCTATTTTTTATGACAGATCCGGGGATTTAAAATTCGAATACATTAAATCACAAAATCTAAATACTTTAAAAGAATCTCTGGTATTAATTGCTGAAGAACTGCCTAAAAAATGGACCTTAAAATTTAATCTCAAAACAGCTTTTTTGTTTGTGGTTTTTTTGCTGCTGCTGTTTATATGCTCGATTTTCAGATCACCTTATATCCCTGTTCTTTCATTATGTGCTGTCATAGGAGTTTATATCTCATATAGCGGACTTTCAATTGAGTTAGGAATAGAATCAGACTTTTCCAATAAATTTTGTTCATCAAAAGAAGAAAAATCCAGCTGCAGTTCTATCATTAATTCGGATAAGAAACTTCCTGTTAAATTAGGGCATCTGAGCTTTTTTTTCTTTATCCAGCAGTTTTTTCTACTGGCTTTCAGTATTGCAGTTCCTGAGTTTTATAGTATCTTTTTTATAGGGATCATGTTAAGTTTACCCTTGACATTCTATTCTTTATACTTCCAGCTTGTTATAGAAAAAAAATTCTGTACGGTATGTCTTACTATCATTGCTATTCTTTATATACAGATATTAATCAGTATTATTTCGTTTAATAAACTACCCTTTAATTTAAATTTTAACAAAATTTTACTGTTCCTTATTATCATTGCAGGGGCTTATCTAATTACTCATTTTATTTCTGAAAATGCAGCTTTAGTTGAAAGATTAAAGAAAACGAATAATGGTTTAATCAAGTTTTACAGAAACTTTGACCTGTTTAAATATTCTTTGATAAAGAGTAAAAGAATTGATTTTGATTTAGAAAACCTGGGAGTAATTATCGGGGAAAGAAGCGATGCTAAACCTTTAATTACTATGGTTTCTAACCCCAACTGCAAGTATTGTAAAGAAACCTATAAGAATTTATGGGACTTATATAATTATGAATCGGATAATGTGGTAATTCAAATCATATTTTATGATAAAAACTTTACATCTGAGGGAAAAGAAATAATAAGGAATATTCTGCATCATTATTTAGATGCAGGAGGAAGTTCCACATTAGAAATGCTGGCTAATAATTATAATTTTTTTGAAGAAAAACAGTATATCAATGATGAATTGTCTTCTGAAATTGAAACCCAGATACTGAGCCAAAATAATTTTGGATTGTCCACGAATTTTGAACATTCGCCTACACTGCTTTTAAATAAATATGTTTTCCCGGAAAACTATTCCAGATCATTTCTTAGGTATTTTATTCCTGATTTAATAAGCGATATGAAAAAATCAAATAATTTTTCCCTATAAATTATGTCGGATTCATTGTTCACGAAATCCATAATCAGAAGGCCTTTGTTCAGTCTGGATTTTTTTAAAAATATTTATCTTTCGAATAGTTCTTTTGCAGAAATATATAAACATTTACAAGACAATGAATTGTTTATAGATTCCGTAAAGATGTCATCTGAAGAATTTTATAACCTGTTGTTGCAGCATGATAACAAATCTTCTGAAAAGAAGAAAAATATTGAATTTACTTTCTATAAATATTTTTCCCGTGCGGCAAACAGGCCCATACCTTTTGGAATGTTCTCGGGGATTGGTCTTATAAATCATTCTAAAAAAAATGAAGAAGAAGTTCCTGTCTATGAAAAAAAATTATTGCCTAAAATTGATTATGAATATCTGGACCGGGTTATAAAAGAGGCCGGCGAAAACAAAATAATCAAGGAAAAACTTACTTATAGTCTTAATAATACGATTTATTCTAAAGGCTCAGAGTTAATTTATATCCAGAAAAATTTTAAAAGCAGGATCAAAAATTATCATAAGACCAGTATAGAAAATGATGAGGTGATGGATTCCCTTTTTATTTTTTTTCAGAAAGACCGGTCTATGGCTGAAATCATTAGTTTCCTGGAAGAAAGTTTCAATGCTACTGAAGAGGAAGCTTATACATTTTTTGACGAGATTCTTAACGAATCAATCATTTTTTCTAATCTTAATTATTCGACAATTGGCCAGGACTTCATACAGAATAATTTATTAAAGCTTATTATTTCGGAAGAGCTCAGAAGAGATAATCCTATTTTATTTCAGTCATTAAATGATATTTATGAATTTCAAACGAGTGGAGTCATAAACAACTCACTTGCAGACAAAATAAAGTATGATTTAAACTTTGAAAGTAATATTCAAATAGATTTTGATACTGTGAATGATGTACAGGATGCATTATCTGTATATGAAAAGCTGTCACAAAATTTTAACTCAAAGGAAACACGTTTAGAAAAGTTTATTTATTCTTTTAATAAAAAATATGGGGAAAAAGAAGTTCTTTTATTAGAGGCTTTAGATATGGGATATGGTAATGGTCAGGGTAGCAGCAGCCATACTGGTCATGCAGAATTAAGTAAATTGGAATTACTTATTTTGAGAAAAACATTTGAAGCGGCTAAAAACGGGGAAACAAAAATAGAGTTTGAAAAAGATGAACTATCTTCATTGAAGCACAGCATCCCTGATACCGGTACTAAATACTGTTCTTATTCACTCTTTAAAGATCCTCAGTATAGTTGGAAGAAAATTATAAATATTAATTATATATCCTATTCATCACCAATAAAAATAGTAGGAAGGTTCACGGAAAATAAGGAAATAAAGTCTTTTGTAGAAGAGATCAGCTCGTATCAAAAGAAGACCATCGGATCGAATTTTATTTTAGCAGAGGTTGAACATCTGCCAACTTATCTGGCAGGGCATATTGTAAAACGGAATATCAATTTTGATTATATTATAAGATATCCGAATGATATACCGGTAGAGGATGGTCAAAAATACATCGACATTAATGATTTATATATCAGTATTATTGAATCAAAGGTTTATCTGAGGAGTAAAAAGCTTAATAAATATATAATTCCAACATTTTCTACATTCTTTGATCATTATCACACTCTGAACAGCCCGGTTTTTAAGTTCTTACTAGATGTCAGTACCCAGCATGATTACCATGAGAAAAGCTCTATTAATGTTAATAATGTATTGAATACTCTTGGTTTTTTTCCTAGGATCAGCTATAAGAATCATATTTTAAAGAAAGCGCATTGGCTTATAAAAACATCTGATTTTTTTAAGAATAAAAATGAAAGTATCGTTGCTGCATTACCGCTTTATGATGAGAATGCAGGGAAATTGGGTTTAAAGAAAACATTTTGTATTATAGATGGCGAGCAGGAACTTTATATCAATCAGAACATACAGATATCCGTTGAGCTGTTCTTAAAAGAGCTTAAGAAGAAAAATACATTAATTGTATGTGAGGCAATTTATGATGATTACCAGCCTTTTTTTACTGATGAATACAAATCAGCAGTTAATTTAGAAGTTATTACTCCACTGAAGAATAAAAATTTTCTTACCTATACTTCTCAAAAAATACCGGAAACTGTACATGTTTTAAATAAACTTTATCCGTTTATACATGAGTGTATCTATTTCAAATTATTTGTTAATGAAGATATTGCAAGCACAATTATACTGGATATTGTACCTGTTCTGAATAATCTGGTAGAGAAAGGAATTATCTCACATTTCATGTTTTTATATTATTATGCTCCGGATTTTCATATAAGATTCAGAGTGTTTTCTGATCAGCAAATAAAATTAATAGATGAGATAAATAAGGCTTTAAGTGAAAAAAATTCACACATTGATTCTCTGCAGTATGATACTTATGACAGAGAAATGATAAGATATCAAGGTGATAATATTTTATTTTTTGAGAGAATATACTATTGGGACAGTTTAATAGCATATCAAATTATAAAACAAGCACTGGAAAGCACTATTGAAAACTGGCTTTTCTCTGTAAAGATAGCATTGTATTATATTGATTGCTTTTTTTATACGGTTGAAGATAAAATAAAATATGTAAAGAAAATAAAAGGCTTTTTCGGAACGGAATTAGGAATAAGCGCTGATGATAATAAGAACATTAACAGAATTATTTTAGAAAATAAACAGAATATTGATACCATATTATCTGCTGAACATTCGGAAATAGATAACATTTTAGAAAAAATCCGATTGGAAATACATATTAATTTACAAAAATCTGATACTTCCAATAAAGAAGATCAGGCTTTCGATTTAATACATATGCACTTAATGCGGCTTATAAAAAAAGATAATCGCTTTTTTGAATATATTACTTATTGTATTTTAGAAAAGAACCTTAAAGAAAATTATTACCGGCAGAAAAATATATTAATATAATAATTTTTCAGGATTGGTATTAGCTTAAAACAGTTTTTTTCCAGGATAAGATAAATTTTAGAACAATCTTAATTATAATATTAAAAGCCATTAAAATTAATTAATTTTAATGGCTTTTTGTAGACCCACAGGGATTCGAACCCCAGATGACTGAACCAAAATCAGTAGTGTTACCGCTACACCATGGGTCTTTGTTACTTTGGAGGTGCGAAAGTATAAAAAAATATTCGATTGAAAAAATAATTTTTTACAGTTTTGCCCTGGAAAAAGTAGTGTTTATCCATAATTATATGATTTTTAATTAAATATACTGTAGTGAGTTAATCAGAAACAATTTTACAAACTATACTTTTTTAACGGCTAAATAATAAAATCTTATCTTTGCAAAAAAATTGGGCTCCAAAAGTTGGAGATACCCATTAATAATTTCATTTATTAAACATTTTTATGTCAAATATTGTCGCAATCGTTGGGCGCCCCAACGTAGGAAAATCCACACTTTTTAATCGTTTACTGGAAAGAAGAGAAGCCATCGTAGATTCTACGGCTGGTGTTACCAGAGACCGTCATTACGGAAAATCTGACTGGAATGGTGTAGATTTTACAGTTATAGATACCGGAGGATATGATG
This sequence comes from Chryseobacterium sp. MIQD13, assembly GCF_050496705.1. Taxonomy (NCBI): domain Bacteria; kingdom Pseudomonadati; phylum Bacteroidota; class Flavobacteriia; order Flavobacteriales; family Weeksellaceae; genus Chryseobacterium; species Chryseobacterium sp. MIQD13. The sequence goes on from NZ_JBNWAF010000004.1 coordinate 507,874, forward strand.
TAGGAACGGATGATATTTTTGAAGAAGAGATCCGTAAGCAGGTGCAGCTGGCTGTAGATGAAGCTACCTCTATCATCTTTATGATGAATGTAGAAGAAGGTCTTACTGATACAGATTATGAGATCTACCGTCTTTTAAGAAGATCAAATAAACCTATTTATATTGTTATCAATAAAGTGGATTCAGCAAAGGAAGAACTTCCTGCTACAGAATTCTATCAGCTAGGTATCGATAAATATTACACACTTTCTTCGGCTACGGGCTCAGGAACAGGAGATCTTTTAGATGATATTGTTAAAGACTTTCCAACCACAGAATACAAAGATCCGTTCGAAGGATTGCCTAAAATTACTATTGCAGGCCGTCCAAACGTAGGGAAATCTACTTTAACAAATGCTTTGCTTGATGTAGAGAGAAATATCGTAACAGATATTGCAGGTACTACAAGAGACAGTATTCAGACCCTTTATAATAAATTCGGTCATGAATTTGTGTTGGTAGATACAGCCGGAATGAGAAGAAAATCTAAAGTAAATGAAGATTTGGAATTCTATTCTGTAATGAGATCTATCCGTTCTATCGAATTTTCCGATGTGGTAATCGTTATGGTAGATGCTACACTGGGTTGGGAATCTCAGGATATGAATATCTTCGGACTGGCACAGAAGAACAGAAAAGGAATTGTAATTCTGGTTAATAAATGGGATCTTGTAGAAGACAAGCAGACTAATACCATGCGTGATTTCGAGAAAGTGATCAAAGATAAGATCGGTCAGTTTCACGATGTTCCTATTCTGTTTGTTTCAGCTTTAACGAAGCAAAGAATTCTGAAAGCTGTAGAAGTGGCAATGGAGGTTTATGAAGATCGTAAAAAGAAGATTAAAACTTCAAAATTAAACGAGGTAATGCTTCCTATATTTGAACAGACCCCGCCGCCGGCTAATAAAGGTAAGTATATTAAAATCAAATACTGTGTACAGCTTCCGACGCCGTCACCGCAGTTTGTATTTTTCTGTAACCTGCCTCAGTACGTAAAAGAACCTTACAAAAGATTTACTGAAAACCAATTGAGAAAAGAATTCGGATTCACCGGAGTTCCGATCGAGGTGTATTTCAGACAGAAATAAAAATAATCCCTTTTAGATTTTTTCTAAGAGGGATTTTATTCATATTAAATTTAATATTTTAAATAAAAGCTTTTTCAGATAATGAATACAATTGTATTGTCAAAACAGTCCTCTTTAGTAAACTCCTGGATCAACGAGCTTAGGAATGTAGATATCCAGCATGACAGAATGAGATTCCGTAGAAATATGGAGCGTATTGGTGAAATTGCAGCTTTTGAAATCAGTAAAGGATTAGAATATAAGGAAGTGGAAATTCAAACCCCTTTAGACAAAATCAAAGTTCAGGAAATAGCAGTTCAGCCGGTTATAACAACTATTTTGAGAGCTGGTGTACCTTTGTTTGAAGGGATTCTGAGCTATCTTGACAGAGCGGACTGTGGCTTTGTAGCTGCTTACAGAAAACACGATGCTAATGATTATTTCTCAATCAAGCAGGATTATCTTACCTGCCCCAATATTGAAGGAAGACCATTGATTGTAGCTGATCCAATGCTGGCAACAGGGGCATCATTAATAGAAGCCATCAAAGACCTTCTGACCAACGGAACTCCAACCCAGCTGCATATTGTTGCTGCAATTGCTTCCAGGCAGGGAGTAGAAACTATCGAGAAAGCTTATCCTGACGCAAAAATTTGGGTAGGAGCCATTGATGAAGGATTGACTTCCAAAGGTTATATCACCCCTGGACTTGGCGATGCCGGAGATTTAAGCTACGGTGAAAAATTACAACGATAAACATTAGGAAAGATTCCAGAAATCTTTCATCAGATCAGATAATAAAGTTGGCCGTACTTTTTCCATAGGATGTTTTGTATCCGGAAGTATGGCCAATTTTGCATTAGGAATACTACGGTAGGCACTTACACTTTCCTCTATACTCACCATATTATCTTTGTCTCCGGCCATAATTTGTACAGGTATGGTGACAGCCCAGAGACTGCTTTCATTCAAAGGAGGATTTTTGCCCAATGAAATCATCATCTCTGCAATGGCAGGCAATAACTGTTTCCATTTCGCACCATGTTGGGTTTCCAGCTGTTCGGCATATTTCGGGACTTTCAGGAGAATAGCCTCCGGATCAAGCATTTTACTCTCTTTTAAAGCCTGATCTTCGGTCCAGTTGAATTTTGTTCCCAACGTCATAATAGAATTGATTCTTTCCGGATGCCTTAAAGCACAGCAAAGTGCAGCATAACCTCCCATACTGTGACCGAAAATATAAACATCATCCAAATTTTCCTTTTCTAAATAATCTCTGATTTCCTCAGTATATTTTTCGATGCTGATACCATTTTCAGATAGTTCTGTATTCCCATGTCCGGAAAATAAAAGGGTTCGGATATTGAAATATTTTGACAGCTCTTTCTCATAAGGCTTAAAAATATCACTGTGTCCCAGCGCACCATGAAGCAAAAGCAGATTTTTCATGTTCAATAGTTTACCGGAAAATTAGGAAAAAGAATCGAAAGAGGAAAGGGAGAAGAGTTTGAGTGTCTTAGGGTAAATGAGTTTTAGAGTTCAGTAATGATTAACTAGCAACTGGCAACCAGCAACTTATTTTAATACTCATTTACCCTAAGACACTCAAACTCAAAATACTCATCAGGAATCCACGGCCATTACCAAAACACTCACCTTATTTTCACCCGCATTTAAAATCTCCCATGCAATTGATGAAACGGTATTTCCTGTTGTAAAAACATCATCAATCAAAAGAATATGTTTTCCGGAAATTGGTTTTGAAAGTGAAAACGGATTCTCTGTTTCCAGGCGGTGCTTCTTATCCTTCAGTGCCTGTGCTTTTGAGTAATGATTTCTTTGAATCAGTTCATGATCGAATGGGATGTCATAAAACTTTGATAAAGTTTCTGTAAATAAATGCAGTTGGTTGTAGCCTCTTTCTCTTAGTTTTTTTTGATGAAGCGGAACGGATACCAGAATGTCAGGCTTTCCGTTTTTAAAATCCAGGCGTTCTGTAGTCCATTCAGCAAGGGTTTTTCCTGCGTTTTCCCGGCTTTTGTATTTCAGCTCATGAATAAGTTGCCTGCTTAAACCGTTTTCTTCAAATTTCATCAAAGCATAAGTATTTTCAACAGGAAAAAGAAGTCTGCATTTTTCTTTAACCGTATTTCCGCCGAAATAATCAAAGTGGGTAAAATGGATTTGCTCAAAACATAAGCTGCAGACCAAAAGATCTGCATCTATAATCCGGTTGCAGCTAATGCAACGGTTGGGAAAAAATAAATCTAATATCATTTGTGTGTTTTAATAAATTGAAATTAGCTATAATCTATGAGACTTATAACTTTATATTCATCATGTATCATTTATCATTCATCATTTATCATTTGCTTCCTTATTTTCTCAATCGCATTCTTCATACTGAGGTTAAAATGTTCCTTTTCCAGCCTGACTGCGGGAGCCTGACGGACTTCACAATCTGCAATGCTGCAGGATTCGCAGGTAACCCCTACATTAATTGTTTTTAAAGACGGGGACTTTACAAAGCCAATCTTTTTTATGGTTTGTGTGTTTAATAGAATTCCAAGACAATAACTTCTGTTGCTTCCATCAGAAAAAGGATTCTTTTGGGATGTTGAAATAACAAGATAACTTACTCCCTGATCTTTATAGTGGGAGATCTGAGCATCAGTAAGTGTTTCATTTTCCTTTAAATGGTGGAGGTTTTTTACTGCAATCCATCTTCGGCAATAATGTTCATTCGTGGCGTTGGCATGTGGTGCCTGCTGGTGATTCAGGTGAAGTTCTTTTAAAATCTGGATCTTATCCGAATTCTTTTTTTTGACCAAACACAGGTAAAACAGATCTTTAATGCCTAATTCAGAAGAAAGCAGATTAGTAAGTCTGTAATAAAACGTTTCAGGAGAATCTGTAAAACGTTCAATCAGCTCCTCGAAACTTTTCGGTTCCCATGTATGCTGAAGGAGAAATTCCGTGGTTTTTTCAATGGTCTGTTCTTTAGAAATTAACAAAGCCCCGGCGAAATATGATGCATAAAAATTATTCAGAATTTCTTCAAAACTACCAAAATCCAGCCAGGAATAAGTATTCGGACGGATTTTCAGTTCCAGAACATTGAATCCTATTTCTTTAGCCAGAATAAAAGTTCTTTGGTCTTTTTCAAGTTTCTGGTTCAAAACCAAAAGCCTTTGTTCAGGAATGAAAAGAGAGCGCAGATTATCCAAGGTACCAAACTCTTCAAAATTCTCAGATTTTATAGTATAATTGAATTTTTCAGTAAGAATACTTTCCAAAACAGAAGCTCTCAGATCTTTACTGATGTTCAGCCCGTTTTCTTTAATGAATTCTGCTGTTTTCTCTTCAATTTCAGGGAAATAATTATCGTAAAGCTCCTGGAAAGATCTAAGGACAGCAAAATAAAAGCGTTCCTTTCCCAGATTATAGTTTTGAGAAATCTCAATCAGGGCATTGATAAAAGCGGTTACTTTTTTGGGTGCATCGCTGATAATGCTGATGAGGTTATTTTTGTTGATTCCAAAAAGATCCAGAGGTACCTCCTTGAAAAAATCCGACTGCAGAATTTCGTTGAAAGGAGCAAGGCTTTTATCCAGTTTGGTAGAAACCAGTTCATCAAAAGTACAGCTCAATGATTCTGAAAGCTGTATGATTTTATCATGTTTAGGATATTTTTTTCCGTTTTCAATCTCGTTGAGGTAAGATTTGGATAAGCCGGTCTTTACAGCAAGATCCTGCAAAGACCAGTTTTTCTTTTGTCTGAGCTGTTTCAGCTTCAATCCGAAGACTGTTTTAATAAAATCACTTTCTGAATTCATAATCAAATATAAAAAAATGAAAGCGATTATTCGCATAATAAATTTTAAAAATAATTAGCGAACGTTCGCTGTTTGTGAATATTTTTATTTATGTTTGTAACATCAAATCACAAAATCAGCAGGTTATGGAAACAGAGACTCAATTGAAAATAAAAGCCCAGAAGCAGTTTGAAGAGATTTTCACTCCGGAATTGACGGAATTTATGGTTGCTCTCCATCAGAATTTTAATCAAAAAAGACTGGCACTTTTAGAAGAAAGAAAAAAGACACAGGAGTTTTTTGATTTGGGAAATCTTCCCGGATTTTTATCTGAAACTGAAGAAGTGAGAAATGGAAATTGGAGCTGTTCGCCGCTTCCGGATGATTTACTGGACAGGCGAGTGGAGATTACAGGACCTGTAGACCGTAAAATGATCATCAATGCGTTGAATTCCGGTGCATCTACTTTTATGGCAGATTTTGAAGACAGCAGTTCGCCTACCTGGGAAAACTGTATTCAGGGACAGATTAATCTGATGGATGCAGTACGGCGTAACGTAGATTTCACTGCTGAAAATGGGAAATCTTATCAGCTTAATGAAGAGATGGCTGTTCTTCAGGTTCGTCCGCGAGGCCTGCACCTGCCGGAAAAACATATTGAAATCAATGGAGAAGAAACATCAGGGTCTCTGACAGATTTTGGAATTTACTTTTTTAATAATGCACAGCAGTTGCTGGATAATGGCAGCGGTCCGTATTTCTATCTTCCAAAATTGGAGCATTATAAAGAGGCACGATGGTGGAATGAGGTTTTTGTTTTTTCCCAGAATTATTTAGGGATTCCGGAAGCTACTATTAAAGCTACCGTTTTGATCGAAACAATTACAGCTTCATTTCAGATTGATGAAATTTTATTTGAATTAAAAGAACACAGTGCCGGATTGAATTGCGGCAGATGGGATTATATTTTTTCATTTATCAAAAAATTCAGAAATTTTCCTGAATTTATGGTTCCGGACAGAGATCAGGTAACTATGGCTTCACCGTTTATGAGTGCCTATTCAAAAAGAGTGATCGGGATCTGTCATAAAAGAAATGTTCATGCAATTGGAGGAATGGCAGCTCAGATTCCTGTAAAGAATGATAATGAAGCAAACAATGCGGCTTTTGAAAAGGTAAGAAAAGATAAAGAGCGTGAGGTGAAAAACGGCCACGACGGAACCTGGGTGGCACATCCGGCCCTGGTTTCCATTGCAAAAGAGATTTTTGATGAACATATGCCGACCAAAAATCAGATTGATAAAAAATTTGAATACCATATTAAAGAAGAAGATCTGCTGGAGGTTCCAGAAGGAGAGATCACAGAAAAAGGAGTAAGAAAAAATATCAATGTCGGTATTTTGTATCTGGAAAGCTGGCTGATGGGAACCGGTGCGGCAGCCATTTATAATCTGATGGAAGACGCCGCAACTGCTGAAATATCAAGAACACAATTATGGCAATGGCTGAAAAATGATGCGAAGCTGGATAGTGGTATTACTTTAGCCCGTGAAATGATTCTCCAGTGGGAATCTGAAGAAATAGAAAATATTGAGAAATATGTAGGTGAGCAGCGTTTCAAAAATGGGAAATTCAATCTTGCAAAAGAACTTTTCAATGAGTTGATATTTTCAGAAAAATTTGAAGAATTCCTGACATTGAAAGCGTACCCGTTTATTGAGTGAGAGTGTTTGAGAGTAGGAAAGTTATAGAGTTTGGAGCAGAATAATTTTAGGATGAGGTACAGTTCAAAAACAAAATCTTATTCTGCTATAATCTTATACTTCTAATATACGATTCTAAAACTCTCCTATTCTCAAACCCTGATCCCTTAACCCTTAGTTAACAATAAATCCAAATATTATGAAAACAAAAGAAGAACAAATCCAGGCTATAGAACAGGATTGGCTGACCAATCCACGTTGGAAAGGAGTAAAAAGAACATATACTGCTGAAGAAGTATTAAAGCTGCGTGGTTCCTACAAAATTGATTATACAATTGCGACAGAAATGTCCAACAAATTCTGGGATAAATTGAATAATCAGGATTATGTGGCAGGACTTGGTGCATTAACAGGAAATCAGGCAGTTCAGGAAGTTGATGCAGGGCTGGAGGCTATCTATCTTTCAGGATGGCAGGTTGCTGCGGATGCAAATCTTTCAGGAGAAATGTATCCTGATCAGTCATTGTATCCGGCTAATTCTGTGCCTTCTGTAGTGAAAAAAATCAATAATGCCTTATTGAGAGCAGATCAGATTCAGTCAGTAAGTGGAAACGGTGATAAAGAATACCTGGTTCCGATTATAGCAGATGCGGAAGCGGGATTTGGAGGAAATCTGAATGCTTTTGAATTGATGAAACAAATGATCGAGGCAGGGGCAGCAGCTGTCCATTTTGAGGACCAGCTTTCTTCTGCAAAAAAATGCGGGCATTTGGGAGGAAAGGTTCTGGTTCCCACTCAGGAGGCTATTAATAAACTGATTGCAGCCCGTTTGGCTTCGGATGTATTGGGTGTACCAAGTATCATCATTGCAAGAACAGATGCAGATGCAGCAGATCTTTTAACTTCAGATATTGATGACAGGGATAAAAAATTTGTAACCGGAGAAAGGACTTCCGAAGGTTTTTATGTTGTGAACAACGGAGTAGAGCAGGGAATTGACCGTGGTCTTTCTTATGCGCCTTATGCAGACCTGATCTGGATGGAAACCTCTAATCCGGATCTGGAACAGGCAAGAAGATTTGCAAAAGGAATTCATGCTCAGTTTCCGGGGAAAATGCTGGCTTATAACTGCTCTCCATCTTTCAATTGGGCAGCCAGACTAAGCGTGGAAGAAATGGCAAATTTCCGCGAAGAACTTGCGAAAATGGGTTATAAATTCCAGTTTATTACGTTGGCAGGTTTCCATGCACTGAACACGGCAATGTTTGAACTTGCTTTGGCTTATAAAGAAAGAGGAATGGCTGGTTATTCAGAGCTTCAGGAACGTGAATTTGCTCTTCAGCAGAAAGGATTCCGGGCGGTAAAGCATCAGTCATTTGTAGGAACAGGATATTTTGATGAGATCCAGAATGTAGTAACCAATGGTTCCTCGGCAACAGTAGCGATGAAAGATTCTACGGAGACAGCACAGTTTCACTGATCATTTCCATAACTAAATAAATTTTTACAGATGTGAACCTTCTCAGTTTTGGGAAGGTTTTTAATTTGGAATGAAAAATAAAAACTTAAAGTCCATATATTTGGTTATTCATGAAGCCCGAAAAATAATGGATTTAATTTATCAGAAACAGATACAGGTAACAGAAGAGCATATAGACAGAAATAATCATGTCAACAATGTGCAGTATGTACATTGGGTAGAGGAAATAGCAGGCGAACACTGGGATAAAGTGAAAGGAAAAACAGACTGTCCTGAAGATATATGGATGCTCGTCGATCATCATATTCAGTACAAAAAACAGGTTTATCTCGGAGATATAATTACTGTTAAAACCTATCCGAAAGCTCCTGAGGGTATTAGGCAACCCCGAAAAGTTGAATTTTTCTGTAATGATAAGCTTGTTGTGGACTCAAGTACACTTTGGGTGCTGGTTGATGGGAAAACTCAAAAGATTAAAAGGCTGGAAAGTAATTGGCTGGAGAAATTTAAAGAGTAGCCATATGATTCTACGAATTTTATAGTATTTAATTATTAATCATACTGTTAACGAGTAATGGATTAATAAAATCTTTTTACACTTTTTGCAATACTCTAAGGTATAATTTCAAATATTTTCCAACCTGATTCTAAAAATTTGTATCTATAATTTTATACGACAAGTTCTGTCGCTTTCCGGGAATATCTTTGTTTATCAATGATTTTAACATTTTAAAATGTCAATAAATGATATTGTTTATATTAAATCTCTTCAATGAGATTTTGC
>NZ_JBNWAF010000005.1:0-41358 GCF_050496705.1 Chryseobacterium sp. MIQD13
GCATTGTATCAGAAACAGTCAAGAAGTGTTAATCCTGATCAGAAACTGATTCTGGGAGCCGGTAATTCATTGTTCAATACCAATGCAGCCAATACAAACACGCTTACTAACGGACAGTTTCTTATCGTTGGAGATAATGGGCTGAAGCAGGCATTGGCCGTTTCTTTACCATATCCTTCAGCTCCGGGAGGCGAAATAAACTACAGGTTTTCTTCAATATGGAAAGTTCAGAATACAGGAAATACAGGAAATGTAATTGTAGCATGGCCTAAAGGAATTTCAAATTTACATCTGGTACGTTCCACAGATGCTTCATTTGATACATCAGATGAATTTATTCCAATGACAAACACTGTTACAGTAAATGGAGTGGAATACAATACTGCTACTGTAACTTTCAATGATGGAAATTACTTTACTTTTGCGGGTAACGGAAAAGCACCTGGAGGAGTTATCAATGGCCTTAGCTATTGGTACAGAGCTGATAAAGATGTCGTGAATACGGGTAATGGTACAGATGTAACTTCCTGGACTGATCAAACTTCAGCAACAGTATCTTCAAAAATTTCTGCAGCTCCTCTTCCTAAATATAAAATAGGAACTGCTAATTATTTTAATTTTAATCCGGGAATAAATTTCACAGCTATCCAGCAGATGATCGGAAATATCTCTGTACAGACCCTGACAAGTTTGAATTATGACATTTTTACTTTTACTAAAGAAGGGATGACAGGAGGTAGCCGGTATTTTAATATCGGAAGAAATAATACCACATTCGACGGAGCTAACTGGGATTCACCGGGACTTTATTATAATAGTGTTATTGCCAGAAGAAACAGTACAGGGGGATTAGTATATTCTGCTAACCCGGGATCTGTATCGTTCAGTTCAGACATTCCAAGTATTATGTATTACAACTTTGCAGATACTTTACTGAGCAAAGGTCTTAATGGGGCTGATAATACAGTTAGTAGTACACACAGTGCCATTGGGCCTGTAACAGGAGGTCATATTTTTGGGGCAAACGGTGGAATCAATCCTCCGGGAGGTGATGACTGGGGATTTATTGGAGATATTGGAGAAACAGTGATCTATGGAGCAGGAAGTATAACAGCATCAGAAAGAAGAAGGGTAGATTCTTATTTAGCTGTAAAATATGGAATCACTTTAGCACGTACAGCAACAGATCATTATTTGTCCTCCACAAGTACAGAAATATGGAATGGAGCTGTAGATGTGGCATTTAATAATAATATTTTCGGTATAGGTCGTGATGATATTTCAGTATTGCATCAAAAAGTTTCAAACAGTGTCAATGCAGGGACTATCCTTACAATGGCAACTGATAACGATTTTATTTCAGAAAACCTTGCTGCATCCAGAACTGCTGTCTCAGACGATCAGGAATTTTTAATGATAGGGGATAATAATGTTGTTGCTGTTCCTATGCAGGTAATAAATTTCGGAAATGGAAATGCAAAGATTACCCAGAGAAAATGGTTACTGCAAAGAACCGGAACAACAGAAAATGCATATTTTCAGGCAGATTTATCAGCTTATGAAAGTCAGTTCTACAATCCTAATTCTGTATATATGGTAATTGCCGATGATGCCGGTTTTACAACCAACAGAATCCTCGTACAGGGGACAAAAGTATCTGGTAAGTGGGTGTTCAGCCATAATTTTGACAGTGAAAATACAAAAAGATACATCACATTTGCTACACTCGAAAATACGGTTTGTTATAAACCAGGTACAAATCCTTCTACAGGAAATCCGGCTTTGGTCAGTAAGGTGGGAATCAGCTCATTAATGAGAACCGGAAATCAGAATGCAGATAACTGGCCTGCAGTACGTAATGGAGCATGGCTGGTTTTAGAAGCTAAAACAAAAGGTTTTGTTGTTAATAGAATGGCTTTCAATGCTTCGGGAAATCCGGTTGGAATACCGACGGTTAATTTTGTTGAAGGAATGCTCGTTTATGATACAACAAACAAATGTTTGAAAATGTATACTTCACAGGATGGAGGTAGTACATTCGGATGGTATTGTATGACAACTCAAACCTGTCCGGATTAAAAATAATTTTTTGAGAGCCGGAATGATGAAGATTTTTCTGGTTCTCAGTTTTCATTAAAATAATAGCAAAAAATGATTAAAAATATAATAATAGCGGGCAGCTTCTTAATGGGTGGTTTAGTACAGGCGCAAATCGGGATAAGCAGAGAAAGTGTAAGTAACGGTTCTGTATCTTTAGAATTTGGCGATACTGAAAACAAAGGTTTACTGCTTCCCTATGTAACGGATAAAACCGGGATTACAGAAACGGGAACCATTCTTTTTGATGCTTTAGATAATAAAGTAAAATATTTAAAAGATACCAATACCTGGTTCGATTTAAGTGTTGATACAACCGGAACTGCAGATCTGAGCATTCAGGGAGCTGACAGAGAAGAGCAGCCGGGAGCTAAAGTCTGCATCAGTACAACGGCAGGAGGAACGGATACTACCAAAGGGATACTGGTTCTTGCAGATGTGGATAAGGCAATGGTTTTACCAAAAGTAGCAAGCCCACATCTGAATATCATCAATCCAAGCGCGGGAATGCTGGTATATGACACTGTAAAAAAACAGCTGGCTGTTTATAATGGTACAATATGGACGTTTTGGAAACCGTAAGAATATCCTGAAAAAAGAGTATAAATAAAAATATTCAGGAATCTACAAAGAAGCTGTAATTGATTAAAATTACAGCTTCTTTTTGTATTGTCATTAATAAGTAAAATCAGTTCAGATGTTTTCATCAGTAAAAGACAGATCACAGAATGTTTAAATTGGGTGAAAAATTAGTGATTATCAGAGATTGAGCTGTTTAGAAAATATTTTACTGCTAATTTTTGAAATACGATAAAAAAATACTTATTTCCTGTTAAAACTTATCTATTTTTGAGCAACTAAATTTCAAAATTAAAAATGAAAGCCAAAGCTCCTCTTTATACTGCATTCATGATCGGGATGACGGTAATTCCGGTGTCTGCACAGACAACAACTCAGCTTAACAAAGAAATTGCTAAAGTAGAAGCAGGATTAATGCCTGTAGTCCATTTTCAGGGTGAACCTCTCTGGACACTGGAATCCAGAATGAAACATTACAATATTCCTGGAGTGAGCATTGCGGTCATTAAAAATTCCAAAGTGATCTGGACTAAAACCTATGGTTTTGCAGATGTGGAATCCAAAACTCCGGTAAATACCAAAACACTGTTCCAGGCGGCATCTATGAGCAAGCCGGTAAGCGTATATGCTGCATTAACGGAAGTTGAAGCCGGAAAAATAAACCCCGATGCTGATGTAAATACCTATCTGAAATCCTGGAAGATTCCTGAAAATAAATTTACAAAAGAAAAAAAAGTAAGCCTCAAAAATATAGTGAGTCACACCGCAGGCCTTACAGTGTCCGGTTTTGAAGGTTACAAAACAGATAAACCTGTTCCTACACTTCTTCAGTTGTTGGAAGGACAAAGCCCGGCCAATTCTCCTGCCATTTTTGTAGATAAACTTCCCGGCACGCCCTTCCGCTATTCAGGAGGTGGATATTGTGTCATGCAGCAGATGTTAATGGATATAGAAGGCAAAGATTTTACCACCATTATGAACGAAAAAGTACTCATGCCGCTGAACATGAAAAACAGTACCTTTTCCCAGCCTTTATCCGGACAGATGTCTCAGTATGCAGCTACAGCCTATAACCAGGAAGGCATAAAGGTTCCGGGAAAATACCATATCTATCCGGAACAGGCACCAGCCGGTTTATGGACCACTGCTGAAGATCTGGCTAAATTTATAATTGATGTTCAAAATACCCTTAGTGGTAAAAGCAGTACCATAATTTCACAAAAAACTGCAGAAGAATTTACAACCCCTTTCATTGATCCGTTTATGGGATTAGGAATTTTTCTGGAGAACAGGCACGGGCAGATCTATTTCAATCATGGGGGCTGGAACGAAGGTTTCTCCAGCAGATTTATAGCCAGTAAAACAAGCGGTGACGGAATTGTGGTTTTAACAAATACCAATAAGCCGGATTTTGTTGAAGAGCTTGTCCGTTCAGTAGCTGAAGTCTATCACTGGCCGAAGTTTAATCCTCCGGTTAATAAGATTTTACCTTTAAATAATGAAGATTTCAGTAATGTAGGACGTTACAGAAATGATATGTACGGTTTTTTCAAAATATACCGTGAAAAAGGAAAACTGATGGCCGTCAACAATACAGAGAATCCTATGGAGCTTATAAAAACAGGAAAAAACACATATTCATTCCGGGAGTGGAACTGTAACCTTAAAGTGGTGGAAAATCCCCAGACAGGAAAGACAGAACTGGTACAGCTTCTTTCCGACGGTAAAATCAGACAGGATTCAAAGTTAAGTGATAATGAAAAAACTCCTTTGGAAATGATTCTGGATGGAAATTTTGATGAAGGACTGGAAGCCTACAGAAATGCAAAAATCAAAGATGCGAACCATCGTCTTCTTGCCGAAGACTATCTGAACAATGTAGGTTATGGGCAGCTTAACAAAAAAGAGTTTACAAAAGCCATTGATGTTTTCCGTTTAAATACTTTATTATATCCTGAAAGGGCAAATACTTACGACAGCCTTGGTGAAGCTTATCTGAAGGCCGGACAAAAGGAAAAAGCCAAAGAAAGCTATCAAAAGGCATTGCAGATAGATCCTAAAAACGAAGATGCTTCAAAGATCTTAAAAACATTATAATACTAAAATAACTGCAGTAATATCAGAATAATCCTTACATCATCTGTAGAGATTTTTTATTTAAATAACCTTTCTGACCGGCTGATGCTTCATTTCCTCAAAATATTTGATCCTTTCGCGGATAAGATCAGCAGTGCATTTTCCGTTATTGATCTCGGCAATCACTGCGGATAAAAATAATTTCAATTCAGGATATAGCAGTATTTTATTGGTAAATGTAGCAACAATAATAGTTTTTTGAGAAACAATATTCTGGGTGAAAATATATTCATCCTCCAGATCAACAGTTAAGTGAAACTGGTGGGTGATACTCATAGACAAATACTGATGTATCAGGTCTATGTTTTGTAATAGGTTTTCCATCTTGGTGTATTTATATGATATACAATAATATTTGTGCCATAATTGTTTTTTTATTGATTTTTTAATTGATAATCAGTGACAACAGAGATGAATATTGGATATTTTAAAATAAGTATTATATTGCTGTATATAGAAAATTATAAAATCCATCTGAATTTAAAATGTTAAAAGATATCATCGCCAAAAACCTCACCGTTATCTTTTGTGGAATTAATCCCGGCTTGAAATCTGCTGAAGACGGACATCATTTTTCCGGAAAGAGCAATCGTTTTTGGAAAGTAATGCATAAAGCAGGATTTACTCCGTACCAGATTGAAGCAGAGAACGACAGAAATATTTTGGATTTCGGATATGGCCTTACAACTGCTGTAGCAAGAGCAACATCCCGCGCTGATGAGCTTTCAAAAAATGAATTTGATGATTCTCTTGAAGATTTTAGCCTAAAAATGACGGAATTTCAGCCAAAGTATATTGTATTTCTTGGTAAGGCAGCATATCAGGCTTTTTTCAAAAAGAAACAAATTTCCTGGGGTCCGCAGCATGAAGACTTTTGTGGTTCAGGCGTTTGGGTATTGCCAAATACAAGTGGTTTGAACAGAGGGTTCACCCTTGATGATCTTGTTGCAGCTTACAGGGAGTTTTATAATCAGATTCAAAATGATTCGGAAAAAGATTAAAAAATGAAATCTTCCTGCCGGTTTTGAAATGTATCTGTCAGATTTCCTATTTTTGTCAAAAACCTGTTATCCATGAAGAATGTCCTGAGCTGGATATTAATTACATTTCTTGCCGTTTCTTTTTTGCACAACTGTTTCAGCAACAGCGTTCAGAAAGAAATTAAAGAGAAAACCTCATTCCTTGCCGAATTGAGGAAATTATACTCTTCCGGAGACGCTTCAAAATGGCCCAAGCCAATTTTAGATCCCGACGCCAGACCTTATTTTTCTGAGATAGGACATTTGCCGGAAGTACCGTTTCCTAAAGAGAATTCTTATTCCGAAGATAAAGCACTGCTGGGAAAAACACTTTTTTACGATCCGCGACTGTCCAAATCCAATCAGATTGCTTGTGCTTCATGCCATGATCCTGAGCTGGGCTGGTGCGATAACAGAACCTTCTCTTTCGGGCACGACAGGCAGCTTGGTACCAGAAATGCAATGAGCATCCTGAATGTTGTTTATGCACAGTCTTTATTTTGGGACGGTCGCGCTGCGTCTCTTGAAGAACAGTCGGAGATGCCGATCCGTGATGAACGGGAAATGAACGGCCACATTGATCTGGCAGCCGGAAAAATTGCCAAAATCAAGGGATATGAGATGCTCTTTGAAAAAGCTTTTGGAGATAAAATGGTCTCGAAGGACAGGATTTCAAAAGCAATAGCGGCTTTTGAAAGAACAATCAGGAGCGGGACTTCTAAATTTGATCAGTTCATTGATGGAAAATCAGAAATTTATTCAGATGATGAATTGATGGGGCTCCACCTTTTCAGGACCAAAGCCCAGTGCATGAACTGTCACAGTTCCGGTTATTTTTCCAATAATCAGTTTGAAAATGTAGGAACCTCTTCATTAGGCTCAAAAGAGGAAGACCTAGGCAGATATCTGGTGACCAAAAAGCCGGAAGATGCCGGAAAATTCCGTGTGCCTGGACTTCGTGAAGTATCAAGGACAGGGCCCTGGATGCATAATGGTTCTATGACGACCCTTACAGAAGTGATTCAGTTTTACAGCAGAGGGAATCCTGAACATTCCCAAAAAAGGGCAACCGTTCATCTGGGGACAGTACTTACTTCTGAAAAATCAGGTTTTGTAAGACTGTTGGATCTTACCGATGAAGAAATTAGCCAGCTGGAAGCATTTCTAAGGACTTTGTCTACGAAACCGGAAAGAGTAGTGCCTCCAGCATTACCTCAGTAAGCTTACATTTATATAGCTGTAATTAAAGATTCATTGATTAAAATATGAAGCTTTTTTGCTACATTTATATACCAATAATCAGCAATAATTATCATTTATGAATATTGATCTTTTTTCAAAAAATGCTTTGGTAGGAGCTGCTACTCAGGGAATAGGAGCAGGAATAGCCTTGGAGCTGGCAAAATGTGGCGCGAATGTAACAGTGATGGCCCGCAATGAAAATAAACTTAAAAACATGGTGTCTTCATTACCGGTAATCAATTCCGGACAGAAACATCAATATCTGGTAGCAGATTTTTCCAATTTTGAAGAGTACAGGACAATTATTTCTGAATATTTCAATCATAATTCAATAGATATTCTGGTTAACAATACCAATGGTCCGGAGCCGGGACTGGCGCTGGAAAAAAATGTTGATGATTACCAAAAAGCATTTGACCTGCTTTTTAAAACAGTCTGCGAAACAACATTATTGGCCTTACCTCATATGATAAAGCAGAAAAACGGACGTATTATCAATGTTTCTTCGCTGTCTGTAAAAGAACCTATCGGGAATTTATCACTTTCAAATACTATCCGTTCCGCAGTGATTGCCTGGGCAAAAACGTTGTCCAATGAAGTAGCACAGCATCAGATTACGGTCAATAATATTTTGACAGGGTATTTTGATACAGAACGTATTCAGAACCTGATCAGCCATGAATCACAGAAAACGGGTAAATCGCAGGAAGAAATAAAAAAAGCCAGAGAAAATAAAATTCCGATGAAAAGACTTGGCAAAACCGAAGAATATGGTCATCTGGCTGCTTTTCTGGCCTCAGAGTATTCATCCTATCTTACCGGAACCAGTATTCCTTTGGATGGGGGACTGAATAATACCTATTAATTAACAAAGCGGAGCAAAATATTGATTGTGATGTAAATACTGACCATTGTAAATGCTGTTTTTAACGCAAAGATTTATTTTGATTGCAAATATTTTAAGAAAAGCAAAGAAGAGAATCAGCAAAACTGATTCGATTAAGCGGTCTTTTTATCCACTTAGCTTCATCAACGACGTAGTTGGACCCTTTGCTTTCCTTAAAATTTAACATTGCCTAAGAAATCTTTGCGTTAAAAAA
This sequence comes from Chryseobacterium sp. MIQD13, assembly GCF_050496705.1. Lineage (NCBI taxonomy): Bacteria > Pseudomonadati > Bacteroidota > Flavobacteriia > Flavobacteriales > Weeksellaceae > Chryseobacterium > Chryseobacterium sp. MIQD13. The sequence goes on from NZ_JBNWAF010000005.1 coordinate 8,174, forward strand.
TACAAGCTTTTAATAGGGTTTATCTCAAAAAATAATGAAGCGCTATAATTAAAATTAATAACCCCAAATGAAAAACACGGTTAAAATTTTAAGAGAAAAGAAAAATATGACTCAGGCTGAACTTGCCGAAAGATCTGGCCTTTCATTACGCACAGTTCAGCGTATTGAAGCAGGGAATATTCCCAAAGGATTTACCCTTCAAGCCATTGCCCGGACTTTGGAAACAGAACCCGGAGACCTGATCTTTACAGCTGAGGAAAAATCTACTGTTGACAGGGCAAAATTAATTAATCTTTCCGCCTTGCTGGGATTGATTATACCCTTTGGAGGTGTCATATTTCCTTTAATTTTAACTTACAAAACTAAGGATCCGTTTAATAAAGATCTTGGAAAAAATATAGTAAGTATCCAGATTATTCTGGCGGTTATCATTTCTGTTTTAATGATCATCAGTCCGTTTATTCAAAAGTCATTATCTATAAAAACTCCGCTTTTTCTTATCTTTTTAATCGCTTTTCTTTGTCTCAAACTGTTGGTTATTATTAAAAACGGGATCTGCTTAAATACAAAAGAAGATCTGTGTATTAAATTGAAAACCAGTTTTTTATAAACGATGTCGTAAAAATGACGTAAAGATGTCGTATGATTTTTGAAGAAAAATCAGATGATAATGCTGAATCTTGCAGAAAATTTAAGCATGAAAATCTTTAAAAAAATTGCATTATCGGTTGCTGCATTTATGGTATTGTTATTACTGGGAGGCTACTTATATTTTGATAAAAAATTTACTCCTTCCGAAAACACACTGAATGTTTCAGGAGTTGCCCAAAATATTGCTATACATTGGGATTCTGATGAAGGAAATCCCCACGCGGCAGTTCTGGTTCCGGTAAAACTGAAAGGTATTGACAGGATCTTTTATATGCAGCTGGATTCCGGTTCGCCAAGCACTTTGTTTTATAGAAAACCACTGGAATCCATCCGGGGAAAATTTCAGGATCAGGTTAAATTCGATGAAGAGAAAAACCTTATCTCTTTACAGTTCAGCATAGAAAATATGAATATTGCTTCTAAAGGTTTTGAACTGATCGATTATGGAAGCATCTTCAATTTCGATAGTACTGAAGCAGACCAAATCATTGGAACGATAGGGACAGATCTTTTAGAGAAAAGAATTGCTGTTTTGGATTTTAAAAATGGAATGCTCTCATTCTTGGAGAATATTAATGAGGAAGGTTTTGAAACCTTTGAATTCAAAAAACGAAAAATTTTATTGCCTTCTGAGGTGGAAAATAAAAAGCTGAAGCTGCTTTACGATTCGGGAACCAGTGGATACGAACTGATTATGAATAAAGAGGAATGGGAAAAATACAGAATACCGGGCGGAAATATTAAAAAGGAAAAAGGAAACTCCTGGGGAAATACCCTGAGCGTTATTTCTGCACCTGCTCACCATACGATTAAAATTGGACATTCTGATCTGAAGCTCTCAGAAGTGACTTATATAGAAGGAACCTCAAAAATGCAGAATTTTCTGATGAAAAGCTCAGGAATGCAGGGAATGACAGGAAATAAACTTTTTCTGAACCATAAGCTGATTTTAGACTGTAAAAACGAAAAGTTTAAAGTAGAATAATCTTTTATTCGAAAATTGTCAATTGTAAAAGGGTATTTTTCTTTACGACCATGTAATAATTCCTTGGTCTGGGTTGTCATACTATGTATTGAAATTACATAGTATATGAAGAACTGGTCTTTTAAAAAATGGAATACCGTTTTAGGATGGGTGATTTTCGTCATTGCATTGATTACCTACTTTTCCACCATGGAACATTATCTCAGTTTCTGGGACTGCGGTGAGTATATTTCCTCTGCTGTAAAACTTGAAGTAACGCATGCTCCCGGAGCTGCTTTATTCCAGATCGTGGGTGCTGCGGCCAGTATATTTGCATTGGGGAATGAACAGAATTATGCTATTGTGATCAACGCAATGTCGTCAATTTTCAGTGCATTTACCATTTTATTTTTGTTCTGGACAATTACCCATTTTGTAAGACGGCTGTTAAATAAGGACTTTGATGAAATTACAAAACATCAGGAAATTTCCATTCTTTTTGCAGGAGCAGTAGGAGCTTTATGCTTTACATTTTCAGATAGCTTTTGGTTTTCTGCAGTAGAGGGTGAAGTATATTCTATGGCTTTAATGTTTATTGCACTTCTTGTCTGGCTGATTACCAAATGGGAAAATGAATATAAAGCCGCCGATAATGAAAGGTGGATCATCCTTATTTTCTTTGTATTGGGACTTTCTGTAGGAGTACATATGATGTGTATGCTTGCAGTTCCGGCGGTATGTCTGGTATATTATGCAAGGAATTACAAATTTACCTGGAAAAACTTTATCTGGGCTAATGCCATCACGCTGGGAATTTTAACTATTGTTTTCAAAATTATTTTCCCGCTTATCATGACGATGTTCGGAAGACTGGAAATATTCTTTGTAAACGGACTTGGACTTCCTTTCCACTCAGGAACAATTGCTGCCTTTATTTTAATGTCTGCACTGTCTTATTTCATGATTAAATATGCCAGAAAAGCTAAAAGAAAGCTTTTCCAGTCAATAGCTCTATCGGTTGTCTATATGGTTATAGGTTTCTCATGCTGGATGGTTATTCCTATCAGAGCGAATGCCAATCCTCCAATGAACCTTAATGATCCTGATACTGCTATTGGCATGCTTGATTATTACAACAGGGAACAATATGGTGACTGGCCTACCATTTACGGTCAAAACTACACTGCTTTCCTTGATGCGAATGGAATGGAAAAAAATGAAGACGGAAGTTTCAAGACAATAAAAACCGGCGATATTTATGAAAAAGATGAAAAAACCGGAACCTACAGAAAAACGGGCGACAGGTTTAATTATGTATTCAGTAAATCTCAGGTGAGTTTAATGCCGAGAATGTTTAATCAGGACAAGGATGTAATGGCGAATTACATTTCTATGTACGGAGCTCCTGATTTTACCTTCAATTATGCTAATGAAGATGTGGCAGATAATCCTCAGGCTAAGCAGATCTTTGATGAATTAAGAGGGAAGTATGAAGATAAAACCATTACCGCAGCAGATTACCTGAAAGTGAAGCCATACAATCTGATTAATGTTCAGAAACCTTCACTGGCTCAGAATATGGATTACTTCATTACCTTCCAGAATGGGTATTACTTTGTAAGATACCTGATGTGGAACTTCGTGGGAAGACAGAACGACCTTGAAGGAAAAATGGAAAACACAAGAGGAAACTGGATCTCCGGGATTTCTTTTATAGACAATGCACTGCTTGGAAATCAGGATAAAATGCCTGCAAAATTCAAGAATGAAAGTACGGTGAAATTCTTCTTTTTACCCCTGATTTTAGGATTGATTGGTTTCTTTTTCCAGTTGAACAGAGACTTTGGAAGATTTTATGCACTGCTTTCATTATTTGTTTTAACAAGCATTGGAATTGTTTTCTATACAGGAGTAAAACCTTTTGAAGTAAGGGAAAGAGATTATGCAATGGTAGGTTCGTTCTATGCCTTTGCGATCTGGATAGGTCTTGGAGCAGCAGCTATTTTATGGTTTATTCAATCCAAAGTAAAATCCAATGGAGCTAATATTGCTTTAGGTGTGGTTTTATTGGGAGTACCTTTTATGATGGGCTTTCAGAACTATACACCGCATGACAGAAGTAAAAAATCGGCGGCGAGGGACTATGCCTATTCATTTCTGAAATCACTCTCTAAAGATGATATTATTTTTATTTACGGTGATAATGATACTTTTCCGGTATGGGCTATTCAGGAGACAGAGCGGTTCCGTGACGACGTAAAAACGGTAAATTTCACGCTTTTGGCGACTCCCTGGTATATTGATCAGGTAAAGAGAAAAACTTATAATGCAGAGGCAATTCCTACGCAATTAACCCATGAAGACTATAGGGATGGTGTAAATGACCAGATCTACATGATGAAAAAAGAAGACTGGGAAGGAATTTTCTCCATGCTGAAAGAGCAGGGTGCTCCTGATACGGAATTCCAGGCATTCAGAAAATACCTTACGCAGGATTCACTGACATTGAAAGAGGCTATCAGCTTCCTGAAATTCAAGTCTTCTGAAAAAGATGAACTTTTGAAAATGTATTTCGGGGAAGAAAAATATGCAGAATACAATATTCTTCCGGTAAACAAATTTGTTCTTCCTGTCAATAAGGAAAATGCTTTAAGGGCCGGAATCATCACTCAGGCAGATCTTCCGAATGTAGTCAACCAGATCATGATTACTTATAAAGGAAACACGCTTTATAAAAATAATCTGATGATGTTGGATTTATTAGCCAATTTTGACTGGAAACGCTCAATTAATTTCTCATCAGGAGGAATATACGACAGTGAAAACATTTTTTACCTCGACGAATATCTTCAGTTTGAAGGATTCAGCTACAAACTTGTGCCTATCCATACCGTTTCGAATGAGAATGGAGATATTGGCAGGGTAGATGTGAACTCACTTTATAATGTTGTGAAAAATTTCAGATGGGGGAATTTTAAAGACTTAAGCATCCATTACGATGAAGCGGCGACTTCAAATATCATAGGTTACAGAATGACTGCAGGAAGAGCTGCTTCTGCATTGGCATTGAGCGGACAAAAAGCTAAAGCAGTGGAATTATTGGATCTTGTATCAAAAGAAATTCCTGCTGAGAAATATAACGATCCACGTTCATTGAGTTCAATAGTTACTGCTTACATTATTGCAGGGCAGGAAAAGAAAGGTCTTGAACTGGCAGATATTCTGAAAAAAGAAATTTTTGAAGAATATGATTATTATATGAGTCTTTCTCCTGAATTTCAGAGACAGTCAGCTAAACAGATGAGAGTGAAACCGATGGAATATTCCCTTGTGGTATCGGCGGTTACAGATGCTTACAAAAAGCTGGGTCAGAATGAAAGGGCATACGCTTATCTTGTAAAATCCATAGACCCGATTGATAAAAAGTTCAATGCTTTTATCAATACGCTTCAGCAAATGGGTAAAGAAAAAGCTATAAAAGAATCTGAAAAAGTACAGAAAATTGCACCTTTCTATCAATATCTGTTTGATGTAATGCAGCCTTTTGATTCTACGTATTCAAAAGAAAAAGAGGATCAGATTACCAGAGCAATGATCAAAGTGACCCAATAAATTTTTGAATAAAATAAAAGAGTCTAAAAAGAGAAACGTAGATGATAAATACAAAAGCAGAAAGAAAATTGTATGGATATTTTTTAACGCAAAGTTTATGTAAGACTCTTATCATTTTAAGAGAAGCAAAGAATAGTGGTTGTACCCCCGATTAGGCAGACGTATTAAGCTAAAACCTTTGCGTTAAAAAATAAAAGATTCAAAAAATGGAAAATTCCGCTCAATTCTTAAATTTGAAAACTGATCGGAGAAAAATAGAGCCTATCTAAATAAAAAGTCCGGAACAATACCGGACTTTTTATTTTCTATATGATTTTTTGTTTTCTGAAATTTAGATCAATATTAATCGATCGGTTCCCATAATTGAATCTTGTTTCCTTCCAGATCCAGAATATGCAGGAACTTTCCGTAATCATAGGTTTCAATGGTATCCAGGATTGTAACATTTTCTTTTTTCAGTTCCTCTGCCAGTGCTTCCAGATTTTCCACTCTGTAATTGATCATAAAATCTTTTGTGGAAGGTTCAAAATATTTTGTGGTTTCTGAAAAAGGAGCCCATTGTGTAAGCCCTTTTTTGTTAGGATCTTCACTTTCACGCCATTCAAAGCTGGTTCCGTAAGGGCTTGTTTCAAGACCCAGATGGGTTTTATACCAATCATTCATTGCACCCGGGTCTTTTGATTTGAAAAGGATTCCTCCGATTCCTGTTACTTTTTTCATGTTTATTTTTTTAGTTGTTAAATGATAAAGTCTGGTCGGGAATCTGATCTATACTTTTCCCTGATTTCAAATATATGCAAAACTTTCGATCAGAATATCCGGATTGTAAACGCTGTCATTATTTCTTTAGTTATGATAATTTTATACTCATATTCTGTACCTCTTCTGCAGAAAAACCATAGATCTGAGGTGTTTTTATATCCAGAAGATTAAGATAAATATATAATTCGCCTCTGTGATGGATTTCATGCTCTACCATAGCTCTTAGCCACTTCCATATGGATATTTCATTACCCGGAGGAGTCAGACATTTGCGGTTCAGTTCATCATCCGAAAGTTCTTGAATGATCTCTATGGTTTCTCTGTGCATTTCATTGAAAAACCTTAATATATTGTCATAGCCATCTGCCAGTTCCTTCCCACAACCCTGATAAGCACTTTTTCTTCCCGAAATGGTTTCCCCGTACATATACCTTTCGATGGCAGCAATATGCCTGATCTGATCACCAATCGTAAATTTACCCGGTTTATAAGAGAAATCAAGATGTTCAGGTGGAACCACGTCTATCAGCCGGAGTGTTCTTGACCGTACTTTTTCATAATAATCAATGAATGATTGAACAGAAGTTATTTCCATGTGCCAGATTTTTTAAAGTGAAAAACATCGAAATATAAATATAAGAGAAAAAAACAGATTATTTGAGGTAACTTCTAATGACTGGTGAAAAACTCCAGCATATCGTTCAATGCAGTTTCAGAATGCATCTTATCACCGTTTTCAAGGGATTCTTTCGTGGCTTCGGCGGCTCTTTTGCGCATAATTTTTTCATAATGGGCAATGGCTTCCTGCAATGTACTGAACTGATCAGAAGTAAGGCATTCACTCAATTCCAAAGCATCAAGCATTGCCATATTAGCCCCTTCTCCTGCAAAAGGAGGCATTACATGAGCAGCATCTCCAAGAAGGGTAAGATTAGGTTTTGTATCCCATGTCTGATCCAAAGGCATAAAATAAATAGGACGCGGGATAAAAGGCACGGAAGAATTTTCAAAAAGTTCGTACCAGATGCTGCTCCATTCCGGGTATTCCTTTTTAAACCATTCCGACATCTGTTTTTGATCGGAAAAATCCAGACCGCTTTCTGCCGCCCAGTTTTCATCAGCCCTGAAGCTTGCATAGAATCCCAGATCACCGCTTCCTTTCTGTCCCATAAGGATATTTTTATTCTTTCCGAAAGCCATTATTTTACCGTCCTTTATCAGATTTTTGATATGGGGAGCAGCTTTCTCAGCATTATAAACATTACCTTCCAGCATTAAAATACCTGAATAGACAGGCTTAAGATCTGTAAGATAAGGCCTGATTCTGGAATTGGCGCCATCAGCAGCGATAACGATATCCGCATAGGCAGAAAAACCGTTTTTAAAGTGGAGCATCCAGCCTTCATTATGGGTTTCCATTGAAATGAAATGACTGTCCCAGACAACTGTTTCGAGTTGTAAAGAATCCAGAAGCATATTTCTTAAAGGGCCGCGGTCTATTTCAGGACGGAAGTGTTCATTACCGAAATCTTCGTCAGGTTTTGTTTCGTGATCGTTGAATAATATTTCTGCACTCTCATTTACAATCAGCATTTTATCTGCACCGGGACGGTAATTCTTCTTAAATTCATCCAGAAGATCAGCACCTCGGATGGCATCCAATCCTGATCCTTCATGCATATCAAGTGGAGAACCCTGAACCCGTGCATTTTTATTAAGATCTCTTTCGTATACCTTTACGTTAGCATTTTTAAGCTGTAAAAGTCTTGCCAGCGTTAATCCTCCGGGACCACCGCCTACTATGGCTATCGATTTGTTTTCTATTAACATGGTATTGTAATTTTAAATTTTACTGATGCAAAATTATTTTTGTTTCAATACGGATAATAGTATAAATCGGTCATTTTTGTTTTTGGATAATTCCTTTGGAACTACGCCGGAAAATTTTTTGATTTCTTTGATGAAATGCGTCTGATCTGCAAAATTAAGCTCAGGAAAAAGCTTGCCTTCCGCAATATGGCCCAAAGATGTCCTGAAACGCAGAATGCTGCAATATGACTTTAAAGAAAGTCCGAAATATTGATTGAAATAGCGGTTGATCTGCCTGCTGCTCCAGCCTGTTTTTTCTGAAAGTTCCTTCACGCTCATTTCGCCGTTTGAAGAATAAATGAGGTTAAAAAGCCTGTGTTTTCTTTCATCAACAGTTTCAGGAAGCAATTCTGTTATTCTTTCCGTTATCTTTTCTGTAAATGTTTCAAGATTTTTAAAATCACGGTCATTCATATTCCAGAAATTGTCGGGAAGGCTTTTACCGCTGTTGAGCAGATCTGCAATTGAAGTGTGAAGAATATATTCCACAGCTAGCGGTCTGAAACTGACTGCATAAGCAATGGTTTCTGGCGGAATACTTCTTTGTTCAGGTGCCGTCTCCAGCCCGACAAGAAGTACACTGAAAGAATCACTTCCGGATTTCATAAAGAATAAATCAATTCTTCCGTCAGGCAGTATAACAACTTCTTTTGCCTCAGCCGCCGGATTGTGAAACATGCCTATATTTTCTACAAAGCTGTCCAATGACTGATCCGGTTTGATAAAGTTGCAATAGAATTCGCTGGTCATAGAAATGCTCTTCTTTTTGTAGTCTTCTGTTTTGAAAATTTAAATTACAAAAAATTGGACTTAATAAAATAAATTTTAATTAAATTTTGCATATGTCTTAATTTGGTGAATAATTTTACCTGAAAATTTGGAAAATATTCAAATAACTGATAATTTAGTGATAAATCACAACTATGAAATTATGGCTTTTACTAGGTCTTTTTGTTTTCAGTACTCAATTTCTTCTGGCTCAGGGGGTTGATAAAGAAAAACTGCTTGAATACTATGAGTCTCAACGCTACGCCGAAGCCGCCCAATATCTGCAGAGTATATACCCGGAAGATACAAAAGATATAAAAGCCCTTACACAAATGGCATACTGTAATATGATGTCCGGAAGATTTCCGGAAGCAGAGAAAAATTATTTGAAAGTCAATGCTATAGAGCCTCACAATATTCCTGTCTTATTCAGTCTGGCCCATATCAATTCCAGAAGAGGGAATACTGCAAAAGCTAAGGCTTATCTTTCGGAAATCATTCAGCTGGACAGCCTTAATTTCAGTGCATACAAGCAGCTGGCCGGTTTTTCAGATACACCTGGAGCAAGACTTCAATATCTTAAAAAAGCCAATATCCTAAACAGTACAGATCCTGATATTGCTTACGATCTTTCTATGGCCTACCGGGAAACTAAGCAATACGAGAAAGCTTATGATGTTCTGGAAACAGCCATAGGTGCTGATGAGGATAATTTTACCCTTCAGCAGGCGCAGCTTCCGGTAGCCAATCAGTTGGGTAAATACAAAGAAGTAGTTGAGACCGGAGAGAAGCTGCTAAAAAAGAATACGGATGTGAATGTAATCAATGAAATGGGGCAGGCGTATTTCTATTTAAAAGAATATCAAAAATGTATAACGCTTTTTAAAACACTTGAAGATCTTGGTGTTCAGAATGAAGGTACTTTATATTTCATGGCTTTGAGCTATCGCGAGCTTAAAGAATATGATTATGCAGCAATATATGCTAAAAAGACCATTGATGAAGGTATTTCTGATCATACAGCCCTTTATTATACTGCTTTGGGTGGTATTTACGAAGCGAAGAACCGTTTTACAGATGCTCAGGAAGCTTACAAAAGAGGTCTTACTTTTGATAACAGCAATACTATTAATTATCGTTTGGGTCTTCTGTATGATTTTAACCTGAAACAGACTAAAAATGCAGTGACTTATTATCACTTGTACCTTAAAAATAAGCCGGATCCTGAGAAGGAAAAAGAGCAGATTTCTTATGCAAAGGCGAGAATAATATCACTTACAGGTCAAAAACAGGCTGGAATGAAGTAAAACCGGATCAATCTGTATACATTAATCATCCGGAAAACAATTACCTTTGATATCATTTTCTGGAAATAAATCATTTTGGGATTTTTAAAATAAACTGCCGGTATGAAATTGAAATTAGGAATTCTGGATCAGTCTCCCACTATTGAAGGAGGAAATTCATTGCAGGCATTAAAGAACAGTATAGATCTTGCTTTATTTGCCGATGAAGCAGGTTTTCATTGCGTCATCTATTCCGAACACCACGGTGTGGAGGCCTATGGAAGTTCAAGTCCTGAAATTCTGTCTGCAGTCACTTTAAGCAGAACCAAGCGAATTAAGGTGGGGACAGGCGGAATTATGATGAAAAATTATTCAGCCTACAAAATCGCAGAATGGGCCAAAATGCTTGGTAGCCTTTACCCGGAACGTTTTATCCTGGGCTTGGGCAAAGCTCCGGGAGGCTTAAAAGATGCTGTATCTGCGTTAAATAACCACAGACCTGTTATTTTATCCAGCCAGGAAGCTAAGCTTGAAGAAATTATCCAGTATATTAAAGAAGAAAAAGGAATCTACAACGGGCTTATTGCTCAGCCCAAAGACATTGTCCATCTGCCTGAGATCCTTTGGCTCGGTTCAGGAATTCAATCTGCTAAAGAAGCCGCAAAACATGGAGTAAGCTATTCGTATGCTGATTTTATGGGAAGCGGACCCGGAGTGGAAAGTACTGAAACCTATTTTAATGAGTTCGACCGGAACCAATACAATCCGGTTCCTTCGTTACAGGTGGCTGTTGCCGTATCTGTTGCGGATGATTTAAAAATGGCTCGATACAATGCATATGGAATGGCCTATCAGTTTTTACAGGCAAGACATATTCAGGCTCCTGAGGCGCTACTTCCCGCTGAAGTAATTGAACAAAGAATATTGGGTAGTGAGGATGAAGAGGAATTCTTTAAAGTACTGGATCATATTATCATAGATACGCCGGACAATATTTCAGGAAGACTTCAAAAAAAGGCTGAAGAGTATCATACAGATGAGCTGTTGATCCTCTGTAATATGTATAAGGAATCAAACCGGATAGATACGTATAAAAGTATTATATTGGCCAATTAATAATCAACAGATCTCTCATGAGCTATAATATCCAGTTATTCAGCATTAAAACTAAAGAAAAAGAACAGGCCGCCGATGATGACAGCTTTTTTGACCGTGAAGAAAACCTTGTTTCATTAACAGAAGAGCAGATTGACGGATTAAAAGAGCGCCTTTTAAAATATAAATATGAGCTGGTAAGTGAAGATGATGCCGGAATTCATTTCAACCACTCCGATGAGGATTTTGGGAGAGCTTTACTTACCAAAAAAGGTCTGTATTTCAATGCAAATCTGAGTGAAAGCTCAATTTTTGAAGTGGGAATGACTGCTTCTGAATTTACAGATACCGGTGAATTCGCAAAATATGATCCGCAGAACGAAGGCTGGGAAGAATTTTAATCTCAGAAAGAAGATCCTAAGAATGAAGAAACTTCTGTCTGTTGAATAATGTTTCATCAGTTTCACGGTGCTCAGGATCATCCACACAACAATCCACAGGGCATACTGTTTTACATTGAGGTTCCTCATGGAAACCTTTACATTCCGTACATTTTCCGGGGACAATATAATAAACCTCGTCCGAATAAGCCTGTTGATAGGCATTTGCATCCACTTCTGAACCGTCAGGAAAAATCACTTTCCCGGAAAGCTTTGTTTTATCCTGCCACCGCCAGTCAATTGCGCCTTCATAAATTGCAGAATTAGGACACTCAGGCTCGCAGGCTCCGCAATTGATGCAGGCATCAGTTATTGTAATTGCCATAATTTTTAAATTTTACAGGTTATTTAAAAAAGGGATTTCTGTCGGCCTAAAAGCTTCTGAAATCCCTGTCTAAACATAAATTAAATGAAAAAAACAGTTGGTTATAGCTTTATTATAGTTTTTCTATCCTTTTCGTGGTTGCAATGTTGATCAGTGTATCGAATTTATCAGAGTATAAATCAGATATTTTTGTCGGATCTTCCTTATCAAATAATGCTGACCTGATAATTGGTACACTGAAAGAAATGGGCCATGCCCGTAGTGATTTCGCAATAGCATCCATGGTATTGATGCCCTGCATAGCCTGCAGACCATCTGCCCAACAAACCAGTCCGACCGTTTTATCCGTAAGGTAAGGCTGCTCATGATTGGCTGTAACTTCAAGCCAGTCCAGACAGTTCTTCATCACTCCCGGAATACTGCCGTGATAGAGCGGAGCCAGCCAGAAATGAATATCAGCCTCTAAAAACAACTGAGTCATACGTTCTACAGCCAGTGGTTTCTTAGTCAATGACAAATCAAAAAGGGGAATTCCGGAATCTGCAAGTGTAAATATTTCAGTCTGAAATCCTGATTTATCCAGCCTTTCTGCAAAGTACCGGGAAATCCTTCCGGAAGTAGATTCTGGTCTTCTTTCCAATGAGCCGTTAAATATAATTGCTTTCATTATTTCAACTTTTAAAAATTACTTTTGGCAGGCCTATCTCACCATACATCAGGCTTTTAACCAAAGGTTTAAGAAGTCCGGCTGCTAGTAAATATAAAGAAGAATCATGGTCCGCTCTTGCCCGGACAACAACTTTCTGATTTTTATAGGATCTAAGGTCTGCATACATAAGACGGCGTTTCCAGAGATCCAGCAGAATAGTTTCTGCATTATTTAAATCTGCATAAATAACATATGGAGATAGTTTTTCCATTAGCATCATAAAAGCCCATGGCGGAATAATGGCATCTGTAGAGCAGATAATTCCTACGGCTTTTTCGTTGTACACAGAAAAGTCCACAGCAGCAATTGATTCTTTAAATTCCTTCTCCTTTACGATCACTCCCATAAAAAGATGGTCTCTGATATCCAGCTCTACAATTTCTATGGTTGGTCTATAGTCTAAAAGGTCTAGGGCAATGATTCCTGAGGCTTCTGCTTTATTGATGAAAATTTTCTGATCCATAAATTGATTTTGTAATCAATACTAAACTTGTTTATCTTATTTTTGAAAGAGCTTCTTCGTATTTTTTCTCAACGGCAGACCAGTCTAAAACAGACCAGAAAGAATCAAGATAATCTGCTCTCTTGTTCTGATAAGCCAGATAATAGGCATGTTCCCATACATCTATTCCAAGAATCGGAAAACCTCTGTTAACAGATTGAATGTCCATCATCGGGTTATCCTGATTAGGCGTGGAAGTTATAGCCAGTGAGCCGCTGAATTTTACAAATAACCATACCCATCCGGACCCGAACTGTCCGAGACCTGCTTTTTTCATTTCAGCTTTAAAATTTTCAAGATCTCCAAAAGCGGAATTGATGGCTTCTGCCAGTTTTCCTTCAGGATTTAATTTAGGTTGTGGAGAAAGAATTTCCCAGAATAAAGAATGGTTAAAATGGCCGCCGCCGTTATTTCTTACTGCAGGACTGTATTCGCTTACTCTCTGAAGTATGGAATCAAGATCCTCTGAGGTTTCGTCACAGGCTTTTAATGCTGCATTCAGGTTATCTGCATAAGCCTGATGGTGTCGCTGATGATGGATAGTCATTGTTTCTTTATCTATGAATGGTTCCAGTGCATCGTAAGCATAAGGAAGCTGGGGAAGTGTAAATGAGCTCATAACTTTTTATTTTTTTGATTAATGTGTTTCAAAGGTAATAATATATTTTAATAAAACAACTTAATTGTTGTTTTATTGATTGTGATAGATTTTAGTTTAATTTGTTGATTTTTAATTGTTTAAAGTTTGGAATTGGAGATTATAGAAAATGACTATATTTGTTGTAGTAAAATAAAACAACTTAAATATTGTCAAATGAAGAAACCGGCAGCAGATCGTATTCTGATGTTTTTAAAGATGAGAGGAGAAGCAACATCTCTTCTGATCTCCAAAGAACTCTCCATCACAAAAGAAGGAGCGAGGAAACATTTACTGAATCTTGCTGAAGAAGGACTCATTAAATCTGTTGCAAAAAGGGAAGGAGTAGGTAGGCCGTCTACTTATTATACTCTTACCGAAAAAGGGCTGTCGCAGTTTCCGGATTCCCATGCTGATGTAACGGTTCAGATACTTCGGTCTGTAAAAAATCTTTTGGGCGAGAATGCACTGGATCTGCTGATTAATGACAGAGAAAAAAATACTTATGAGCGGTACGAAAAAGCTTTAGTAAAAGCAAAATCTTTAGAACAACGTTTGGACGTACTGGTACAGGTCCGCAGTGAAGAAGGGTATATGGCGGAATGGACAAAAGAAGGCAATGATTATTTCCTGATAGAAAATCACTGCCCGATTTGTGCCGCTGCTGCTGAATGTCAGGGATTCTGCCGTGCCGAACTTTCCAACTTCCGGAACCTGATCGGTAAAGATTATCAGGTTGAAAGAATCAATCATATTTTATCCGGCGGACAGCGTTGTGTGTATAAAATTAGTGGGTGAGTTTTTAGATAAAAAGATCTTTTATCATATCCAGTTTTCTATAAGGTGAAGCCAGTATGCTCTTTTTCCCCGGATCAAAAAGACAGCTGAGGATTTCCGGCGGGTAACTGCATCTCCTGTTATCTGAATCTCAATATATGAGGCTAATCCGTGATATTCCGTAGTCTGAACCTCAATATCTTCAAGAATAATACTTCGGTCCGGAAATTTGCCGTATGTTCCCGGAAGCCATTCGGAAAAAGCAGCTAAAGTAATGGTATCACTGTTCCCGGTAATCATTTTAAAATCTTCATTAAAACCGGATATCAGCTTTTTATAAAGCGTTTCTTGATCGTCTTCTCCATGAAACCATGTTTCAATATCTCTGTGAAATTCCTTAATTTCTGTGATAATTTTTTCTGTGTTATTCATAAGTTTAAATATATAGGTTTAGTTATTAAAAAAGGGTGAAATTTATTTTTCAACAGTATTTTGATACCTCAACAGCTTTTTATTGATGAAAATTCCGGCGATCTGAGCTATTGCAATCATAAAAATAGCCAGTGTAAAAGCTTTCGGGAATCCCAGAGATCCTATAGTGCTGAAAAATACAGTTCCGATAATAGTTCCTCCGGTTACGCTGCCAATCTGTATACTGATACTGATCAGCCCCGAAGCCTGACCTGCTTTTTCCCTGCCTGTTAATGCAATAGCTTTTCTCATCATCACAGGCATAATAATACCATGGCCCAATCCTGCCAGAAACAGACTGAAATTCATTCCCATTGAAGGGTTTTCACTGAGATACAGAAATAGGGAAGCTAGGGAAAAACCTGAGATCAGCAACCCCAAGCCAATATAGATCATAATATAAGCCGAAAATTTAATCTTTGGAACGAGCAACGGTCCAAGGAAAAAAGCTATCCCATACGGAATAATGGCAAAACCTGTATTTACAGGGTTCCAGTGCAGAAACTGCTGCAGATAATACGGATAGCAGATAAACAGTCCTGATGTAAAATTATAAAAGAAGATAATCAAAAGGCACAGGACAAATGGCTGATACTGCAAAAGAGAAGGATCAATAAGCACAGGTCTATTGTTATGCAATGATTTGACTTCAAATTTATAAAATACGATAAGCAATACAGTTCCGGTCAGTAAAACGGCAAAGATCCACCAGGCCCAATGGTATTTTCGTCCGAAAATAATGGGACAGATGATCATCAGGAGTGAAATAATCAGTAATAAGGCACCAGTGAAATCAATTTTTTGACTTTTTTCTTCTCGGTTATTATCCATAGTAAAATGAGTACCAACAATACAGACCAGAGTGACAGGAACATTAATCAGAAATACCATCTCCCATGAAAATTCTGTCACATGCAGATTAAGCAGGAAACCACCCAGAAGCTGCCCTGCAACGGAAGCCAGCCCAAAAACAGAACTGAATATACTTACAGCTTTCGGCTGTTCATCAGCATAGAACAGAACCCGTATAGATGCTAAAACCTGCGGAGCCAGAAAGGAAGCTCCAATTCCCTGAAATAACCTGGAAATAATGAGAGATGTAATACCGGGAGAAAAAGCACAGGCAAGGGAAGAAAGCAGAAAAATGTACAATCCGAGGACAAATATTTTCTTTCTGCCGTATAAATCTCCCAAACGTCCTCCACAAACTACAAGCGCAGCATAAGTAAGTCCATAGATGGCAACTACCATCTGCAGCTGATGGTCACTGGCATTGAAAGCTCTTTTGATAGAAGGAAGTGCCATATTGACGATAAAATAATCCAATGGGGAGAGAAAAGCTCCGGCTGTAAGATAACCCAATGCCTGCCATCGTTTGGAATAGATATTCATAATTTTTTCTGCAAAATTAACCTGCTATTATACCTGTAAAATTGTATTTTTGAAGGAAAAATAAGTATAGAGTATGAAGATTCTGCCCGTTGAACGTATTGATGTAAAAGAAATAAAGCTCAGTAATGAAGAAATTTCAATCAAAACAAAGGCTTTTCTTTCCCTGGTTTATGTTATGAAGGGGCATGGAGCGCTTATTTATGACGAACGGACCATTACCTTCAATGAAAAGAAGCTGTTTATCATTCCCCAGCATCATCTTTACCAGTTTAAAAGTGAAGATGCAGAGCTGATCGTTATCCAATGCCCGATAGAATTTATTGATAAAATAAGACTGGAAGCTGACCGGATTGAAAGCTGCGAAAATCTTTATAAACTGCAATATATCAGCAATAACTATCATGCAAGAGCAGGATGTGTATTCCGTAACAAAAACGATGAGCATTTTGCTGAAACCCTTATCATACAGGTTGCGAGAGAATACAGAAATAAAACCGATGATTATCTGATCATCAGGAACTGTATTTCCATCCTGCTGAACCTTATCGCCCGGAATATCATCGAAAGTGAAACTTCCGATCTGAAGCAGAACAGAAAAGCTTTCTCCATTATGAAGATCATCACCTATATTCAGGAGCATATAAAAGATAAGGAGAAAACCCGGATTCAGGTTATAGCCGATCATTTTGGGATTTCCAGGAATTATTTCGGCGAATATTTCAAGCAGCATACAGGGATTTCTTATCAGGATTATCTGCTCGATTACCGTTTGCGTCTGGTAGAAACATATCTTAAATACAGCAGTGTCCGGCTAAGCGAGATTGCTTACGAACTTCAGTTCAGTGATGAAAGCCATCTTTCCAAAATTTTTAAAAAACACAGAAATATGACACCTAAAGAATACAGGAAAAGTGTTTTAAATAAAGCAGATTAAGAAAGAATCTGAGTAATCTTATATTTTCTTTTTTAAGCTCAATATTGTGTTAATATTTCCATCAGCATCAGGATCGATACTAATTTTTTAGATGACTGATATTCAGGATTCAGCTGGTCACGGATTTCCCCTAAAGCTTTGCTCAATTTATTGCTTACCGTTTTATGACTGATTCCCAGAGCCTCAGCTGTTTCATGAACGGACATATTTCTCCTGATCCTCATATCATACACGCTTTGTTCTGTAGAAGGAAGCTGTGAAACGACCTCATCAATCATGGTTAGCAAAGAAGAGATCTCGTTTTCCTCAAGAATTTCAAAATATTCCGTATCTGATATTTCTATTTCGCCTGCAGGATCAAACTCATCGATGCTGATAGTAGATGGTATCTTTTTAGAGCTGTTATAATGATCGATGACCCGGTAATGAAGGTATCGCAGCAGATAACCCTTGGCGCTTTCAGATTCATCCGTCTGTATGGATGCTGTATCTTCAAGTATCTTTACCCAGAGATTCTGCAGCAGTTCTTCAGACATCTCTTTGTCTCTCGTCCTCATAAAAACAAAACGGTAAAGGCTGTCCCAATACCGCTCGTAAAGCAGCATGAATGCAGGACGGTCACCTGATTTTATTTTTTTCAATATAGTATAGTCTGTAGGCTTCATATCGTTATTGCAAAATTACCTAAAGGAAAATTAACTTTTTATGAACTTTGGGGATTCTAAGATTAATTATTTCTGAAAAACATCCCCATAATGTGAATCAAATGTTGAGAAAGTGGTAAAATTGGTTAAAATTGTTAACAAGCTGGTTTTAATGTGAATACAATATTAAGAACTGCCTGGGGAAGTTTTTCATTTTCACAGTCTTATAGATAGAAGTATCTGTGAATACAATGAAATATTTTATGAAAAGCCAAAAATATAAGAATACTGCGGCGTTTGTTTTTAAGCTCTGGCAGAGGGAAGTTTCCGGAAAGAAGATCTCAGAAAAAGAAACGGAAATTTTAAACCAATGGAAAGTCCGGACAGAAAAAGATCTTGATCAGATCCATATGAAGGAATCCAAAGAAAGAATTTTATCTGCATTGGAGCCATATTTTATCAAACCGGGAAAAAACGTTCCAATAAATTCATTTAAAAAATATGCTTTTACGGCTGCAGCCACACTAATATTTTTGCTGTCATTAGGCGGAATTCTTACCTACAATACATTCTATAAACCTGATACCTATACTGCAGACTCCGGGAACCGTAAAATTTACCTTGCAGACGGCTCAGTAGTCACATTATTAAAAGGAGCGGAACTAACGGTTGACAAATCGTTTCCGGCTTCCACCAGAATTGTAAGCCTGAAGGGTGATGCTGTATTTTCTGTGGCAAAATCAAAAACACATCCGTTCATTGTCCGTGCTGATGGTTTCAGTACCAAAGTATTGGGGACCGTTTTTAAAATTTCACAGTCTGGAAAAGATAAGTCTGTACAGCTTTACGAAGGAAAAGTGGCCGTATCCTATGCGGGAGCTCCTGTCTCTTATCTGAAACCTAACCAGAAATGGACCAATTTCGGAATAGCCCATACCGCAGCTGTCATTTCACTGACTACAGAACATAAATCAGGAAAACAGAATATGAAACTGCTGTCATTAAGTTTTAACGATGTCTCCTTCAAAGAAGTGGCAGAAGTAATGCAGAACAATTATAAGATAAGGATTCTGTATCCAAAGGAAACCGCAGAAAAGAAAATAACGGCAGATTTCACAGGAGGAACAGCCGATGAAAACATGGAAGCTTTGGCTTTTATATTAGGACTTGAGGTACACAAAGAAGACTATATCTACACTCTGAAGAAATAAAATCACCCCACAGAATTAACACTGAAAAATAAAACTTTTAATTAAAGAGAATTGGAATATATGAAAAGATTGAAATGCGGTCTTACCGTTGCGGCAGTATTTTTTACGGTAGCAGCTGAAGCTCAGGAACTGGTTCAAAAAGTATCATTTTCTGTCCCGGCAAGCAAACCTCTTATTGAGGTACTGGAAGATTTTGCAGGAAAAACGGGAATGAGACTGGCCTATTCAAAAACGGATATCAAAGAGCTGAAGGTAAAGGGCGTAAAATGTGAAAATACCACTGTGAACAACTGTCTTAAAGATATTACAAACGGGCTTCCGGTGGCATTTCGCCTCCGTGGAGATCTTATTTCAATAAAATATGAGGGAAGCGGTATTTCTGTAACAGGAGACGGAAAAATCTCGGGGAAAATAGTGGATGAGGTAGGAAACCCTGTTGCAGGAGCTGAAGTAACAGTTGCCAAAAAGACCGTGCTTACAGATAATAATGGTGATTTCGTAGTGGATCTTCCTTCCGGAATATATACCCTGACCGTAAAAGCGTCAAAATACAGTCCGCTGAGGGTAGAAAAACTTTCGGTAATCAATAATGAAACGAATACGGTATCATTTGCAATGAAGCAGGCTCCGGATAAAATAACGGACATCAGGGAAGTGGTGATTACCGGAACCAGAAAAGCAGATACCCAGGCGGGACTTCTTGCCCAGCAGAAGAAAGCAGCCCAGATGAGTGATGGGATCTCCGCTGAACAGATTGCCAAAACACCGGATAATGATGTTGGAGGAACTTTGAAAAGAGTAACAGGAATCACAACTATAGACAATAAATATGTAGTGGTTCGCTCTATGGGTGAACGCTGGAATACAGCTGCGATGGATGGAATTAATTTACCAAGTACAGAAGCATATAACCAGAACTTCTCATTCGATATTATTCCTACTGCAATGGTGGAAAGCATTGTGGTGAGCAAAACAGCAACCCCGGATATGAATGCAAGTTTTGCCGGTGGTTATGTAGAAGTAAGAACCAAAGATATTCCCAATGAAAATTTTACGACAGTAAGCATGGGAACTTCTTATAACGACCAATCAGCATTTAAAGAATTCCTGACCCGTAAAAGAGGAAAGTATGATTATTTCGGATACGATGACGGAACCAGGGATTTTCCAAAAGACCTTGAAGCTACAGACTGGAATAATCCTGTATTTTTTGAACAGTCTAAGAGATTCACAAATGACAACTTTTCTACCTACAGTACTACAGGTGATATGGGATCCAATATACAGGTAGCGCTGGGAAGGACGTTTGCGCTTAAAAATAACAATAAATGGGGATTTGCAGGAGCATTTACAGTAAGAAATGAACAGAACAAACTGGATATTGACCATACAGGAAGGGGAAACTGGCTTGATACCACAGATCCTTATGATCCCAACTGGCAGGCTAACGGAACAGCTCCGATTGTTTTTTATAATTTCAAAAATAAAGGGGCTTCCTATAATTATAATTCCACAGTGGCGGGAATGCTTAATTTCGGGCTTCAGCTTGGAAAAAGCAGGCTCTCTTTCCGGAATTCATATACCCATATTTATGATAACACCCTGACGAGAGTTACAGGCTGGAACCAATATACCAACGGCAGCGGAACACCGGCCAATGCAGAAGCATCCTACAATTATTTTTATAACGGGATTATTCCCAACAATGATCCTGCACAGATTAAGGGGTTGGATAAACCTTATACGGACAACACCAATTATCCTATCTACCAGACTCTTTTACAGAATAAACTGGAAGGAAACCATAAAATAGGAAATGTTGATATCAACTGGTTTGCAGCAAGAACAGGAGTGAAATCTGATACCAAAGACTATACGCAGTATCTTACCCTTTATGATTTTATCGGCAGCGAGATTCTTACATATCATAGAATCTATAATTCAGGAAGTAATTTTTACAGAGGATATATTGAAAATAAGGAAACCGACTACAATTATGGAGCTTCCCTTAAATGGAACAAGGATCTGGGAAACTTTAAGAATGATATAAAAGCAGGATATGCAGGAGTTATAAAAAATAATACCAACCAGCAACAGAAATTTTTCCTTAGAGTAGATGAAAACAGGGATGTTCCGAACAATGAAAAGAATTTCCTGACCATGTACGGTGCTCTCGCCAATTGGTTTGATGGTTCCCAGTATGTTCCGGGAGGTATCGGATGGCAGACCAGACCCTTGTACAAAAATGATAAATATGAAGGGAAAGTAACGCAACATGCTCTTTATGTGATGTTTGATAACCGCTGGAAAAACAAATTCAGGTTGGTTTGGGGACTGCGTGCAGAATATTTTAAATATGATCTGATCTCTCAGCAACTGGATGATACGGATAACCAAACTGTTACGAAGGAGCCAATAGATGATAAAGCATGGCAATGGATGCCTTCCGTAAATTTTACATACAGTCCAACCAATAAAATAAACGTAAGGCTGGCTTATAATAAAACGGTGATCCGACCGCAGTTCAATGAAAGAACAGGATTACCATACTTTGATCCGGTAGCAAACGGTCTTATTTATAATACGGAAATGACCTCATCGGTAGTCAATAATTACGATTTCAAATTTGAATGGTTTCCGGGACTGGGGGAAATATTCTCTGCGGGACTGTATTACAAGAATATTGATAAACCTATTGAGCGGGAAGGACATCTTTCCAATGAAGGTAACCTGTTCCTTTACAACGGAAATTCTAAAAATGCAAAGCTGAAAGGATTAGAAGTGGAGGTAAGAAAAAATCTTGACTTTATTTCAGAAGGTTCTTTGCTTGAAAAGCTTTTTGTAAGCGGAAATTTCACCTACAATACAACGAAAGTAATTGCTTTTAAAAACCAGTATAAAACGGGTGATAATGATGAAACCTATGAAGTGGAAAGACCATTATACGGACAGACACCTTATGCTTACAATCTTGGAGTAAGCTATGATGGAAACCGTTTAGGAGCCAGTTTTTTATACAATGCGAAAGGGGATCAGTACATTACCGTAGGATATGCCTATAACGGTGAAGAAATACAGCGCCCATACGCCGTTGCAGATGCACAGCTTTCCTATAAATTCCTGAGAAACAGAAACCTTGAACTGAAATTGAATGTGAGAAACCTTTTCAACAGGGTAAAGGAATTTTATAACAATTTCAATTCCTATTCAATACCGAAAGGTTCAGGAGGAAGTAATGTGGCCACAGACAGGGAAGCCTGGGAACTGCTTCCGGGTGCTACCAATAAATATGATAAAGGTATAGACAAGATCATGTTCCGCGCTTACAGCGGAAGGATATTCGGTTTAAGTGTGAATTACACTTTTTAATAACTGCCTTAAGATCTTGAATTAAAATAAAAGAGCTCTTGATATAGAAGCGTACAGGTTTCGGAAACCTGAGTATGAGCCGGATGAATACTGATGATGCGCACAGCAGTACCGGAGCAGATAAAAGCCGGACGTCAATGTCTTTTCCCGGATATAGACGGGTAACAAGGGAACCCCGGCAGGACAGCCCCTCCTGGAACGCAGGGTGAAATAAAACCAAATCGCAGGAATATAGAGGCGGATATTCCTAAATATTAAAAATTTCCGGACCGAAAAACAATAACTCCGGATTTATCAAAAATTATAACAATGAAAAGATTAACTTTAATTGCTGCTGCAGCATTATCCCTTACAGCTTGTCAAAACGATCACTTAGCAGATTCTTCTACTCCTTTCGAAATGCAGTCTGCATCTGCTGAATATATTACTGCATCTGCACTTCCTGTAACAAGTGTAAGCGGTAATATCACTGCCAACACAACATGGAGTGGTGTTATTGAGCTTGACGGTATCGTAACTGTTAAAAACGGAGCTACATTAACTATCCAACCGGGAACTTTCATTAAAGCAAAACCAAAAACTACCAATACTGCTACAGGAGTTTTGGTAATCTCTAAAACAGGTAAAATCAATGCTACCGGTACAGAGTCTCAGCCGATTATTTTTACAAGTTATAAACTGTTAGATGGAAACGAAGATACAACGGCTGCTCCTGGTGACTTTGGTGGTGTTATCATTTTAGGGGATGCTCCTACGAATACACCTTCTACTAAAACTATTGAAGGATTAACAGGTGAAGATTTCTTCTACGGAGGTTCTAATTCAGCTCACAACGGAGGAACATTGAAATATGTTCGTATTGAATTTGCAGGATTCGATCTATTGGCTCCAAACTCAGGAAACGAGATCAACGGTCTTACTTTAGGAGGTGTAGGAAACGGTACTACACTTGATCATATCCAGGTATCTTACGGTAAAGACGATTCTTTCGAATTCTTCGGAGGTACTGTTAATGCTTCTAATCTTGTTTCTTTTGCTGCGGATGATGATAATTTTGATTTCGATAACGGATATACAGGAACAATTACTTGTGCTCTTGCTTTGGCAGATTACAATTCTACGCACAGTCTTAGCGGATCTAGCCCGGATTCTAACGGTATCGAGCTTGATAACAACGCAGAAGGTACTTCTACACCGCTTATCACAAACCCTGTAATCAACAACCTTACCATCATAGGTGCTAAGAACGGAATAGCAGGACAGGGATCTGCTTATGAAAACGGTATCCACATCAGAAGAAGCGGTAAATTAACACTTAATGACGCTGTAGTAACAGGATATCCTGTAGGAATTAAAGTAGAAGGTACAGGTTCTGAACTTTCTTCAGCTTCCAACTTCAGCACGATCAAAGTACACGGATTTACAACTTCTGTTACAGGAACCGGTACGGCATCAATTCCGGCTGCCAATTTACTGACAGGAACAACAGCTTCAGCTTGGGGATTAAGCCAGCCGTTCTTCAACGACGGACCATGGAACGTATCTCCTAGAAACTGTGGAAACTTCCAGGGTGCGTGGACAAAATATAACTTCTCTATCCAGGAATAAAAACCTTACATGCAGGGGAAGCTTTTCATGTTTCCCCTGCTTTTATTATTCAAAAAAAACTCTAATAAATCAGTATTATGAAAAAACTATTTTTATTATCTGTTGCATTGATATCACAGGCTGCGGCTGCGCAGTTTCAGGTATGGAGCAATTCTTTTGACACTCCGGCTGATCTTCAGGGATGGACTTTCCATGACCTTAACAGTAACGGAAACGGATGGATACAGGGACAGAATATTTACCATAACGGTAGCGGTTTGACTTATGGTACATCCGGTGTTCTCCGCTATTCAGTAAGTCTGGTTCCTACAGGGAATGCGACTGGTTTCGGTACGGAAAATGACTGGATTATCTCTCCGCAGATCAATCTGGAAGGAGCATCGGGCACGATCAATCTGGCAGCTTATATCGGAAGACAGAGAACATCACATCTTAATCTGGGCCGTGATCTTTTTATTTTTGTAAGCACCCCTCAGAAGCAGGTTCCTGATCTGGCAGATTTTCAGGCCATGACAGTGGATGCAGGCGGAAATGATATTCCGAGCCCATACAGGATTATAGCGGGAACTACGGATAATCCTTTCTCTAGTGATCTTACCCAGTTTACGGAAGACCTTGTGGATATTTCGGCTTTTGCAGGCAAAAAAATCTACATCGGGCTATGGTCGAACAGAAAGGCGAGCGGTAATAACCTGCAGAATATTAACATTGATGAAATGGCAATTTATGCATCATCATTTCTGGGAACCAGGGATGTAAAGAAAAAAGAAAATTTAACGAAAATAGAGGAAAACCCTGTAAAGGAATTCCTTAAGCTTAAACTTAATTCAGGTTTTAAAGAAAATAAAACTTCGGTTACTGTTTACAATGCAGCCGGACAAAAAGTACTTGCAGTTTTATACAGCAAATCCATCAACGTAGCATCTCTGCAATCAGGAATGTATATAGCGGAAGTTTCTGATGGAAACACAACGGAAAAGCTGAAGTTTATTAAGAAATAAGCAGCTGAAAACTGCTTACGAATCTGCTGCACATTTGCAGAAATTGACCATGAAGACTTTAATCGATCAAAACTGATTTGAGGTTTATTCTCAGAAAATTTTTGATCATAAACATATCCAACTTAGTTTTTTTATAATTATTCTATTGTCCCGCACACCTACCGGGCGGGGCAATATTTTTAAGTCAGATTTTATAATTTAAAATAATATAAATGAATAAATTCATTACCCTGCTGTTTTTTACCCTGCTTGTTTCCTGTTCGGACAACAACGTTATGCAGCCGTTTGATAAATCGCAGAAACCTGCTGAGGTTAATGTCAAAGGATATTCAAAACCGGATGTGATCCAGCTGAGGCTTAACGGAACTCCAATATCAATCAACGGAAACACTTCTTACACCAATAAGATAGAAACTGAGCTGGATTTTGTTCTGGATGAAGGCGAAACAGACCGGCTTGGGATTTATAATAATGAAACGGGCGTTGAGATAGCCCATTATAATATCACCTATAACAATATTAATGATTACAAAACCCTGAATTTTTTTAATCTTCCGGGGATCTTTCTTCAGGCTTCCACTGTAAAACCACAGGTCAATCTGGGAAAAGTAGGCTTTGAATTTATTTTTCCGAATCTGGGTGAATATTCCGGAACCCCACTTGCCAATGTAAGGGGAATTCTGAAAAGAGAAAATGGAGTAGTGCTTGCAGAATTCGATACTATTGGAAAAGACAGTTTTACTGCAGTGAAAATATATAATTATTTCAGTAACACAGCTCCGGTTTACCTGGAACTGTACAAGCCCGGAACCCTTGATCCTTATTTCGGATCTGAAATGATCAGGATAAAAATAAAGCAGGATATGGGTGCTAACCTGATCGTTCTCCAGGAAAAAATGGAAAATGGTGTTCTGACGGTTAAAGGGGAGATTGATGTGGCGGATTATCTGTAATGACAGTATTTTATGAAGAAATATTTTAATTTTCGGCTGCTGCTTGTTGCAGTTTTCACTTTTATCTTATCATGTAATAACAGGGATGATGAGGGCGGTCCCCGTTTCCCGGAAGGAAGTACAGAATCTGTGAATTTATGGGTTCAGGACAGTATGAAAAGGTATTATTACTGGGCAGACCAAATGCCGGCAAAACCTGATTACCATCTTCCGGTGAAAGATTTTTTTAAAAGTCTGCTGTCTTCCCAGGACCGTTTTTCTTTTGCTGTAGATACCCAGGATCCTTCTTCCTATCCGCGTTCCGTACGGAATATGTATGGTTTTGATTATACCGTTATACAATTGGCAAACGGAAATGTAGTTACGACCGTAAAACTGGTTATGAAAAATTCTCCGGCATTCAATTCAGGTTTGGAAAGGGGAATGATGATTACAAAAATCAACGGTAAGGCCATTACGGCAGCCAATGTGGAAGAATTAACTTCGTCCATTAAAGATCAGACTGTTATAGAATTGACGGTAGGTCAATGGAAAAATAATGTTGTTGTTAATGAAAAAAATATTACGGTATATTATGGCTATTCTTTTGAGCAGCCTCTGGAATCTAAAATATTTGAAAAAAACGGAAAAAAAACAGGGTATCTGTATATTTATGATTTTCCTGACGGAATAGCACAGGCTCTGAATCAGAAATTTGCAGCCTTCAAAGCAGCAGGAGTACAGGAACTGATTCTGGATCTGAGGTACAACTATGGCGGATCTGTATCCTCAGCCGCAGCACTCTGTTCTTTAATTCCACCGGGAATTTCATCATCATCTCCATTCATTATTTACAAAGGAAACAAAAACGGCGGCGAAGTAAAAAGAACATTTTCGGAACAAATAGCCTACGATCCTAATGCTCTTAGTTTCAATGCTCTCCGTTCAAATGCCCTGATTCTTAATAAAGTATATGTCCTTACTTCAAACAGTACGGCATCTGCTTCAGAGATTGTGATTAATAATCTTAAGCCTTATATGCAGGTCATTCAGGTAGGAGATGTAACGCTGGGAAAAGATATGGCCGGATTTACAGTAGAGGATAAAAGGAAGCCTAAAAAGATCTCATGGCAGCTTCATCCTGTTATTTATAAAGTTTTCAATGCGAATGGGGAAGGAGCTTACAGCAATGGAATTTCTCCACAAATTTCAGCCAGTGAATATACTGCATTGCCACTGCTGCCTTTGGGAGATATAGACGAAACCTTGATTTCATCAGCTATGAATCATATTCATTCAAAATCTGCAGATGCTTTGGACAAAAGTGTTAAAATTTTATTTCAAAGTGATACACCTTCTGCAGCCATCGGAAAGTGACAGCTTTTAGAGTTTTTTAATACATAAACTAATAACCATGCAGGGAATAGAACCTAAATTTCACAGCAGCCTTACAGACCGTATGGAATATTACCGCGGTTTGCTGAAAAAAGCAGCCGGTGATCCTGATATCCAGCCTTCCGATATGATTTCAAAGATTTCGGAACTCAGTGAATTGTATGAAGATTATCTGGCTCAGAAAAGGCAGCTGGAAAGAAGCATAAAACATTACAGGCAGTATCATAATGATCTTCGCAAACAGCTGACTTTGCGGGTAAGAGAATTGAAAAGAAAAGTGAAGCAGAAGTGATCTTTAATTTTTGATTCTTTCTATGAAATTCATACTTTTATAAGCTCAGTTGAAAGATGGTAAATGTATGGATCTTAATCGGTTTGATTTTATTGGTTACTTAAAGGTTTTTTCGCAGTTCTCCTGGCCGCAATGGATTGTGTTCAGTCTTCTATCAAATATTTTCCTGTGCTTATTTTCAATAGGTCTTTACCTGTTCATTGAAAAAACTTGCCGTAAAGAAATGTTGCAGGAAGAAAATCATCCTGTTACCAAATCTGATTTTTACCTCTGTTTCCTTACTGTTATCTGTAATAGTCTGGTAATGCTGATCGGAGCATTTTTATGGAAAAATAACTGGATTGTCCTTGATCCTGATCCGTCTGCGGTTTCTGTCTTTCTGGAAACCGTCGCCTTAATTCTTCTGATGGATTTTTTGATGTACTTCTTTCATTATGCTGCCCATCTTCCTTTTGTATACAAATTACTACATGGCAGACATCATGAGCATGTGAGTACCAATTTTCTAAGCCTTTTTGTATTGCATCCTTTTGAAACCTTAGGATTTGGGTTCATGATTTTAGCTTTGTTGATGAGTTACGATTTTTCTATTATTTCAATAAGCCTTTATCTGATGATCAATTTAGTTTGGGGAACTATAGGACATTTGAACAGAGAATTTTTTCCGGCATCATTTGACCGTTTTTTTGTTGGAACGACCAGATTTCATAACCAGCATCATTTGGATGAGAGTAAAAACTTTGGTTTCTATACGTCTATCTGGGACAGGGTATTCGGGACTTACAGATGATCTATGATGTATTTGCTGAAATGAAACAACAAAAAGCTATCAACATATGATAACTTTTTATTTTAAAACTACAGCCAGCATTCTGAAAAATGGAAGACAGTTTCATTGTGAAGTACAATATTTATGGAACACAAGGGGCTGTACTTTTGAACAGATTTCCATCAGAATCCAGACAGGCATATGTGTTTTGTGAGCCTTTCAGCTGATTGACCTGTAAGCTGCCGTCCTTATATATTGAAAGGGCATTTTGTCTGTTAGTATCAGAATCTCCTATACCTACCTGAAAAATAAGTGAAGTCAGAAGAACTGTTTTTTCGCTTTCAAGTATATTATTATATTTTCCTATAGCGGTCATATAAGCATGTTTAGCTATCAGATTAGTCCCTGCAGCCATTGTATTGAGTCCATAAGACATATTCTGTGTTCCCATGGCGAATCCAATGGTGCCATTGACTCCAGCTGTATTTGAATCTCCAATCGTAACGCCGAAAATAGTCCCGCTGGTATTATTTGTTCCGAAGATGAAAACATTTCTGAAATTCGTTTTATTTCCTGTCCCGCTGATAAAAGAAGTGATTGCATTAGTAAGTTGATTATTATCGCCAACTGCTATTGAATTAATTGAATTGTCAAGAGTATTGCTGTCTCCTACTGCTAAACCATTATAACCGGATATTGTATTATTCTGTCCAAACGCACTGCTATTGGAACTTACCAGGTTAGATGATCCTACAGTTAAAGAACCCGAAATTACTGACGGACTATTTTCGATGCCGGGATAAGGTGTTCCCACATTGCTGTAGCCACTTACATAAAGGCTTGCATAAGGTTTGGGTATCGTATTTGTATCATTGAAATGTAAGATTTTCACATTTCCCATATGATAAATATCCTGATTGTTTAATATTGCAGGATATGATGTATCAACCAAATACCAAGGTTCCGGATTTAGCTTTTGCCAACTACTGATTTTCGTATTATAAAAAAAATAATCAGGAGAAATTACATCCTTAGTTTTGGTAGAAGGTGACGACACCGGATTAGTAACATACACAATTGCTCCATCTTGAGAGGGTGTATATAATGCATCTTTTTTCTTAAGGTCATCGCCCGTTAATTTTGGAGCTATAATGCCATCTTTTTTAGTAAAATCATCAGGGAATGCTGCAACATCTAAGGTTGCTTTTGGAGCTGCGGTCCCGATTCCTGCTACTTGTCCAAATGAATATTGTAGAAACAGTAATCCGGAAAATAAAATTATTTTTTTCATCGCTATATTTTTTATTTTTTCAATATCTGCATTCATCTGCATTTGTAACTGTCGCAATGAGGTTTACGACAGTTTTTGTCAATGTGTTTTTAGAATCTGATTATATTATTTACGGAGTGCATGGCGTTGAGCTTCTGAACAGAACTCCAACAGTGTCTATACACGCATAGGCATTTCCTATACCTTTCAGCTGGTTGATTTGTATTACTCCATTTTTATAAACTGTGAGTGCATTTTTTCTGTTGGTATTCGAATCACCTATACCTATCTGAAGAATGGGATCTGTAGGTATCCAGGCTTTAGGATCAGAAGTGGCAGGGATGACCTCATTAAATTTTCCTATAACGGTTTCCAGGAAAGTTTTAGCAATCAGATCGGAACCTATGGTTGTCGAAACATGCCCCAGGGAACTGTTTCGGGTTCCAAATGAAGTAGCATAAGAAATGAGACCCGAACCGCCGATAGTATTGAAATTTCCAAATACGGTAGAGTATGCTGCATCGGTATTCACAGTATTATCAGCTCCCTGAATAAATGAAATATTGGAATAGAGTTTATTTCGTACCCCGCTTACAATAGAATAATTCGCAACACTATTAAGCTCATTATTGTCGCCAACTACCATTGAACCGGTAGTATTGTTTAAGATATTATTTCCGCCTACAGCAATACCTCTCGCACTTTTTACATTATTAGACTGCCCAAAAGCGACACTGTTAGTACCTGAGACTAAGTTTTGCGAACCTGCCGTCATTGAATTTGTTCCTATTGGGGAAATACCATTCACTTCATCAGTATGCGGAAGTCCGAAGCGGACTGCTCCGCGGACATCTAAATTGGCAACAGGTTTAATTGTATTGATTCCAACTTTTCCCATCTGATAAATATCCTGATTATTCAATGTTGCCGGCATTTGTGTTTGAGAAGCCTTCCATGGTTCGATATTCATTTTCATCCAGATGCTGCCATCAAAAAAATAATAACCTGTTTCGATTATATTGATGGTTTTGGGAGTAGTTGCTGCACTTATGGCGGTTATGTATACAATTGCTCCTGTTTGATCGGTGGTGTAGAGTCCGTCTTTTAATTTAAGTTCATCTCCTGTCAATCTGGGGGCAATAAGCCCATCTGCTTTAGTGAGATCAGTAGGAGAGGATGCGATATCCATTGTCACCTTAGGACTGGAAGTACTGATTCCTATCTGCCCAAAAGAGTATTCTGCAAATAGCAAAACCGATAATAAAATTGTTTTTTTCATCTAAAAGTATTTATGTAATTGTAAAATAAAAATCAGTTCAGATTATCATTTTGAGTTGGCAAAATAATTACAAAATATTAACAGGAAGAAAACATTCTATCAGTGTTTTTCTGCATTTTCCGGATGGATTTATGGTTTTAATATGTTGATTATCATTGTTTTGTTTTGATTTTTGTGTTTTTTTCTTCATTTATGTTTTCAATGAATACAGAAGGTAAAATACCTGTAATTTTCTTAAATGTCTTTGAAAAACTTTCTGCAGATGAAAACCCTGAAGCCTCAGCAATAACACTTATTTTATATTTTCTTAATAAAGGATCGGCAAGTATTCTTTTTGAAATATATTCAACTCGTAATTCATTGAGATAGGCTTTAAAGTTTTTTTGCCTGTGCTTATTAATTACCTCCGATAGGTATCGGGTATTGGTTTTAAAATTGGTTGCAATTGATGATAAACTGACATTTGGATCAGTATATTTCTCTGATTTTTCAAAAGCTTCCAGCAGTTTTAGGATCTGATCCTCTGTATCCTTATGTATTTCTATAACATAGGCAGATTTTGGGGTTGTTTTTATAGCAGGCTCTTCGCTGTTTTGATCTTTTGACTTATCTTCTAACGTTTTAATATAATTCTGGTAATAAATTTTTTCCTTTTTTCTTTTTCTTCGGGAATAAGAGATCAAAAAGCAGATCAATATTATTGAAAACAGAATGGTAAAATAGGTTATATTCCTGCTAAAAATACTTTTTCTGGATTCATTCAAAACTTCTTCTTCTATCATCAGAAAAGATTTTTCAATCGCTTTTTGTTCTTCATTTGATAGTTTAGCTTTTAATGTGGAATATAGTTCATTATATTTTGTATAATTTTTTAAATCATCAATAGCTTTATAATTTTGGGACAGATAGCCATATAATTCCACCTTTGTAGGGTTTAGATCCGGCTCTATTGACCTTTCTATGCTTTTAAGGGTATCTATGGCTCTTTGATGCTGCTTCCTGCGGCTGTAAATGAGGGACAGTTTTATTCCGGATGCTCCTTTTGCATATGAACTCATGTATGTACCTTTGGAGAACGAAATCACTTTATTTAAATAATATTCTGCAGAGTCTAATTCATTCTTTTCAATATAATTGTCACCCAAATTGACATAGGCTACTGCATAGCGAAGCTTTACTCCCGACCATTTTCCTTTACATTGGGATAGCATTGTTAAAGCATTGTGATTGTATATAATGGCAGAATCAAACTTTTTCTCTTCAACAAGATTCATGGCATATTCTTCCAGAAAGCATGCTTTTACCCATACTTTCATATCCTTATCTGCAATTTTTTCTGCATTAATAATTCCGGAACGGATCAAACGTTTTGCTTTTGTATATAATTTCATTCCCCTGTATTGAGTTGCTAATAATCCGGATGTTCTGGTTATCAGTTCATAATTTGAGGTGTGCAGGGCAAAAGTATAAGCCTGTTTTGCATGTGATAATGCTTTTTCCTGTTGCCCTGATTCAGTGTAACACTGGCTTATATATAAATGGAGATCAGCCAAACCTCTGTTATCCCCCTGAAGTTTTGGTAAAAACCTATTAGCAATAATAATAGCAGAATCTGGTTTAGAATATGCTTTTTCAATTTGTTTGTATATTTTATGTAATTCTTCTTCGGAATGTTGAGCATATATAAGGGGTATTCCTATTGCTAAGAATATTAAGAAAAATACTTTGTTCATGAAGGGGAAAATGATTTAAAAGATTGAATTTAACTGTTTTTAAGTAAATATCCTTAAAAACTCATTTTTCTTGTGATGTGAAATAATTAATGAAAAAAAATATTATCAATAAGAATTAGATTCTATAGTTTGATAGTGATTGTTTTTTGGTAAAAAAATGGAAAATGGTAACTAAAAATATGCAATGTATTATTAATAATTTTTTTAATGTTTTGTTTGGAAAAGAACTTTTATTTATTCTAAATCCGTTAAAAAATAGCATTTGTATTTCTTTACATAACCTGAAGTAAGTATTGGAAGATGAAAAAGCCACAAGAATAAGATCGGTGTTCTACTTTTTCCAATCTGATTCTAAAAATTTGTATCTATAATTTTATGTGACAAGTTTTGTCGCTTTCCGGGAATATCTTTGTTTATCAATGATTTTAACATTTTAAAATGTCAATAAATGATATTGTTTATATTAAATCTCTTCAATGAGATTTTGT
>NZ_JBNWAF010000006.1:0-6915 GCF_050496705.1 Chryseobacterium sp. MIQD13
CCATATACGAACACTTTCTTTAACCTCCTCCGGTTATTTGATTGGTGGAGAATCCAGATCTGAGAGATCAGGCAATAAAACTGCAGGTATAGAAGAAGGAACTGATTTGTGGCTGCTCTCTTTAAATGAAAGAGGTGAAGAGCTTTGGCAGAAATCCTACAATTTTGGAAACAGGGATATTCTGATGGGAACAAGTGTGCTTCATTCAGCGGATGATAAATCTTCGAAGGGAATTCTTTTAGGTGGCTATACCCAAGCGGAAGGAAAAATACAGGGTAATGATGAAACCTTCTGGATGCTGTATCTGGATCAGGATGGTAATGAACAATGGAGAAAACACGTAAAAGGAGAATCCAGAAAAAGAGAAGAAAGATTATCTGATATAAAGCTAAACAGGGATGGTTCAATCATATTGGCAGGAACGAGTGCAGAGGAGCTTGGAAAGGAAAACTGGAAGATAGTGAAGCTTGGTGACAGTCAGATCAATAAGCTGATTGAGAAGCAGGACATCAAGATTTATCCGAATCCTGTATCAGATTATGCTTATGTGGAAATAGGCTTTGAATTCAAAGAGGTAGATATTATGCTTTATGATATGAGCGGAAGACAGCTTCAGAGTTTGAAGACGAAGAATAAAGTAACGAAGATCAATACCCAGAATTTAATTCAGGGGGCTTATCTGGTTACGATAAAAACAGATACCGATAAAACGGCTAGCGCTAAATTAATCAAGAAATAAACACAGATGCAAAAAATTAAAAAAATAATATTTCTAACCTCAAGCTTGTCATTCATTATAGCTTTTGGTCAGGCAAATAATACCTTAATACAGAATGCCGTAAATAGTACAGCTGCCAAATCACCTGATGCAGCAGCTTTGTTTAGATATACAGAAATACCCGTTTCATTATACACTGGAATCCCTGAGATTAGTATTCCTTTGTACACTATTAAAGAAGGAGATATTGAATTACCAGTTTCTATTTCATATCATGCAGGAGGAATAAAGGTGAATGATGAGGCTTCCTCAATAGGTCTAGGTTGGAATTTAAATGTAGGAGGAAGAATTTCTCATGTTGTTGCTGGGGCTAATGATTTCAGTTTACATGGATATTATAATACTTATCCCAAAAATGCTACTGGATCAGGAGGATCGGTATCAATATGCCCTGTTCTACCATGGAATACAAGTACACAAACCAATGCTTTCTATTCAAACTATTTTTTACCGTATGAAAGTGATTACGGAAATATATATATAGACAATGACTTCCAACCTGATCAATTTTTAATTAATCTTCCAAATAAAAGCTATAAAGCCTATTTGGATATGTCAAAAACTATAAAAACTGATTATCCTAAATTTGCAATAGCGGGGCAGCCGAATGTCAATTTTAAATTAATTCCAGCATCAGGATTTCAACCAGGAGCGTATGGTAATTACAAATTTCAAGTAACGGATGAATCTGGGACAAATTACTATTTTGATAAAGGAGAACTTTCAAGACCTATGGTTGGCGGGAACTCTATTTCTGGACTTTCTCAGCTCCTTACTAAAATAGAGGATATCAAGGGAAATCTGGTTAACTTTTATTATTCTACAAGTATCATTAATGATAGATTATCTGGTTGTAAAAATACAAGAACAGATTATACTTATAATCCAAATGTAAATCTTGGATGGTCTAAAGAAAATGGGCTCACTGAGTGCAGTAAATTGAGAGTAGATGAAAGTTTTATAGAAAAAATAGAATTTTCCAACGGGAAAATAGAATTTATCTGGTCAGAAAGAGAAGATGTAAGCAATTCTAAGAAACTTACATCAATAAAGATATACAATAAATATAAACTCATACGGCAGTTTGATTTTAATTATGATTATTTTATTGCTGCAGATAATCTTGATACAAGTTCATTAGTTCAATGGCTTGGTGCTTCGAACAATAAGATATTTACCCATAGATTACGCCTATTGAATCTTACTGAATCCATTAAAAATGAAAAATATTCTTTTGAATATAACTCAACTTATAATTTACCAAATAAATTAAGTTTTTCAACTGATTTTTGGGGATATTATAATGGACAAAATAATAGTGATACATTTATTCCAAATCCTGAAAAATATATAAAAGGAGAAAATGTTTTTAATGTAACATCATTTACTAAAGATTATTTGGGATATTGGTATCAAACAAATGGAGCGCCACCAGGTTATAATCCTGTAGATGATAGCCGTATTTTTAAAAATTTTTCACCTGACGGGAAACATTACTTATCTGATAGAAGAGCGTCATTATATTCTTTAGCCAATATGCTAACTGCCATCAATTATCCTACTGGTGGAAAAACAGAGTATGAATACGAACCCAATACTTTTTCTAATTTTCCAATGCAGTCATTGCTTAATGACAATACAAGACAAGAACTTAATTCATATCAAAATATCAATATTATTAATGGAAATACTATTCATTCTGGCGGGGTTAATGATTTTAATGTGATAGGAAGTAATATAAAATTAAATATCAGAGCAAAATTTGATTTTTACTTTCTATCCAATACAAATACAGTAACACAATCATTCTGGATTTATATTAAAGATAAGTCCACAGGACAAATTATTAAGCAAATATACAATCCTAATATCGGCTCTTATCAAGGAACTGAAGTTAATGAAAATATTATATTGCAATCAGGAAATTATGAGATAGGTACCTCTTATAATAGCAATTTTACAGCTGGAAATATAGGTCTGTCTAATAACTCCTTCAGTTCAATTAATAATACATATCATATTGATTATGTCAATGAAAAAAGTATAATTAATAATATTGAACATAATTATAGCTCTGGTGGAGGTATAAGAATAAAAAGCATAAAATCAACCGAAAAGCCTGGATCTACCCCTATAATTAAGAATTATATTTATGATGAGATTTCAAATAATGGTACAAAAATTACTTCTTATGGTAATCTTGCTGATTTTCCTAAGTTTTTTGAAATTGAAAACAGATGTTATAACTACAACAACAGTAGTGCAAGTGGAGGAAGTTTACTGGCTAATCCTGGATGCTATATGGGCCTAAATACCCCACAGAGTCCTAATAACTATCCTCTTAAAATATCTGTTTATGAAGGAACACCAGGACAAGGGACTTCTACATTGCCACAAGGAAATCATATTGGTTATTCGAAAGTAATAGAACAGGAGACAGGAAAGGGACGAACGGAAAGTTATTTTGTTAATTATTATAATCAATCTTGTATTATGATGGCTCAAAGAGGGACTTCTTTGATTATTGGAGATGGTGATATTACAAAGCAAAGCATTTATGATAACAGTAATAATTTGATTAAAGAAACGGTATATAAATATAAATTTAATTATCCAGACAATCTAAATACATACTTTATTCCTGCATCCATTTTGGAACCTATAACTAGTTTTGAGCCTACTTTTCGTCAAATGAATCAAACAGGTGTAACCGCATCATTTGGAGGAATTATACATAATTACTCAATAAACTTATATAAATCTTTACTAGAGTCCACAACCACAAAAGAATATTTTCCAACAGGATCAAACAATTATATAGAAACAAAAACTTTAACTACTTATAATACCAAATACCAGCCGAGTATAC
This sequence comes from Chryseobacterium sp. MIQD13, assembly GCF_050496705.1. Taxonomy (NCBI): domain Bacteria; kingdom Pseudomonadati; phylum Bacteroidota; class Flavobacteriia; order Flavobacteriales; family Weeksellaceae; genus Chryseobacterium; species Chryseobacterium sp. MIQD13. Next base: position 3,648 of record NZ_JBNWAF010000006.1, read on the forward strand.
AAAAAAACACATACCCTGACAACTCATTTACTGAAACTACTTATAATTATGCACAAGAAAAAGGCAATCAGCTTTTGATTGGTAAGAATATGGTTGGAATTCCATTGGAAACTATTGTAACCCAAACCAATAATGGAATTGTTAAAACATTATCAAAAACAGAAACGGTTTATCCTATTTCACTACCTGATTCACAGATTGGTAATTTTACACTTCCAAAATCTATAAAAACTTATGATATTTCTAATACTACTTCGGCTTTTACAGAAGTAACATTGGATAAATATGATGTAAAAGGAAATATACAACAGTACACTACAAAAGATGGAATTTCTATAACCATCATTTGGGGATACAATAAAACTCAGCCTATTGCCAAAATAGAAGGAGCTAAGTTTGCAGATATTCCCCAGTCATTAATTGATAGTATTGTTAACGCCTCAGATAATGACTCTCAAGTTGGAACTGATATATCAGAACAGTCGTTAATTGATGCTTTAGATCTTTTTAGGAATAATTCTGCATTGGCAGGCTATCAAATCAGTACCTACACCTATGATCCGTTAATTGGAGTAAAAAGTATTACACCACCATCCGGAATTAGAGAAGTTTACAAGTATGATTCAGCCAACCGCCTTGAAAAGGTGATTGATGTTAACGGAAAAGTACTGAAAGAATACAAATACAATTATAAAAACTAAACACAGATATGAAAAAAATAATTATTCCCATCGGTATGCTCCTGGCTGCACACTCTGTTCAGGCTCAGCTTACCCAGGGAGAAAACTATATCCAATCCAAAGCCTATTTGGATTACAGCGGAACCACGCCAACCAAGTCTTCTGAAACTGTACAATATTTTGATGGTTTGGGAAGACCAAAGCAGATAGTCAATGTAAAAGCTTCTCCATTAGGAAAAGATGTCGTTACACAAATAGAATACGATGCTTTTGGCAGACAAACCAAAGACTATCTTCCTGTTCCACAATCAGGAACTTTGAACGGAGCTATTGTTCCAACACCACTGGGAAATGCTTCATCTGTATATGGGGCAGAAAAGATTTATTCTGAAAAAATATTGGAAAACTCTCCATTGGATAGAATTCAGCAGCAGATCCAGGTAGGAAATGACTGGGCCAACAAGTCTGTGAAATTCGAATATGATACCAATCTTACAAATGAAGGAGTTAGGAAATTTGTGACGATAACAACATGGTTGAATAATGCAACATCTTCAGTAGTAAAAATGGCATCAGGATTCAATTATAATATGGGTACATTATATAAAAATACTATTATTGATGAAGATGGAAATAAGACCATTGAGTATAAAAATGGACAAGGGCAAACTATTTTGTTAAGAAAAACATTAAGTACAACAGAGAATTCAGATACTTATTATATATATAATGAATATAACCAATTGGCTTTTGTAGTTCCTCCGAAGGCCGTATTTGCCTTTTTTGAGGAATATGGAGCAGGCACTGATGACGAAATTCCAGTTGATATTTTAAACGATCTCTGTTATCAATATCGATATGACGGCAGAAACCGTTTGGTGGAAAAGAAACTTCCAGGCAAAGGCTGGGAATATATGGTATACGATAAGGCAGACCGACTCATTGCAACACAGGATGCCATCCTGAGACCAGCAGGAAAATGGCTGTTTACCAAATATGATAAGTTTGGAAGAGTTATCTATACTGGGATCATACAGGCTGCGAACAGACCGGAACTTCAGACGATCACCAATAATTACGTGATCATAGAAGAGCGAAATCAACAGGGCTTTTTTAGAAATGGCATACAGATCTATTATACAGATGGATTGTACGCTAACGCAGAAACGATCTTAAGTGTTAATTATTACGATACTTATCCTCAGGGTTACAGTTTCAATCCATCTTTTCCTTCAGCCATTCAGGGAGAACCTGTTTTGACTGAAACACCAACAGCTGATGGAAGAAGCACCAAAGGACTTCCTGTTATGAGCCTTGTGAAAAACATTGAAGATGATAACTGGACAAAGAATTACACCTATTACGATACTAAAGGAAGGGCTATTGGAAATTATTCAATTAATCATTTGGGAGGCTATACCAAAACAGAATCAAGACTGGATTTTGCAGGAATTCCGCAAGAGACCTATACCACCCATTTAAGAAGACCTAACGAGGACGGTGTATCAATTAAAGAAAAATTTATTTATGATAATCAGAATAGATTACTGAAACATTATCATCAGGTTGACAACTGGACAGAACAGCTATTGGCAGAAAACTCTTATAACGAATTATCTCAATTATCCAATAAAAAGGTTGGTTCAACAAACGGAGGAGCTCCATTGCAAAGCATTGACTATGCTTACAATATCAGGGGCTGGATGACAGATATTAATAAAGACCAGATGGTTGTTCCCGATTTGGGAGGGAAACTTTTCTCCTATAAAATCAAATATAATCAGAAGAATGGTCTTACCAATGCTGATCCTGTTTTATTTGCAGGAAAAGACGTAAAACCAAAATATAACGGAAATATTGCAGAAGTAGACTGGAGATCTGTAGAATCTCTGGGAGCCAACCCACCTACAGAACCCGAAAGATATGGCTATGCTTATGATGGCTTAAACAGGTTAACAGCAGGATATTATCAGAACCCGAATAATCCTGGCAGTAAAGAAAACACAGAATCATTGGATTATGATCTGAATGGGAACATTACCAATCTTTACCGGACCTCAGTCATGGAAAATGGGGGTACTACCGCCACTGTCATTGACAAACTGGAATATACCTATGTTGGGAACCAGGCTGTAAGAATCAAGGATAACAGCAATAACAGTACAGGATATGAAGGCGTATCAGGTTTCCCGATTGATTATGATCTGAACGGGAATATGAAAAGTATGATGGATAAGCAGATTACGGGAATAAGCTATAATCACTTAAATCTTCCTGATGTTTTGAATATCGGCTTTGACCCGATAACCACCCAGATCAAAACAAATTACCGTGCAGATGGAATAAAACAAAGAAAAGAAACGGTAAAAACTTCTATAGGAGTTGCGAGTACAACATGGACCAAAGAAATTACGGATTATCTTGATGGTTTTCAATATTTAAATACAACATCTTCAGGTGGCGGGGCATCCGAAGACATGTTCTCTATGGCTCTGATGGATACAAAACGGGCATTAGAAATGCAGGCATTTACAATTGGTCCTCCTGTTGATATTGATCCCACACCAATAGATCCAATTGTTCAGAAC
>NZ_JBNWAF010000007.1:0-6624 GCF_050496705.1 Chryseobacterium sp. MIQD13
TCATATACGAACACTTTCTTTAACCTCCTCCGGTTATTTGATTGGTGGAGAATCCAGATCCGAGAGATCAGGCAATAAAGCTGCAGGTATAGAAGAAGGAACTGATTTGTGGCTGCTCTCTTTAAATGAAAGGGGTGAAGAGCTTTGGCAGAAATCCTACAATTTTGGAAACAGGGATATTCTGATGGGAACAAGTGTGCTTCATTCAGCGGATGATAAATCTTCGAAGGGAATTCTTTTAGGTGGTTATACCCAGGCGGAAGGCAAAATACAGAGTGATGATGAAACCTTCTGGATGCTGTATCTGGATCAGGATGGAAATGAGCAGTGGAGAAAACATGTAAAAGGAGAATCCAGGAAAAGAGAAGAAAGATTGTCTGATATAAAATTGAACAGAGACGGCTCTATCATTTTAGCAGGAACCAGTGCAGAGGAGCTTGGAAAAGAGAACTGGAAGATTGTTAAGCTTGGTGACAGTCAGATCAATAAACTGATTGAGAAGCAGGACATCAAGATTTATCCGAATCCTGTATCAGATTATGCTTATGTGGAAATAGGGTTTGAATTCAAAGAGGCAGATATTATGCTTTATGATATGGGAGGAAGACAGCTTCAGAGTCTGAAGACTAAGAATAAGGTAACCAAGATCAATACCCAGAATTTAATTCAGGGGGCTTATCTGGTTACGATAAAAACAGATACCAATAAAACAGCGAATGCTAAATTAATAAAGAAATAAACAGAGATGAAAAAAATTATTTTAAGTGCTTTTTTATTAACTGCCTTTTGGGGAAATACCCTTATTTCAGCACAGGATAAAATAGGACTTCAAAAATACGATTATGTGACCAATGGTGATGCCAATGTATTCCAGGGAATTCCTAATATTTCCCTTCCTTTAATGGGATTGGATGTTCCCACCACAGGAATTGGGATCAATCTGTCTGTAAGTTATACCACTGAAAGCCTTGCCAGATACAGCCTGATAAGTGATGTAGGCCAGGGCTGGAATCTTTCCGGTGTTGGAAGTATTGTAAGGAACAAAACCCGTATAGCGGAGGATTACCGTAAGGCAAATAATGGTAAGGTAGATTCTGATGTTTTTAATTATAACTATCCTGGGGGAAGTGGTAAGTTCTTTATTACTGATAACAATGCAACCCATGAGCTGACAGCTGTTCACGTTTCTCCATCAAACGATAAAATAACCATTACCAAAGACACTCCGGAAGGTAAAATAAAATCCTTTACCATTACTGATACAAAAGGAAATACTTATCTTTTTGATAAATTGAATATCAATAAAATAACAATTGAAGATTTGATGACTCCAGTCACAAAACTGATCAACAGTGGCTTTTTCCTTTCCAAAATTTTCAATGTTAAAAATGAAGAAGTTGCTAATATTGAGTATGAAACTACTACAGAGCAGTTCAGCCAGTCTCTGGGCTCATTGCAACAGCAAAAAATCAAGAAAATTACTGTTCACGGTATTGGAAGCATAGAATACCTTTACAGGCACACAGGGCCTGCTCCATTATTGAGTGCAGATAAAAATGAAGACTGGTATATTATAGACAAACTGGTTCTCAAGGATACCCGAAATGCAATCATTAACCAGTATACTTTTGAAAGGCCCGGAAACCAGATGACAGGATTGGTTAATCTGGATAAGAGTGGCAGCCAGATTCAGAAATTCTCTTTTGAATATAATTCTGCAGGGAGTATGGGAGGAACAGATCCTTTTGGATATGCCAATGGGTATCAGGTTTGCGATTTTGACAGCGGTGTTCTGCGTTCCCCTGAAGCAAGAAATCCGGTTGCTTGTAGCTATGGTGCTTTAAAAAGCATTACCCTTCCTACAGGAGGAAGAACAGAATATGAGTTTGAATCCCAGGCACTGCCATACAACAATTCCATCCCTTCCAATTACTATGATCATTATCCTTTTGAAAAAATTAAGACCATAACATACCGTACTGAGCCTGGTGAATATCCTGCACCGTTTACCGTGCCGGCAGGCTATAAGGTAGCTATAGTAAAAGTTGATGCTTTTGCATATGGCGGACAGTCCGGACAAGGCTTTCCTGATTATTCCATCTATATTAATGGTGTAGAGCCTCAGCCTTATACTTATGGTCCCAATAATGATCTTTACTGCCCGAATGGCATGTATGCATTTGAAAGTGAAGGAACCCTCAATTTTACGTTTCAGGGGAAAAGTGAAGGTACAATAGATCTTTATGCCTTTAAAAAAATGCGTATTGACGAAAATGACTATGGGCACGGTCTCCGTATCAAAAATATCAAAAACTTTAATCCCGGAGCTTCATCACCATTAAGCTATACAAAGTATGAATATAGCTTATTTGATAATCCCCTGCGTTCCAGCGGAACCATATTGGATCAAAGTATAGAACTAAGTTTCACTGAAGAAACAAGAAGTGAAGTTAAACCTATCGGATATACTAATATCAAAGTAACCGATATGATTAACGGCAGCTATTCAAAATACTATTTTAATAATCCCGATAGTATTACACCGGGAATCACTCCTTCTTATCTGGGGCAGGACGAAGAAATGAATGCCTATCTCCGTGATATGGGACTTCTTCAAAGAAAAGAAACCTACAGCGAAGGCCAGCTGCTTCAGAAAACAGAAATGAATTATCAGTTTAAAGAAGTTCCGTTAGCTAATATTATAGAAGGTTCGTCTACTTCTGTGAAAAAGATTGTTATTTCAAAACAAGGCTCTACCACAGAAAATTATGTTTCAGGAACAGCAAAAAAACTGGTTTCCAGTTCTGAAAGTACTTTTGAGGATACCTACAGTAATATGACCTATTCCAAGGAAACTTTATCTGATGGGACTATGGTGGAAAAAACACTTCTTTACCCTGCAGATAAAGGTATACAGAAGCTTCTGGGCGCTAATATGATCGATATTCCTCTGGAGACCTCTACAAAAAGAAACGGAAAACTGGTAGGAAAAGCAGAAACCAAATTTGATGATCCTTCCCATGTATATCCTACTTCTGTAATCGGTTACAATATGCAGACTCAAAGTCCTTTTACTGCTTCTACACTGGATCTGTATGACAGTAAAGGAAACCTTGTTCAGACAACAGGGAAAAATGGAATTCCTGCCACAACAATATGGGGATATTATCAGACAAAGCCTATTGCTGTGATTAACGGGGCAACCTATTCCCAGCTTGCATCCCTTGCTACAGTTGCTGCTGCTGTAAATGCATCCAATGCAGACCGCGATAATCCGGCAAACGAACCTGCGCTTTTGCAGGCACTCGAAAACTTAAGGAAAGACCCCGCTTTAAAGGAATACAGTGTAACGGCATCTACTTACGATCCAATGATAGGAGTCACCAATTCTATCTCTGCCAACGGAATCAGGACAGTAAATATCTATGATAATGCCAACAAGTTGGTGAAAGTAACCAATGCAGAAGGAAAAACTCTACAGGAAACTCAGTACAACTACAAACACTGATAAATGATGAATGAAGAATTAAGAATGGAAAGTAAAAATGTACTGAAAGATAAAAGTTTCACTTTCAGTATTTGTATAGTAGAACTGTATAAAAGGTTGAGTGAAGATAAAGAGTTCGTTATGTCCAAGCAACTCCTTCGAAGTGGAACAGCTGTAGGAGCGTTGATAAGAGAAGCCGAATTTGCTCAAAGCAGACCTGACTTTATCAGTAAGCTGTCGATTGCACTAAAAGAAGCCAGTGAAAGCTATTACTGGCTTGAACTTCTGCACCAGACCAATTATATTGGTGCTGATAGATTTAGAATATATTCAGAACAAAATCATGAACTTATCAGTATGCTGGTAGCAAGCATTAAAACTTCAAAACTAAAACTAAACAAATGATGATTAAAAATGAAAAAATAAAAATGAAAAATGAAGAATTAGAAATGAAAAATGAAAAATTTAAAAAATATTTTTCCCTCTTCACTCTTCTTTTTTCATTGGCTATATCTGCGCAAACTAACCTCAGCACTTCAGAAAATTATATTTACACAAAAAGCTGTCTGGATGCAGACTGTATCAAAAAATCCGAAACTGTCCAGTATTTTGACGGATTGGGAAGGCCGGTTCAGACGATAGCTATTAAAGCTACTCCCCTTGGAAGAGATGTTGTAACACCCTCAGAGTATGATTCCAAAGGAAGAGAAGCAAAAAGCTACCTTCCGGTTCCGCAGAGTAGTACACAGAACGGGGCTATTTATGCCAATCCGTTGGGTAATGCTTCATCAGCAGGATACGGAAACGAAAAGATTTATGCCGAGAAGATCTATGATAATATCTACACAGGAAGGGTAAACCAAATGATTCCTGCCGGAACTGCCTGGTCCCAGAAACCTGTAAATATGGGCTATGATACCAATGCAGCCGGTGAAGTGAAGAAATTTACCGTCAGTACGGGATGGGTGGAAGACAGAACGGATTCCGGGATTACTTTATCAGGGACTTATTCCGTTAACCAGCTTAATAAAAGCTCAGTTACCGATCCGGACGGAAATACCACCACGGAATTCCAGAATGGCGAAGGGCAAACCGTCCTTGTAAGGAAAAATGATGGAACTCAGAATGCAGATACCTATTATCTCTATAATGAGTATGGCCAGTTGGCTTATGTGATTCCTCCATTGGCGGTATCTGATACTGCTCCCGATCAGGCACTATTGGATAAGCTGTGTTATCAGTACCGTTATGACGGGTTAGGCAGACTTGTAGAGAAAAAAGTACCGGGAAAAGGATGGGAATATATGGTATATGATAAGGCAGACCGACTCATAGCAACACAGGATGCCGTCTTGAGACCAGCAGGAAAATGGCTGTTTACCAAATATGATAAGTTTGGAAGAGTCATTTATACTGGGATCATACAGGCTGCGAACAGGCCTGAACTTCAGACGATTACCAATAATTATGTGATCACAGAGGAACGAAATCAGCAGGGGTTTTTTAGAAATGGCATACAGATCTATTATACAGATGGATTGTACGCTAACGCAGAAACGATCTTAAGTGTCAATTATTACGACACTTACCCTTCATATAGCTTTAATCCTGCTTTTCCTTCCACTATATTGGGGCAGCCGGTTATTACCGATACACAGAATGCATCAGTGAATACCTATGCTATACCTACACTTAGCCTTGTGAAAAATATTGAAGATGATAACTGGACCAAAAGCTATGCTTACTATGATACTAAAGGAAGGGCAATAGGAACTTATGCCATTAATCATCTTGGCGGATATACACGGACAGAATCGGAGCTGGATTTTGCAGGAGTGGCAAAACAAACCAAAGTGTATCACAAAAGGCTCAGTACAGATATTGAAAGAATAATTTCCCAAAGCTTTGATTACGACAGCCAGAACCGTGTGGTGAAACACCGCCATCAGGTAGACAGCGGTCCGGTAGAGCTTTTGGCAGAAAATACCTATAATGAGCTTTCGCAGGTTTCCAATAAGAAAGTAGGCGGTGGTTTGGAGAGTATAGATTATCAGTATGACATCCGTGGCGCGCTTACCAGAATTAATGATCCTGCTGCATTAGGAACAAAGCTTTTCGGGTATGAGCTGAAATATTTTAATCCCCAGAATACCACTCAGGGTTCTACAGGAAAATATAACGGAAATATAACGGAAGTAACGTGGAAAACAGCTTCAGACCAGGTTTTAAGACAGTATAATTACCAATATGATAGCCTTAACAGGTTGAAAAAAGGGATTTATTCCGAGCCGGGAGCTTCTGTTCCTCAAAACGGTTTCTTTAATGAAACATTAGCTTATGATGTGAACGGAAATATCACTTCACTGCAGAGAAACGGGAAAAGTGCTTCAGGAACAGCGCAGCTTATTGACGATCTTACCTATAACTATACAGGGAATAAGCTCAATACTGTTACCGATACCTCAGGAAATTACAGCGGTTATCCTGATACTTCGGGAACTGCCATTGCGTATGATGATAACGGTAATATGACAATTCATAAGGATAAAGGTGTTTTACTGATTGATTACAATTATCTGAATCTTCCTGATTATATAAGGTTTGATAAAGGATTATCAACACGGACGGGAATGATTAATGAGAATACATCTTATCTCTATCGTGCAGATGGAACTAAACTTAAGAAAATTTACAACTATACTCCTCTTATTGTTGATCCCTTAGGTACTACCACCACGTTATCAACTAAAGTTACAGAATATTTAGATGGATTTCAGTATGAAAACAAAGCCGGCAAAAGTGGAGGAGGAGCACTTATTTTAAAATTTGTACCGACAGCTGGGGGCTATTATAATTTTGAAAATAATAAGTATATTTACAGCTATACAGACCATTTGGGAAATATACGTTTAAGCTACTCCAAAAGCTTAAGTGGCAGCGCAGAAGTTCTTGAAGAAAATAATTATTACCCGTTTGGGTTAAAGCATGAGGGTTATAATGTTTTAGCAGGCAATCCTGCTTATAACTACGAATATAATGGGAAAGAACTGCAACAGGAAACAGGCTGGAGTGATTACGGAGCAAGAATGTATATGAGTGATATTGGCAGATGGGGTGTGATAGACCCATTGGCAGAA
>NZ_JBNWAF010000008.1:0-5442 GCF_050496705.1 Chryseobacterium sp. MIQD13
GGTATTGAAAAGGGAGTTTAAGGTTACTAAAAAAACTTTAAAATTTTCTTTAAAAACATTTGGTCATAAAGAAAAAAACAATTACTTTTGCAACCGCAAATAAGGAACAGAACGACAGAAAAAAGTTCTTTATATAAGCGGAAAGAATAAAGATCATTGACATACAATATAACAACCAAGTAAGGAAAAACTAAAGCGTAAAAAAACTTTGAGAGAGTCGGACAAACATACAATGGAGAGTTTGATCCTGGCTCAGGATGAACGCTAGCGGGAGGCCTAACACATGCAAGCCGAGCGGTAGAGATTCTTCGGAATCTTGAGAGCGGCGTACGGGTGCGGAACACGTGTGCAACCTGCCTTTATCAGGGGGATAGCCTTTCGAAAGGAAGATTAATACCCCATAATATATTAAGTGGCATCACTTGATATTGAAAACTCCGGTGGATAAAGATGGGCACGCGCAAGATTAGATAGTTGGTAGGGTAACGGCCTACCAAGTCTGCGATCTTTAGGGGGCCTGAGAGGGTGATCCCCCACACTGGTACTGAGACACGGACCAGACTCCTACGGGAGGCAGCAGTGAGGAATATTGGACAATGGGTGAGAGCCTGATCCAGCCATCCCGCGTGAAGGATGACGGCCCTATGGGTTGTAAACTTCTTTTGTACAGGGATAAACCTTTCTACGTGTAGAAAGCTGAAGGTACTGTACGAATAAGCACCGGCTAACTCCGTGCCAGCAGCCGCGGTAATACGGAGGGTGCAAGCGTTATCCGGATTTATTGGGTTTAAAGGGTCCGTAGGCGGATCTGTAAGTCAGTGGTGAAATCTCACAGCTTAACTGTGAAACTGCCATTGATACTGCAGGTCTTGAGTGTTGTTGAAGTAGCTGGAATAAGTAGTGTAGCGGTGAAATGCATAGATATTACTTAGAACACCAATTGCGAAGGCAGGTTACTAAGCAACAACTGACGCTGATGGACGAAAGCGTGGGGAGCGAACAGGATTAGATACCCTGGTAGTCCACGCCGTAAACGATGCTAACTCGTTTTTGGTTTTTCGGAATCAGAGACTAAGCGAAAGTGATAAGTTAGCCACCTGGGGAGTACGTTCGCAAGAATGAAACTCAAAGGAATTGACGGGGGCCCGCACAAGCGGTGGATTATGTGGTTTAATTCGATGATACGCGAGGAACCTTACCAAGGCTTAAATGGGAAATGACAGGTTTAGAAATAGACTTTTCTTCGGACATTTTTCAAGGTGCTGCATGGTTGTCGTCAGCTCGTGCCGTGAGGTGTTAGGTTAAGTCCTGCAACGAGCGCAACCCCTGTCACTAGTTGCCATCATTCAGTTGGGGACTCTAGTGAGACTGCCTACGCAAGTAGAGAGGAAGGTGGGGATGACGTCAAATCATCACGGCCCTTACGCCTTGGGCCACACACGTAATACAATGGCCGGTACAGAGGGCAGCTACACAGCGATGTGATGCAAATCTCGAAAGCCGGTCTCAGTTCGGATTGGAGTCTGCAACTCGACTCTATGAAGCTGGAATCGCTAGTAATCGCGCATCAGCCATGGCGCGGTGAATACGTTCCCGGGCCTTGTACACACCGCCCGTCAAGCCATGGAAGTCTGGGGTACCTGAAGTCGGTGACCGTAACAGGAGCTGCCTAGGGTAAAACAGGTAACTAGGGCTAAGTCGTAACAAGGTAGCCGTACCGGAAGGTGCGGCTGGAACATCTCATTTTAGAGCGTCTTTAGACGTTAAACAAAATTAAGTACTTTAAGTACATAGACTTATCTTAAAGTTTAAGCTTTAGTTTTTTATTTGGTTGATATATAAAAAAATACAAAACCCACTAGAAATTAGTATAGGGAAGAGACGGGATGGAAAATGCAGCGGGAGTATATATTACTTATCACTCATTACCCATCACTCATAATGAAGTCTCGTAGCTCAGCTGGTTAGAGCGCTACACTGATAATGTAGAGGTCGGCAGTTCGAGCCTGCCCGAGACTACTAATTTTGAGTACAGGGGTTTGAAAGTATAAGAGACTAAGAGTTATTACTCAGGCTCTCCGACACCTTCACTCACCAACTCAACTAGAGGGGGAATTAGCTCAGCTGGCTAGAGCGCCTGCCTTGCACGCAGGAGGTCAAGGGTTCGACTCCCTTATTCTCCACAGTTTTGGACGACTGGTTTAAAAGTTACGGATGGAGCCAAAAACAACATCTGTTCATCAGTTGAAAAGAAAGACATTAAGATCATTGACATTAACGGTAAAGACATCACAAAGAGAAAACCGAGCGCATAAAAGCGCTTGAGTAACCTAAAAATAGGAAAGAAATCGTTAAGGGCGTATGGCGGATGCCTAGGCTTTCAGAGGCGAAGAAGGACGCGGTAAGCTGCGAAAAGCTGCGGGGATCGGCACACACGAATTGATCCGCAGATGTCCGAATGGGGCAACCCGGCATGTTGAAGACATGTCATCCCTTAGGGGAAGCAAACCCGGAGAACTGAAACATCTAAGTACCCGGAGGAAAAGAAATCGAAGAGATTCCGTAAGTAGCGGCGAGCGAAAGCGGATTAGCCCAAAAGCTTTTATATGTTTAATAGAATGTTCTGGAAAGAACAGCCGTAGAGGGTGATAGCCCCGTATATGAAAGGCATATTTAAGTGATAAATGAGTAGGGCGGGACACGTGAAATCCTGTCTGAATATGGGGGGACCATCCTCCAAGGCTAAATACTCCTGAAAGACCGATAGTGAACAAGTACTGTGAAGGAAAGGTGAAAAGCACTTCGAATAGAAGGGTGAAATAGAACCTGAAACCGTACGCCTACAAGCGGTCGGAGCCCACAAGTTGGGTGACGGCGTGCCTTTTGCATAATGAGCCTACGAGTTAATGTTACTAGCGAGGTTAAGGTATTAAGTACCGGAGCCGGAGCGAAAGCGAGTCTGAATAGGGCGGTTAGTTAGTAGTATTAGACGCGAAACCTTGTGATCTACCCATGGGCAGGTTGAAGCTCTGGTAACACAGAGTGGAGGACCGAACCGGTTGACGTTGAAAAGTCTTCGGATGACCTGTGGGTAGGGGTGAAAGGCCAATCAAACTGGGAGATAGCTCGTACTCTCCGAAATGCATTTAGGTGCAGCGTCGATGTTAAGTTTATTAGAGGTAGAGCTACTGATTGGATGCGGGGGTTTCACCACCTACCAATTCCTGACAAACTCCGAATGCTAATAAATGTTCGTCGGCAGTGAGGGCATGGGTGCTAAGGTCCATGTCCGAGAGGGAAAGAACCCAGACCAACAGCTAAGGTCCCCAAATATATGTTAAGTTGAAGCAACGCGGTTGGACTGCATTGACAGCTAGGATGTTGGCTTGGAAGCAGCCATTCATTTAAAGAGTGCGTAACAGCTCACTAGTCGAGCGGTCCGGCATGGATAATAATCGGGCATAAACATATTACCGAAGCTATGGATTTATACCTTAGGGGTATATCTGGTAGGAGAGCATTCTGTTTGCGCCGAAGCAGTATCGTGAGGTATTGTGGAGCGGACAGAAAAGAAAATGTAGGCATAAGTAACGATAAAGGGGGCGAGAAACCCCCTCACCGAAAGACTAAGGTTTCCTCAGCCATGCTAATCAGCTGAGGGTTAGTCGGGACCTAACGCGAACCCGAAAGGGGTAGTGGATGGACAATGGGTTAATATTCCCATACTTGCTCACGAATAAAGGGGACGGTTCGATGTAGCTACTGGAGACTGACGGAATAGTCAAGGCCTAGCCTTCGGGCGAAGCTGCTGTAGTGTAATTGGATCCAAGAAAAGCCGAAGTGAAGCAACCCGTACCAAAACCGACACAGGTAGTCGAGGAGAGAATCCTAAGGTGCTCGAGTGAGTCGTGGCTAAGGAACTAGGCAAAATAGTCTCGTAACTTCGGAAGAAGAGACGCCAGCAGCAATGCTGGCCGCAGTGAAGAGGCCCAGGCGACTGTTTATCAAAAACACAGGACTCTGCTAAATCGAAAGATGCTGTATAGGGTCTGACACCTGCCCGGTGCTGGAAGGTTAAGGAAGGTGCTTAGGGTTAAACCGAAGGCATTAACTGAAGCCCCAGTAAACGGCGGCCGTAACTATAACGGTCCTAAGGTAGCGAAATTCCTTGTCGGGTAAGTTCCGACCTGCACGAATGGTGTAACGATCTGGGCACTGTCTCAGCCACGAGCTCGGTGAAATTGTAGTATCGGTGAAGATGCCGATTACCCGCAATGGGACGAAAAGACCCTGTGAACCTTTACTATAACTTCGTATTGACTTTGAGTAAGTAATGTGTAGGATAGGTGGGAGGCTTTGAAGCCGGCACGCTAGTGTTGGTGGAGCCAACGTTGAAATACCACCCTTTACTTACTTGGAGCCTAACTTCTTTCAGAAGGACATTGCGTGGTGGGTAGTTTGACTGGGGTGGTCGCCTCCAAAAGAGTAACGGAGGCTTTCAAAGGTACCCTCAGCACGCTTGGTAACCGTGCGTAGAGTGTAATGGCATAAGGGTGCTTGACTGTGAGACCTACAAGTCGATCAGGTGCGAAAGCAGGACATAGTGATCCGGTGGTTCCGTATGGAAGGGCCATCGCTCATAGGATAAAAGGTACTCCGGGGATAACAGGCTAGTCTCCCCCAAGAGCTCACATCGACGGGGAGGTTCGGCACCTCGATGTCGGCTCGTCACATCCTGGGGCTGGAGAAGGTCCCAAGGGTTGGGCTGTTCGCCCATTAAAGTGGCACGCGAGCTGGGTTCAGAACGTCGTGAGACAGTTCGGTCTCTATCTATTGCGGGCGTTAGATGTTTGAGAGGGCTTGATTCTAGTACGAGAGGACCGAATTGAACAAACCTCTGGTGTATCAGTTGTACCGCCAGGTGCACCGCTGAGTAGCTACGTTTGGAAGAGATAAGCACTGAAAGCATATAAGTGCGAAACTCGCCTCAAGATGAGACATCTTTTAAGGGTCGTTGTAGATGACGACGTTGATAGGCTACAGGTGTAAAGCTGGTAACAGCATAGCCGAGTAGTACTAATTACCCGTAGATTTATAGCCTATTGGTTGCTATATCAAAAATTATAGAATAATAAAATACGACAAGTTCTTTTATGCGCAGTAAAGGTTTTGTCTTTGTGAAAGTTTTTATCGATAAAACAGATGTCAGATAAAAGACATCAGATAACAGACTCATCTAATGGATCTGAAATCTGAAATCTATCTTCTGATATCTTATATACCTTCTTTAGGGTGGTTTTAGCGGTGGGGCTCACCTGTTCCCATTCCGAACACAGAAGTTAAGCCCACCAGCGCCGATGGTACTGCGACAAGCGGGAGAGTAGGCCGCCGCCAGTTTTTATTAAAAGTCTCATACAGCATTGTTTGTATGAGACTTTTTTT
>NZ_JBNWAF010000009.1:0-2910 GCF_050496705.1 Chryseobacterium sp. MIQD13
ATTCTGAACAATTGGATCTATTGGTGGGGGATCAATATCAATAGGAGGACCAATTGTAAATGCCTGCATTTCTAATGCCTGATTGGTTTCTAGTGCTGCCAAAAACATATCGGATATTCCACCGCCTGAAGAGGTGGTATTCAGGTACTGGAAACCATCAAGATAATCGGTGATTTCTTTGGTCCAGGTAGATCCGGCAATTCCTGTGGAGGTTTTTACAGTTTCTTTTCTCTGTTTTATTCCGTCTGCACGGTAATTGATTTTGATCTGGGTGGTTGTAGGATCAAGGCCAATATTCAAAACATTGGGAAGGTTTAAGAAATTATAGGTGATTCCTGTAATCTACTTATCCATCATACTTTTCATATTCCCATTGACATCATAGTCTATAGGCCAGCCTGCTCCGTCATATTCCTATTTTATAAAATTATCACCAACACATTTGGCACATGAATAAATTTTTATCTGCATAAGGATTCCAATTTTCTTAAAAAAAACAAATAGAGTGACCAAATGATCACTATATTCTATAAAATTATTACATATTATTTCTCGTCAATATTGATTAATAAAGGAAACCAACATTTGTGAAACGTTGCCTATTTTTTAGTGAAATATTAATAGATCATCAGTATTGGAAAGTAAATTAATTATACAAAGCAAGAACTTTTTTAATATATTCCTCACCAATATTCTTATTGCCTGCAAATATATAAGGTGTATATGATTTACTTACCGGATCATAAAGTGATATTTCCGATGACTCAACTCTAAATAAGTACATCGGCTTTTTAGCAATTAATTTCTGTTTTAAAAATAAGGACATCATTTGTGTATTCTTATCAATATACAATGAATCTAATTGTACAGAATCTTGATCTATATTATATTCATTTCGTATTTCATAGTTATAGCGAATTAAATAATTGCCTATGTGAGTAGGATTATATTTGTTTTTCTTGAACCAAGGCAAAAACATATTAAGGTCGCTCTGTCCAATAGTATAGGTCATTTGTATAGTGTCATTTTTCATTGCTGTCAATCCTAAACCCATATAAGGAGCAATAGTAGCTTCTTCTTTAAGTCTTCCTTTTGTATCAAAAAGTTGAATTGAAGGCGCTCCTTCATCAGTCGTATATCTAGCACGTACTATATCTGTTTTGCCTGCATTTATTTGATAAGAAAATCCGGTGCCTTCAAATTTATCGAAATCAGGATGCCCACATGCTATAAGTGATAGCAATAATGGTAAAAGCAGACAGATATTTTTTATTTTCGATCTCCCCATATTAATTACTTATACAAATCAAGAACTTTTTTTAAATACTCCTCAAAAAAACTCCTATTGCCTGCAAATGTATATGGTGTATATAATTTACTGACTGGATCATAAAGTGTTATTTCTGAAAACTCGATTCTAAATAAGTACATTGGCTTTTTAGTAATTAATTTATGTTTTAGAAATAGAGACATCATTTTTGTATTTTTATCAATATATAATGAATCTATTTCCGAACCTTCATTTTCAAAATATTCATTTTGTATTTCATAATTATACCGAATAGAATAATTGCCTATGCGAGTAGGATTAATATATTCAATTCTTTTGAACCATGATAAAAACATCTGTTCGTTCTCTCCAACAACATAGGTCATTTGTATGGTGTCATTTTTCATTGCTGTCAGCCCTAGCCCGCTATAAGGAGTAATGGTAGCTTCTTCTTTAAGATTTCCTTTTATATCAAAAAGCTGTATAGAAGGCGCTCCTTCGTCAGTAGTATATCTAGCACGTACTATATCTGTTTTGCCTGCACTTATTTGATAAGAAAATCCGGTGCCTTCAAATTTATCTAAATCAGGATGCCCACATGCTATAATAGATAGCAATAATGGTAAAAGCAGACAGATATTTTTTATTTTCGATCTCCCCATATTATTTTGCTTTTTTTGATTATTCCTTCAGCTGTCGTTACGTTTTCATAGCCTAAACGCTGAAATAGATTTGAGTTAAAATGTTCTCCATATGCTGGGAAACCTTTTTTTTGGGCTTCATTTTTCCAGTGAGAATTGTTAAATATAAGCCCCAGTTTACTATTACCCGATGCGTTAAACCCTCCTGCATTCAGCATGAAATCCATTTTATCTTGTCCTGTTATTGCAGCTGCCCTACCTGCTGCAAAATTTCCAACATCTCTGGCTGACACGTATACTCCTTCTGCTATTTGTGAACCAGCGTATAAACCTCCTCCATTTTGCGTCTTATAATCATATATATCGCCTCCACCACCATTATATGCATAATTCATCCTTGCTACAAACCCTCCATTGGCTTCAGTATCTTTAGAGATTGTATCACTAAAATTATTAAGCCAATCTCTTGCTTGGAAAGATCCAAAATTTATTTTACCTGCTTCTTTACCACCTTTATCAAATTCTGTAAAGGAATTCCAAACAAGCGTTCTTCCCATTCTCTCTCCACCTCCCGAGGTATTATCTTTCGAATATTTTTCATTAAGCTCCTGTTGGGTTTCTTGAGCATTACCATCATGGCGGTAAACCCCTAAATCTCCGTCTTTTATAACCTTCACTACATTTCCAAATTTATCTGTATGAGTACTTGTCGCTTCTCTTCCATCAGGATCAATAAACATTATTGGATTATTAAATGCATAGTTGTAAGGACTATATCTTGTCATTTTCTCCGCCAACGGATCAATTACTCCCCATCTGCCAATATCTGCCATGTACATTCTCGCTCCATAATCATACATTCCTGTCTCTTGCAATTCCTTATTGTTGTACTTATAATTTCTATAATTACCTGCTCCAAAATAAGCATTACCTGTCTTTAAATGATTCATCCCAAATGGATAATAATCATTGGCATCTGTTATTTCAAGACTTCCAGTA
>NZ_JBNWAF010000010.1:0-1726 GCF_050496705.1 Chryseobacterium sp. MIQD13
ACAGGATAATATAGGTAGTTTTTTTGATCTACTGAATGAGGCTTCCAATCAGAGTAGTGAAAGTGGTGGCGGAGGCTTAATTACAAATTCTTCAAATGGTAAAGACTCTTCTACTGATGATGATATGACTTTTCAAGTTCCTGAGGTTGTTGTAACAGCTAAGAAAGGGGTTAATATTAGTTCAGAAGATGTTATGAATGCTATGACCATAGCTTTTGATAGGGTTATGAAGAGTGTAGAAAAGCAGCTGAAACAGTTGGAAGATAGTAATTGGTATTCTGCAACAGGAAAAGGAAACTGGTTTTTTGGTACAGCGGGTATTTTGAGTGGTACAGCAGGAGTTATACAATCTCAAAATATGTATTCTCAGGGTGTAAGAAGAGGAATATCCGCAAATTATCAATTAACAGGTAGAAACCTTAGCCAGTTTGGGAAAATGGCTATGACAGATGCAACTGTACCAATTTCTAAATTTGGAGGATATGCAAAAATAGCTGGTCATTTTTCTTTTGGTTTAGGTGTTATATTTGACATGGGCGGGATGGCAACAGGTCAAGTTTCACCTGGAAAAGCTATTATAAATACAGGGTTTGGAGCTTTGGGCAATTGGGGAGGATCAATTGGAGCCTCTCTTAGCACAGTGTATTTTGGCGTGGATAATTTTTATCCCAAGGGCTGGCCTGGACTTTTTGATGATGGTAATATGCTTCAGGGAAAGCTAGATGAAGGATTTAATCAGGCAGGCCCCTATAGAATTAATGTTTTTGGAGCTCATGAACCAAAATAAAAAATAATTATGGAGAAAATAAAAAGAGCATATTACTACATTTTCTATAAGATTTATAAATCAATAATATATACTTCTGAAATGGTAGGTGGTGAGTTTTGGAGTGACTTTAAAGCAGGAATTGTATTACTCACTCTCGAACTTTGGACTATTGGTTCATTTTTGAATTATTATTCTATTATTAATAATAAAAAATTAAATATAGACGTGATTGGTCCTATTTTATTAATTTCTCTTATTCTTTTTTGTGTTCTGAATTATTTTGCCTTTGTCCGTACAGATATATGGAAAGAATATAATGAAGAATTTGATAAGTTATCTGAAGAAAAAAATAAAAAAGGAACTACTATCGTATGGATAATTGTTATTTCTATTGCTGTTAATTTTTTTGGATCTGTTTACTTATTACAAAAATATGTTCTTAAAATGTATTGATAAATAAAATAGGTAATGTACTAGATGTATTGATAAAAAAATATAGCGTTGAAAATCAACGCTATATTTTTTTAGGTTAAATGAAAATCAAAATTTTGAAATTATATTTGGGTAGCGAGAGTAGGAAATAATAGAAATTAGGCTATGCAAAATATTGAGAGTCGTACAAGATGTTTCAGATATGTTGGTAACGTAATGTATCAAAGTTCATGATGAATCATTTTTGAAAATAATAATTATATTTACAGCTATGCCGGCCATTTGGGAAATATACGTTTAAGTTACTCCAAAAGCTTAAGTGGCAGCGCAGAGGTTCTTGAAGAAAACAATTATTACCCGTTTGGGTTAAAGCATGAAGGATATAATGCTTTAACAGGAAATCCTGCTTATAATTACGAATATAATGGTAAAGAGCTGCAACAGGAAACAGGCTGGAGTGATTACGGAGCAAGAATGTATATGAGTGATATTGGCAGATGGGGGGTGATAGACCCATTGGCAGAG
>NZ_JBNWAF010000011.1:0-873 GCF_050496705.1 Chryseobacterium sp. MIQD13
GATTTCAGGTTCAAATTCAGGTTCAGGTTGAAGCAAACTGAATGAAGCGACAGTAATGCATAAACACATTTTACGAGGAATGGATTTATAGAATGGGTTGAATATTCATCCAGTTTTTTTGCAAATAGATAAAAATACGGTAAAGACAAAGTTTATAAGAGAGGATGATCGTTTTCCATAAGGATATGGAGACAATATTTTTTGAATATTTAAAGAAGTAAAGATTTTTACAGTAAGAATAAAAAACAGGGCAATCATTCCTCCCACGGATGACACAGATATTAAAATACTATATACTAAATATTAAATCAGTTAATAAATGTGCAGTTCTTGTTCAGAGTTTAAGATTATTATAACCAGAATAAAGATGGAGAAGCGGTATGTAGAAATATGCCAAGATTAAAACTCCAGGTAAAGATTTTTAGCTTCCATCAAAGTTTCTCGAAGATTGGGCAGATCAAGCAGATCTTAAGGTATAAATATTTTTCTGAAACAATAGTTTTAAAAAACCTTTTAAAAAGATAAGAGGTAGAATTAAATTTTAAAAATGTATTTTATTCAACTTAGATCAGATGATTTTATAAATTAGCAGATTTTTAATTCTTAATATCATACATTGAGCTAGGGTTCGTTAAGGTCCTTTAATACTTCTATTGAACTTATTTTTAACGCAAAGGTTTATTTGTATGCTGTATGATTTTAAGAAAAGCAAAGGAGGGATCAATTTTATTGATCTTATGAAGCGAACAGGTGGAAGTGGATATACTACTTAGGATAGATAGAAGTTATGCTTATTGCTTATTGCTTATTGCTTATTGCTTATTGCTTATTGCTTATTGCTTATTGCTTATTGCTTATTGCTTATTGCAAAAT
>NZ_JBNWAF010000012.1:0-741 GCF_050496705.1 Chryseobacterium sp. MIQD13
TCATCAGACTTTCCCCCAAAGTTCTTTTCCCATTCTGTTTTTCCATCCTTGTTAAGCTTGATGATCCAGTAATCTCCTTCACCATAGTTTTCTGTCTTCTTTGATCCGCCGGCATTGCTTCTTGAATAGATCCCTAACAAGGCACCACCATCTTTGGTAGGAATTATTTTCTCTGCCTCGTCCAAGCCTTTTCCGCCTAAAACGATCTGAGAAAGTTCTTTTCCGTCCTTATCCAGTTTAATAATCAGGACATCTTTGGAGCCATACCCTTTTTTAGAGTTCTGAACGTTTCCGGCAACAAAAAAACCTAAATCTGTACTCTGAATTACGGATCTGGCTTCTTCATCTGATGCTGATCCTAAAGTTTTCTGCCAAAGTTCGTCTCCAAATTCATTCAATCTGATTAACCAGATATCAGAACCTCCTTTCGAATCTTCTTTCTTATCCAGTCCTTTTGAAGAATAGCTTGTTCCAGCCAGAAGGAAACCGCCTTCCTGAGTGGATACAGTTGCGGATAGATAATCATGATTCTGTCCTGAGAAATATTTTTCCCAGATTTCTTCTCCCTGCTGGTTCAATTTTACAACATGAAAATCGTAACCGTTATTTTGTTTGGAGCTTGCAGACCGCAGATTAGAACCTGCAGGTGAACCTCCATCTGGCTGGATGCTGCTTCCGGTAATAAGATATTGCTGATCTATTGTTGTGGTAACCTGGCTTAGAAAATCCTGGGTACTGGAT
>NZ_JBNWAF010000013.1:0-741 GCF_050496705.1 Chryseobacterium sp. MIQD13
TCATCTCCTTTTCCTCCAAAGTTCTTTTCCCATTCTGTCTTTCCATCCTTGTTAAGCTTGATGATCCAGTAATCTCCTTCACCATAGTTTTCTGTTTTCTTGGAACCTCCGGTATTACTTCTTGAATAGATCCCTAACAAGGCACCACCATCTTTGGTAGGAATTATTTTCTCTACCTCGTCCAAGCCTTTTCCGCCTAAAACGATCTGAGAAAGTTCTTTTCCATCTTTATCCAGTTTAGTAATCAGAACATCTTTGGAACCATAACCTTTTTTAGAGTTTTGTATGTTACCAGCTACAAAATATCCTAAATCTGTACTCTGAATTACGGATCTTGCTTCTTCATCTGATGCTGATCCTAAAGTTTTCTGCCACAGTTCATCTCCAAATTCATTCAATCTGATTAACCAGATATCGGAACCTCCTTTCGAATCTTCTTTCTTATCCAGTCCTTTTGAAGAATAGCTTGTACCAGCCAGAATGAACCCGCCTTCCTGAGTGGATACAGTTGCGGATAGGTAATCATGATTCTGTCCTGAGAAATATTTCTCCCAGATTTCTTCCCCCTGCTGGTTCAATTTTACAACATGAAAATCGTAACCGTTATTTTGTTTGGAGCTTGCAGACCGCAGGTTAGAACCTGCTGGTGAGCCTCCATCTGGCTGGATGCTGCTTCCGGTAATAAGATATTGCTGATCTATTGTTGTGGTAACCTGGCTTAGAAAATCCTGCGTGGAAGAC
>NZ_JBNWAF010000014.1:0-586 GCF_050496705.1 Chryseobacterium sp. MIQD13
TCATTGTATCAGAAACAGTCAAGAAGTGTTAATCCTGATCAGAAACTGATTCTGGGAGCGGGTAATTCATTATTCAATACCAATGCAGCCAATACAAACACGCTTACTAACGGACAGTTTCTTATCGTCGGAGATAATGGGTTGAAGCAGGCATTGGCCGTTTCTTTACCATATCCTTCAGCTCCTGGAGGAGAAATAAACTACAGGTTTTCTTCAATATGGAAAGTTCAGAATACAGGAAATACAGGAAATGTAATTGTAGCATGGCCTAAAGGAATCTCAAATTTACATCTGGTACGTTCCACAGATGCTTCATTTGATACATCAGATGAATTTATTCCGATGACAAATACTGTTACAGTAAATGGAGTGGAATACAATACTGCTACTGTAACCCTTAACGATGGAGATTATTTTACGCTGGCAGGTTATGCTCAGGCACCTGGAGGGGTAACTGCAGACTTAGGATTATGGGTAAAAGCTGACGACGGTTTCACATCTTCATTATGGTCTGATAAATCAGGTAATAATTATCACCTTACCCAAAGTAATGCGGGTTTGCAGCCTGTTTTAACAAGTTCAGGTA
>NZ_JBNWAF010000015.1:0-519 GCF_050496705.1 Chryseobacterium sp. MIQD13
AAGCAATAAGCAATAAGCAATAAGCAATAAGCAATAAGCAATAAGCAATAAGCAATAAAGCAGGACAGGAATAACTACTATCACTATCTATCTAGCATCATATCCACTTACACCTGTTCGCTTCAAGAGATCAATGAAATTGATCCCTTCTTTGCTTTTCTTAAAATTATACAGTATACAAATAAACCTTTGCGTTAAAAAGATTCAATACAGTTGCGGACTAAGGTTCACTTTAAATATTAGGTGACTGATAAAAGCTTTAACCAAAGATTCTACACTAATACTCCAATATCAAAGATTAAAAGCTCTGTTCAATCTATCAGATCTTCGAGAGATTTAACCTCACTTTTTTCAGACTATTCCAAAAAAATATCAATCATCATTATTTTATTCTAGCTTTAATTTTAAAGACAGAATATAAGAGGATTTTAATATTTGTGTAATCTGTGGGAGAATGATAACCTTATTTTTTAATTACTGTCTTTACTGTATCAGTATTTTCTTATCCGATTTGAATCT